>NZ_CP051428.1:4275000-4875000 GCF_012676905.1 Paenibacillus albicereus | reverse complement strand
GTGCGCGCAGGCGAAGCCGGCAAGTACGCCGTGACGCTCAAGCAGGCGTAACGACTCAAAACGTAAAGGAGAACACGATATGCTCGCATTTCTGCAGAAAATCGGTAAATCGCTCATGCTGCCGGTCGCGGCGCTGCCGGCGGCGGCGATCCTGCTGCGCTTCGGCAACATCGACTACGTCAAGGACTTCGGCTGGGGCTCCGCCGGCGAATGGCTCAATACGTACATCGCTCCGTTCCTGGCCGCCGGCGGCAACGCCATCTTCGACAACCTGCCGATGATCTTCGCGGTCGGCGTCGCCATCGGCATGGCGGGCGACGCGGTCGCGACGCTCGCGGCGGTCATCGCCTACTTCGTGCTCACGAACGTGCTCAAGGCCGGTCCGGGCGTCTTCCCCGGCATCATCGGCAAAGACACGGTGCTGAACATGGGCGTGCTCGGCGGCATCCTGTCCGGCCTCGTGGCGGCGTACATGTACAACCGCTTCCATAAGATCAAGCTGCCGGACTGGCTCGGCTTCTTCGGCGGCAAACGCTTCGTGCCGATCGTGACGTCGGCGTCGATGATTCTCGTCGGCCTCGTCTGCGCGCTCGTGTGGGGACCGGTCCAGGGCTGGCTCGACGCGTTCGGCAACTGGGTCGTCAGCCTCGGCGGCGTCGGCGCGTTTATCTACATGGTCGCCAACCGGCTGCTGCTGCCGTTCGGCCTGCACCACATCATCAACAGCATCGCCTGGTTCCAGATCGGCTCGTTCACCGGCGAGGACGGCAAGCTCGTCACCGGCGACCTGCACCGCTTCTTCGCGGAGGACCCGACGGCGGGCATGTTCATGACCGGCTTCTTCCCGATCATGATGTTCGCGCTGCCGGCAGCGGCGTTCGCGATCATCCACACGGCGCGCCCCGAGCGGCGCAAGACGGTCGCCTCGATCTTCGTCGGCGCCGCCGTCGCCTCGTTCCTGACGGGCATCACGGAGCCGCTCGAATTCGCGTTCATGTTCGTCGCGCCGCTGCTGTATGTCGTGCATGCGATCCTCGCCGGCGTCAGCGGCTGGATCATGTACGAGCTGGACGTGAAGCTCGGCTTCGGCTTCTCGGCGGGCCTGCTCGACTACCTCATCAACTACCAGCTGTCGACGAACCCGCTCATGCTCATTCCGGTCGGCCTGGCGTTCGCGGCCGTGTACTACGTGCTGTTCCGCGTGCTCATCGTCAAGCTTAACCTGAAGACGCCGGGACGCGAGGACGAGGACCCGTCGGAGACGGGCACGAGCGCCAATCCGGACGACGTCGCCGGCAGCCAGGAGCTCGGCTCGAACGACAAGGCGTCGCAGGTGCTCGCCGCGCTGGGCGGCCCCGGCAACATCGAGAGCGTCGACGCGTGCATCACCCGGCTGCGGCTCGTCGTGAAGGACGACACGCAGGTGAAGGACGCGGAGCTCAAGAAGCTCGGCTCCTCCGGCGTCATCCGCCTGGGCAAGGGCGCGGTGCAGGCGATCTTCGGCACGTCGTCCGAGCAGCTCAAGGATGAGATCAAGAAGAAGCTGTAGGAAGAATTCCGGCTTTTCATTCGAGAGGAGAGATTCCATCATGGAAAAGACATTCATCATCGCCAACCCGACGGGTATCCATGCCCGTCCGGCGCGCAAGATCGTCGAGGCGGCCAAAGGCTTCGCCGGCGACGTGCATCTCGTCAAGGGCGAGACGCGCGGCAGCGCGAAAAGCCTCGTGAAGGTGCTGTCGATCGGCGCCAAGCAGGGCGACTCGATCACGGTAGCGGCCGAGGGCGACGGCGCGGAGGCCGTCGTCGACGCGATCGGCGCGGTGCTGAGCGCCGCCGAGGCGGAGTAGGGGCGGCGATGCGGACGATTCAAGGCATCGGCGCCGCTCCGGGCTACGCGATCGGCATCGCGAAGCGTCTCGGGGCGGACGTCGCCGTCGCGGAGCGGCATGTCGCGGCGGAGGAGGCGGAGCGCGAGGCGACGCGGCTGGACGCCGCCGTCGCGCGGGCGGCTGCCGAGCTGGAAGCGCTGCGGGCGCGGATGGCCGCCGACGGCCGGGACAAGGAAGCCGAGATTTTCGAGGCGCATGCGCTGCTGCTCGAGGACGAGGAGCTCGTCGGCGTGGCCCGGGAGCTCGTCGCCCAGGAGCGGCTGGCCGCGGACGCCGCGCTGTGGCGCACGGCGGAGGAGGTCGCGGCGATCATCGCGGCGCTGGACGATCCGTACTTGCGCGAGCGCGCGGCGGACGTGCGGGACGTGAGCCGGCGCGTCATCCGGCTGCTGCAGGATGACGCGCCGGCAGGCGCCGGAGATGCCGTCGGAGCGGCAGAGGCGGAAGGCAGGGGAGCGGCGTCGGAGAAACCGATGTCTGAAACGGCTGCTTCCGAGCCAGGCGCGGCGGATGCAGAGGAAGACGCCCTGTCCCCGTCCGCAGATGCCCCGGCACGGGGTCGTTCCTCCCATGCCGGGACTGGAGCGAGCCTTCCGTACGTGCTGATCGCCGAGGACTTGACGCCGTCGGATACGGCGGCGCTCGATCCGGCGGAGGTGGCGGGCTTCGCCACGGCAGCGGGCGGCCGCACGTCGCACAGCGCGATCATCGCCCGCTCGGTCGGCGTCGCGGCGGCGGTCGGCGCGGGCGAGGCGCTGGCGGACATCCGCGACGGGCAGACCGTCGTCGTCGATGGGTTCAGCGGCGAGATCGTGATGAATCCTTCACCAGAGCAGCTTGAGCGGTACCGGGCGCTGCAGGAGCGGCATCGCCGCGCGCTCGCGGAGAACGAGGCGTACCGCGGCCGGCCGTCGGTGACGGCGGACGGCGCGGCGGTCGAGCTCGCCGCCAACATCGGATCGGCCGAGGATGCCCAGCAGGCGCGCCGCCACGACGCCGAGGGTGTCGGGCTGTTCCGCACGGAGTTCCTGTACATGGGCCGGAGCTCGCTGCCGAGCGAGGACGAGCAGTACGGCGCCTACCGCGCCGCGGCGGAGGCGATGGGGTCGGATCGCCCTGTCGTCATCCGCACGATGGACATCGGCGGCGACAAGGAGCTGCCGCTGCTGGAGCTGCCCCGCGAGGACAATCCGTTCCTCGGCTATCGGGCGCTGCGTATCAGCCTCGACCGGCCGGAGCTGTTCAAGACGCAGCTGCGGGCGATCTTGCGGGCGGGAGCGCACGGGAACGTCAAGGTCATGTTCCCGATGGTCGCGACGATCGGCGAGTGGCGGCGCGCCAAGGCGCTGCTGGACGAGGCGCGCGCGGAGCTGCTCGCCGAGGGGCGGGAGCTCGGCGGCCCGATGGAGGCCGGCATCATGATCGAGATTCCCGCCGCGGCCATGATGGCCGACCGGCTGGCGCGCGAGGTCGACTTCTTCAGCATCGGCACGAACGACCTCGTGCAGTACGCGATGGCGGCGGACCGGATGCATCCGAAGCTCGGCGCGCTTGGCGATCCGCTGCACCCGCCGGTGCTGCGGCTCATCGACCGCGTCATCCGCGCCGCCCACGCCGAAGGCAAATGGGTCGGCATGTGCGGCGAGATGGCCGGGCAGCCGCTGGCGGTGCCGCTGCTGCTCGGCATGGGGCTGGACGAGTTCAGCATGAGCTCGTCCGCCATCCTCGGCACGCGGGCGCTGCTCTCGCGCCTGAGCCGCACCGAGCTGGCGGGGCTGGCCGCCGCTGCGCTCGACCTGGACAGCGCGGACGAGGTGCGCGCGCTGGTCGCCGCGCGCGTGCCGGAGGCGGCCGCGCGCGCCTAGAGCGCAGCTCTGCCTGATGGCCACCCCTCGTCGGTACAAGGTGCTCGCTCTCCGCCAGCCAAGGCATTTCGACTCCCTCGTCGCGATCCGATGCGCTGCGCATCGAGCCGGCCATGAATCGATCGGCTCCCTTGTCGTGCCCGCCGGCAGTCATGCCGCAGCTAGCACGCTCCAAAAAGGCATCTCCCACGTCGACTCGACGCGAGAGATGCCTTTTTGATGTTGATTCCCTATGCGCTGCCGACGTCGTCCGCGTGCGGGCGTCCTCGAACGCTTGCAAAATCCGGCTGCAGGCAGAAGAAACGCCCTCCCCAGCCGTTGCGGCCCGAAAAACCGGACTGCTGCCGGGACCGCTAGCTATCCCCGGCCTTCCGCCGCCTCGCGGATCAGCCGATGCAGCAGCGGAAGCGGATCGGCCGGAGCGGCCTCCGCCATGCGGGCGTCGAGCTCCGGGCCGCTGTCCGCGAGCGCGCGCAGCTCCTGCAGCAGCGTGACGGTGGAGAGCTTCTCCTCCGGCAGCACGCGCGCCAGCCCCGCCGCCTCGAACGAGGCGGCGTTGCGGATCTGGTCGCCGCGGCTCTGCGCGAGCGTCAGCGGCACGAGCAGCATCGGCTTGCGCAGCGCCAGCAGCTCGAAGATCGCGTTCGCGCCGGCTCGCGAGAGCACGGCATCGGCCATCGCGAGCACATCCGGCAGCTCTTCGGACAAGTACTCGAAGGAGCGGTAGCCGCCCATCGGCTCGATCAGCTTGTGGCCGGCCTCCTCTCCTTCGGGAGCGAGCGGCACGAGCCCGTCGGACCCGCCCGGGCCGCCCGCCGCTAGCCGCTCCGCAGCCGGGTCGACGGGCACGCCGCCGATGCGGACGAGCGGACCGCCCGGCTGAAGGCCAGCGTCCCGATGGCCGGCTGCCGATGCGGACGATCCAGACCCCGTCGGCGCAAGCGGTCTTTTCGCGGTGGCGTCCGTCCCGGATGGAGCCGAGCCGCCTGCCGCGCCTTCGGCGCCGCTGGCGCTATGCGGCGCTTGCTTGCCGCCATCCTCGACCGCCGCCGGGCTCGCCTGGCCTTTGCCGCGCAGATGCACGACCTGCCAGCGCGGCAGCAGCTCCGGCAGCGCCTCGCTTATCGCCTCGTTGAGCCGGCGCGAGCCGAGGCTGCCGCCCATGACGAGCAGCACGGGGCGGCTGCGGTCGAAGCCGCACAGCTGCCGGCCGCGCTCGGCGTCGCCTTGGTACAGCTCCGGCCGCACGAGCGGCCCGGCCTGCACGACCTTGGCGCCTTTGATATAGGCCGCCGTCTCCGGGAACGTCGTGCAGACGGCCGTCGCGCACGGGATCGCGATCCGGTTGGCGAGGCCCGGCGTCACGTCGGATTCGTGGATGATCGCCGGCACGCGGTTCAGCTTGGCCGCGAGCACGACCGGCACGCTGACGAAGCCGCCCTTGGAGAAGACGACGTCCGGCTTCAGCTTCCGGATGAGCGAGGCGGCCTGGAGCAGCCCTTTGCCGACGCGCAGCGCGTCGGTGACATTCTTGCGGTCCCAGTAGCGCCGCAGCTTGCCGGTGGAGACGCAATGGTACGTCACGCCCTCGATCGGCTCGATCAGGGAGCGCTCGATGCCGTCCCGCGAGCCGATATAATGCACGCTCCAGCCGTCCTCGAGCAGGCCGGGGATGAGCGCCAGATTGACGCTCACATGGCCCGTCGTGCCGCCGCCGGTGAGTACGATGCGCTTGCGCTTGACGCGGCTCGGCAAGGCGCGTCCTGCCGCCGCCGCCACCTTGACCTCGCGCTCGGCCGCCTCGCGTCCCGTGTCGGAGCCGCCGGCCGCATGCTTCGCCGTTCGGCTCTCCTGTCCCGTTTCTGCCGCTTGCTTCCAGTTCTCCTCCATGGGCTAGCTCCGTTCCCCGGCCTCGCGCCGCATGACGCGCACGCCCTCCGGTCCGGCGACGTAGGCGGCGTCGGCCATGCCGACGAACAGGCCGGTTTCCAGCACGCCGAGCAGTCCTTTGAGCTGGCGGTCGAGCGCGCCGGGGTCGTCGATCAGGCCGAAGTCGCAGTCGAGCACGTAATTGCCGTTGTCGGTCACGATCGGCTGTCCTTCCCGCTCGCGGCGCACGGCGCGGCAGCCGGCGGCTTCGACGCGCTTCGCGGTCGAGCGCCAGCCGTAAGCGGCGATCTCGACCGGCACGGTGAACGCGCCGAGCTTGCCGACGGCCTTGGACTCGTCGGCGACGATGACGAGTCGCTTGGATACGGCCGCCACCATCTTCTCGCGAAAATGAGCCGCTCCGCCGCCCTTGATGAGGTCAAGCCCTTGCGTAACCTCGTCCGCACCGTCGATCGTGACGTCGAGCGGCTCGAGCTCCGACAGCTCCGCGAGCGGAATGCCGAGCTCCAGCGCGAGCTTCTCGGTCGCCTCCGAGGTCGGCACGCCCGTGAAGCGCAAGCCCTCTTCCTTCATCCGCCGTCCCAGCTCCAGAATGGTGTAGTAGACGGTCGATCCCGTACCGAGCCCGACCTTCATCCCGCTCGCGACCGCTTCGGCCGCCTGGATGCCCGCCGCCTGCTTGAAGTTCATCGTTTCGTTTCCTCCCGCTTCCTTGATGTCGGTCCGCGCGGAAGCGAGCTTGCCGCGCGGCCATCGTCTCATTCGCACATTAGACGGTTCCGAAAGCCTTGTCAAATCCGGCCGGGCCGCACGGCGGCCGCTTGCGGGAACTTTTTCTCGGCGCGCCGGCGCGCGGCCCCTGCTATCCGGCCGGCCAAGTCTGGTATACTTGAAGAGGCCGGCCGCTTCCGCCATCCGCGGGCTGCGGCCGCCACTTGAATCTCCAGACAGGGCGGGTGCCGAGTTGATCTACTTCCAGCAGGCCTATTCCATTTTTTATGTGCTCAATATCCTCCTCGCCATCGCCGTCATCTTCCTCGAGCGGCGCAACATCGCCTCGACATGGGCGTGGCTGATGGTTCTTTATTTCCTGCCCGGCATCGGCTTCGTGCTCTACCTGCTGCTCGGGCAGAACCTCAGCCGCCGCAAGATCTACAAGTTCAAGCTGAGCCAGCTCAAAAACGCGCGCCAGCGGCTGAAGACGCAGCAGCGCATCGTGGAGAAGGGCTTGTATTCGTTCAACGATCCGCTCATGACGTATTACCAGGATATGGTTTACATGAATCTGGTGTCGAGCGACGCGCTGTTCACCCAGGACAACGAGGTGGAGGTGTTCACCGACGGCGAGCGCAAGTTCGACTCGCTGATCCGCGACATCGAGGCGGCGACGCACCACATCCATCTGATGTACTACATCATCCGCGCGGACAAGCTCGGCAAGCGCGTGCTGCACACGCTTTGCCGCAAGGCGGAGGAGGGCGTCGAGGTGAGGCTCATCTACGACGACATCGGCAGCATCCGGCTGAACAAGAAGTATTTGCGCATGCTGCTGAAGGCCGGCGGACAAGTGGGCGCCTTCTTCCCGTCGAAAATCTTTTTCATCAATCCTCGGCTCAATTACCGCAACCATCGCAAGATCGTCGTCATCGACGGCAAGATCGGCTATGTGGGCGGATTCAACATCGGCGACGAGTACGTCGGCAAGGTGAAGCGCTTCGGCTTTTGGCGCGATACGCATCTGCGCATCCAGGGCGGGGCCGTGGCGCAGCTGCAGGGCCGGTTCCTGCTCGACTGGAGCCTCGCTTCGACGCAGCCCTTCCTGACCGACAGCCGCTACTACCCCGCGCCGGACTCCGGCGGCAGCGTCGGCATGCAGATCATCTCCAGCGGGCCCGACTCCGAGTGGCAGCACATCAAGAACGGCTACATCAAGATGATCAACTCGGCCAAGATGTCGATCCTGCTGCAGACGCCTTACTTCGTGCCGGACGACAGCCTGCTGAACGCGCTCAAGATGGCCGCCTTGTCCGGAGTCGACGTCAAGGTGATGCTGCCGAGCAAGCCCGACCACTTTTTCGTCTACTGGGCGTCGCACTCGTACTTCGGCGAGCTGCTCTCGGCAGGCGTGAAGTGCTACCTGTACGAAAACGGCTTCCTGCACGCCAAGACGCTCGTCGTCGACGGCAACATCGCCTCCGTCGGCACGGCGAACATCGACATCCGCAGCTTCAAGCTGAATTTCGAGGTCAACGCGTTCATCTACGACTCCGCGACCGCGACGAGGCTGCAGCGGATCTTTCACGACGACCTGCTCCATTGCCGGGAGCTGTCGCTCGAGGATTACGATTCCCGCTCCCTCTGGAACAAGTTCAAGGAATCGGTCAGCCGGCTGCTGTCTCCGATCCTCTAAGCAAGATATGCTATACTAGATAGGATCATTTCAAAACAGGATCATTTCAAAATTGGACCGGCGCGGCCCGAGGATCATGAAGAAGTCCGCTCCGGCGTCGGAAAGGATGGTTTTTATGTCCCTGGACGTTTCCGCCGTAGGCAAGGCGATCCTGGATCAAGAGGACCGCCTGGCCGAGAACATCACCCGTCTGCAGTACGAGCGCCAGCCCGAGCTTCAGGAGAAGTTCGGCGAGATCGGCTGGATCAAGACGAAGCAGGACACGATCTACACGCTCAAATATTTAGCCGAGAGCATCCATCTGGAAAGCCCGCTGCTGTTCTCGAACTATATGACCTGGCTGCGCGTGCTGCTGCAGCAATATGAGGTCTCGACGGAAGACTTGTACATCAACATCCTCTGCTTCCAAGAGGCGCTTCGCGCCGAGCTGGAGCCGGACCAGTACGTGATGGTATGCCAGCACCTGGATGCGGCGCTCCGTCAGCTCAGCACGGAGGCGGAGCAGCAAGGATCGCATCTGGACGAAAGCGGCATGGCCGCCGAGGCCACCGCCTATACCGAGCTGCTGCTGGAAGGCCGGCGGGCCGAAGCGAGCCGCCTCGTCATGGACCTGGTCGACTCCGGCACGCCGCTGCAATCGATCTACCTGCATATTTTCCAGCAATCGCAATACGAAATCGGCCGTCTGTGGCAGACGGGCCGCATCACGGTCGCGCAAGAGCATTATTGCAGCGCGGCTACGCAGCTGGTCATGTCCCAGCTGTTCCCGTACCTGTTCAACCATTCCCGCAAGGGCATGAAGCTCGTCTCGGCCTGCGTCGGCGGCGAGCTGCACGAGATCGGCCTGCGCATGGTGACGGACATCTTCGAGATGAACGGCTGGGATACCTACTACGTCGGGGCCAATGTGCCGGCGCGCTCGCTTCTGCGCCTGCTCAAGGACTACAAGGCCGACGTTCTGGCTCTGTCCTGCACGATGACGTACCACGTCAGCCTGGTCAAGGAGATGATCGCCGCCGTCCGCCAAGATCCGGACCTCGGCGGCATCGTCATCCTGGTCGGGGGCTACCCGTTCAACACGGACCCTAAGCTGTGGCGCGCCGTCGGCGCGGACGGATATGGCCGCGACGCCGAGGAATCCGTGCGCGTCGCGACGGAGCTGGCCGGCCGAAAGGGGCGATGAGGCGCATGCAAGGCAACCATGCGGCTCCGCCGCAGGATCATCGGGTCGTCTCCCTGCTCTGCAAGCGCAGCGGAGAGATCGCGCAGATCATTCGGGACGACTTCGGCCTGACCCCCCATCTGGATGGGGGAAGCAGCGTCTTTTCCTTGATGGACGAGCTGAACCGGATCAAGTTCCGGGACTTCCTGCTCCGGCTGGAGCGGGAGAAGGCCGTCTACAACTGGGAGCTGAACCTGACGCTCGATGGGCGCACGGAGCTGTTCTATTTCAACGGCGGCATCGTGGACGACCGCCTGCTCGTCGTCGGCGCGACCTATCATCCGGGCTACTCTTATTTCTACGACGAGCTGACCAAGATCAACAACCAGCAGATGGTGACGCTGCGGCAGACGATCAAGAAGCTGTCCGCCCAGGTCGTGGAGAAGATGGAGCAGGAGCTGCGCGCCTTCGACGAGTTCTCCGCGCTCAACAACGAGCTCGTGTCGGTGCAGCGGCAGCTCGCCAAGACGAACATCGAGCTGAAGCTCGCCAAGGAGAGCGCCGAGCAGGCGAACCGCTCCAAAAGCGTGTTCCTCGCGACGATGAGCCACGAGATCCGGTCGCCGATGAACGGCATCATCGCCATGAGCGAGCTGCTGGCTCAGTCCGAGCTCAGCGAGCAGCAGCGCGACTCGGTCTCGATCATCCTCGATTCGGGCCAGCTGCTGCTGACGATCATCAACGACATCCTCGACCTGTCCAAGATCGAAGCCGGCGAGATGCGCCTCGAGCGCTCGGAGTTCGACCTGCGCTCGGCCGTCCGCCATACGCTGGGACTGCTGCAGTCCCGGGCGCAGCTGCAGCGGACGACGCTGCAGACCTATATCGATCCGCGCATCCATCCGGAAGTGATCGGGGACGGCGGGCGATTCCGCCAGATCCTCATCAATCTCGTCGGCAACGCGGTCAAGTTCACGCAGGACGGCGAGGTGGAGACGCGCCTGTTCCTGCTGTCGCGCAGCGGCGGCCGGCAGCGGCTGCGGCTCGAGGTGCGGGATACCGGGATCGGGATATCCGAAGCCGACACCGCTCAGCTGTTCACGCCCTTTTACCAGGTGGACAGCTCCCTCACCCAGCGCTTCAGCAGCACGGGGCTGGGTCTCTCCATCACCAAGCATCTCGTGGAGCTGATGGGCGGACAGATCACGGTCGAAAGCAAGCTCGGCGAAGGCTCGGTGTTCGGCATCGAGCTCGAGCTGGAGCAGGCCGACGCCCCGGCGCCGTCCGCGGACAGCGGACGCTCGGCGGCGCGCAGCCGGCTCTTGGCCAAGGACGCCCGTTCCGTCATCTTGCTGGCCGAGGACAATCCCGTCAACCAGCATGTCGCCTCCCTTCAGCTGCGCAACCTCGGGTTCGAGGCGGTCGTCGTGGCGGCGAACGGCGCGGAGGCGATCGAGCTGTGGCGCAAGCATGAGCCGAGCCTCATCCTGATGGACAACCAGATGCCGGTCATGGGCGGCTTGGAGTCCGCGAAGGCTATCCGCGAGGAGGAGTTGCGGCAGGGCATGCCCCGCGTCCCGATCGTCGCGCTGACCGCCGGCGCGCTCGCTGGCGAGCGCAGCAAGGCGTTCGAGGCCGGCATGGACGCTTTCCTGACGAAGCCGGTCACGCTCGACAAGCTGGCCGCCGCGCTGCTGGAATGGCTGCCCGACGCCCAGGGGCACCGCGAGCTGCGGCAGCCTGGGGCGGGCGGGGAGGAGGTGGAGGCGGAGCCGCTGATTCATGTCGCGACGCTCGAGGACATCGCTCCGCGGCCGTGGAGCGCGGACGACCGCTCCATGCTGGAGCATCTGCTCGCGCTCTACGAGCAGGACGCGCCGGCCAAGCTGCATCAGATGCTGGAGGCTTCCGCTGCGCAGCAGCACGGCCTTATGGAGCGGCTGGCGCACAACGTCAAGTCGGCCTCGCTCAGCATCGGCTTCGCCGCCGTGGCCAAGCTGGCTCTGGAGCTGGAGCAGAAGGCCAAGTACGGAGCCGGCGGCTACGAGTCGGAGCTGGAGCTGTTGAGGCAGCGCTACGGAGAGTCGTGCTCGGCTTGCCGGAGTCTATTGGAAGAAGTCTAAAAACGATTGCGACGCCGCCTGTCGGGGTAAGTCTCTACCAAGAGACCCGACAAGGAGGCGTTTTTTCATGGCGATTCGATATGTAGGGGTATATGAACGGGACGCTCAGGCGGAGCAGGCGCTCCGCGAGCTGCAGCAAGCGGGCTTCAGCCGGGACGAGCTGTCCGTGCTGACGCGGGATCGGGAGAGGTACGACGGCGTGCTGGACGAGTCCGGAACGATGGCGCCGGAGGGCATCGCCGCGGGCGTGACGACCGGCGGCCTCGCCGGCGGCACGGTCGGCCTGCTGGCCGGCCTCGGCGCGCTCGCCATCCCGGGCATTGGGCCGATCCTCGCCGCGGGTCCGATCGTCGCCGCGCTCGGCGGGGCGGCCATCGGCGCGAGCACGCTCGGCATCGTCGGCGGGCTCGTCGGGTTGGGCTTCGCCGAGAGCGACGCCAAGCGGTACGAGAAAGAGGTGCAGGACGGACGCATCCTCGTCTTCGTCGAAGCGGCGCCGGGCGATGCCCGCGACGCGCTCCGCATCTTGGCCGGAGCCGGAGCGCTGCGCACCGAACATGTCGATGACGAGGAGCCCCGCGCTGGAAGAGACGTGACGCTGCTCTGACCCGCCCGATCGGAGCGATGCCTGTGCCAAGGAGGAGATGCGCATGCCATGGAAGAAAAACGACTATCCGCCGTCCATGAAGAACCTGGACGAGCGGACGCGCGGCAAGGCGGTGGAAATCGCCAACGCGCTGCTGGAGGACGGCTATGAGGAAGGCCGGGCCATCGCCATCGCGACCGCTCAAGCCGAAAAATGGGCGGAGGACCATCCCGGCCGGGACATGGGCGACGGGGAGAGCTCGGGCGGCGAAGGCGGCCGCAAGCGCGGCTCCGGCACCGGCGGAGGCACGCAGCATGTCGTGCCGCATGAGGGCGGCTGGCTCGTCAAGGACGAAGGCGCCGAGGACGGCCAGGCCTACGGAACCAAGGAGGAGGCGGTCCGCCAAGCGAAGGAGGACGCCTCCGGCCGCGGCGGCATCGCAGTCATCCACCGCGCCGACGGAACGGTCGAGACGACGCATAACTATCGCTGACGCAAGCATGCGGAGCAAGCAGAGCAGGGCAGTCTTTCCGTCCCTTTCATGGACGGGAGACTGCCCTGTTTGTTGAGCTCGTGAAGCCGGGAAAGCGGCTTAGCCGCAGCTGCTCCCCCTGCCTGATCTTTACGTTTTCGGCGCTTCCAGGTTCACGACGTCACCGCTGTAGGATACGGTCGCCTGAAGCAGCTCGGTGAACAGCGCAAGCGGCACGGTCAGCCGGCCTTTGCCGTCAAGGGCCGGGGCCGCCCCGAGCCGCACGGGAGCCGACTTGTCCACGCTATAGCTGTCGAGACCTTTGGAGACGGCGGTCCACGTGTCTCCCTTGCTCAGCTCGAGCGTGCTCGTCTTGGCGGTCCATTTCGTCTTGTAGCCGAGCGCTTCGGCGACTTGGCGGACCGGTATCATCGCCACGCCGTCCTTGCTCTGGGTTACGCCGATGCCGTCGAGCGTCTGGCCCTGCACTTGAACGGCGAGCATCGGCTCAGCCGAGCCGGCTTCCGGCAGCGCGATCGGGAACTCCGGCGCTCCGGTCGCATACGGAGCGATCTCGTAGGGCTGGAACACGATCCGGATTTTGCCGCCCGAGATGTAGAACGGCTGGTCCTCCTTCACGCCCGTGAACCCGTCTTCGAAGTACAGCTCGGGATGAGCCTGGATCTGGCGCTTGATCTCCTTGTCGATCCGCTCGGCATAAGCTTCGCCATAAAGGGTCTCGAGCGTCAGGGGCGAGGCTTGCGGACCGTTCGCGATGTTGTACGTGTCGATGCGGCTGATGCCGTGGGCGCCTCCGCTGTAGAGGTACGTGTTGAGCTTCAGGGACAGGAAGCCGCCGCCTACGAGCGTCCCGCTGCGGGCGGCGGAGAACTGCAGCTTGATTTCATGCTTGCGGAAAGGGACCTTTTCTTTCAGCGAAGAGGCCAGATCCTCCTCCGCCTGCTTGGCCGCCGTCTCCAGCTCCTGCAACGCGGAGCTTTCCAGGATGCCGTTGAGCCGCTGCTGGTACTTGGCGTCCTTCAGGCCGCTCACGACAGGGATGGACAGGGCCGCCTCGTAGGCTTTCGTGCTGCGGACGATTTTCTTGACGGCGACGGCCGGATGGACCGCGTTCTCCGCCGGCGCCGGCGTCGCGGCTGCGGCGGCGGCGAACGGAGCGGGAGAGCCGAGCGTCGAGCCGCCAAGCAGGACCCCTCCGGCCACGGCCAGCATCAGCCGCCGGACATGCCGCCCTCTATGGGTACGATCGTTCATGATGAATTCCTCCTCCAACCGTGGTTTGCCCTTGCTTTCGCCACTCTTATCCTAGACTGCTTCGGCCGTCAGAAGGTTACAGAAGGGTAACGTTTTGTCGAAAGCCGTCCACGATCGGATCGTGCCGCAGGTGACGGGCCCGGCTTCCGTCGGTTCAGACGCAGGGCGGAAGGGTAAGTATACCTGTATCTTAGGACCCTTCAGGCAAAGGAGAGAATCATCATGGCAAAAGTAGCGTTTTTGCTCGGACCCCAGTTCGAGGACAGCGAGATGCAGGCGCCCTATGAGGCGATCCGCGCGGAAGGTCACGAGACGGTGATTATCGGCCTCAAGGCCGGTGAAAAGCTCGAGGGCAAGCAAGGCAAGGCGAGCTATACGACGGAGCTCGGCATTGCCGACGCGAAGCCGGAGCAGTTCGACGCGGCGGTCATCCCCGGCGGCTCCTCGCCGGAAGCGCTCCGCAACGATCCCGCGATCCAGTCGTTCGTCCAGCGGCTCGACGAGGAGAAGAAGACGATCGCGGCGATCTGCCACGGTCCGCAGCTGCTCATCAGCGCTGGACTGGCCAAGGGACGGACGCTGACTTGCTACCCGCCGCTTCGCGACGACTTGGCCAATGCAGGCGCGAATTACGTCGACCAGGAAGTCGTCGTCGAAGGCAACTTCGTCAGCTCCCGCACGCCCAAGGACGAGCCGGCCTTCATCCGCGAGACATTGAAAAGCATCGAGAAGCGCGTCAAGCAAGCATCCCGCTGAGAACGAGCTTCGATGCTGGCCGACGGTTCAATGCCTCCTCCAAGGAAGCTATCTGAACGTTTGCCTCCGATTCGGCCGTGCGAGCATGCTTTTCTGGCCGCGCCTTGGCGCCCTTCCGCCTAGGAGCCATCTTCCGAGACCGCCGGTTCGGCAGCATCCGCTGCCGAACCGGCGGTTTCTGCGCGCCCATTTGCATGAGAGGTGCATTTTGGGTACGATGGAGACAGCTGTAGAGGCGCGGCTGCGACGCAAGCCTAAGACGCGCTTAATCTCCAAGGGGAGTGCCGAAACGTATGAACCTGTCGATCCAAATTTCGCCGCTATGGTCCTTGCTCATTCCGCTGCTCGGAGGGCTGGCGGTCATTCTCGTGCGCGTGCGTTCCACCCGCAAGCCGACGACGCTTCGCAAAATTCTCATTCCGCCCCTCGGCATGGCGACCGGTTTTCTCATGTTCGTCGTGCCGGAGACGCATATTCCGCTCGCATGGGCGCTCGGCGCTTTCGCCGTAGGCGCGCTGCTTTTCTCCATCCCGCTCATCCTGACCTCCAAGATGGAGTTCGTCGGAGAAGACGTCTACCTGCGCCGATCCAAGGCGTTTTTCTTCCTGATCCTCATCCTGCTGGGCATCCGCCTGCTGCTTCATGACGTCGTCGAGCAGTACGTATCGGTGCTTCAGACGGCTTCCCTGTTCTTCCTCCTTGCGTTCGGCATGCTCGTGCCATGGAGGCTCGCGATGGCGTACAAGTTCCGCCAGCTCCATCGGCAGCGCAGCGGAGCCGCGCTGTCCTGACGGCAGGGCTTGCTTTTGGGCAAAGGCCCGGGCTGGGTGCGGCATCGTCTCGAGCACCAAGGCGAGCCGGATGCCTCGATCACCAAGGCGAGCCGAACGCTGCGCATGCCCGCGCCCGGTCCGACCGCTTGAGGCGCCGACCGCCTTGGGCCTATACTTTTTGCCGCGCTCCTCTGGATAGCCAGAGGGGCGCGGTTTTTTTTCATCGCGGGACATCGCCGCTCGGGACAGCGGGCAAAGGCTTCCCTTGGGCGAGCCATGCGGCTTCGACATCCGGCGCGATGCGCTCGGGCTCGAAGCCGAGATCCTCGAGCATGTCCAGGTCGCGGCTCCATTCTTGGCCGGCCGTCGTCAAGTAGTCGCCGAGGAAGATCGAGTTGGCCGCGTACAGAGCCAGCGGCTGGAGCGAACGGAGCGTCAGCTCGCGTCCTCCGGCGACGCGGATTTCTTTGTCCGGGCAGACGAAGCGGAGCAGCGCCAGCAGACGCAGCGCATCCGCCGGAGAGACGCGCTCTCTCTCGCCCAAGGGCGTTCCTTTGACCGGATGGAGGAAATTGACGGGAATCGAGTCCGCGCCAAGCTCGCGCAGGGCGAAAGCCATCTCGATCCGGTCGTCGATCGTCTCGCCCAGGCCGGCGATGACTCCCGAGCAGGGGGACAGCCCTGCCTCCCGGGCGCGATCAAGCGTCTGCAGGCGGTCCTCATAGCGGTGCGTCGATACGATCTGATCGTGATGCACGGCGCTCGTATTCAGATTATGGTTGTACCGCTGCACGCCCGCCTCTCGCAGCTCTACCGCCTGCTCGGCCGTCAGCTGGCCGAGACAGGCGCAGATTTTGAGCGGCAGTTCCGCCTGGATGGCGCGGACCGCTTCGGCGACCCGCGCCGTCTCGCGGCGGCTCGGGCCACGGCCGGAGGCGACGATGCAGAACGTGCCGACGCCTTGGGCATATGCTTTGCGGGCGGCTTCCAGCATCGCCTCAGGACGAAGCATCGCGTAGCTGGCGATGTCGGCGGTGGAGACGATGGACTGGGAGCAGTAGCTGCAGTCCTCCGGACAAAGGCCGCTTTTTGCGTTCAAGATGCGGTTCAGCTTCACCTTGCGTCCGAAAAAATGGCGCCTGACGCGGAAAGCGGCCTGGAGCAGCGGAAGCAGCTCCAGCTCGTCCGATTCCAGGACAAGCCGGGCCTCCTCCCGTGTAAGAGGGTGACCGGCAAGCGCTTGGTCGGCAAGAGTTTCCCAGAGGAAAGGGCGGTCGGGAGCGGATACGGGGGAATGCGGCATCGTTGGGCCTCCTCTTTTGTTAACCAAATATACATTGAATTGAGTTTACTAATAGGAGCTATTGTAGCAGCATCTTCCATAAGCTGTAAAGGCTTCGATTGACTTTCAATAGGCGGAATGGTAAGCTGATACCAACGTGTTTAGATTGTATGCAATGTATAGAGGGGGATTTCATCCCATGACATCTTCACGTTCGTCTCGGCGGGACGTTCCTTCAGCGGGCACGGCGGATCAGGCCAAGGGTCCTTTTCCATCAGGGCCCGATCGTGGAGAAGAAGCCCTCCCGCTGGACCTGCAGCTCTGCTTCGCCCTTTACGCCTGTTCCAAAGAGGTGACGAGGCTATACCGCCCGATCCTGCAGGAGCTGGGCATTACGTACACCCAATATGTGACGCTGCTGGCGCTGTGGGAACGAGACGGACTGCCGGTCAAAGGCTTGGGCAGCCGGCTTTATCTGGACTCTGGAACGCTCACCCCGCTGCTCAAGAAGCTGGAGGCGGCCGGGCTCGTGAATCGGGTGCGGGACGGAGCGGACGAGAGGGTGCTGCGGGTGTACTTGACCGAGGCGGGACGGGCTTTGCAGCGTCAGGCCGCGGACATTCCACGAGCGCTGTGCTGCGTGCCCGGCATCGATCTGCAGGAGCTGGAGGACTTGAGGGTTCGCTTGCAGTCGCTTCATGGACGGATTCATCAACAGGTCAAGGAGGAGGATTCAGATGGCGATCGTCACGAATCATAAGCTGGAGACGCTCGGAGGAGAGCCGGCGCAGCTGTCCGACTACGAAGGCAAGGTGCTGCTGGTCGTCAATACGGCCAGCAAGTGCGGCTTGACGCCGCAGTACGAGGGACTGCAGGCGCTGTACGAAACCTATAAGGATCAAGGCCTGGTCGTTCTCGGCTTTCCGAGCAACCAATTCGCCGCTCAGGAGCCGGGGTCTTCGGAAGAGATCGAGGGCTTCTGCAAGGTGAATTACGGCGTCAGCTTCCCCCTGTTCGCCAAGACGGACGTCAATGGCGCGAACGCGCATCCGTTGTTCCGGCAG
The DNA here is from genome assembly GCF_012676905.1 of Paenibacillus albicereus. Lineage (NCBI taxonomy): Bacteria > Bacillati > Bacillota > Bacilli > Caryophanales > Paenibacillaceae > Paenibacillus > Paenibacillus albicereus. The sequence goes on along the minus strand of NZ_CP051428.1, from coordinate 4,857,450 downwards.
CTGACGACGGAAGCTCCGTTCCAAGGCTTCGACGATTCGGCAAGCGGGCAGCGCTTCGCGGGCATGTTCAGTCCGGCGCAGCTGGGGAGCAACGATGTCAAATGGAACTTCACCAAATTCCTGATCGGACGCGACGGCTCTATTGCCGGCCGCTTCGAGCCGAACGTGCAGCCGCAGGAGATCGCCGCAGCCATTGAAAAGCTGCTGTAGACGGACAAGAGATCGAAACGTTTGCCTCTATCGGCGGCCATGACAGCGCCCGCTGGCCCCCCTTATATCAGGGGGGCTTTTTGTGTACAATAGTAGGATATATCTTTTAGAGAGGCTGGGTGGTCGCATGGATCCGAAAAATCCTCCGATTTCTAATTTCATACGCGCAATCGTCGCTGACGACGTGGAGAGCGGCCGCACGCAGCAGGTCGCGACCCGATTTCCGCCGGAGCCGAACGGCTACCTTCATATCGGACACGCCAAGTCCATCTGCCTGAACTTCGAGGTCGCCGACGAGTTCAAGGGCCGTACGAACCTGCGGTTCGACGATACGAATCCGGTCAAGGAAGACACGGAGTATGTCGAGTCCATCCAGGAAGACGTTCGTTGGCTCGGCTTCGAGTGGGAGGAGCTTCGGTTCGCGTCCGACTACTTCGAGGAATTCTACGAGAGGGCGCTGCTGCTCATCCGCAAAGGATTGGCCTATGTCGACGACTCGACTCCGGAAGAAATGCGGGAGCTGCGCGGCACGCTGACCCAGCCAGGGCGCAACAGCCCTTACCGCGACCGCAGTGTCGAAGAGAATCTCGATCTGTTCGGCCGCATGAGGGCCGGCGAATTCCCGAACGGAGCTCGAGTGCTGCGCGCCAAGATCGATATGGGCTCGCCGAACATCACGATGCGGGACCCGGTTCTGTACCGAATTTCCCATGCGCATCACCACCGGACCGGGGATGCGTGGTGCATCTACCCGATGTACGACTTCGCCCATCCGCTCAGCGATGCGATCGAGGGCATCACGCACTCGATCTGCACGCTGGAGTTCGAGGATCACCGTCCGCTGTACGATTGGGCGATCGAGCAATGCGAGATGGATTCTCGTCCGCGCCAATACGAGTTCGGCCGCCTCAACCTGACCAATACGGTCATGAGCAAGCGCAAGCTCAAGCAGCTCGTCGATGAAGGCGTCGTCGACGGCTGGGACGATCCGCGCATGCCGACAATCAGCGCGCTGCGCCGCAAGGGCTTCACGCCGGAGTCGATCCGCACCTTCTGCCGAGAGATCGGCGTTGCCCGCGCCTACAGCATTGTCGACGAGCAGATGCTGGAGCATTTCATCCGCGAGGATCTCAAGCTTAAGGCGCCGCGCACGATGGCTGTGGTCCGGCCGCTCAAGGTGGTCATCACGAACTACCCCGAGGGGCAAGTCGAATGGCTCGAAGCGGAGAACAACAACGAGAACGAAGAGATGGGCACGCGCCAGATTCCGTTCTCTCGGGAGCTTTACATCGAGCAGGACGACTTTATGGAAAATCCGCCGGCCAAATACTTCCGCCTGTTCCCCGGCAATGAAGTCCGGCTCAAGCATGCCTACTTCATCAAGTGCGAGGAAATCGTGAAGGATGAGGCCGGCGAAGTCGTCGAGCTGCGGTGCACCTACGATCCGGAGACCAAGAGCGGCACCGGCTTCACCGGACGCAAGGTCAAAGGCACGCTCCACTGGGTCGAAGCCTCGCATGCCGTTTCAGCGGAATTCCGTCACTTCGAGCCGCTCATCACGAATGAAGCGGAAGAGAGCGACAAGACGTTCCTGGAGTGTATCAATCCCGATTCGTTGCAGGTGCTGGAAGGGTTCGTTGAGCCTGGCATGAAGGGAGCGGCAGCCGGAGACAAGTTCCAATTTTTCCGCCACGGCTACTACAGCGTCGATCCGAAGCTGACCGCTCCGGAGCGCCCTGTCTTCAACCGTGTCGTTTCGCTGAAGAGCTCGTTTCATCCGGGCCAAGCCTGATTGTCCAGAGAGTTTCAGGAGAAGATTCCAGTCTGGTTCCCGGGAACTCCTTCTGGATCAGCCCTATTATGAATAGAAACCGCCCGATCCCCCTACGTGAGCAGGCAGGGGAATCGGGCGGTTTTTTGGTTCCGTGGAGAAAGCGGTCCGCGCTTTACCGATCTTTAAGCGTACTCGGAACATGAAAAAGCGGCCCCGGAGGGCCGCTTTTTGCTGGCATAAGGAAGGATTAGTTCGAGAGGCCAGCGATCGGCAGATAGCGTGCGATCATCGTTGCGGCTTCGGCGCGGTTCGCAAAGGCGTTTCCTGCGATGGTGGTCGAGGATTGGCCATTCACGATGCCGGCTTTTACTGCAGCGGCGACTTCAGCTTTTGCCCATCCGAGGATTGCCGTATCCTTGAATCCAGCCAGGGCTGCGTTTGCATTAGCATCCGACAGCTTGATGGATTTTCCGGCATACTCCGTCGCGCGAACGACGATAGCAGCGACCTCTTTACGAGTGATTGGCGCGTTCGGGTTGAAGTTGCCTTTGTCATCACCGATGACCAGACCGATTTCAGCAGCAGCAGCTACCGTACCGGCATACCATTTGGTGGAGACGACGTCGTTGAACTTGTAGGTCGTCGACGTTACAGGCTGTACTCCTAGCGAACGGGTGACAAGCGCTGCGAATTCCGCACGCGTGATGCCGCGTTTAGGCTCGAACAGGTTTTTGCCCGTGCCTTCTACGATCAGCTTCTCGGAGAGGGATTCGATTGCGTTCTTGGACCAGAACGGCAGCGCGTCGTTGAAGCGAGCCGTCTTGCCTTGGATCACCGTGTAGATGGAGGAACCGTCACGCTTCAGCGTAGCGATCGTCTTGTCGTCTACCTTGGCGAACGTGCTAGGCACGAAGCTCAGCTCTTTCGCGGTCGGGTTGAACAGGACGCCTGCTGCGTTGGAAGTAGCGGCCGAAGTCAGAGGAATCGTACGTTGTACGAGTTGTCCGAACTTCTCGATCGGAAGCTCTTTGCCACCGCCGACAGCTACAACTTTGAAGTCGTAAGCGTCAGCCAGCTGCGTAGCTCCGACTGCTTTCACGGCATCGTTGACGGCTTTCGCCGCATCGCCCGTCAGCTTCTTCATTTCTACGCGGATGACCAGATCCTTCAGCTCGACCCCGAGGGATTTCGCCAGATCAGCCAGTTTCAGCGCAGCAAGTGGAAGCGTGATGGATACGCCGGCATCGTTGAAGATGGTCAGCGTCTTGCCGTTCAGCAGTGCGTCTGCAGGCAGATAAACCGTGTCCGTAGTCGTTTTGATACGGGCGTTTTCGTCTGCTTTCAGAGCTGCGATCAACAGATCGCGGTTGACTTTGCCGTCTGCACCTACGATGTCACCGCCCGTTCCTGGCACGCCAGGGAACCATGGGAGATTTCCGCCACCACCGTTGTTGCTTGGCTCATACACGAAGGTCGTAATCGTATCCGTACCGTAGGTGTATTGCAGTTTCAACGGGAAGCTGTAGGTCGAAGTCGATACGTTGTTAAAGCTATAGCCGTATGCATAGTATCCGTCAAGATTAGATGTGCGGCTGTATGTAGCATCCACAGTCAGGCGAGGTGCGACCTTACCAGCCTCATAAACGTTAATCGTGACACGATTCTTATACACGCTATCTGTTGCGTAGACGCCGGAAGTTACAGGCTCCTCGTCGTACACCGCTTTGGCAACATACACGTTTCCAGCGATTGTACCGCTACCGTCGTAATAAGTCGATTCCGTAACGAACTTCGTTTTTCCATCAATGCCGGAAGCAGCGAAGAGAAGAATCGGAGACAGAGCAGATACCATCATCATGAAGACGAGCAAAGCCGCAGTCTTTTTCGTTACAAGCTTTTTCATATTTTCATTTCACCTCCTTTCAAGAAAATAATTGGGAATTATTAAGGCAGTAAGATATCGTGCGATTCTGCGTTTGCAGACCGCTGTAAGCAAAGCTATGCAACTCGTTTCCCTCCTTGTTGCTTCTTAATCAAAACTCTTTCTCAGGATCTTGCAAACATAGAAGCTATTATAAGCAAGAATCCCGAGAAAGAAAAGGGTCTTTGTGGTAGTTTTGTAAATCTATCGGGTAATCGGTAGTATCCTGTCGACGGGTGTCTAAATCAAGACGCTATAAGCTGATTAACCAGCTTTTCCTCGTTTGAATCGCCTTGAATCAACCTTTGCTTGAGAGCGTCATCTTTCTGTCCGAGCTTCTCTAAGGAGGCAATGTAATAACGGACAGCAGAACGCGAGGTAGCGGCTGCAGCCTGGGCTTCTTGAGACTCATTGGCTGGAACAAGAGCATCTCCAATAGATGGCTGAAGAATAGAAACGGCTTCTGCATAGCGTCCGGAATGGAAATCAATCTGTCCCATTGCTTGGCGGACGGTTGTAGAAATGTCGAATCGACGGCCCTGCAGCTGCTCTTTTGGAAGGTCCTTGAGCTTGTCCATGCGAGAGATGATTTCTTGATAAAGCTCGGAGGCTCGGTTCCAGCTTTGCTCGTATCCTGGATTTTCCTCTCCATGCTCTTTCAAGCCGATGTCGGCGTACTGCTTAATTCCCATTTCGTAGAGCGTAATATCCCAGGGGAACTTTGACAGTCCGTCCTCGATAATGGCGACGGCTTCTTTCGCATTTCCGCTCATTAAGCGGTTGTCGTATTCAGCCTGTATGATTTGACGTTCGTAGGGGTCATGAAGTTGCGCTTTCTGAAGAATTTTTTTAGCTTGGTCTAAATAGTCGGCATTTTGCGTCTGTTGATAGACTTGCGTCAGCCAATCTGCTTTTACCAGATAGTACTGGGAATTGGACGGAGACAGCGAAATCGCTTTGTCCAATGCCGGGAAAATCTGATCGATAGAAGCTTGTTGCTGAGCCAGAGCACGAGCCTTGTCAAATTGAACATATGAGGCATAGGAACGATAGGCGAATACGCCGACTAGAACGATCAAGGCCGCGAGAACGGATGGATAAAGCCGATTCAAAGCCGGCTTTTTTAGGGTAAGCTTCGGTAGTGCCAGTTCCTTGTCGTACACGCCAATCATGCTGCCGAGCGAGAAGAAAACGATGGCCGCGATTGAAATATAGCTCATGTCGAAGTCGAAGAAGCTATGAAGCAGTATGGAGATCGAGAAGATGTAGTAGACGAGCTGACTGCCCCGCTTTTCGGGATGACGGATCCAATTGCGGACAAAAAGGAAATAGGCTAGGGCGAAGACGGCGATGTGGAGAAGCAGGCCGATCCAACCGGTTTCGACGAGCAATTGAACCGGATAGCTGTGAGCTTGGTTGCTGGTATACGGATTAGATTGATACTGTTGATAGAGGGCTTTCCAGCCGCCGCCCCCTGCTCCGAACAGCGGGTAGTCTGCAGCAATGTCCAGACCGTTATTGTAAAAAGTCGCCCGTTCGAGCACGCTATGCTGCTTGAAGCTGATATTTTCAAGACGGTTGCCCAGATTGGATGGAAGCAGGTCGCGTACAGCGGAGCTGGAAAGAACCAGGGCTGCCCCGATAACGGCAAGAACGATCATCGCGGCCGGGGCGGCAAGATAAGAAACCTTGCGCTTGGAGAATGATCCAAGACCGCGCTCTAGCGCAGGATCCAGCCAACGGTTGACGGCAAAAACGAGAAGCATGGCGGCAAGGGAGGCTCCGAGGAGGATGCCCCAGCCGGATAAAGCTTCCGAGCTGAAGAGCGGCATCAGTTTTTCCGGCGGAATTTGAGATCCAGCCTCGTTGAAGCGGAGAACTTTCTGGGCGATGGAGAAGGCTTTTGTCTCGACGAGGCTCAGTACCGCAAAAGAGACGGCGACCGTGATGAACAGATGCAGGATATAGATGAGCTGCTTGCTGACCTTCAGGAATGGCAACGTCAGCAGAACGGCGGCAGGGATGATGACCAGAGCGGCGCGCGAGTAGGTCAGCATGAACGACACGAATACCGGAACGAGCATGAACGCATGGATTCCGATCCAGATGCGTTTTTTGGCATGAGTCGTATAATAGGCTGCCGCCAGCAAGATGGCGATCAGCAAGGCGGCGTAAGTATTCGGATATTGAAAGACGGAGGTCATCCGATAAGTACCGAGCTGGAACCAGAGCGCGTCCGGGTACCAGTATTGGCCAAACAGATTGAGGATGCCGAACCAGACGAGCACGTAGCTGGTCAGGATCAGAATGGTCTCGAGCGCAACTCTCGTAAAGCGGTTATCGTTATAATAGAGACCGAAGACAAAAAAGGAAGCGAGCAGGCAGCTGACCATCATTATGATGTTGGCCGTATTGTCGGAGGCGGCTCCGATGGACGAAATCGCGAAGCTGAGGGGGAGGAGCCAGATGGCGATGGAAAGGATAGCTTTCCAGCTGTTCATGGCCCAGACCTTGAACAGATGCACGGACATGAGGAGTACAAAGCAGAGGGAGTAAATTGAGGCGCCGATCAGCTTCTTTTCAAAGTTGAAATCGTAGCCATTGAATAGGCCGGCTTTGAACGTATACATCAGGAAGAAGATAGCTGCCATGACAATTGCTGACCATTTTAGCAAGGAGACGTCAGATTCTTCCTTTTTGATGTACTTGGGTGGTGAAGGTTGTCGATTCATGGTAAACTCCTTTTTGGGCTGATTCAAACTTTCCTTTTATTTTAATCGGAAAAGGCCGTTCTGACAAAGCTATATGTCTAGAACAAGATAAGGGAGATTTTTTCTGGCGCATTGATAGAATATTTGAATATATTTCCGTGAATTGAACCTCGATGGAGTGGTGATTTTGAATTTATTTACACAGCCTTTTGCTTTGCTATATCGGAATCGGGCGCTAATTTTGAATTTAACCCGAAGAGAGCTGGAAGGTAGATATAAAGGTTCTGTTTTAGGTAGGGTATGGATTATCGTCAATCAGCTTGCATTACTGGCGGTATATTCGTTTGTTTTCGGGTTCATTTTCAAAACCAAAATTGGCTCTTCTTCAGGTGATATGAGCTCCAATTTTGCCTTATGGCTTTACTGCGGCTTACTCCCTTGGTTTTTTATTAATGAGAGCTTAACGATTTCCGTAAGAGATATCGTTTCGAAAGTGAATTTCGTAAAAAAGATTGCATTCCCGCTAGAAATTCTGCCCATCGTTAGCGTAATCATCGCTTTTATCAACATGAGTATCGGTGTGCTTTTACTACTAGGCGGTACAATTGTATTTGGAATGGGGCTACACCTGGAAATGCTGTCGTTTATCTTGTTCGTTCCTCCACTTTTTTTAGGAGTAAGCGGACTGGCCATGATTGTGGCTTCCATGGGCGTATACTTCAGGGACCTTGCGCAAATGGTCGGCCTGATCATGTTGCTGTGGATGTATGCGACTCCGATTATGTACAACGCAGACATGGTACCGGAAGAATTCCGATTCCTATTTACATATAATCCGTTGGCTTCAATTGTGGACTTGATGAGATCGGCTTTCTTTTGGCATTCCGATTTGAATTTCTTGTTCTTAGGCGGATTTTATATCGGTTCGATTGTGCTGTATATGATCGGGTTTCATGTTTTCCGTAAATTAAAAATCGGTTTTTCCGATGTATTATAATTCAGAACGGTAAGAAGGTGTTTGTTGATGATCAGATTAAGAGGGCTTAATAAACGATTTCTTTCCTATGAAAATCCGTCGAAAAGGTTCAAAGAATTTTTTTTGGCTCAAAATGAGCAAGCGGGCTTTATGGCTTTAAAAGAGATCGACCTGGTCATCGAGCCAGGACAGACTGTCGGGATTCTTGGTCCCAATGGATCAGGTAAAAGTACCCTTCTTCAAGTAATTGCTGGAATCATACATCCCACGAGTGGAGAAGTGGAAATAGAGGGGAAAATATCGGCCCTGCTGGAGCTTGGGGCCGGTTTCAATCCGGAGTTTACGGGAAGAGAGAATGTATTCCTCAATGCTTCTATTCTTGGGTTGTCTACCGAGGAGACGGAGGAGCGATTTGACGCTATCGTGGCTTTTTCAGGCATAGGAGAGTTTATTGATCAGCCTGTCAAAACGTATTCCAGCGGCATGTTTGTCAGGCTGGCTTTTGCCACAGCCATTAACGTAAACCCCGATATTATTATCATCGATGAAGCGCTAGCTGTCGGAGACGTGGCCTTTCAACAGCGTTGCATGAACAAGCTCAGGCAACTCCAAAAAGCTGGAAAGACCATATTATTTGTCTCGCATGACACTTCAGCGGTAAAAAGCTTGTGTGATCACGCGATTTTGATGCAGCATGGGCAAATTATAGCTGCGGGAGAACCCGATGATATCGTGAATCAGTACATGAAAATCGTGTACACGAATTCGTTAGATGGATTGGAAGAAGGCCTCGCGGATGATCTGGATGAAGCTTCCCAGGATGAATTGTCGCCGATTGTAAATTATCCAACGGGAGATAACCGCTTTGGATCCAAAGCGGCCGAGATCATTGGGACAACTTTAATTGTTGAAGATAAAGAAAACGAAAAGACGATTTATGACACCGGCATCTTGAAGGTAAAAGTCTCCGTTCGATATAACGAGGAACTGAAAAATCCTATTATCGGATTTGTATTGCGAGACCGATTGGGAAACGACATTACGACAACAAATACGTTGCTTGAAAAAATAAAATTGCCCCTAGGAGCCGTAGAAAGCGTACAGACGGTTCTTTTTGAATTATCTGTTCCTAAACTCCTTAAAGGAAATTATACGATTTCCCCCGCAATTGCCAATGGAGATCTAGTGAAACATGATATGTGTGATTGGATTGACAATGCGTATATCTTTGAAGTAATCAACAAAGAAACGGTTTATGGGATGATGAGAGTCCCGGTTGCGATTCAAACCAGATTGGAGGGATGAGAATGGAGTTTACAGGTGAAAGAGTCATCGAAGGAGAAGTTTCGGCAGACTTATTCCATGAACACATCAGCAGGTACAAGTTCGCAGCTCGACTTCTTGCCCCAGGGTCTAGTGTTTTGGATGCAGGATGTGGAACCGGGTATGGAACGTATGAACTCAGCCTGAACCAACTTCAAGTTCTTGGTGTGGATATTTCCAGCGAGGCTGTTGAATATGCCACTAAAAGATATGCCTCCTCTAATCTGAGGTTTGAAACGCAAGATTGTTCTAACCTTGAATTGGATATTAAGTTCGACGCGGTTGTATCTTTTGAAGTGATTGAACATATCCAGGATACGGATGGCTTCCTGGCTTCAATCAAGCCATTGTTAAAAGAAAAAGGAAAACTCATCATTTCCACCCCGAACAAAAAAATGTATTCTGATGCAATAGAAGGATATGAAAATCCATATCATGTAAGGGAATATTACCTTGATGAATATGTGGAATTGTTGCAGCGTCATTTTTCTTATGTGCGGATTTTCACACAAGATTTCATGCAGGGGATCTGCGTGAGGGACGGAAACGAGCTAGCGGAAGTCGTGTATTTGGACGATGCCTATCAGAAAGAAGACTCGTCTTTTTTCATTGCGATTTGTTCGGATGATGAGTTGCCGCCCATCGAACGAGATGTTCTTTTTCCGTTGAGCTCGAACAATATTCTTGCTGAAAAGGATCGCTATATCTCTGTGTTGAAGCAGGATGTGCAGGCTCGTGATTCCATTATTGCCCATTTTAAAAAAAGTGAGCAAGAACAAGTGGAATGGAATCTTGCCCTTCAGGAAGATCAGAAGCGTTTGATGGAGGAGCTTCAGTTCTATCAGCAACAAGAACGACATTGGGCGGACACGAAGAAGCTCTTGGAAGAGGCCGCGGAATTGGCGCGTAAAGAAACATTGGCACGAGACGAAAGTGTATATGGCTTACGAGCCGAAATTAAAGAGCTCTATCGATATATTGAGCTATTGAAAAAATAAATCTATCACGAGGAGGGATCCGTTAAGTGGAACATAAATCAGCTATGGTAAAGCATCAGCTAGAAGGCTTTGATCAAGATTCAATTCTTCGAATACATGAACTCAATAAAGCTCAATTAATGGATCTCAATTCCCAGTTGATGAGAGCGGAACATACAAAAGCGTGGAAAATTATGTGTGCTGTGCGAAGGTTTAATGAGCAGTATCGGAAGGGGAACTCGTCTGAACGAAAGCAATTTTGGAGATGGCTGCGTGCTGCATTGTCCAACAAAGACGGAGTTCGGGAAGACGCTAAACGATTTAGCCCAATCAAGTCGGATTTTAAAATACATGATTTTCAGCTCACTCAGGGCAAGGCTCCATTATCAAGTCCAGTTGATCAAGCTTATCAGCACTATGTTTCAGCAACCAAATTTGATGTGTTCCGATTCCCTGTTATTGAGTGGGATTTCCGGTGGCAAAGGCCACAGCAAATCTCTTCTCAATTTGCAGATCATGGACATCGAGTTTTTTATTTCTCTATCGAAACGACCGGATTGGGAAAACAGGATGCTGTAGCGATCGATTTTGAGAACCGTGTTCAAATTCGAGAGTTGCAAAAAAATGTTTGGTGGATCAAGTTATGCTCGCTTCAAGATCTTAACGCGTATAGAGACCAAATTGAAGGAAAAGATCGAGAATATCTAGAACAATCATTACGCTTTATTTCAAGTAAATTTAATATACAGGACAGCATTTCAATACTGGATTTGCCTTTCTGGTATCCGCTTGCAAGCGTAATTCCGAACAATGTCCTTGTCTATGATTGCATGGACGATCATGCAGGCTTTTCCACGAACTCACAGCTTATGTTGACCCAGGAAGATGACTTAATTGCTAAAGCAGATCTCGTCATCGCAACTTCTCAGCTCTTGTACGACAAAGTGATTGAATACAATCCCAATACGCTTCTCATTCGAAATGCTGGGGAGTATGATCATTTCTCTCGTGTCCCTGAAGGCCCGACTCCAGACGATATCAAGGCCATTAAAGGTCGTATCATTGGGTATTACGGAGCGATCTCGGAATGGTTTGACATTGAGTTGATCGAGCGGTTGGCAACTAACCACCCGGAGTGGAGCTTCGTCTTAATCGGAGATACGTTCGGATGTGACATCTCCAAGGTTGAGAAGTTAAAAAATGTCTATCTGTTGGGTGAAAAACCGTACTCCTCTCTCCCGAATTATTTAGATCGGTTCGACGTCTGTTTGATTCCTTTTTTGGTGAACAACCTTACCCTTTCCACGAACCCGGTTAAAGTGTACGAGTATTTAGCATCGGGAAAACCGGTCGTATCGGTAGCGCTCCCTGAGCTGGTTGCCATGAAAGAAGTGGTCTACTTAGCGAACGCTTATTCTGAATTCGAGCATTATATTCAAGAAGCATTAGATGAAAGTGACGTCGCTCTACAGGAGAAGCGGAAGAAGTTTGCTAAGCAAAATAGCTGGTCTTCGAGGTATGAGAGCTTGAGCGACAAGCTTAACCGCAATTATTACCCCAAGGTAAGCATTGTAATTGTTACGTATAATAATTGGAATTATACAAAACAATGTTTGGATAGTGTATTCAAGAATAGTAAATATTCAAATCTTGAAATTATTATTGTGGATAATATGTCCTCTGATTCAACGAGGATCGAGCTTTCAAGGATGATTCATCCTCAAGTCAAGGTCATTCTCTCCCCGCAGAATCTAGGTTTTGCAGGAGGCAATGCGGCTGGCTGCCAAGCGGCCAGCGGAGAGTACATCATTCTGCTAAATAATGATACGATGGTGCCGGAAGGCTGGCTCCAGCGATTACTGCGTCCTCTAAAGGAGAACGCTCAACTAGGAATGTCTGGCCCGATGTCGAATTCAGTGGGGAACGACCAGATGCTCGATTTTTTCATCGGCAATGAATTCGATGGCCCGGATACCAACTGGCTGCATGATTTTTACGCTCAATATAACGGCAGAGCTCGTTCGACAGAATTGCTCGGTTTTTATTGTGTAGCCATTTCTCGAAAAGCCTATGAAGCTGTGGGAGATTTGGATACAGGATATGGAATCGGGATGTTTGAGGATGATGATTACTGCGAAAGAGTGCAGCGTGCAGGATACGGGCTTGTCATTGTTGAGGATTGTTTTGTCTATCATCACGGCAGTGTTAGTTTCAAAAAGCTGGATGATAAAATTTATCAAAATACTTTCCAAAAGAACAAGCAGTATTTTGAGTTAAAGTGGAAGAAGTCATGGTCCATGCCTAAGCCTCCGGCATCGATTTTTTACCAGGCACTGGACTCGGTTACGGTTAATGAGCGAGTAAAAGCTGTTGCTCAAAACACTTACTACATTGAAGCAGGCCTCAATTGGATCTCTGGTCGTCAAGGGATTGAATCCTCATTGACGGAGTTTGCAAAGGGTGAAGATGCATTGGTTATTGTGAATGCTCATCAATACAACGGTAGTCCTGTGACGGGGATCCGCAAGCTAGGACCTTCACTCTATTTGTCCAACCGGCCTGATCTTTTTGATGGTGTTGAATTTGAAGCGGCGTTTTATGCAGAACGAGCGGACAAAAACAAGCACATCCAGAGTAAGCAGGTCGTTTATTTAACTCAATCGGAGCTTACAGCAACCGTGGATTTAAGAGGACTTCTTCAAGCTGCGGATCGGGTCGCCACATCATGAATTATAGGAAAAACATCGAACTTCTTTTTACAGACCCCAAAATCGTAGTGAGAAAAGCAGAACACAAGTTGCTGAGAAAAATAGGGGGAGGTCGGTTGCTCGGCTTTCCCCCCTCCGCCGCAATAATCGCAGAAGCAAGAAAAATGCTTCAAGATGCGCAAAAGGATACGGTTTTTTTGTTTCCACTTCCCAGTTGTCCATGGGGGTATATGTTTCAAAGACCGCAGCAAATAGCTAAAGTTTTGTCCAGAATGGGTTATCCCGTCATTTATATGACGGATACCAGTTTCCCGTATGAGCCGGATTGGTCAGTTAGAGGGCTCCATGAATTAGATGCGAATTTGTATCTATATAATGATAACCAAAACGGTGCATTATTAAGTACAATCTTATCCGGATACCAGGTCTGCGTATGGCAATATTGGCCTCATCAAACGCAGGTCGTTGAGCATATTCGACATGCCCACACCATTCGTTCTCGATTCATTTATGATTATATCGATCATTTGACGACTTTTGATTCGTATCCTCAAATGGAACAGGACTATGAGACTTCGATTAAGGGTGCTGATCTGATCGTTTGTACGGCAAAGAGGCTGTTTGATGAAGTGCAGTCTCTAGCTACATATGATGCGCAGGTTTTACTTGTCCCGAACGGTGTTCATGTGAATGATTTTAAAATGAGTACACATGTGGATCCGAACCCGTCGAAGCAGCCGATTCGCGTCGGATATTATGGTGCCATTGCGGAGTGGTTCGATTTTGATGCGATGGATTATGCAGCAGAAATGAATCCTACCTATGAGTTTGTATTTGTAGGTGAGGTCTATCCCGAGGTTCAGCAACAGGTTCACCAACTATCAAAAAGAGCGAACGTTACTTTTTTACCTCGAGTGGGCTATGAGCAAATACCCGATCTTTTAAACTCATTCCATGTTGCTGTATTGCCCTTCCTTAAAAATGATATAACCGATCATACTTCGCCTGTGAAAGTGTTCGAATATGCTGCTGGAGGCAAGGTGACGGTAGCATCTCCGCTGCCTGAGATCGATGGATTGCCTTATATTCGCTTTGCCGATAATGCCAAGGAGTTTTCCAAGCAGTTGGCGTTAGCCGTCGGCGAAAGTCTGGATCGAAGCTATGCGAAAAAAATCCGCAGCCACTCGGAGCACTATTCATGGGAAGGACGATTGGAGCCGGTAATCAGTTGGCTCTACTCTAAGGGATAAGGGTGGATTCAGGATGTCTCATGTAACGCGCTTATTAATCTACACTCGTCCAGACTGGGATACTCGCCGGGGCGGGGATTCTATTCAGATCATGGAGACTGTTCGGGTTTTACGAGAGCAGGGCTATCAGGTGACGATAACTTCATCATTGAATGAAAGCCTGGCTTCTTATCAAGCGGCAGTTATCTTCAATTTGACTCTGCCCGAACAAGCTTACTGGCAATATAGACAAATCAAACGAGCCTCCATTCCGTTTGTCGTTTTTTCGGTATTTTGGGATTTGGATTCCTTGCCTTTGAGCAGGTCCCGCAAAGATAGCTTGAAGCGATGGTTCATTCCGAATTGGGTGAAAGTTTTACTTCGTTCAGCCCGTTATTTGAAGAAAAACAAGATGGTTAGGTTCGACTTGCTCAAACTAAGATCGAGAAAATCGATGATAAACGAGATTGTGGATCATGCTGCGATGATTTTTCCAAACTCAAGGGCTGAACAAGAGCACCTCATTCAATACATGGGCAGAAACGACGAAGGGGATTTGCCCTTTAAAATTATTTACAATGGTATAAATAAGGAATTGATCAAGGGACACGAGCAAACGGAATTGGCTTCCCATACGTTGCCAAAGCGTTTTATCTGTTGCATTGGGGCGATCGGGCCGAGGAAAAACCAACTCCGTTTAATTGAAGCTTCGAACCTTACGGGAATCCCGCTTGTCCTGGTCGGACAAGCTAGTGCCTCGGATTGGCGATATGAGCGTGATGCCAGGAAAATGGCAGGTAGTCAGGTCACGTTCATCCCGCATCTGCCCCAACGAGATATCTTTACCGTGATGAAAAAAAGCAGCGGGCATATTCAGCCGAGCTTGATCGAGACGCCTGGTCTTGCTTCTATGGAAGCTTATGCATTGGGGCAGGAAATTGCTGTTTCAGACACATCGCCTGTCCGTGAATACTTTGGTCATCGTGCGCTTTACTGTTCTCCCCAAGATGTGAAATCAATCGAAACCTGCCTAATTCAATTATTTGAAGGTAAGGCGAATAAAAACAATTCCAATCAAGCGAATGAATTTATAGACAAGTATGATTGGAACCAGGTATTGAAGCCTATCGGAGAGTCATTGCGTGATGGTGTTGAAGGAGGATTTTTTTGAGAAAAATATTCAGGAGCCCGTATTTCGTTATTCTTGCACTAATGGTAATTGTAAAAGTGCTCTCCATATACACAACATTTTTGTCTTTAAATTTGTTTCCGAACTCTACCCATCCTCCTGTCTACAGCGAAATATGACCGGATCCTCGCAGATGCAGCTTCCTGACCAGCTCGAGCACACGATTAAACCAAGACTGATTTTGAATAAATTTGATTCTACATTATACTTGGATATTGCGCAGAATGGATATGATTCATTTGTTTTTGATCAGAAGCACGAAGCGGCTAACCGGGTATTATTCCCTCTGTTCCCTCTTCTAATATCGTTAGGAAAAGTGTTTTTAATAGATCTAGCGCTTTTTGCGACTTTTCTTTCCTATGCTTTTTTGTATGGTGCTCTCGTATTTATTTATCATTGCATTGCTATGATGAATAAGGTTCGGGGAGATATCGACTGGAAATCAATTATTCTATTGATGCTGATCTATCCAAGTTCGATTTATTATTTTGTTCCTTACACAGAAAGTCTGTTTTTGATGCTCTCTGCGATGGTGATTTTCTTCTCCCTAAGCAAACGATACAAAATCGCGTTTTTGATTGCGGGTCTGTCCATGGTGACACGAGTTCCTGGATTTTTGAATATCTTGCTCGTACGCGGGTTTGTTTTAATGGACAAGGATTTCAAAATCAGAGTGAGAGAAGTAAGCTTGTGGGTAAGCGGTAAGCGCGATCTTGTCAGGCGTTCCATTGCTTGCATATTTAAGCTATGTATACTCTTACAGGGAATTTTCTCGCTCCAATTCAGGAGCATAGTATCAATTGGGTAAGAGGGGGGACCTTCCCCTTTATCAATTTGGTGAACTATTTGAAAAATCCTTACTTTATTGCACCAGGCGGCTGGGACAATGGGGCCATTTCGTTTGTCCTCGGCAGCGTCATTCTCGCTTCCTTTGTCGTTTATGATATTCTACGATTAAGGAGAAGGGATTTTACAGCTTCTGAAGTAGATTGTTTTTCTCTATGGATTCATGATGATCGCAATTCCTTTTTCAAGCAGTGAAGTTTACTTGACCAGCATCGTGCGATATTGCATGGTCTCGATTCCGTTGTATTTTATCGTGTACTATTTGTCGCAATCAAGTAAGTATTACAAAATATTCATCATTGGCTTGTTTATAATTTTAAACATCTTCATTGCACATGGAAATGATTATTATTTCATCGTATAGCTAGGAGGCCACTATGAAAGGAATCATTCTTGCAGGTGGTACAGGCTCCCGCCTCTACCCCCTAACCAAGGTCACCAACAAACACTTGCTGCCCGTAGGCAAGTACCCGATGATCTTCCACTCTATCGCGAAGCTGAAAGAAGCGGGGATCACCGACATCCTCATCGTGACGGGCAAGGATCATATGGGAGATGTCGTCAATCTGCTTGGCAGCGGTCATGAGATGGGCGTAAACTTCACGTACAAGGTGCAGGATCAGGCTGGAGGCATCGCCCAGGCGCTTGGACTCGCCGAGCAATTCGCAGGCGATGACCAGATGGTCGTCATCCTCGGGGACAATGTGTTCTCCGATTCGATCGCGGCGTATGCGGACAACTTCCGCAAGCAAGGCCAGGGCGCGAAGATTCTCATCCAGGAGGTCCATGATCCGCAACGATACGGCGTGCCGGAGCTGGACGGCGACAAGATCCTCTCGATCGAGGAAAAGCCGACTCAGCCGAAGAGCAGCTACGCGGTGACGGGGATTTACATGTACGACAGCAAGGTGTTCGACATCGTCCGGACCCTCCGGCCATCCGGTCGCGGGGAGCTGGAGATTACCGATGTCAACAATGCCTATATCAAATCGAACTCCCTCTCATATGATATTCTAAGAGGCTGGTGGACCGATGCGGGCACGCATGCCTCGCTGACCCATGCCAACGAGCTGGCGAAGGAGATCGTGTTCGGGGAAGAATTCGGCAAGCTGAAGCTGTAAGGGCGGCTAGCGGGCGAATCGGCTAGACGAGTTGCCAGTAGAGAAAGGCGGATGGATATGAACGTTCAAGCAACTTCCCTGCCCGGTCTAAAGCTCATCGAGCCGACCGTGCATGGAGATCACCGAGGCTTTTTTGTGGAGAGCTACAACGAGCAGCGTTATGTCGATATGGGCATTACGACGAAGTTCGTTCAGGACAACCATTCGCTGTCGGTTGAGGCCGGCGTGCTCCGAGGGCTGCACTACCAGCTGAATCCCAAGGCGCAAACCAAGCTCGTGCGCTGCACCGCGGGCGCAATCTACGATGTCGTCGTCGACATCCGCAAGGGATCGCCGACGTTCGGCCAGTGGCAGGGCTTCATCCTGAGCGCCGCCAACCATCGCCAACTGCTCGTCCCCAAGGGCTTCGCGCATGGCTTCTGCACGCTCGTGCCGAATTCGGAAGTGCAATACAAGGTGGATGAGCTCTACTCGGCCGAGCATGATCGGGGCATCGCTTGGAACGATCCTGCACTCGGCATCGATTGGCCGGCGGGCAAGCCGATCCTCTCGGAGAAGGATGGCAAGCATCCGCTGCTGGCGGACGCCGAGATGAATTTCACCTACGAAGGGTAATTCGCGAACAACAAGCCGTCATGGCTCTGTAAGATCAAACCAGGCGAGCACGGAAAGGAATGGTGCCCAAGTGAAGCTGCTTGTTACCGGCGGAGCCGGATTCATCGGGAGCAACTTCGTCCTCTATATGGCCGAACAATACCCCGACTATGAGATTGTGAATGTGGACGCTCTGACATATGCCGGTAATCTGGAGAACCTGAAGGCGGTCGAAGGAAATCCGAAGGTCCGGTTCGTCAAAGCGGACATCACGAAGCGCGAGGAGCTGGAGCCGCTGTTCCAGGCCGGAGTGGATGTCGTGGCGAACTTCGCCGCGGAGTCCCATGTCGACCGCAGCATCCTTGAGCCCGATGTCTTCGTCAAGACGAACGTGCTCGGCACGCAGACGCTGCTGGAGCTGTCCAAGCAGTACGGCGTCAAAAAGTTCGTGCAAGTCTCGACGGATGAAGTATACGGAACGCTAGGAGAAACCGGGCTGTTTACCGAGGAGACTCCGCTGGCGGCCAACAGTCCGTATTCGGCGAGCAAGGCGGGAGCCGACCTTCTGGTGCGTGCCTACCACGAGACGTTCGGTCTGCCGGTGAACATCACGCGCTGCTCGAACAACTACGGACCTTTCCAGTTCCCGGAGAAGCTGATCCCGCTCATGATCCAGAACGCGCTACAAGACAAGCCGCTGCCGGTGTACGGAGACGGGCTCAACGTACGTGATTGGCTGTATGTGGAGGACCACTGCAGCGCGATCGATCTCGTCATCCACAAAGGCGTGAACGGCGAGGTGTACAACGTCGGCGGACGCAACGAGCGGAACAACCTGCAGGTCGTCCGAACGATTCTTCAGGAGCTGGGCAAGCCGGAGAGCCTCATTCAGTTCGTCAAGGATCGTCTTGGACATGACCGCCGGTACGCAATCGATGCCGACAAGATCCGCCATGAGCTCGGATGGACGCCGAAGCACGATTATGAATCTGGCATCCGCGAGACGATCCGCTGGTATCTGGACAACGAGCAATGGATGAAGGACGTGCTCAGCGGAGCCTACCAGCAGTACTTCGATACGCAATATGGAGAGCGGCTGCAGCAGCCGGATCAGCCATGAGCGGAAGCACCGTGAATATTCTCGTCACCGGTGCGAACGGACAACTGGGGAAAGAAATTACGCTATGGCCCGCGGAGGGCGGACGGAACATCGTCGGTCTTGGCCGCGATGCGTTGGACATCACTTCCTTGGAGCAGTGCCGAAAGGCGATGGCCGACTTCCATCCGGATGTTGTCATCCACTGTGCTGCGTACACGGCCGTCGACCAGGCGGAGACGGATCGAGACGGCGCCTATCGGGTCAATGCGGCAGGCACTCGCAACGTGGCTGTAGCCGCGAGGGAGGCGGGAGCCAAGCTCATCTACGTCAGCACGGATTATGTGTTCGATGGCCGAGGAGAGCGGCCTTACGAAGAGCATGACCTTCCGAATCCCAAAACCGTATACGGGAAGTCCAAGCTGGCCGGGGAACAGCTAGTGCAGTCGCTGCATGACCGCTGGTTTATCGTTCGCACATCGTGGGTGTATGGCAAGCATGGCGCAAACTTCGTCAAGACGATGCTGAAGCTAGGCGCGGAAAAGGATCGGCTATCCATCGTGAGCGATCAGTACGGCTCGCCGACGTACACGAAGGATCTTGCCGCGTTCCTGCTGAAGCTGGCCCAATCGGAAGCCTACGGCATCTACCATGCCTCCAATGCAGGCAGCTGCTCGTGGCATGAATTCGCTCAAGCGATTTTCCAGGAAGCCGGCTTGAAGGCGCAGGCCGATCCGTGCACGACGGAGGAATTCCCTCGCCCGGCGCCGAGGCCGAAGTTTTCGGTCATGGAGCATGGAGCGATACGCTTCAATGGTTTTGCCGATCTTCCCGAGTGGCGGGAAGGGCTGGTTCGTTTTTTGCAGGAGCTGAACGAATAGAAAAATAGAGAGGCCGGATCAGGTTCCGGGCCTCTCTTTTTGCTTCATCTCGAGGAGCATGAAGACGGCCATGCCGATCAGCAAGATCAGGTTCGCTGCGCCGATGCCGACCGCGAGCGCATGCTCCCAGCCGGCAAAAGAGCCGCTGCTGAAGCTGCCGCTGCCGGAGAAGCCGGCGGCGTTGCCAGGAGCATCGCCTCGCCAAGGTCGGCTGCCTGCCGCGGCATCGCGCCAAGGCGGGCCGCCTGCAGCCCCTGTGCTATCGCCGCCGAAGCTTCCTCTGTCGTCTGAGCCAGGACGGCTTCGTATGCCTCCTATGCCACGGCCTAGTTCCCTGTCGCCACTCAGCCATCTCCCGCCCATCCCGCCGTTCAGCACCATCCAGATGTTAAGCGCGGTCGAGAGGGTGAGCCAGCCTGCGGCAATCGTCCAAAAGCGGCACGGCGTCCATCGGTTGAAGAGTCGAGGCGAACCGCTGCCGTCAGCTGAATCTGGGACAGGGGCTTTCCTCGAATTTGCAACAGTGCCGAACGAGGCTGCTGTTTTCCGCTTCAGCAGGAAAGGAACCAGCACGAGAAACAGCATCGCCGGCACTCCATACCGCTCGTGAATCTCCGTCGGGAGCATGAAGAAAGCAAGATTGATGAAGGCAGACGCGATCAGCAGATGTACGGTGCGAAGCTGCTTCAGCAGCAGGACATAGGCGGCGACGAAGGCGCAGGCCAAGCCGAGCAGGATGAAGCCGAACGTCTTGTAGCTCATCCCGGCCACGAAGACGGTGGTATCGTTCACGGACGGATCCGTAAACAGGTGGTACCAGAGGTTGAACGCGTTCAGCGAAAGCTGCGGGTACATTTCGGTCGCGCTCAAGTAGGCCGCCTTGACCATGTCGTCCAGCGTGCCGTTCGCGCCGAACGAGAAGGCTGTCAACGCAAGCGGAGCCAGGAATCCTGCGACTAAAAGCAGCGGATGCTTGAAGTCCCGCCGCAGCAGCCGGCGCAGCGCATACGCTCCGATGACAGGGGCGACGACGATCGCTTGGAACTTGCTGAGCAGCGCGATGCCGAGAAGCGCTCCCGCCAGAAACGGCTGGCCGACGAGGGCGAGCACGCCCAGCGCCATGAGCAGGCTATGGAAGACGTCGATCTGACCCCAGATCGCCCCGTCGGCGAGCAGCGCCGGGTTCAGCGCCAGCGCCCCGAGCAGGAGCAGCAAAGCGCGCTGGGACAGCCGGCGGCGCAGCGCGAATGGCAGAAGCGCCATCGCGAGCAGATCGAACAGGATCGGAAGCGCTTTGGAGGTCAGATGGGCGGTCTTGATCTCCAGTCCGAGCGCACTCAGCATATGGCCGTAGCCCTCCAGGATCGCAATGAAGACGGGAGGGTAGTTCTGCATGTCCGCTTGCACGTAGGAAAAGCGGACGCCATGCTCCATCGCATCTTGCATCCAACGGATGAAATACATCTGATCGCCGACATACCCGATTGTATAGATGCCGAGCAGCAGGCGAATGCCGAGACCGGCTACGAACAGTCCGCTTGCCCAGAGAACGAATAGGCGATTGGGAATGGGGGTGGCGGACGGCATAGAGGATACGGGCGCGGACAAGGGATCGGCCTCCTTTCAGTCAGAGAATGACGCGAATTAAGCGGCGGGCAGCAAGGAGCAGGAGAGGACGAATCCGTGCTCTGGCGCGATAGTCCGACTGGCCGATTCGGACAAGATGCCCAGGCGTCTCTTCGCAAAAGATAGGACCAATGAAGGGGGCTGGAAGAAGGCCGGCTGGCTCGATCTCGGCGAGCCCAGCCCTACTCCCGCCTCCGATATGCCCCTGGCGGCACGCCGTACCTCTCCCGGAACACCCGGTGGAAGTAGGTGTAGCTGCCGAAGCCCGACTCGTCGGCGATCTGCTCGAGCGTGAGCTGGCTGCCCGCCATGAGCCGCAGCGCCAGCGCCAGCCGGACCTGCTGCGCGTACTGCATGATCGAGCCGCCTGTTTCCTGCTTGAACAGATGCACAGCGCGCGTCTTGCTGATGCCGGCGGAGGCGGCCGCCTCGTCGAGCGTGAACGCCCGCGTCGCATGGGCTTCGACGAAATGCTTGAGCTTCATCGCGAGCAGCGCGCCCGGGCCGCCCTTGGCCGGCGCCTCGTGAATCGCGCGCTCCAGCAGCAGGCAGAGCGCTTGCAGCAGCGCCGACAGGATCTCGGGACTGCCCCCGTCGAGCCGCCGGCTTTCCAGCGCGAGCTGATGCCAGATGGCCTGGATCTTGCCGTCGTCGGCGATCCGGGCGCGGCGCGGACGCCCCTCCTGCTTCCACCAGCGGTCGAGCCATGCGCCTGTCGCCATGAAGTAATAATCCGCGCTCGCGCCGTGGCGGCCGTCATAGGCGGACGGCATGATGTCGATCTCGTACGCCTCGCCCGGCCGAAAGAGCAGCAGCTCCCCCGGCAGCACGCTCTCCATCCGGCCGTCCAGCAGCACGGATGCCTGGCCTTCGGTCTGCAGCCGGAACAGATAGCATTCGAGCCCGCCGCGCATCGACTGCTGGAACGGCTGCTCATGCCGCGAATGATCGCATAGGATGATGGACACCTCGGGCGCATCCGCAGGCGTCAGCGGCTTCACGGCAGGCGAGCCGGGCGCAGGCAGCGGTCCGTTGTACCAGGACATGGAGGACAGCCTCCTTTCGCAGGGAGAATGGATTGGAGTGGCGGACAGCGAGAAGCGTCAGGCGAAGGTTGGCAGAGGCGGGAACGCAGAATCATCCCATTGACCCTCTCGGTGAACGGCGGTCTTCGCCTTACCGGCTTCCGCTCTCCTTCCAGACGGCGCAAGCCGGGAGTTTGTTGTGGATTCCGGCGTCTTCAGCCTATCCGATCTAGAAGAAGCGAACATGAACGGACAACGACATAACCTGCCATGACCAGATCGTTGAGGTTCCCAGCCATATTGTTTCTACAAAGCACAAGGGCTCTCCTCTTATAATAGCCGTATAGGTTGAGGAAAGGGATGAGCCCCGTGAACGAAAAGGATGCAAGCGCATACCAAGCCGCTGAAGCCGGAACGATCCGCCTCGTGCAGACGGCGAAGGACACCGGCGAGCGGCTCGCCGAGCGGCCGGAGCTGAGCTTCCGCGATGACGAGAGCGGCCACGAGAACCACCTAATCAACATCTACGACGATATCGCCTACCAGACGATCGAGGGCTTCGGCGGCGCGCTGACCGAAGCTTCCGCCGTGACGATCGCCAAGATGAGTCCGGCCCGCCAGCAGGAGATCATCGACGCCTACTTCGATCCGAAAAAGGGCATCGGCTACACGCTCTGCCGCTCGCATATCCAAAGTTGCGACTTCTCCCTCGGCAACTATGCCTACGTGGAAGACGGCGACGATGAGCTGGCCACGTTCACGGTCGAGCATGACCGCGAGCAGATCCTGCCGCTCATCCGGCGCGCCGCGCAGAAGGCCGGCAGCGAGTTCAAGCTGTTCTCCTCCCCGTGGAGCCCGCCGCCGTTCATGAAGACGAACGGCCAGATGAACCAGGGCGGCCGGCTGAAGCCGGAGTACCGCCAGGCGTGGGCCGACATGTTCGTCAAGTACGTGCAGGCGTACGAGGCGGAGGGCGTGAAAATCTGGGCGCTCAGCGTGCAGAACGAAGCCAAGGCGGTGCAGACCTGGGATTCCTGCGTCTACACGGCCGAGGAGGAGAAGGACTTCGTGCGCGACCATCTCGGTCCGGCGCTCGAGCAGGCGGGCTACGGCCACATCAAGGTGATGGTCTGGGACCACAACAAGGAGCGCGTCTACGAGCGCGCGGTCGCCGCGTTCACCGACCCGGAAGCGTCGAAGCATATCTGGGGCATCTGCTTCCACTGGTACTCCGGCGACCACTTCGAGGCGCTCTCGGCCGTCCATGACCGCTTCCCGGACAAGGCGCTGTTCTTCAGCGAGGGCTGCCAGGAGGGCGGCGTCCATCTCGGCTCCTGGGCGACCGGCGAGCGCTACGGCCACGACATCCTCGGCAACCTCAACCACTGGACGACGGGCTGGACCGACTGGAACATCGTGCTCGACGAGCGCGGCGGCCCGAACCATGTCGGCAACTTCTGCGACGCGCCGATCATCGCCGACACGACGACCGACGAGGTCATCTATGAAAGCTCCTTCTACTACATCGCGCATTTCAGCCGCTATATCCGTCCCGGCGCGGTCCGCATCGGCAGCTCCCGCTACACCGACAAGCTGGAGCAGACGGCGTTCCGCAACCCGGACGGCACGATCGCGCTCGTCGTGCTGAACCGCACGGACGCCGAGCTGCCGTACGTCGTGCGCCACCGCGGACAGCTGGCCGACAGCGCGATTCCGGCGCATGCGATCCAGACGCTGCTGTTCCGCTAATGGAGAGAGCTTCGTCTGAAGAAGAAGCCGGCTCTGCAGACCCATCCATCCTACACTCAATCAGGAGGAATTCATATGACACGCATTTCGTTTCCGAAAGACTTCGTCTGGGGCACGGCGACCGCCTCGTACCAGATCGAAGGCGCTTATGACGAGGACGGCCGCGGCCTGTCCATCTGGGACACGTTCGCCCGCACGCCCGGCAAGGTCGTGAACGGGGACACCGGCGACGTCGCCTGCGACAGCTACCATCGCTACGAGGAGGACATCGCGCTGCTCAAGCAGCTCGGCGTCAGCTCCTACCGCTTCTCCATCGCCTGGCCGCGCATCATCCCGCAGGGCACGGGCGAGGTCAATGAAAAGGGCCTCGACTACTACCGCCGCGTCATCGATGGCCTGATCGCCGCCGGCATCGAGCCGGCCGTGACGCTCTACCACTGGGACCTGCCGCAGGCGCTGCAGGACAAGGGCGGCTGGGACAATCGCGAGACGATCGACGCTTTCCTGGCCTATGCGGAGGTCGTGTTCAAGGCATTCGGCGACAAAGTAAAGTCGTGGATCACGTTCAACGAGACGTGGTGCGTCTCGTTCCTCTCGAACTTCATCGGCGTGCACGCGCCGGGCCACACCGACCTGCAGCTGGCGACGAACGTCGCGCATCATTGCCTCGTGGCGCACGGGCGGACCGTGCAGCTGTACCGCAGCTTGAACCTGCCGGGCCAGATCGGCACGACGCACAACCTGAGCTGGTCCGAGCCGTATACGACGCGGCCGGAGGACGTGGAGGCGGCCCGCCGCTCGCGCGCCTGGGGCAACGAGTGGTTCCTCGAGCCGACGCTCAAGGGCTCCTACCCGTCGTTCATGGTCGACTGGTTCCGCGGCAAGGGCATCGAGGTGCCCATCCTCGAAGGCGACATGGAGACGATCGGACAGCCGATCGACTTCATCGGCGTGAACTTCTACACCGGCGGCTGCACGCGCTACAAGAAAGACAGCGGGCTGTTCGACAGCGAGGACGTGCAGGTCGGTTTCGACCAGACGTTCATCGGCTGGAACGTGTATCCCGAAGCGCTGTACAAGGTGCTGAGCTGGCTGCATGAGGAGTATGGCGACATCCCGATCTACATCACCGAAAACGGCGCCTGCACCGACGACCATGTCGCCGAGGACGGCGGCGTGCACGACGCTCAGCGCGTCGACTACTACCGCAAGCATTTCATCCAGTGCCAGCGCCTCATCGACTCCGGCGTGCCGCTCAAGGGCTACTATGCCTGGTCGCTGCTTGACAACTTCGAATGGGCCGAGGGCTACGCGAAGCGCTTCGGCATCGTCCATACCGATTACGAAACACTGGAACGCACGCCGAAAGACAGTTATTATTTTATACAGAAGGTCATTTCGGAAGGCGGGTTCGACGTTTAAATGAACATCCAGGATTCGGCGGCGCAAGCGTCGCCGTCTCCGGACAAGGGCGGCAGCGGGGCCTCGCAGGGCTCCGCTGCCGCTTCTGTCCGGGCGACAGTGAGCGTGCATATCGTGACGTACAACAGCGTGGACGACATCGAGGGCTGCCTGGCCTGCGTCCGCGCCCAGAGCTATCCCATCCAAAGGATCGTCGTGCTGGACAACGCGTCCGGCGACGGCACCCCGGAGCTCCTCGGCCGCATCGGCGAGGGGCTCGACGTCGTGCTGAGTTCGGAGAACACCGGGTTCGCCGGAGGGCAGAACCGGGCGCTCGCCAGGTCGGACGCCGACTACGCGCTCGTGCTCAATCCGGACGTGCGGCTCCATCCGGACTACGTGCGGCGGCTCGTGGAGGAGCTGGAGCGCCGTCCGGAGGCGGGCAGCGCGGCCGGCATGCTCGTGCGGCAGCCGGCGGCGGGGCTCGGGGGGGCAGGCTCGACAAAGACGGACGAACAGAACGCCGACGCGGCGAGACGGAAAGGGCAGGAGCCTGGCTCCGGGGCATCCGAGGCATCGCCGCTGGAGGTCCGCGCCTGGCTGGACCGCCTGCCGGCGGAGGCGCTCATCGACAGCACCGGGCTGACGATGGATGCGGCGCGCCAGGCGCGCGACCGAGGAGCAGGCGAGCCTGCGTCCGCCTGGCTGGAGGCCGGCGAGACGTTCGGCGTCTCCGGCGCGGCGGCGATGTACCGCCGAAGCATGATTCGGCATGCCTCCCTCGGAGGGGAATTTTTCGACGAGACGTTTTTCGCCTACAAGGAGGATGTAGACGTCGCCTGGCGCGCCCGACAGCTCGGCTGGTCCGCGCTCTACGCGCCGGATGCCCGCGCCTTGCACGCGCGCGGCTGGAAGGAAGGCGGGCGATCGTCGGTGTCGGCGTTCGTGCGGCGCCACTCGTACCAGAACCGCTTCTATACGCTCGTCAAGAACGAGCGCGGCTGGAAGCGGCTCCCGGGGATCGCCGCGATCGAAATCGTCAAATTGGGGTATATCCTGCTCAAGGAGCGCGACCTGCTCGGCTGCTGGCCGGAGATCCTGCGGAGGCTGCCGGAGATGCGGGCCAAGCGGCGGGAGCTGCGCAGCCTTCCGGTTCGCGAATGAAATCCAATCTTTTCTAGCAACATTTTGTTGCCTATCGCGTCTAACGAATAGATGAGAGCCTCCTTTTTTGGTACAATGTGAGAGAAGAGAACGACTATAAATGCACGAACGGTGATGCGAATGCTTCGAAGAAACCAGCGTTTCCTGACGCAAATGTACGTGCTGTCCGATCTGGCGGTCATGCTCGGCCTGTTCCTGGGCGCCTACTGGATCAAATTCCACAGCGGGCTGCTCGTCTATTACAATACCGTGCCTCTCAAAACCTATCTGGTATGGAGCACCGTCTATGCGTTCGCAGCCGTGCTGATCGGCTTCTATACGAGCTTCTACACGCCTAAGAGGCGCAAGAAGTTTTCCCATGACCTGCTCAAGATCCTGCAGGTGCAGACGCTGAGCCTGCTGCTGCTGCTCAGCCTGCTGTTCATCGCCAAGGAAGTACATATCTCCCGCGAGTTCCTGGCGATCTTCTTCGCCTTCAACCTCGTCGGGCTCGCGCTCTACCGCTACGCGGTCAAGCGGACGCTGACCGTGCTGCGGCGCAGCGGCCTCAACAAGCGGTACGTGCTCATCCTCGGGGCGGGCAGCGTCGGCCGCAGCTTCCATGACCAGCTCAGCCTGTATCCGGACCTCGGCTACGAGGTGTACGGCTTCCTGGACGACTTTCAGGAGCATCATGACGCGGACGTGCTGCGCCGGTACGCCGGCCGCCCGCTCGCCCCGATCGTCGGCGGGCTGGACGCGCTGGAGCAGATGCTTGCAGACAATCCGACGATCGACGAGGTCATCCTCGCGCTGCCGCTCGAGGCGCATTCCAAGTACGGCGAGCTCATCCAGGCCTGCGAGAAGGCCGGAGTCAAGACGCTCATCATCCCGGATTACTTCGACCTGCTGCCGGCCAAGCCGTTTTTCGACAACTTCGCCGGCATGCCGCTCATCAACATCCGCGACGTGCCGCTCGACGAGATGGGCAACCGGATCGCCAAGCGCACGTTCGACATCGCCTTCTCCCTGGCGGCGCTCATCGTGCTCTCGCCCGTCATGCTGCTCATCGCGTTCGGCATCCGGCTGACGTCGCCGGGGCCGGTGCTGTTCCGCCAGGAGCGGGTCGGCCTCAACCGGCGCACGTTCCACATGCTCAAGTTCCGCTCCATGCGCGTGAGCACGGACGCGGACGCGAGCCGCACCTGGACGGTGGAGAACGATCCGCGCCGTACGCGCTTCGGCACGTTCCTCCGCAGCACGAGCCTCGACGAGCTGCCGCAGTTCCTCAACGTGCTGCGCGGCGAGATGAGCGTCGTCGGCCCTCGGCCGGAGCGCCCGTTCTTCGTCGACCAGTTCCGCGAGGAAATTCCGCGCTACATGGTCAAGCACCATATCCGGCCGGGCATTACGGGCTGGGCGCAGACGAACGGCCTGCGCGGCGACACGTCGATCGACGAGCGCATCCGGCACGACCTGTTCTACATCGAGAACTGGAGCTTCTTCTTCGATATCCGGATCATTTTCAAGACCGTGCTGAAAGGACTCATCCATAAAAATGCATACTGACTTCCAGAAGGCTCCGGACGGCATCCGCTCTCCGGGGCCGCCTGGTTCCGAAGCAGCCGGCCCCGTGCCGGCTGCTTCTGTAGGGGACCGGGTATCCGTCATCATCCCGACGCGCAATGCCGGACCGGATCTCGAGCAGCTGCTGTCGCGGCTCTCGCGGCAGACGCTGCCGCCGTACGAGATCATCGTCATCGACACGGAATCGACCGACGGCACGCCCGAGCGGGCGATCCGCGCCGGCGCCCGGCTGCTGTCGATCGCCCGCGCGGACTTCGATCACGGCGGGGCGCGCAACCGAGCCGCCGCCCAGGCGAGCGGCTGCATCCTGCTGTTCATGACGCAGGATGCCATGCCCGCCGACGAGCGGCTCGTCGAGCAGCTCGCCCGCTCCGTCGGGGATCCGGACGTCGGCTACGCCTATGCCCGCCAGCTGGCCCGGCCGGAGGCCGATCTGCTGGAGCGCATGTCGCGGGAGCACAATTATCCGGCGCAGTCGAGGCTCAAGAGCCGCGAGGATCTGTCCGAGCTCGGGCTCAAGACGTTTTTCTGCTCCAACGTCTGCGCGGCGATGCGCCGCGAGACGTTCCGGGCGATGGGGGGGTTCGCGGAGCCGACCTTTTTCAACGAGGACCTGTTCCTCGCCGGGCGCATGGTGCTCGAAGGCTACCGCATCGCCTACAACGCGGAGGCGCAGGTCGTCCACTCCCACGCCTATACGCCGGGGCAGCAGTTCAAGCGGTTCTACGACAACGGCACGTCGATGGCCGAGCAGGCGTGGATCTTGCCTTATGCCGGCGTCGGCAAGGAAGGCTCGTCGCTCGTCAAGGCGCAGCTGAGGGCGCTGGCGAAGGAAGGGCAGTGGGGGAAAATGCCGCGGCTGGTAGCGGACAACGCCGCCAAGCTGATCGGCTACAAGCTCGGCATCCAGCACCGGCGCCTGCCGGAGCGGCTGAGGCGGGCGTTCAGCATGTACCGTCCGGGGTGAGGACCGCCGCCGAGACGTCCGCGAGAGGCGCAGGCAGTGGAAAAGAAGGAGCGTAGCGATGGAGGAAGCGATGAGGGAGCGGCATGCGGCGCGCATCCAAGGCGAGCTGCTGCCCGGCCTGGATGTCGTCAGCGTGAAGAGCTGGGAGCCGGTGCAGGTGCGGCGCGCGCCGCAAGGGTGGAAGACGCTCGGATGCGGCAATTACGCCGCCGTCTTCGCCTACCCGGGCGACAGCCGGCTCGCGGTCAAGGTGTACGCGCCCGGCCGCGACGGCTGGGAAGCGGAGCGGCAGGTGTACCGTCAGCTCGGCGAGCATCCCGCGTACGGCCGCTGCTATGCCTCCGGCGAGCATGGCGGCAAGCGGTGGCTGCTGCTGAGGCGGCTGCACGGCAAGACGCTGTACGACTGCTTGCTCCAAGGCGTGCCCATTCCGGAGCAAGCGATCCGCGACGTGGATGCCGCGCTCGACTATGCGATCAGCCGGGGACTCCGTCCTCACGACGTGCACGGCAAGAACGTCATGGTGCAGGACGGGCGGGGCATCGTCATCGACGTCTCGGATTTTCTCAAGCAGGAGAGCTGCTCGATGTGGGGCGATCTGAAGCGGGCCTACCGCTATGCGTACAAGCCGCTGCTCGGCCGCAAGCCGTTCCCCGTGCCGGTCTGGGCGATGAATCGGCTGCGCTCCGCCTATCGCTGGGTCCGCCGCCGGAGCAAGGAGCAGCCGTGCCGCGACGTGCTGGACGAAACGAAGGCCCCTCCGGATGGAGGGGCCGTGTCGAAGTCTTGAGGCGTCAGCCGAGAAGCTGGCCGAGCCTCCGCAGCAGGAGCAGCAGCTCGTTCGGGGGATAAGCGCCGGACAGGGCATACTGCCCTTCGAACACGAACAGCGGCACTCCGTCCAGTCCGATGCGGCGGCCGAGCTCCAGCAGCGCCTCCATCTCGACCCGGCCGTCGCCGTGTCCGAGCCGTTCGGCCAGGTCGGCGGCCTCCCATCCGGCGGATGTTCCGGCGTGAAGGATCGTCTCCAGCTCGCCGATGTTCTCGCCTTCCTCGAAGTAGCGCCGGGTCAGCTCGTCCACGAATGCGCCCTGCGCGGCCGCCGGCGTCAGCGCCAGCGCTTGGTGGGCGAGGCGCGTGGAGGGCAGCGTGTCGATGCGCTCGAAGCGGAAGTCGAGGCCGACCGCCTGGCCGTCGCGGGCGACATGCCGCAGCGTGCGGGCGAGGGCGGCCTGTCCGCCGCCGAGGCGGCGCGCCATCGCCTCCCGGAACGGCAAGCCCTCCGGCGGCACGTCGGGATGAAGCAGGTACGGGCTGAAGCGTACGGACGCCTCCCGGCCTTCCGGAGGCTGCCATTCGCGCAGCGCCAGCTCCAGGTGGCGGCGCCCGATGCGGCACCAGGGGCAGAGCAGGTCGTGGTAGACTTCGATGAGCATGAGGGAGGCCTCCTTTTCTGGGCCGGCGGCCCGCGATCGTTCCCTCTAGTATGAACCAAGCGGGAGGCGGCTTCAATGCTTGGCTCTGCCGGAGCATCGAGCGCGGCTTGCCCCGCAAGCGCAAAAGGACCCCGATTCCCGACGCTGCGAAGCGGCGGGCGAGGTCCTTTTTGACGACAAGGCGAACCGGGAAAAAGGCTGCGTTCACGGGAGGGGCCGGCTCCCGAGCCTTGCGCATGCTCTCGCGTGCCGGGCTTAGCCGGCTTCTTCCTCGTACGCCTCCAGCAGCTCCCGGCCCTGCTCCAGCTGCTTGCGCAGGACGAGCAGCCGCAGGTGGCCGTCCTCCTCCGCCGTGCGGGTCCGCACGCCGTTGCTCTTCAGATACGCCTCCAGCCGGTACAGCTTGTCGATCCTCGCCTTGCTCTCGCTGCGCAGCAGCGCCCAGCGCTTGCCGGACGCGATGGCCGCGTACACGACCGCGCCTGCCGCCAGCACGATGATCGCCGCCCATACATACGTCATCCGATGCACCACCCCGATCGTTAAGGATCTCTTTCACAGGGTTATTCTATTCGGGTAGAGGGTCCAGACATGACAACGCTCTGCCGCCCCTGGCGGAGATGAAGGAGGAACGGCCCATGATTACGATCGGACTCGCCGGCTGGGGCGATCATGATGCGCTGTACCGGACGCGGCAGGCGGCCAAGGCCAAGCTGGCCGCCTACAGCCGGCTGTTCGGCACGGTCGAGGTGGACAGCAGCTTTTATGCGGTCCAGCCGCAGCGCAACATGGAAAAATGGACCGCCGAGACGCCGGAGGACTTCCGCTTCGTCGTCAAGGCGTACCAGGGCATGACCGGGCATAGCCGGGGCGCGATCCCCTATGCCGACGAAGAGGCGATGTTCGCCGACTTCAAGCTGGCGCTGACGCCGATGCGGGAGAGCGGCAAGCTGAGCTGCGTGCTGTTCCAGTACCCGCCGTGGTTCGCCTGCACCCGCGAAAGCGTCGAGACGCTCCGCATGGCGAAGCGGTTCATGGAGGACATCCCGTGCGCGCTCGAGTTCCGCCACCAGAGCTGGTTCGTGCCGCAGATGCGGGAGCGCACGCTCGCCTTCATGCGCGAGGAGGGCTGGCGTCACAGCGTCTGCGACGAGCCTCAGGCGGGGGAGGGCTCGATCCCGATCGTCGAGGCGGCCACCGACGAGAGCCATACGCTCGTCCGCATGCACGGCCGCCACGCGGAGGGCTGGCACTCCTCCGGACAGCCGAACTGGCGCGAGGTGCGGTATCTGTATCGCTACAGCCGCCAGGAGCTGGAGGAGTGGGCGGAGAGGCTGAGGCGGCTGGAGGCGCAGAGCCGGACGGTGGAGGTCATTTTCAACAACAACTCGGGGGGCGACGCCGCGGACAACGCCCGGGAGCTGATGATGCTGCTCGGCCAGACGCCGCCGCCGATACCCGAGGAGCCGCCGGAGCGCGATCCCGGCGTGGAGCAGCTGGAGCTGTTCTGAGGCGGCGGCGCGGCAGCTTCAGAGGCTGAGCTCCGGCCCGTCGAGATTTTCGTGGCAAAGGAGCTCTTTCCGCTCCATAAGGCTTTTTCGGCTGCGTTAGCGGCTGCCCGAAGCGCTGCGGCTTGGCGACACCTTCTCTATAGAACCCGAAAGGCTCTCGCTCCGATAGGGCGAGAGCCTTTCCTTGCTTGAACGAGGCTGCCGTCGGAACCGGCAGCCGCTGCGGCCCAAGCGGCCCCATCTGTACGAGCGCTCCTTCGTATGTTATTCTAGGTCCACTTGTTAGCGCTTGCAGAGATAACAATGACTAACAACTGACCTAACAGATAATCCGACGATAGACGAAGCACGGGAGGAATGAACATGGCGGAGCGAGTCACGATGCAGGACATCGCCGATCACGTCGGCATGTCCAAGTTCGCCGTATCCAAGGCGCTTTCCGGCAAAAGCGGCGTCAAGGCGGAGACGCGGGAGCGGATCATCAAGGCGGCGATCCAGCTCGGCTACCGCTTTCCGCCCAAAGCGGCGGACGGGGCGGAGGCCGGGAGACGGACGGACCCGGCAGAGACGGGCGAAGGAACGCGCTTGCCTGCGGGATGGGCGTTCGGCGCCCCCTCCGCCAGCGGCCATGCGGGCGGCCCCGGCGCCATCGGCCAGCCAAGCGGCGTTGGCGCTTGGCTCGCTGGCGGCGTCCCGCCTTCCGGCAGCTACGGGGAAGCGAGCCGCCCAGCCGTCTCCGGCCGGCCGGCCGGGAGCGCAGCGGACGTCGAGCTGGGCAGCCAGGTCATCATCCTCGTGCCCAACGTGCGCTTCCAGACGAGGCTGTCCTACTACTGGGGACGCATCATCGAGGGCGTCCAGGAGGAGCTGGAGGAGCGGGGCATCGGCTCGATCCTCATCACGGAGCAGGGCACGACGCGCTTCGCCTCGCTCATCAATCCGCGCGGCGTCATGGGGCTCGTCGGCGTCGGGTTCATCTCCTATCCGGTGCTGCTGGAGATCCGCAACCTCGGCATCCCGACGGTGCTCATCGACCACGAGGAGCCGCTCGTGCCGACGGACGTGCTGTCGATGAACAACTTCGAATGGATGCGCCGCGTCGCGAACTATCTGATCGGACTCGGCCATCGGCGGCTGCAGTTCGTCGGCAACCTGACCTATTCGCGCAGCTTCTACGACCGCTGGTTCGGCTTCCGCGCCATGATGGAGGAGCACGGCCTGAGCACGGACGGGCAGCATGACGGCCTGCTCACCGTGCGCGGGCACAATCGCTCGGAGATGACCGAGGCGCTGGAGCCGATGCTGCAGGAGCTGCAGCGCGAGGAACGGCTGCCGACGGCGTTCGCCTGCGCGAACGACTCCATCGCGATCTGCATCATGACGATCCTTGCGCGCATGGGCGTATCCGTGCCGGGCGACGTCTCGGTCGCCGGGTTCGACGACATCGAGGACGCGGCGCTGTCGAGCCCGACGCTGACGACGGTGCATGTGCACAAGCACGACATGGGCCGGCGCGCGGTCGAGGCGCTGCTGCGCCGGGTGCAGCAGCCGGCAAGCCCGGTCGAAAAGGTGCTGCTGACGGGCGAGCTCGTCATCCGCGCCTCTACGGGAGCGGCGCGCGACGATGGCTAGGCTCGGGAGCGCGCTGCGCCAGCGGCTGGAGCCGCTGCTGCACCGGCTAGAGACGAGGCTGCTGCTCGTCTACTTCCTGCTCGTGCTGCTGCCGATCGCCGTCATCACCTACGTGTCGGCTTCCCACAACTTCGCGACGATCGAGCAGAACACGGTCACCTACGCCTCGCAGGTGTCGGACCGGATGCTCAATTCGCTCGACGACTACATCCACGACATGAAGCAGATCGCCATCATCCCCGCCTATCTCGACGAGATCCAGAGCGGCCTGGAGCGCTCCAACCAGTTCTATGCCACGCATGGCAGCGAGGGCGGCAGCTCGGAGCCGGAGTACCAATGGCTCGAAGCAGGGCTCAAGCTCAGCATCCAGCGCGAGGTGGAGAGCAGCATCTATTTCATGAACAACCTCAAGAAAGGCTCCAGCAACGTCTACCTGTTCGACCGGCGGGGCAATCCGTACACGGCGGTCAAGTCCGGCGGCGTGCGCAGCGACCTCAAGGAGGTGTACGAGCGCTGGCGCCAGCTGGCCGAGCCGAAAAA
Source organism: Paenibacillus albicereus (assembly GCF_012676905.1). Taxonomy (NCBI): domain Bacteria; kingdom Bacillati; phylum Bacillota; class Bacilli; order Caryophanales; family Paenibacillaceae; genus Paenibacillus; species Paenibacillus albicereus. The sequence continues at coordinate 4,823,277 of NZ_CP051428.1, read as the reverse complement.
CGGCACGCCCGTGCTCGTCAGCACCCAAGCGGTCACGAGCAGCGCGAGCAGCAGCAAGCAATACGTGTTCACGGTCGTCCGCGACATCATCACGACGTCGTTCCGCTCGGTCGGGCTGATCGCCGTCGACGCCAACATCAGCGTCATCGAGGACATGGTGCGCGATCTGGACGCGGCGACGCGCGGCACGACGATCATCGCCGACGAGGATGGCACCGTCATCTACGACAGCGAGAAGCGCTACCTGGCGGAAAACCTCGGCTCGGCGCCGCTGCTCGCCGAGGCGCGGGGCAGCGAGGGCAGCTACCGCACCTCGGTCGACGGCGAGGAGCAGCTTGTCATCTTCCGGCAGTCGCCGGATACGGGCTGGAGGCTGCTCATCACGATTCCGCAGCGGCATCTGGTCGAGGACGCGGTGCGCAACCGCAACTACAGCCTGATCGCCGCCGGCGTCGCGATGGCGGCCGCGATGGCGCTGACCGTCGTGCTTATCCTGGCGCTGACCAAGCCGCTGCGCTCGCTCGTCAGCCTCATGAAGCAGGTGCAAGGAGGCAACTTCGAGGTCAGCTTCCCGGTGCGCCGGCGGGACGAGGCGGGCATGGCCGGCCATGCCTTCAACCGCATGATCGCCCGCACGCGGGAGCTGATCGACAACATCTATCGGATCGAGCAGCGCAAGACCGAGGTGCAGCTGGAGAACCTGCAGCGCCAGATCAATCCGCATTTCATCTACAACACGCTGGAGTCGATCCGCATGACGGCCGTGCTGAGCGACGCGGACGAGGTCGGGCGGATGGTGCAGCTGCTGGGCGAGCAGCTGCGCTACAGCCTGCATGCCGGCTCGGCCGCCGTGCCGGCGCAGCGCGAGTGGGAGCATCTGGAGCAGTACGTCGAGCTGATGAATTACCGCTACGGGGGCGAGCGCTTCCGCCTGGCGCTGAGCGCCGAGGCGCGCGCAGCGGATGCGAGCGTCATGAAGCTGATCTTCCAGCCGATCGTGGAGAATGCCGTGCTCCACGGCTACGACGGCTCGCGCGAACGGCTGACGATCGAGATCGACAGCTGGATCGAGGGCAAGGATCGGGTCGTTCGCATCGCGGACGACGGCCGCGGCATGCGGCCGGAGGAGCTGTCCCGCGTGCGCGCCGGCCTGGCGTCGGCCGCTTCGGCTCCGGACGAGGAGTCCGGCGGCATCGGGCTGCGCAACGTGCAGGAGCGGCTTCAGCTGCGCTACGGCCCGGCTTACGGGCTGCAGCTGGCCAGCGAGCCGGGAGCCGGCACGGCCGTCACGATGCGCATTCCCCAGGTTTCGGCGATGGACGGAGCGGCTAGGGAAGACCAGAAAGGAGAGCGATCCGATGCTTAAAGTTGCCGTCGTCGACGATGAGGAGAAAATCCGCCTCGGCCTCGCCAAAATCATCGAGCGAACCGGCCCTTACGAAGTCGTCGGCGTATGGGCGAGCGCGCGCGAGGCGCTCCGCAGCCTGGATGCCTCCGGGGCGGAGCTGCTCATGACCGACATCCGCATGCCGCAGATGGACGGATTGCAGCTGATTCAAGAGCTGCGGGAGCGCGGCAGCCAGGTCGCCGTCGCCGTGCTGAGCGGCTACAACGACTTCGCCTACGCGCGCGAGGCGCTGCGCGGGGGCGTGGAGGACTACCTGCTCAAGCCGGTCAACCAGGACGAGCTGGCGCGGCTGCTCGAACGCATCGCGGAGAAGGTCGGCGCGTCGCGCAGCCGTCAGCCGCTGCAGGCGGAATCGCTCATCGAGCTGCTGCTCGCCGCCGATGCGAAGCGCATCCCGCAGCCGGTCATGCAGTCGGCCTGCGACCAGCTCGACGAGCTCGGCTTCATCCGCGGCATGTACGCGTTCGTCGTGCTGCACGCCGCCCCGATGCCGGACGGCGAGCAGCTCGCCGCGGCGCTGGCGGCGCTGCGCCGCGAGCATCGCGTGCTGATGCGCGAGGACGGACCGCCGGCCGTGCTGCTGGCGCTACGCCATGGCGACCATGCCGACACGCCGCGCGAGCTGGCCGTCACGCTGCTCGGCCGGCTGGCGCTCTCCGCCGAGCCGCGGGGCGGCATCAGCGGCGTGCATTCCGGCGCCGCGGCGCTTGCGCGCGCCTACGGCGAGGCGGAGGCGGCGCTGCTGCAGGCGTGGTATGCCGGCAGTCCTGCCGGCACGGCGGTCTCCGCGGCCGCCCCGCCTCCGGGCCGCATCCCTGCGGCCGCGCCAGCGCTCGGCTCCGCTCCCGGCGTGCGTCCCGACGAGCAGGAGCTGCGCGCCGTCCTGCCAGCCGCCGATCTTGAACGCGCCGCCGTGATCGTGGAGGAGTGGCTGAATGCGGCCGAGCAGCGCCGCCTATCCTGGGCGGACCTCGACGCGTCCGCCTCCGCGCTGCTTGCTCAGCTGGACGACAGCCTCGCGGGCCAGCCCGCTCCGCAGCCGAGCGGACCGCCGCAGCCGCTCCGCAGCCGCAGCTGGAGCGCCTACGCCGACACGCTGCGGCAGGAGGCGCAGCAGCGGCTGGCGCTGCTGCGCGAGCTGAGGCATCAGAGCCGGGCGGTCGAGACGGTCAAAGCCTATCTGCAGGAGCGGTACGCCGAGGAGCTGGACCTGCAGCGGCTGGCCGAGCTCGTCCATTTGACGCCGAGCTATCTAAGCAAGCTGTTCCGCAGCGAGACGGGCGAGACGATTACCGACTACGCGATCTCCGTGCGGATCGAGGTCGCCAAGCGGCTGCTCAAGGACCATCCCGAGCTCAAGACGTACGAGGTGGGCGAGCGCTCCGGCTACGCGGACCCCGCTTATTTCACCAAAGCGTTCAAGCGCGTCACCGGCAAGACGCCCAAGGAATATCGCGACGGCGTACGCTAGTCGGCGATTGCCGCGCAAGGGAGCTGCGCGTCAACTGTCCGCAGGCAGCGTTTCGAGCGATCGCAAGCGGCGGTCGCACCGGATGGGTCGCCGCGTCAATCGTCTTCAAGCGGAGGTCGCCGCGCGTCCGCAGGCAGCGTTTCGAGCGATCGCAAGCGGCGGTCGCACCGTATGGGTCACCGCGTCAATCGTCCGCAATCGGCGGTCGCCGCGCGTCCGCAGGCAGCGTTTCGAGCGATCGCAAACGGCGGTCGCACCGGATGGGGCACCGCGTCAATCGTCCGCAAGCGGCGGGTTAATCAAGCAAAGACCCTGGGTGGGGAGGAGAAGCCTTTCCCCATCCAGGGTCTTTTTGCTTTTGAAGGGGCTTCGGAATCAGCCGCATGGGTTGCCGCCCCAGGCGCATCCGCAAGCCGTCCTGTCGTGGGCTCGGCTCGGGCTCGGCTCGGGGACGCTGTCGGTAGGATGATGCCTCAAGAATCGAACGACTCGCTAGATGCTTAGAAGCCCATTTTTCCTTGTTTCTTCCTGCTAACGACTCCTCATGCGCTTAGAAGTCAAGATGAACGTGGTCAACCCCGAATGGACTCCTTTTTCCGCCTATAAGCGTTTACTGCGTCGTTAGCTTTTGCCAGCGGCATTTTTAGAGCTGCTGACGAGCTGATTCGTCGTAAGCTTCAGCAACCGCCGATGCTGCCGCGCTTGCCCCAAAGTTCCCTTGCCCCGAAGCTCCCTCGCCGCGCCGCCCGTTGCGCAGCCGCCGATACCGGGGCGATTGCCCCGGAGCGGCTGGGGAAAATGCCTTCCTTTCGTTCCATGCTGGCCGCAAGCGATCGAATCAAGAGGAGCTTGAAGCTTTACGCCTGTCTCGGCTCCCCCGACGAGCCGTTGCGATGCCGAATGACGCCGTACTCGATGTCGACCTCCAAGCAAACGATGGCCGAATAGGGGTCTGACGCGCCTATCTCGAAAGATCCCGCCCGCCGCATAGGCTCTTCCATCTCCAATCCGTCAACGAATGCCTTCCCGCCGCCCCCTTTCCGCATCCGCTCCGTCCAGACATGCAGCTAACAAACTATCTCCGGCCCGCTAACCGTCCGCACCTGTTAGCACAATACAAGACAACAAATCGAAACGCCGTCCATTCAGGACCCGCCTCGACGAGGCGTATAATGATAAGCACACTGAAAGCGGTCTCAACACCGGATGGAAAGCGAGGAACAACCCGATGAACCAATTGAGCTATAAAGCGCAGCGGCTGCTGATCCTGATCGGCTTCCTGACCGTGCCCGTGGCGCTGTGCCTGACCTTCAGCTATTATCCGGCCGCGTCGCTGATCTACTACAGCTTCACGGACTGGACGGGGACCGGCTGGGACATGAACTGGGTCGGCCTGGACAACTACAAGCAGATCTTCACGGAGCCCGAGGTGTTCCTGGCGCTCAAGAACAACGCCTACTACTTCGTCGGCGGTCTGGTCCAGGTGGCGCTGTCGCTCTGGTTCGCCGTCATCCTGACGAGCCGGCTCAAGGGCCGCTACGGCTTCCGCGTCATGCTGTTCCTGCCGTACGTGCTGCACAGCGTCGCGACGGTCATCATGTTCAAGAACGTGTACCACCTCGACTACGGCTCGCTCAACTCCCTGCTGCGCACGATCGGCTTGGAGTCGTGGCAGCAGAGCTGGCTCGGCAACCCGCATCTGGTCAACGTCTCCCTGGCGTTCATCTCGATGTGGAAGTACATGGGCCTCAACATGGTCATCTTCATCGGCGCGCTGCAGTCGATCCCGAGCGACCTGTACGAGGCCGGCTCGATCGACGGCGCCTCCGGCTGGCAGAAGTTCCGCTACATCACCGTGCCCAGCATCAAGAGCGTGCTCTCGCTCATGCTGCTGCTGACGCTGACCGGCGCGCTCGAGGCGTTCGACATCCCGTACATCATGATGCTCGGCGCGAACGGCACCTCGACCTTCGTCGTGCAGACCGTCGACACGGCGTTCAAGTACCAGAGCTTCGGCCTGGCCTCCGCGATGGCCGTCGTCCTGCTCGCCATCGTCATCTTCTTCATCATCATCCAGCGCAACCTGCTGTTCCGGGAGGAGAGGTAACCCATGGACACGACCAAAAGCCCGCCGCTCTTCACCGCGTTCAAGTACCTGACGCTGCTGCTCGCGCTGTTCGTCGTCTTCTTCCCAATCTACTCGGTGTTCGTCGGCGCGTTCAAGACCCAGGCGGAGTTCTATCAAAGCTCCGCGCTGGCGTTCCCGGCCGATTTCTTCCACTTCGACAACTTCAAGCGCGTCTATGAGGTCGGCGATCTGGGTCTCGGCTTCCGCAACACGCTGGTCATCCTCGTCTGCGCGGTCGCGGGCAACGTCGTGCTCGGCACGATGGTCGCCTATGCGCTCGGCCGCTTCGACTTCAAGCTCAAGAAGCCGATCATGGGCATGTACCTCGTCGCGCAGGTCATCCCGATGGTGACGACGCAGGTCGCGACGTTCAGCATCATCCAGAACCTCGGCCTGTACAACACGATGGGCGCGCCGATCCTGCTCTACCTGGGCGCGGACGTGCTGCAGATCGTCATCTACCTGCAGTTCGTCAACAGCATCCCGAGGGACCTGGACGAAAGCGCGATGATCGAGGGAGCGTCGCTGTTCCGCATCTACCGCTCCATCATCTTCCCGCTGCTCGCGCCGGCGACGGCGACGCTCATCATCCTCAAGACGATTTCGATCTACAACGACTTCTACACGCCGTACCTGTACATGCCGTCGCAGAAGCTCAAGGTCGTCTCGACCGCGATCTATTCGTTCGTCGGACCGAACGCGGCGCAGCTCAACGTCATCTCGGCGGGCATCCTCATCATCTTCATCCCGACCGTCGTGCTGTTCCTGTTCCTGCAAAAATACATCTTCGCCGGCGTCACGAACGGCGCGGTGAAATAAGAAGCGGCCTCTCGGGCCGCGCGACAAGGAGGCTTCACCCGATGACGACAGAAGCGAAGGCGGCCGGTACGGCCGCCGCAGCGGCAGAGCTCGGCTTCATCGCCGGCATGACCTGGGGCTGGACCGGCGTGCGAGGCACGTGGGAAGGACCGGAGGCCGACTTTTCCCTAAGCGAGATGGTTAAGCTGAACGTCGGCTGGACGGCCGTCACGCTCGGCGCCCTGCAGGCGACCGCGCAATCGACGGAAATCGAGTACGCGAACGAGCCGACGGTCACCGACGACGAGGTGCGGAGCGCCATCCGGCGGGCCAAGGCGCTCGGGCAGAAGGTGTGCCTCAAGCCGGTCGTCAACGTCGCCGACGGCACCTGGCGGGCGCACATCAATTTCTTCGACATGGACATCCCCGGCGAGCCGACGTGGGGCCAGTGGTTCGCCTCGTACACGCGCTTCATCCTCCACTACGCGGACATCGCCCGCGAGGAAGGCTGCGAGATGCTGTGCATCGGCTGCGAGATGGTGCAGGCGGACAAGCGCGAGGCCGAGTGGCGGACGCTGATCGCCCAGGTGCGCGAGGCCTACTCCGGCCTCGTCACCTACAACTGCGACAAGTACCAGGAAGGCCACGTGAAGTGGTGGGACGCGGTCGACCTCATCTCCTCCAGCGGCTATTATCCGATCGACCAGTGGGAGCGGCAGCTGGACCGCATCGAGGCGGCGATCGCGCCATACGGCAAGCCGTTCTTCTTCATGGAGGCGGGCTGCCCGAGCCGCGACACGTCGCCGGCGCGGCCGAACGACTGGTCGCTGGCCGGGAGGCCCGACGGCGAGGCGCAGAAGGGCTACTACGAAGCGATGTTCGAGGCTTGCGGCCGGCGCGGGTGGGTGCGCGGCTTCGTGCTGTGGGACTGGCCGGCGCGGCTGTACGCGGCGGAGGACGCGGCGGCGAACGACGACTACTGCATGTACGGCAAGCCGGCGGCGCAGACGGTGAAGGACTTTTACGGCAGCAGGAGGGAAGGCTGAATGGACAAGCAAGCGTGGCTGGAGGAGCTCGACCGCGAGCTGCGGGACAACATCCTCGGCTTCTGGAAAGCCCATGCGCTCGACGAGCGCCAAGGCGGCTTCATCGGCGAGATGGACAGCTCCGGCACCGTGAATGCCGAGGCGGACAAGTCGCTCGTGCTGAACGCGCGCATCCTGTGGACGTTCGCAGCGGCTTACCGCCGCACGGGCGATCCCGACCATCTGGCGCTGGCCGAGCGGGCGCTGGAGCAGGTGCGCACAGTGTTCTACGACGAGCGGCACGGCGGCTTCTACTGGATGGCGACGCCGGACGGCCGGCCGAGCGAGGACAAGAAGCAGGTGTACGGCCAGTCGTTCGTGCTGTACGCGCTGGCGGAGTACATGCTCGCGACAGGGAGCTCGGCCGAGCTCGCGCTTGCCGAGGAGACGTACCGCCTGCTGGAGCGCTGGGCGCATGATCCGGTCCACCGCGGCTACATCGAGGCGCTCGCGCGCGACTGGAGCGAGACGGACGACCTCAGCCTGAGCGGCAAGGACCTGAACGAGCGCAAGTCGATGAATACCCATCTCCACGTGCTGGAAGGCTATACGAACCTTTATCGCGTCTGGCCTTCGGATGGACTGCGGGACCGGCTGCGCGAGCTGATCGAGCTTCATCTGGAGCGCATCCTCGACGGGGAGACCGGACATTTCAAGCTGTTCTTCGACGATGCCTGGACCTCCGCGACCCGCGACGTGAGCTACGGCCACGACATCGAGGGCAGCTGGCTGCTGTGCGAGGCGGCGGAGGCGCTTGGCGATCCGGAGCTGCTGGAGCAGACGGAGCGCGCGGCGCTGCAGATGGCCGAGGCGACGCTGCGCGAGGGCGTGGACGAGGACGGCGGCGTCTTCAACGAGCTACACGAGGACGGACGGCTCGACGACAGCAAGGACTGGTGGCCGCAGGCGGAGGCGATGGTCGGCTTCCTGAACGCCTATCAGCTGAGCGGCGAGGAGCGCTACCTGCAGGCGGCGGAGCGCAGCTGGCGCTTCATCCAGCAGCATGTGCGGGACGGGGACGGCGGCGAATGGCACTGGCAGGTTTCCCGCGACGGCCGGCCGGACCGGACCCAGGTCAAGATCGGCGCCTGGAAATGCCCGTACCATAACGGACGCGCCTGCCTGGAGGCGCTGCATCGCCTGGAATCGCTAACAAAGGAAGGCGCGTTAGCATAAGCGGAAACAAGAAATCGCATTTCAGTTCCTTTTTAAGGCCCGGCGGCGGGCGCTAAAATAGACCATGTAAGCGATAACAACCAACCGATCGATCCACACGAATCCGTACGACTCAGGGGGAAAACGAGATGAGAAAACCGCTTCTGGCTACGATGACGGCTGTCCTGTCCCTGTCCATGCTGGCCGCTTGCGGCAGCAACGGCAACGAAGGCGCCGAGAATACGGCGGGCAATGCGTCCGGCAGCGCGAATACGGCCGTGAACGAAGGCGCCTCCGGCGGCGAGGCCGCGCTGAGCGGCTCGATCAAGGTGCTGACGCACCGCACGGACTACATCAACGACGGCACGATGGACCGCTACCTGAAGAAGTTCCAGGAAACGAACCCGGACGCGAAAGTCGAGTTCGAAGGCCTCACCAACTACGCGACGGACATCAAGACCCGCCTGACGACGGGCGAGACGGGCGACGTGCTCATGATTCCGAGCGGCATGCCGGCCTCCGACCTGCCGAAATACTTCGAGCCGCTGCCGGACAGCATGTTCGACGACGTCTACTTCGCCGACAACTCCGCGTTCGAGGGCAAGCGCTACGGCATCACGACCGGCGTCAACACGCAGGGCATCGTCTACAACAAGAAGGCGTTCGAGAAAGCCGGCATCGCCAAGGCTCCGACGACGCTTGACGAGCTGTATGACGCGGCGAAAAAGCTGAAGGACGCCGGCATCATCCCGCTGTACATGAACTTCGGCGCGCAGTGGCCGATGGGCACCTGGGGCGACGGCTCGGCGTTCTACGTGGCCGGCGACGGCGACCTGACGACCAAGATGGCCGCCGATCCGGCGCCTTTCCAGGAGGGCAACGCCTGGGGCATCCTGGCCAAGATCGGCCGCGACTTCATCGAGAACGGCTGGGTCGAGAAGGACCTGTACACGAACAACTGGGAGATGTCCAAGGGCGAGGTCGCTTCCGGCAAGGCGGCGATGTACTTCCTCGGCAACTGGGTCATCCCGCAGGTCATCGGCGCCGGCGCGGCGGCCGAGGACATCGGCTTCGTGCCGTTCCCGTACGACAACAGCGGCAAGCTGAACGCTCCGCTCGGCGGCGACTACATGATCGGCGTAAGCGCGAACAGCAAGAACAAGGAGCTCGCGATCGCCTGGACGGACTTCTTCGTCAAGGAATCCGGCTACGTGGCCGACTCCGGCTTCATGCCGATCCTCAAGTCCGAGAAGGCGGAATCGCCGCAGCTGGCCGAGTTCCAAGCCGCGAACCCGACCTTCATCGAAGGGCTGCCGAACAACGACAAGTTCGCCGAGATCGCCAACAAGGCGCAGATCGGCATCGGCACGGGCAACTACATCCAGGACCTGCTCCTCTCCAAGGACCTGAAGGCCGGACTGGATGAGCTGAACAAGAAATGGGCGAAGGCGAAGACGGACCTCGGGTACTAAGATAGCTCTGAAAAAAAGGAACCAAAAGCAAGCAGCGGACCGGGCGGTCCGCTGCTTTTTGTTTCGGATCTGGTCAGCATGCGGCCGACGAAAAGAGGACACGGTTGTCGTTCGTGCCCCAGTTTTTCTTACGGGGAAATCTCTGCAGTTTACTGCAAATCACAGCAGAATGCTTAATAAAGTAGTATACGGTTGAAAGAAGTTGTGTATAATAAAGGTAACCTAAAATAAGAGAGAGCGCGCCAACGCTCTCTCCCTGCACAAACTTGGATGGAAATCCTCCAGTAACTGCCTCGCCAGAGAATAACCCGTTAACCAGGCGCTAACTTGGACGGGTTATTTTCGTTTTAAGTAGGTGAGCAGAGCAAGGAAAAACACTCCCAGCATGGTCACTTCCTGAAGCGAAAATGTCATAGGCATCACCTCCTGACTGGAGGCTACCTTTTCCGTCCAAGTGTTGTGCTTGGTTAATTATAGCAACTCTTCTAGACTTCGTATACTAGAGAAGTCTTTTTCTTTTTCCTGAAAAGAGGAGCGAGCCGAATTTGTTTGATTCCTTCTCTCGGTGGTAAAATAAAGAGGCGATAAAAGGCAGGAAAACAATGCGCAAGGAGGCGTTCCCATCGTGACGGTACCACTTCAAGGGCTCGGCGACACCGTCGAGCTGCACAACGGCGTGCGGATGCCGAGGCTCGGCCTCGGCGTCTGGAAGGTGACGGAGGAGGGCCAGGTCGAGCAGTCCATTCAGGACGCGGTCAAGGCCGGCTACCGCAGCATCGACACGGCCAAGGCGTACGGCAACGAGGAAGGCGTCGGACGGGCGATCCGCGAGTGCGGCGTGCCGCGCGAGGAGCTGTTCGTCACGACCAAGGTGTGGAACAGCGACCAAGGCTACGACAGCACGCTGAAGGCGTTCCAGGACAGCCTGGAGAAGCTCGGCCTCGACACGCTCGACCTGTACCTGATCCACTGGCCGGTCAAGGGCAAGTACAAGGACACCTGGCGCGCGCTGGAGCAGCTGTACAAGGACGGCAAGGTGCGGGCGATCGGCGTCTGCAACTTCCACGTCCATCATCTCGAAGACCTGCTCCAGGACGCCGAGATCAAGCCGATGGTCAATCAGGTCGAGTACCATCCGCTGCTGAGCCAGGTCGAGCTGCGCCAGTACTGCCAGGATCAGGGCATCGTGCTGGAGGCATGGAGCCCGCTCATGCAGGGCAACCTCGACGTGCCTCAGATCCAGGAGCTGGCGGAGAAGCACGGCAAGACGCCGGCTCAGATCGTGCTGCGCTGGGACCTGCAGAACGGCGTCGTCACCATTCCGAAGTCCACCCATGAAAAGCGCATCCGCGAGAACGCCGACGTGTTCGACTTCGAGCTTTCCCACGAGGACATGGCGCTGCTCGACGGGCTCAATCAGGACAAGCGCTTCGGCCCGGACCCGGACAACTTCGACTTCTAGCCCGGCGGCTGCCGGACGTGCGGACTCCCGCTCGAGGAGTAGCCGCGCCCTCCGGCGCGCATGCTAATGGAAAGGGAGGGCCTATTGACAGCCCCAACTGTAACTGGTATTATTACAGTACGAAACGGGGTGGCCGTCTCGATGAACAGTGAATTTACGATTGCCGTCCACAGCCTCGTCTACTTGGCTTACGTACCGGAGCGCAGCGCCTCGAGCGAGGCGATCGCCGAGAACGTCTGCACGAATCCGGCGAGGGTGCGCAAGGTGATGGGGTACCTGAAGCGCTGCGGCTACGTGGCGACGAGGGAAGGCTCCGGCGGTGGCTACCGCCTGACGGCGGAGCCGGCGCAAGTGACGCTGAACGACATCTACCAGGCCATCGCGCGCGGCTCGCTCATGCCGAACTGGTGCTCGGGCGATCCCGATTGCGAATGCTTGGTCGGCTCCAACATGCAGGAGGTCATGAACGGCATCTTCTGCGGAGCCGAGCAGCGGCTGGAGGACTACTTCCAGGGACTGACGATCGCGAGCGTGCTGGAGCGGATTCATCGCTGCGAGACCTGCTGAGGACGGAGCACCGATTCTTATCTTTTATTCGAGAGGATGATTGAACATGGCAGTAGCCCTGACGAAAGAAACGTTCAACGAGAGCGTGCAGAACGGCGTCGCGCTGGTCGACTTCTGGGCCCCTTGGTGCGGACCTTGCAAAATGCAGCTTCCGATCGTCGAAGAGCTGAGCACGGAGCTCGAAGGAAAAGCGACGATCGCCAAGATCAACGTCGACGAGCAGCCTGAGCTCGCTTCCCAATTCGGCGTCATGAGCATCCCGACGCTGATCCTGTTCAAGGACGGACAGCCGGTCGACAAGATGGTCGGCGTGCAGAGCAAGGACGCTCTGAAAAACAAGATCCAAGGCCAGCTGTAAGCAGCCTCGGATCGTGAAGCGGCAGCAGCGCCGCCGTGCGACGGCTCCAGCCGAGCTCGGCGGACGGAAGCTCCGCCTGCGACATGCCAAGCCCCTGCGGTACGCCTTGAGGCGACCGCAGGGGCTTTTTTTGCTTTGCTTAGCTGCTCGATCCGCTAAGCGGCAAAGAACGCCGCGCTCAAGATGCCGTGCCTGACGCTGCGGCGGACGACGGTCGGGCTTTGCCGGGCCGAAGCGCGGCGAGCCGCGGCAGGACGAGCGGATCGAGGCCGAAGCGCCCGGCATTGCGGCCGCCCGTCAAGATCAGGAAGCCGATCAGGATCAGCCATGGGTTGAGGCTGAGCGCGCCGGCGAACAAGAACGAAAAATTCATGACGAGGCCGAAAAACGCCCCCGCCGTCGTGAACAGGCCGAGCAGCAGCGACAGGCCGACGAGCAGCTCGCCCCAGCTGACGAGCAGGCTGAACAGCCCCATCTGCGGCGATACGAAATGTTTTAGGAACGAGACATAGGTCGGATAAAGCGCCTCGTTCGTGCCGCTGCGCAAGACGGGATTCGCGATCGCATTCTGCACGAAGCCGCCGGCGCTGAAGGCTTCGTCGCCGGTCAGCTTGCCCCAACCGGCGCTTGTCCATTTCCATCCTGCGTACAGGCGCAGCAGCAGCAGCGCCGCAGCTGCCGCCAGATTGGTTCTCCACCATTGAAATGCCATGAAAAGTCCCCTTTCGATCTGCGGCAAGCAAGCCGCGATGTCTTTCACCCCCGGAGGGCCGCCTCCCTGGTCCTCACCTCCATGGGCTTCATCGTATCATCGAGGCGCAGGGAGACAGGACGGGGAAAAAGCTCGGATTTCGGGTGGAATTTTATTCATATCGCCGGTTGGAAGTGCGAGAATTGTCGAAATTGACTCCGTGTATAGCGATATTTGATCCACGAAGACGCAAAAAGCCCGCCGTTAGGGCGGGCCCTTAAATCCTTCAGCTTCATCCGACCCCGAGCAGGCGCCGCAGCCTGGACCGGCTTCAAGCCGGGCGGCTCCTAAGCCTGGATGGGGCTGCGCTTCAGCAGCCGCTTGATCGCGCGGTCGGCCTCCAGCAGCGTCACGTCCTTGTCGACCGTCAGCATGACGCCGCGGTCCATGACGATGCGGCCGTCGACGATCGTCGTCTCGACGTCCGCCCGGGTCGCCGAGTAGACGATGCGGGAGATCGGATCGACGTCGAACGACGGGAACGTGTGGAACTGGTTCAGGTTGAGGATGGCCAGATCGGCCTTCTTGCCGACCTCGAGGCTGCCGATCTCGTCCGCCATGCCGACGGCGCGCGCGCCGCCGATCGTCGCCATGCGGAACACGCTGCGCGCGTCCATCGCCGTCGGGCCGTGGCGCGGCTTGTGGATGAGGGCCGCGAGGCGCATCTCGTTGAACATGTCGAGGTTGTTGTTGCACGGAGCGCCGTCGGCGCCGAGGCTGACGCTGATGCTCGTATCGATCATCTCCGGCACGTCGGCGAAGCCGGAGGCGAGCTTCATGTTGGAGCCCGGACAATGGCTCACATGCACGCCGCGCTCGCGGATGATGCGCTTCTCGTTGTCGTCGAGCCAGATGCAGTGGGCCAGGATGAGGCGGTCCGTCGCCAGCCCGATGTGGTCGAGGTAGGCGATGTTGCGCATGCCGGTCATCTGCTCGACGAGCTCGATCTCCCCCTGGTTCTCCGAGGCGTGCGTATGCACGTTGACCTTGTACTGATCCGACAGGCGGGCGACCTCGCGCAGCAGCTCGTCGGTGCAGCTGATGACGAAGCGCGGCGAGAACGCGTAGCGGATGCGCCCGTTGTCGTGGCCATGCCATTTTTCCAGGAGGTCGACGCTCTCCTGGAGCGACGCTTCCGTCTCCTCCTGCAGCGGCAGCGGGATGTCGGCGCCTTTGCGGTCCATCATCACCTTGCCGGAGAGGGCGCGGATGCCGCTCTTCGCGATCGCCTGGAACGCCGAGTCCGTATGATGGACCGTCTCCATGTCGACGATCGTCGTGGTGCCGCTCTGCAGCAGCTCGCCGAGCCCGAGCATCGCGGAATAATAGATGGAATCCTCGTCATGCGCCGCTTCGAGCGGCCAGATGCGCTTGCGCAGCCAGTCGAGCAGCTCCAGGTCGTCGCCTTTGCCGCGGAACAGCGTCTGGCACAGATGGATGTGCGTCTGGATGAAGCCGGGGATGACGACGCGGCCGCTCGCGTCGATGACGCGGTCCGCCTGGGACGCGTCGAGGTTATGGCCGATCGCCGCGATGCGGTCGCCTCGAATCAGCAGATCGCCGTGCAGGATTTCCTCGGTCCGGTTCATCGTCACGATCTGCGCGTCGCGAATCAGGATCGTATGGGACATGGCTCTACCCACTCCTTCAAAATAAAAAATAGCCGCGAAAAATACGCCAAGGGCCTATTTTTCGTAGCTAGAAATTTACGGTTTCCGGTAGAGACCCTGAGCCCCATTGCTCAGGATATACGAAAGGTTGCGCATTTATGCGGTTGTGGAACCAGGATACTGTACGAGCAGGGCAGCTGTCAAGGGAGTGTGAGCTAAGCTGACGCTGATGGCGGGAGCTCCGGCGTCGGGGCGGGAAGCGCCGGATGGAGCATCGGAATAGCCGTCCCGTCCCGCCCAGGCGTAGAGGACGAGCAGCAGCCCGAGCAGCGCGAAGAAGCTGGCCGTCGTCAGGGCGCAGCGCGCCGCGAGCGAAGAAGCCCAGGCGGAGGAGGGAGGCGTCCACGCCGGCTTGAAGGAGCGCGTGTCGCGCATCAGGAAGACGATCAGGATGGCATGCACGATCAGATGGCCGATGACCTCCGTGGCGCCGAACACCGAGGCCGTCGTCGCGAAGATCGCGCTCAGCAGCAGGGCGGCCGCGCGGTTGAGCAGGCCGGTTAGGAGAGCCCAGCCGAGCGCGAATTCGATGAGGGCGCTGAGGAGCACGAAGTCGCCGGGCGCGAAGCCGAACGTCGGCAAGCGGTAGGCTGCCAGCAGCGACTCGCTCAGCTCCGGCATCGTCAGCTTTTCCATCGCGAGCCAGCACAGCGAGAACCCCGTCGTCAGGTAAAGCGGCAGGAGCGGGGGCAGGACGAGCCGCTTGCCGAGCGGGCTGACGGCGATCAGGACGTAGATGAGGCCGAGGTAGAATGCATAGTCGAGCGTGTGGAAAAGGCCGTATTGCGCGACGGCCGTCGCATACAGCGCCGCCAGCGCCGCCGCGCTTGCCGGGAAGAGCCTCCGGTGCAGGAGGCCGCCGAGCGCGGCCGCCGTCAGGCCGTGCACCCAGGGAGAGCCGGGCACGAACACCGGCACGAGGTAGACGCCGTACAGCAGTTGCAGCAGCAGGCCGGCGGCGAGGCCGGCGCGCAGGACGGCGAGCTGGGAGGCGGAGGGTCCGCCGGCCGAGCGTTCCCCGGGAGTCAGCCGCGGGCGGGCTCGCTCCAGCCGGCTGCTGAGCGCGGCCAAGGCGGTCAGGACGGCCGCGGTGAAGGCCGACCAGGCCAGGAACGCAGGCGTGAGCACGGCTCGGGGCAGCAGCGGATGCGAACCCTGTCCGCAGGCGAACCATTTGACATGGAGGAAGGGCGGCAGGAGGTCGAAAGCCATCGTAGGAAGCATGCAGGTCTCCTTTGCGATATCGTCTTTATGAGTCGAGAGTATCGGCAAACAGAGATCATTGTATCACCATGAAATGGATAAAGATGCTCGTTCATACATATTTACACCCTCATGGAGTGAAATCTTCCCCTCCGGCTCGAGCGTCAGGGCAGCGGGATGCGGGTAAGGAGGAGCAACAAGCATTCTTGATCTCAGACAGGGGGAATCACATCATGCCGTTTCTGGCCGTTCTTCTTATTCTCGTCGGATTGTTCTTCGGCATCGGCGGGCTGTTCGACCTGTTCGTCGGCTCGCTGAAGCTGGTGTTTTATGTCATCGCCATCCTCTTCCTTGGCGGCGGCATCATGATGCTGCTCCGCAAGATCCGCAGCTGACCCGGCTGCTCCCTTCCCTGGGACCGCCCGGCAAAAAAAAGCCGCCTGCGCCGCTTTGACGGCGCGGGCGGCTTTTTTTGTTGCCAGGACGATCCAATGTATCCATCTCGAAATCCGCGATGATAGAATAGGAGGGAAGATGGTAGACGAGAGGAGCCGATCATAGATGAGTCAAAAGGGACAAGCCGCTTGGGCGGCGAAGCTGGGCCTGGCCGCCCTGCTGCTGGCCGCGCCCGGCCTTGCCGGAGCTGCCCCGGCATCGGCCGCGCAGCCGGCTGCGGGCGAAGCCTTCCAGCTGGTGGCGCTGGGCGATTCCATTACGGCCGGGTTCGAGCCCAAGGTCGATTATGCGAAGGAGCTGCCTTACGGCTATGCGGACCGTCTGTACGAGCAGTCGCTGCTTCATGGACGTGCCTCGCTGTCCAACTACGGCATCGTCGGCTTGAAGACCGAGGGGCTGAAAGCGTTCGCCCAGGCGGTGGCCGCAGGCCAGGCGATCGCCGGAGAGGCGATCCAGGCCGGGCTGCCGGACTATCGCGCGGACGAGTTCGGACGGAAGGCGGCCGGCATCCGCGCCGAGCTGGCCGGCGCCGATGCGGTCGCGGTCACGATCGGAGGCAATGACGTCTCCTCGCTGCTGAACGATGCCGCCTCCATGACGGACGAGGCGCTGAGCGCCAAGGTCGCCGAGCTGCTGGCGCAGTACAACGCCAACGTCACGGCCGCGCTCGACGCGCTGCTGACGGTCAATCCGTCGCTGCGCGTCTTCATCGCGGATCAATACCAGCCGGTGCCGATGCTGGGGGGCAAGGACCTGTACGCCAAGCTGAACCAGGCGACGGCCGCGTTCACCGCCAACCTCGACCAGCTGGCCGCCGGCTACAAGGCCAAAGGGTCGAACGTGACGGCGGTTCATGTCGCGGACGACTTCGCCGGACGCGAAGGCATGCTGACGCATATGGTGTCGGCGCGCGACTTCCATCCGACCCAGGCCGGCTACGGCGTCATCGCCGCCGAGTTCGGCCGGGCGGTGTGGGGCTCCTATGCGGAGCTGACCGCTCCGGAGGCCGGCGCGCCGATGAGCATCTACGTCTCCGGCAAGGCCCTGAACACGCCGTACAAGCCGGTGCTCAAGCAAAGCGTCAACTATGTGGCCATCCAGGACATCGTGAACGCCGTCGGCGCGAAGACCGTATGGGACGCCAAGACGTCGACCGCCGCCATCAAGTACGGCTCCCGCACGGTCGGCGTGAAGCTCGGCTCGCCTACGGTGACCGTAGACGGCGCGGCCGTGCCGGTCAGCTCCCCTGCCTACATGCAGAAGGTCGGCGCCGAAGGCAAGACGTATGTGCCGCTGGCGACCGTTGCCCAGGGGCTCGGCTTCTCCGTCGTCTACAGCGCGAAGCTGAAGACGGTGTTCATCAACCCGTAGCGCGATCGGCTCCAGGACGAGCCGCCTGCCCCGCTCTCCGACATCGGACCAGGCGGGGCAGGCTTTTTTTTGACGGCTGATCCGATTCGGGCCGCGCGTCGTTGTCCAACATGAACAAGAGGAAGCGCCGGAAGGAGAGGGTGGACATGCCGGGAACGGAAAAGGGATGGCTCGCCGCCTGGCGGAGGAAGCACGGCCGGAAGCTCGCCTGGCTCCACTCGTGGAACGGCTGGCTCGTGCTGCTGCTCGCCTTGAGCGGGCTCATGCTGCTGGGAGGCTGGTGGAGGGGCGTGCTCGGCGAGGGCCGGGTTTGGCTGAAGGGGGTCCATATCGCGGCTGGCGTCGCGCTGCTGCTGCCGATATTCGGCTATGTGCTGCTGCTGCCCAAGCACTGGCGGCAGCTGCGCGGCAAGCCCGGGCAGCGGGCCAACGTCGCGTTCGTGCTGGCCTTGCTGGCCGGCTGGATCGTCTCCGGCCTCGTGCTGTGGGGGCATCGCCTGTTCGGGCCGGGCTGGGCCAACCCTGCCCTGCTCGTCCATGACGCGCTGACGTGGGTCGGCTTGCCGTACATCCTTTACCACTCCATCACGCGGCTCAAATGGCTCAAGGAGCCGGCCCGCCGCACGGTGAAGCCGGACGTGAGCGGCTCGGCTAGCCGCGGCGGCCTTCATCCCGCCGCTTCCCCGTCGCCGCTGCTCACCCGTCGCGCCTTCCTGCGCGGGGCGATCGGGGCCGGACTGGCGGTCGCCGCAGGGCCGTCGTTCCTGCACTGGGCCGGCCGCGCGCTCGGCGCCATCGGCGGAAGCTCGTCGGCCGAGCTGGCCGCGCAGGACGGCAACCGGCTGCTGCCGGCGCCGCAGCCGCAGCCGGACTCGATTCCTTTGCCCGGAGGCGGGGCGAAAGGGACTTTCCGCGTCTATACCGTCACGCCGCTGCCGACGTTCTCCAACGCGGACTGGTCGTTCCGCGTCGACGGCCTCGTCGAGCGGCCGGAGAGCTGGACGTGGGAGCAGTTCGTACGGCTGCCGCGCGACGTGCAGGTGAGCGACTTCCACTGCGTGACGGGATGGTCGGTCTACTCCAACACGTGGGAGGGCATTCCGCTGCGGCGGCTGCTGGAGCAGGCGGGCGTGCGGAGCGGGGCGCGGACGGTGAAATTCTATTCCGGCGACGGCGTCTACACCGACTCGCTGACGCTGGAGCAGGCGATGGAGGCGGATGTGCTCGTCGCCGTGCTCCACGACGGCCGCGCGATCCCGAGCCCGCTCGGCGGTCCCGTCCGTCTCGTCGTCCCCCGCATGTACGCCTACAAGTCGGTCAAGTGGCTCAGCCGGATCGAGCTCATCCCCGGCGACCATACCGGCTACTGGGAGGAGCGCGGCTACAGCAAGGACGCCTGGGTATGAAAAAGCCCTCCTGACGGGAAGGTCCCGTGCAGGAAGGCGGAATAAGGCCTTCAGATCTTATGGGTTCAGGGACAGCTCGATGCTCCAGCTGTCGGCCGAAACGATGCTTGCGCCGGCAATGCCGACTGCATATCGAAGAGGCAGATAATACGCTCCGTCGATCTGGATGGCCTTGAATCCGGAGAATCCTTTGCTTCCATTGATCTTCCGGGTCTGAGCCTCGATGGAGAACAGCGCCTTCTTCTGCTTGATGACGACCACTTTTGTTTTGGACACATCAAGGCTGAGTCCGAAGATGCGGGAGAAGTCCCTCAGCGAAATGTAGTTCGTCTGCTGGAGGCTGACGATGCCTTTGTCCAAGGAGGCGAGTTTTCCGTCCACATAAAGAGAGAGGGAAGGCTCTTCATATTTGGCGCCGCTGTCCGTCGATTTCCGACAGTCCCAGATCCGTTCATAGTAGCGATACTCCGATGAGCTGGAGGTCAGCACATCGTTTACCTTCGTGCAGTGCGCTTGGGGCTTGGCCTCGTTTTCGATGACGCGGATAACCGTCGGGGCTTTTTGGGACGGTGCAGCCGTCGAAGAGGACGAGGAGCTGCCGGAGGAGCTGTCGGAGGAGCCGCCCCCGTTATGGTAATGGTACCCGGTGCACAATCCCTTTCCGATCGATTTCTCGGAGCAGTTGTGCCCTCCGCTGCCGTCGGTTCTTCCGGAGTGAGCCGATGCGGACAAGGGCAGCAACAGCAGGGAGAGGAGGAGAAGCATTGTAACGGCGAGTCCACGAGACTTGTACATAGTTATAAAGACCCCTTTTCTATGTTTTTCTAGTAGATCATATATCATTTCTCTCAAATAGGGAATTATGACAAATATAGCGGCCGCTCCACGCGGGAGCGGCCGCTGTTTTTTGGCTTGCGCCGGTTCGGGCGGACGAGGGAATGCTAGTCCGTCTTCTTCTTTTTCTTGCCGGTGAAGTTGGTCACGGACTTGGCGTCCTCGACGACATCGTTGACGAATTCCATACTTTGGTTCTTTGCATGCATGGAGGCCGTTCCTTTATAGTTACCTTGATGAGTCTTGTTCTCCATCGCTGTTCACCTCCCCTGCCGGTAGTATGGGTCAGCGGGAGGACGAAGATGCAGGCGAGGCCGTACGGCCCTTTGCGGGACAGGCTTGGAGCAGGCTTCATCAGGAAAGGAGAATGCAGCATGAATCCGACACCGATCCCATTCCGCAAGGAACCATTATACGAGAGGACGGCCGCCCGCCGGGCAGCCTACCCGCTGCGCCGTTCGGCGCTTGCCGGCGGACTGCTCGCCCTGATGCTCGCGGCAGGCTGCGCGGGCGGCGGTCAAGACGGAACGGCATCGCCGCAGCCGAGCGCCGGCGCGCCGAAGCAAGCCGCCTCGACGCTCGCCGAGGAAGGAGCGCCGAGCGCCGAGCAGGTGCTCGGGCGCGCGGCCGAGACGATGGCGGATACGAAGAGCCTCGAGCTCTCCATGGAGCTCAAGCAGGACATGGAGACGGACGGGCAGACGACGTCGATGTCGATGACCAACGAGGGGCGCATCATCGTCGAGCCGCTCGCGCTCATGCAGAAGACGGTGAACGACTACATGGGCGAGTCGTCGACGCTCGACTCGTACCTGACCGACAGCGGCTATTATATGTACGATTATTCCAATGAAGCGTGGAGCCGCATGCTCGCCGACGAGGTGCCCAAGATCAAGGCGACGCTGTCCGACTTCCAGATCGCCCCCGCCAAGGAGATCGAGAAGATCGCCGAGCATGCTTCCGCGTTCCGCAGCGGGCGGGAGAACGGCGAGCAGGTGCTTCTCTACGCGGGCAGCGGCAGCGACGAAGCGGCCGAGGCGCTCGTGCGCGACCTGCTGCGCAGCACGATGGGGCTCGACGACATGGAGGCGCGCGTGCGGGATTCCATCGAAGTGAGCGCGCTCGACTACCGCCTCCGCTTCGACGAAGCGACGGGGCGGCTGATCCGGCTGGAAGCGACGGCCGACGTCTCGATCGAGTACGATCCGGGCAATCCGTCTCGCCTCAGCCAGACGTTCACGCTCGATTACGGCGGCTGGAACGAGGCCGAGCCGGTCGTCGTGCCGGAGGAGGCCAAGGATGCCCCCGAGGTGATGCCGGCCGACCAGGGCCTGCTGGACGCTCTCGGCGAGGAAGGACTGGAAGAGCTGGAAGGGCTGCAGGAGCAGCCGGCGGCGCCATAAATTCCCTTTGCATAAGAACATACATTCGCGTATATAATAAATATACGAATGTATGTTCTTTTTTTGACTCGCGAAGGGAGCGGCCCGGGATGAACCTAAGCAAATGGATCGGACGCGACGTGGAATTGATCTATGCGGATGCGGACGGCAGGCTGACGCGCCGCATCGTGCGGCTGACGCGGGTGGACGAAGCCTGGGCGCATGGCTTCGATCGGGAGAAGCGCCTGCCGAGGACGTTCCGGCTCGACGGCATCCTGGCCGCGCATCCGGCAGGCGTCCCCGGGGGCCGGGCCCAGAGGCGGCTCGGCTAGCGCTTATCTTTATCATTGCGCCCGCGTCATGTATAATGGCACCTAGATGATTCAGAGAATGTGAAGGAGTTGTTCCCATTGGCGCTCTCATGCGGCATCGTCGGTCTCCCGAACGTCGGGAAGTCGACGCTTTTCAATGCTATCACCCAGGCGGGAGCCGAGTCCGCCAACTATCCGTTCTGTACGATCGATCCGAACGTCGGCGTCGTGGAAGTGCCCGACGAGCGTCTCGATAAATTGACCGAGCTGGTCGTGCCCAAGCAGACCGTGCCGACCGCCTTTGAATTCGTCGACATCGCGGGCCTCGTGGCCGGCGCGAGCAAGGGCGAGGGACTGGGCAACAAGTTCCTCGCGCATATCCGCGAGGTGGACGCGATCGTCCACGTCGTGCGCTGCTTCCAGGACGAGAACATTACCCACGTCTCCGGGAAGGTCGATCCGCTGGGCGACATCCAGACGATCAACCTCGAGCTGATCCTCGCGGACATCGACTCCGTCGACCGCCGCATCGACCGCTCGCGCAAGAACATGAAGGGCGGCAACAAGCAGTACGCCCAGGAGGTCGAGGTGCTCGAGCGCCTCAAGGCCGCTCTCTACGAGGACCGCGCGGCGCGCAGTGTCGAGCTGACCGAGGAGGAGCACGTGCTCGTGCGCGACCTGCATCTGCTGACGATGAAGCCGGTGCTGTACGCGGCCAACGTGAGCGAGGAAGAAGTGGCGGACGCCGAGGGCAACCCGTACGTCAAGCTCGTGCGCGAGTTCGCCGCGGCCGAGAATGCCGAGGTCGTGCCGATCAGCGCCAAGGTCGAAGCCGAGATCGCCGAGCTCGAGGGCGAGGACAAGGCGATGTTCCTGGAGGAGCTCGGCATGCAGGAGTCCGGCCTGAACCGTCTCATCCGCAGCGCGTACAAGCTGCTCGGCCTGTACACGTACTTCACGGCCGGCGTGCAGGAAGTGCGCGCCTGGACGATCCGCAAAGGCATGAAGGCGCCGCAGGCGGCAGGCGTCATCCACACCGACTTCGAGCGCGGCTTCATCCGCGCCGAGGTCGTCGCCTACGACGAGCTGGTCGCCGCCGGCTCGATGAACGTCGCCCGCGAGCGCGGCCAGCTGCGCCTCGAGGGCAAGGAGTACGTCGTGCAGGACGGCGACGTCATGCACTTCCGCTTCAACGTCTAGGACGGTCCGTGCCGCGCCCGGACGGGACAAGGCCCTGCAGGAGCCCCGGCTCTCGCGGGGCTTTTCGCATGACCGTTTATGTTCTCTTGTCATATATGGTATAATGAAGGGCAAGGCATTTTACGAGAACAATTCGATACGAATTCCATACAGAGGTGAAGTCTGGTGTTGGACCGATTACAGGCGCTGGCCGACCGGTACGATAAGCTGAGCGAGCTGCTGTGCGATCCGGATGTCGCCAGCGATCCCAAGCGGCTGCGCGATCTTTCCAAGGAGCAGTCGGATCTGCAGGGCGCATACGACGCTTATGCGGAATACAAGCAAGTGCATGCCCAGTACGAGGATGCCAAGGCGATGCAGGCGGAGAAGCTCGACGACGAGATGCGCGAGATGGTCAAGATGGAGCTGGAGGAGCTCGGCGAGCGGCTCGAGGAGCTCGCGGAGGAAGTGCGCGTCCTGCTGCTGCCCAAGGACCCCAACGACGACAAGAACGTCATCGTCGAGATCCGCGGCGCGGCCGGCGGCGACGAGGCGGCGCTGTTCGCGTCGGACCTGTACCGCATGTACACCCGCTTCTCGGAGTCCCAGGGCTGGCGCGTCGAGCTGATGGACGCGAGCGAGAGCGATCTCGGCGGCTTCAAGGAAGTCATCTTCAAGGTGTCCGGCAAGGGCGCCTACAGCAAGCTCAAGTTCGAGAGCGGCGCCCATCGCGTGCAGCGCATCCCGGTCACGGAGTCCGGCGGCCGCATCCATACGTCGACGTCGACGGTGGCGGTCATGCCGGAGGTCGAGGAGGTCGAGGTCGAGATTCTCGACAAGGACATCCGCGTCGACACGTTCTGCTCCAGCGGCGCGGGCGGCCAGTCCGTCAACACGACCAAGTCCGCCGTGCGCGTCACGCACGTGCCGACCGGCATCGTGGCGACGTGCCAGGACGGCAAGTCGCAGAACGAGAACAAGGCCAAGGCGCTGCAGGTGCTGCGCGCCCGCATCTACGACATCCATCGCCAGGAAGAGGAAGCGAAGATCGCCGGCGAGCGCAAGAGCAAGGTCGGCACGGGCGACCGCAGCGAGCGCATCCGCACGTACAACTTCCCGCAGAGCCGGGTGACCGATCACCGCATCGGCCTGACGCTGCACCGGCTCGACTCCGTTATGAACGGCGACATGACGGAGATCATCAACTCTCTGTCGGTAGCGGAGCAAGCGGAGCTGCTCGAAAAGGAAAACCTCGCCTGATCGAAGCCGCCGGGCGCCCCGGAGTGAAGGGGAGGCCGGCGGCGGTGCCGGCATGACGTGCCGACGCCGGCCGGAGACGGCCCCGAGCAGGCGCGCAAGCGAAGCGAAGAAGCTCCTCCCGTCCGGGAGGAGCTTCTTTTGGCGGACAGACTTCTTGGAATTCATGGGGCGGAACCGCAGTCGGATCATATGGACAAGCGAAAACGAAAGGGGCGGGGAGCATGGAGCATGGGAGGCCGGCGGACGCAGCGGAGGGCGCAGCGCGTCGAGAGGCGCTGGAGACGGCCCGGGAGCACGAGCTGCCGGAGGGAGCGACGATCGCCGAGGCGAAGCGCCGCGCGGCGGCTTACCTGGCGGGGCTTGGCGTAGACGAGCCGGAGGACAACGTCTCGCTGCTGCTGCAGCATGTGCTCGGACGCAGCCGGACCGAGCTCATGCTCGGGGCGCGGGAGCCTTTCCCTGCCGAGCGGGAAGCGGCGTGGAACGAAGCGATCCGGCGCAAGGGCCGGGGAGAGCCGGCGCAGTATATTGCCGGCGAGCAGTGGTTCTACGGACGGGCGTTCGCCGTGTCGCCGGCCGTGCTCATCCCTCGTCCGGAGACGGAGCTGCTCGTCGAGGCCGTGCTGCAGGCGGCCGACCGGTTGTGGCCGGAGGCGAAAGGCTCTGCCCGCGCGGCCGAGCAGGCGCTGCACGCTGGGCCGCGCGGCCCGGCGGACAACGTCGCTCGCGGCACGGCCCCCGCCGAGGCGGCCGTCGGACCGGTTGCGCTCGATGTCGGCACCGGCAGCGGAGCGATCGCGCTGACGCTGGCGGCCGAGCGTCCGGGCTGGCAGGTGTACGCCTCCGATCTGTCGCCGGCCGCGCTGGCCGTCGCTCGCGCCAATGCGCAGCGGCTTGCCGCCCCGATGCGCGGTTTCGCGGAGGGGGACCTGCTCGCTCCCTTCCTGCCGGACAGCGGCTCGCCCTTCCAAGGGCTTGCGGTCGACATCCTCGTCTCCAATCCGCCCTACATTCCGGCCGCGGACCTGGCTGGGCTGCAGCCGGAGGTGCGGAACTACGAGCCCCGTCTCGCGCTGGACGGCGGGACGGACGGGCTCGATCCGTACCGCCGGATGGCGGAACAGCTGCGCGCCATGGCCGAGCTGCCGCGCCTCGTCGCCTTCGAGCTCGGCATCGGCCAGTCCCGGCAGGTCGCCGGACTGCTGGAGGCGATCGGCGGGTGGGACGACATCCGGATCGTGACCGACTACGGCGGGATCGAGCGTCACGTCGTCGCGACGCGCACCCGCTAGCAGCTCCGCGTCCCGCTCTCGAACGGTCGAGAGCGGGACCTTTTCGTCTATCATTCTCTTTTTTCAGACCGGCGCGTTTAGAAGAGTCGGAGACGGACCATACTGGGGGTAGAAAGCGTTCCGGAACGCAAGCGGCGGTGCCGACGGGTGCCCGAGAGGAGCTTGTGTCATGCTTGGATCATCCCTTTCCTATTCTTCCGTCTCTCGCACTCCTTCCTATTCTTCCGTCCGTCGTCCTTATGCCGCCGCGCCGCATGCGTACCGCTTCCCGTTCCGCCTCTCCCATCTGTATCTGCTCGTCAGCCTGGCCGTGCTGCTCATGAGCTGGGAGTCCGTGCGGGAAAACGCGGCGATCGCGCCAGGCGGCATCCCGAACGAAGCGATCCGCCTGCGCATTCTCGCCAATTCGGATTCGGCGGTCGATCAAGCCGTCAAGCGCGCCGTCCGCGATGCGGTCGTAGCCGAGATGAACGGCTGGGCCGCCGGTCCGCAGACGATCGAGCAAGCCCGCGCGGCGCTCCAGGCCCGCATGGGCGACATCGAAGCGGTCGTGGCCCGGAAGCTGCAAGCGCGCGGCTTCGACTACGGCTTCAAGGCCGAGCTCGGACTCGCGGAATTTCCGACCAAGATTTATGGGGAGAAGGTCTATCCCGCCGGCGATTACGAAGCGCTGCGCATCACGCTCGGCGAAGGCGCCGGACAGAACTGGTGGTGCGTGCTGTTCCCGCCGCTGTGCTTCGTCGACTCGGACTCCGGCGAGGCGGTGCCGAAGGCGGAAGCGGCCGCTGCCAAGGGCGGAGCCGTGCAGGCGACCGATTCCGTGCAGGACGGCGCAGCGGCGGCAGCAGAGCCGGGCGAGGCACCGCAGGCGAAGTTTTTCGTCTGGGAGCTGCTGGAGTCGCTGTTTTCCTTCCTGCGCGGCCTGTTTGCCTAAGGCAGTCATCGAGAGGAGAGACGGGCACCGCCAACGCGGTGTCCGTCTCTTTTTTGGCCCGAATGGACGCCGAGCCTGGCTTCGTCCTATGCGGGCCGAGGCAGCGGATCGCTTCGGCCTCGCGCGTTGCAGCGCTGCGGCCTTCGATGGCGGCCTTGGACGGAGCCGTGGAGGAAGGGTATACTGATAGCAAGCAAAAAAGCAGCAGATGGATGGGATGATCGCATGTCAGACAAGCTTCACGAAACGATCCGGCCGACGAAGCGCTGGCCCTCTCAGGAAGGGGCGGCGCTGACGGAGGCCGAGCTGAACGAGGCGGCCGCCCTGCTGGCCGCCGGCGGGACGGTCGCGTTTCCGACCGAGACGGTATACGGGCTTGGGGCGGATGCCCGCAGCTCCGAGGCGGTGGAGCAGGTGTTCCGGGCCAAAGGGCGTCCGTCCGACAACCCGCTCATCGTGCACATCGCCGGCATGGAGCAGCTCGTAGGGCTGGTCCGGCCGCTGAACGAGACCGAGCTCCGGCTGGCGGAGCGGTTTTGGCCAGGCCCGCTTACGCTCGTCCTGCGCGCCTTGCCCGGCTCTGTGTCTCCTCGCGTGACCGCAGGACTGGATACGGTCGCCGTGCGCATGCCGGACCATGAGGTGGCGTTGCGGCTCATCCGCGCGGCAGGCTGTCCGGTGGCGGCCCCGAGTGCGAACCGTTCGGGTCGGCCGAGTCCGACGGCGGCGCGGCACGTCCAGGAAGACCTGGCCGGACGCATCTCCGGCATCGTGGACGGCGGGCCGACGGGCGTCGGCCTGGAGTCCACCGTCGCCGAATGCGCCGGCCCCGGCTCGGTCCGCATCCTGCGGCCGGGCGGGGTGACGCCGGAACAGCTGCGCGCGGCGGGGTTCGACGTGCAGCTTGAGGCGGCTCCAGCGGGCGGACACGCGGATCCGGAGCTTGCCTTCCAGACAGGCAGGGATGCTCTCGAGGGCGCGGGCGGGCCCGGCTCCGCTCCGCGCTCGCCCGGCATGAAGTACGCGCATTACGCGCCGCGCGGGGAGATGCGGCTGGTTGCCGGTCCGCGCGAGCGGGTGCGCGCAACGATCCAGGCCGCGGCCGACGAGGCGCGCGGCCACGGCCGGCGGGTCGGCATCCTTGCCTATGAGGAGACGGCGGACGCCTACCGCGCCGACATCGTGCTCGCTTGCGGCTCGCTGGCGGCGCTGGAGACGGCGGCGCAGTCGCTGTACGCCGTCCTGCGCGAGTTCGACGAGCGCGGCGCGGAGCTTATCTGGGCGGAGGGCTGTCCGCCGGACGGCATCGGCCTCGCGTTGATGAATCGATTGTCTAAGGCTGCGGGGGGCAGGGTCGAGCTTCTCGACTGACGTTCCGCAGGCAGCCGAAGGCGAAAAGAGGCAGCGGGGGGCAGGGTCGAGCTTCTCGACTGACGTCCCGCAGGCAGCCGAAGGCGAAAAAAGGCTGCGGGAGGCAGGGTCGAGCTTCTCGACTGACGTCCCGCAGGCAGCCGAAGGCGAAAAGAGGCTGCGGGGGGCAAGGTCGAGCTTCTCGACTGACGTCCCGCAGGCAGCCGAAGGCGAAAAGAGGCAGCGGGGGGCAGGGTCGAGCTTCTCGACTGACGTCCCGCAGGCAGCAGGCTCTGGAGGCGAGCGTGAGCGGAGGGGACGGGGACGGAATCCACTTGGAGAAGCGTCAGCGGTTCCCTTGAAGGCCGGGTTCCTTCCATTTTGAAATCAAGATCAAAGGAACCTGGGCTTCAGCGGAATCGGAAAGTGGATCCGTCCGCGGAGCGGCAATCGCGCAAGGTCTCGGCAACTCCTTACGGAGCGGCAATTGCGCAAGGTCTCGGCAACTCTTCGCGGAGCGGCAATCGCGCAAGGTCTCGGCAACTCTTCGCGGAACGGCAATTGCGCAAGGTCTCGGCAACTCTTCGCGGAGCGGCAATCGCGCAAGGTCTCGGCAACCGTCCGCGGAGCTGAGTTTGCTTCCGATCCCGTCTGCATCCGTATCCGGCCCTCGTCTTCTCCCCTCGGACCGGCGCGCGGAATCGCAGGCCAAGCTAATCATATTCCATTCCCTTGTCCGCATAGGCTGGATAGAACAAGCCATCGGACAAGGGGAGATCGCGACCATGTTGGAAGCTACTCTGCACGAAGGACAGCTGCTTACGCTCCTCATCATGGCGCTCGCGCTCGGGATGGACGCGTTCTCGCTCGGAGTCGGCATCGGCATGCGCGGCATCCGGCTGCTCGACATCCTCAAGCTGAGCGCCGTCATCGGACTGTTCCACGTCCTCATGCCGCTGCTCGGCATCGCAGCGGGACAATACATGAGCCTGCTGCTCGGCCATGTGGCGACGCTGGTGGCCGGGCTGCTGCTGCTTCTGCTGGGAGGGCATATGCTGCTCGCATCGCTTCGGGGCGGGGAGGAGCTGGGCCCATCCTTCGCCGACCACCGCAAGGCGGGCGGCCTGCTGCTGTTCGCGCTCAGCGTGAGCGTGGACTCGTTTTCCGTCGGCATCTCGCTCGGCATGTTCGCCGCCGACGCGCTGATGACCATTCTGCTTTTCGGCCTTGCCGGCGGTCTGATGTCCGTGCTGGGGCTGCTGGCCGGCCGGCGCATCGGCCGCAGCCTCGGCAGCTACGGGGAGGCTGCGGGCGGCGCGATTTTGATGACCTTCGGCATCCTGTTCCTGCTCTAGTCGGGGGTGCCGGGGAAAAGGAGGCTCGATCTGATGAAACCGGTACGCATCCTGGTCGTCTGCACAGGAAATACATGCCGTTCGCCGATGGCCGAAGCGCTGCTGCGCGCCGAGGCCGCGGCCGCAGGCGTCGAGCTCGAGGTGCGCTCTGCCGGCGTGGCGGCTTCCGCGGGCATGCCGATATCCCGCCATGCGCGGGAGGTGCTCCGACGCTCCGGCATCGAGCATGACGGCGTCTCGAAGCCGGTCAGCAAAGACCAGGTCCGCTGGGCGGACCTCATTCTCGCGATGACGGGCTCGCATCGCCGGGCGCTGCTGGGCGCCTATCCGGAGGCGGCGGGCAAGCTGCATACGCTGCTCGAATATGCGGCGGGCGACCGTCTGGCGGAGCTGGACCGTCTGCACGGGGAACGCGAAATGGAGCGATCGCTCGGCCGGCAGCCCGATCCCGGGCTGGAGCTGCGGCTGGCCGAGCTGGAGCGGGCGCTGCGCGGCGGCGGCGACATCGCCGATCCGTTCGGAGGCCCGCTGGAGGAGTACGAGGCCAGCGCGGCGGAAATTCGGGAGGCGGTGCGGGCCGTCTTGCGGCGGCTGAGCGACGGGTCGAAGGACTGAGTCCGGCGTGGCCGAGCTTGTCCCCGCCCACAGCGCTGCTTTTCGCCGTGGTCCCTTCCTCCGCAAAGCCGGCTTGTGCTTGAAAATGAACCTTGCCTTCCGGCTCTTTTCAATATCCCGGGAAGGCGATGGCAGGCAGCTTTCGAGGATTGACAGCCTTCTTTGCGGTAGGCTATGATGAGGGCAAGCAACAACGGTTTCCGATGTGACTGGCGACGAAGTGGGTCCAACCACGATGGAGCATCGGAACATACGGCCGGTCGCCTGGGCAGAGAGCATGCGCGCGATTTTTCGCGCGCAGGGCTCTCTTTTCGTTTTTTTCGGACCTCTCGTCTAAAGGGAAGCCGTTTCGGTATAATAGGACACGAACGGCAACCACGGTCAGGAGGGAAAGCGACATGGACAGCAATGCAGCATCGCCGGAGGCGATCGCTTCCGGCGTCGAGACGCTGATCCGCGAGCTGGCCGCCGGCGGGCGGCTGCTGCCGGGACAGCTGCTCGTCTTCGGCGTCAGCACGAGCGAGGTGCTCGGCCGCAGGATCGGCACTTCCGGCAGCGCCGAAGCGGCCCGGGCGATTTTCGCAGGCATGGAGAAAGCTCGGGCGGACCTCGGCTTCGTGCCGGCGTTCCAATGCTGCGAGCATCTCAACCGGGCGCTCGTGGTGGAGCGGTCTGCCGCCGAGCAGCTCGGGCTGGAGCCGGTGAACGCCGTGCCGGTGCCCGGCGCGGGCGGCTCGATGGCGGCCCACGCATATCGCCGGCTGGCGGACGCCTGCCTGGTCGAGTCGGTGCAGGCGCAGGCGGCCATCGACATCGGCGAGACGCTCATCGGCATGCATCTGAAGCGTGTCGCCGTCCCGGTTCGGCCTTCCGTGCGGACGATCGGCGAGGCGAGGGTGACGATGGCCTATGCTCGCCCCAAGCTCATCGGCGGACCGCGCGCGGTCTACGAGCTTCCGGCGCTAACCGGGCCGGAGACAGGCAGCTGCGACTAGAGGGAAGCAATCATCATTTACCATAGGGAGGATTTTTCGATCATGGACCAACTCCGCAAGCAAGACCCTGAAGTGCTCCAGGCAATGGGACTGGAGCTGCAGCGCCAGCGCGACAACATCGAGCTGATCGCATCCGAGAACATCGTCAGCGAGGCGGTGCTCGAGGCGATGGGCACCGTGCTCACTAACAAGTACGCCGAAGGCTATCCGGGCAAGCGCTACTATGGCGGCTGCGAGCATGTCGACATCGTCGAGGACATCGCGCGCGACCGCGCGAAGGAGCTGTTCGGCGCGGAGCATGCCAACGTACAGCCGCACTCCGGCGCGCAAGCCAACATGGCCGTCTACCTCGCCGCCCTCAAGCCAGGCGACACCGTGCTCGGCATGAACCTCGCCCATGGCGGCCACCTGACCCACGGCAGCCCGGTCAACGCCTCCGGCCTTTACTACAACTTCGTTGCCTACGGCGTCCAGGAAGACAGCTTCACGATCAACTACGACGACCTGCGCAAGGCGGCGTTCAAGCATCGTCCGCGCATGATCGTCGCCGGCGCGAGCGCCTATCCGCGCATCATCGACTTCGAGAAGATCGGCCAGATCGCCAAGGATGTCGGCGCGCTGTTCTTTGTCGACATGGCGCATATCGCCGGCCTCGTGGCGGCAGGCCTGCATCCGAGCCCGGTGCCGCATGCGCACTTCGTCACGACGACGACGCACAAGACGCTGCGCGGACCGCGCGGCGGCCTCATCCTGACGACCAAGGCTTGGGCGGCGGCCATCGACAAGGCGGTCTTCCCGGGCTCCCAGGGCGGACCGCTCATGCACATCATCGCGGCCAAGGCCGTCGCTCTGGGCGAGGCGCTGCAGCCGGAGTTCAAGACGTACGCGCAGAACGTCGTCTCCAACGCCAAGGTGCTGTCCGAGGAGCTGGTCGCGCGCGGCCACAACATCGTGTCCGGCGGCACGGACAATCACCTCATGCTGCTGGATACGCGCGGCCTGAACATCACGGGCAAGGAAGCCGAGCATGTGCTCGACTCCGTCGGCATCACCGTCAACAAAAACGCCATTCCGTTCGATCCGACAAGCCCGTTCGTCACGAGCGGCATCCGCATCGGCACGCCGGCGGCGACGACGCGGGGCATGGACGCCGACGCCATGCGCACGATCGCCGAGGTCATCGATCTGACGCTGCGGAGCCCGCAGGACGAGGCGACGCTGGACAAGGCTCGCGGCATCGTGCGCGACCTGACGGCTCGCTTCCCGCTTTATCCGAGCATCCAATACTAAAAGCTCAAGCCGCTCCGCTGCCCTCCGGCAGCGGTTGCGCCTGCCGCAGGCCCCTCCATCCCCTTCCCGATTCCTCGGAAGGTAGGAGGGGCTGCTTCGGCATGGGGACGGCAGCGGTTCTTTTTAAGGCTTCGTGACGATGCTTGATGCGCCGCCCTGCTGGGAATGCTATAATAGTTGGGATTATCCCCTGGCAAATGCCGGGGACAAGCAAATTCAAGCGAATACCAGGAGGGCAACCCCCATGAGCAATCTGGTCGTCTGTGACCATCCACTCATTCAGCACAAGCTGACGTTCATCCGCGACAAGGACACCAAGACAAAAGACTTCCGCGAGCTTGTCGACGAAGTCGCCACCCTGATGGCGTACGAGATTACGAGGGACATGCCGCTTGACACGATCACCGTCGAGACGCCGGTCGCTACCGCCCAGTCCAAGGTGCTGTCCGGCCGCATGCTGGGCATCGTGCCGATCCTGCGCGCCGGCCTCGGCATGGTCGACGGCATCCTGAAGCTGATTCCCGCCGCCAAGGTGGGCCATATCGGCTTGTCGCGCGACCACGAGACGCTTCAGCCGACCGAATATTACATGAACCTCCCGACGGACGCCACGGAACGGCTGCTCATCGTCGTCGATCCGATGCTGGCGACGGGTGGCTCGGCCAATGCGGCGATCGGCTCGCTCAAGAAGCGCGGCTGCACGCAGATCAAGCTGATGGTGCTCATCGCCTCGCCGGAAGGCGTGCGCGCGGTCCAGGAGGCTCATCCCGACGTGGACATCTATGCCGCCGCCGTCGACGAGAAGCTCAACGAGCTGGGCTACATCATCCCGGGACTCGGAGACGCCGGAGACCGGATGTTCGGCACGAAATAATTTCTGATGGGAGAGGTAGAAGTTGGACAAGCTGAAAGTGATGACCATATTCGGGACGCGTCCCGAGGCTGTCAAGATGGCGCCTCTCGTACTGGAGCTGCAGAAGCATCCCGAGCAGATCGAGTCGATCGTATGCGTCACCGCGCAGCATCGCCAGATGCTCGACCAGGTGCTGGAGCTGTTCCGCATCGCGCCCGACTATGACCTCAACGTCATGAAGGACCGGCAGACGCTGACGGAGACGACGGTGCGGGTGCTGGAGGGGCTGGAGCCGGTGCTGCGCGAGGCCAAGCCGGACATCGTGCTTGTCCATGGCGACACGCAGACGACGTTCCTGGCCA
This sequence comes from Paenibacillus albicereus, assembly GCF_012676905.1. Classification (NCBI taxonomy): domain Bacteria; kingdom Bacillati; phylum Bacillota; class Bacilli; order Caryophanales; family Paenibacillaceae; genus Paenibacillus; species Paenibacillus albicereus. The sequence continues at coordinate 4,790,504 of NZ_CP051428.1, read as the reverse complement.
GCTACGCGTCGTTCCTGCAGCAGATCCAGGTGGGCCATGTCGAAGCGGGACTGCGCACCTGGAACAAGATGTCTCCTTACCCGGAAGAGATGAACCGGCAGCTGGCCGGAGTGCTTTCGGACGTGCACTTCGCGCCGACCGAGTGGTCGGCGGGCAATCTTCGCAAGGAGAATAAATCCGAGGCATCGATTTATGTCACCGGCAACACGGCGACCGACGTGTTCCAGTATACGGTCGATCCTGCCTTCACCCATCCGATGCTGGAGTGGGCGGCCGGCAAGCGCCTCATCCTCATGACGGCGCATCGCCGCGAGTCGCTCGGCGAGCCGCATCGCAACATCTTCCGGGCCGTCAAGCGCATCGCCGACGAGTTCGACGACATCGCGATCGTCTACGCCGTGCATCCGAATCCGGCCGTGCGCGAGCCCGCTCAGGAGATTCTCGGCGACCATGAGCGCATCCGCCTGATCGAGCCGCTGGACGTCTTCGAGTTCCACAACTTCTATCCCCACGCGTACATGATCCTCACGGATTCCGGCGGCATGCAGGAGGAGGCGCCGAGCTTCGGCGTGCCTACGCTCGTGCTGCGCGATACGACGGAGCGTCCGGAAGGCATCGAGGCGGGCACCCTGGAGCTGGCCGGCTCGGACGAGACCCGCGTCTACGAGCGGACGCGCGCGCTGCTGACCGACAGGGGAACGTACGAGCGCATGAGCCAGGCGGCCAACCCATATGGAGACGGCGCGGCATCGGAACGCATCGTACGCGCGATCCTGCATCATTTTGGGAGGGGCGAGCGGCCGGAGTCGTTCACACAACGTTCATAGTTTCCGAGGGCCGGCGGTCAACTTCAACAACGGCCTAGCATACAGTTCTACTGTATGGTTTGGAAGTTCGTCAAATCCCGTCAAATCAACGTTTTTTATGCCAAGTTCACGGAAAGTTTGCTATTATCAAAATTGACAAACCTTCGGCCGCTTGGATAAAATAATGAAGGTTGATGGGGGAAACTCATGGCCAAAAAGGGCAAGGGAGAGGACCCGCTCAAGGCGCTTGCGCTTGTCGGCGCTCTTGGAATCGACGTGGCGATCTGTACGTTGATCGGCTACTGGCTGGGGGCAAGGCTGGGAGGAACTCCGGGATGGATCATCGCGGGGGTTTTGACAGGGCTTGCGGCCGGCATCGCTTCGGTCGTCTTGATTGTGAAAAAGGTTTTGGAGGACAGCAATGAATGAAGTGCTCAAGATGACCAGGTCCGTCGTCCTGCTGCTCTTCGCCGTCAGCCTGCTCATCTGGGGCATCGTTCCCGAGTGGCGAGCGGCGGCGGCCGGATGCATGCTTGGCATCGCAGCAGGATCGTTCAACGCCTTTCTCCTGCGCAGGCGCGTGGAATGGATCGGTGTCATGGCGCAAGGGGACAACCCCCGTCGTGCCGGCATGGGCATGGCAGGCAGGCTCGCGATGGTGCTTCTCGTCGTCATGATCGCCTACCGCTATCCCGAAGACATCAGTCTTCCCGCTGCTCTGGCTTCATGTTTTGCGGTGCCTTTTGTCATATTGGTATGCGCTTTCGTGACGATTAATCGACAAAACCGTGGAAAGGGGTGAAACTCAAAAGTATGCATGCATTTCCTACTTTCACTTTGGGCGGGATGGTCTTCGATCTTGCTGCGATTCTGGCTATCACGATCTCGGTCATAATCACATTCGCGGTCGTAAAGCTCCTTACGTTGAGATTGTCAGTTGAAAACCCCTCCAAAGCACAGAATTTCATGGAATGGATTGTCGATTTCATCCACTCCACGATCGCCAGCACGATGCCGCTCAGCCGGGTGAAGCCTTTTCTTGGCTTGGGACTGACACTCATCTTGTTCATCTTTATTTCCAACCTGCTCGGGCTTCCGCTCGTTATCGTGACCAAGATCACGGAGCCTGCGTGGGGAGTGACCCAAGCGTATATTGAAAGTCATGGCGGCTACGCGGAACTGGCTTGGTGGAAATCTCCGACGGCGGATCTGTCCGTGACGGCGGGACTTGCGCTCATCGTCTTCCTGCTGGTCCATTACCTCGGGGCGACGAAGAATACCAAGCACTATTTCCTGCACTACGTCAAGCCTTACCCTGTGTTCCTGCCGCTGAATCTGATCGAGACGATCGCTCGGCCGCTTACGCTTGCCCTTCGTCTATTCGCCAACATCTTTGCGGGCGAGGTCCTCATCACTACGATCCTGATGCTCGGCATCGCCGGCACGCCATTCCTGATCGTATGGCAAGGATTCAGCATTTTCGTTGGAGCCATTCAGGCTTTCCTCTTCACTGTACTGACTATGGTCTATATTTCTCAGGCCGCAGTGCATGACGAAGAAGAAGGCGCGCATTGATCCGCAGCAGTTCTTGCTGAACGAATTTCGTAATCGAGGATTTGTTCAGTTTTGAAAATATCAATCCATTCACCTAACTCAGAGGAGGATTTCTAAAAATGGAAGTTATGGCAGCAGCAATCGCAGTAGGTCTGGGCGCCATCGGCGCAGGTTTCGGTAACGGTATGATCGTCAGCAAAACGGTAGAAGGCATCGCCCGCAATCCAGAAGCAGCAAGCAAGCTTCAAACGACGATGTTCATCGGCGTCGGCATCGTCGAGGTCGTGCCGATCATCGGTGTCGTCATCGGCTTCCTCGCGTTCTTCAGCTAATATCGGCCACCTTTGGCTAAACCTGTATGGCGGGGAAGGCTCAGGCCTTCCACGCCATCGTTTATAAGTCAGACCTTAGACCTTCGCGGTCGAGAATGAACTGGAAGTGAAAGGAGTGCCGTTATGGATTGGAAATGGACGTCTTTTTTATATGCGATTCTGGCGTTCGTCATTCTTTACTGGCTGCTGAACCGCTACGCCTTCAAGCCGCTGTTCGCCGTCATGGAGCAGCGCCGCCAGATGGTTCTTGATCAGATGAATGCCGCCGAGAACAGCCGCAAGGAAGCTTCCGCCGAGATGGAAGCGCAAAAACATGCGCTGGCGCAAGCACGCCAGGAAGCTGCCGACATCATCGAGAAAGCCCGCGTCACCAGCACGAAGCAGGCCGACGGCATCGTCGATACCGCCCGTGCCGAAGCGGCCCGCCTCAAGGAAGAAGCCGTACGCGACATCGAGAGCGAAAAGAACAAGGCCATCGCTTCCCTGCGCAGCGAAGTAGGCAGCATCTCCGTCGCGATCGCTTCCAAGATCGTCGAGAAGCAGATCGATGAGAAATCGCAGGAGCAGATCGTCGATCGCTACCTGAAAGAAGTCGGCAGCAAATGAGTCGCGACAACGTCATCGCGAAAAGATATGCGCAGGCGCTGTACGAGGTCGCGACGGCTCAGGGCATCGTCTCCGAAGTGCGCGGTCAGCTGCAGCTCGTCTCCGAAGGATTGTCCTCCGGCGGAGATGTTCAGCGCTTCCTGAGCACGCCGAGCATCGAGCCTTCGGCCAAGGTGGAGCTCATCAAAAAAGCGATCGGGGACCGCGTGTCCTCTATTGTTCTGAATACGATCACGCTGCTTGTCGAGCGCGGACGCTACTCCGCTCTGAGCGACGTCTATGCAGCTTATAGCCGGATCGCGGACGAAGCTTCCGGCGAATCGCGCGCCACGATCGTTACCGCGCTTCCGCTGACGGCGGAGGAGCTGTCCAAGGTCGTGCAGCAATTCAGCGCCATCACGGGCAAAAAGATCATCGGCGAGCAAGTCGTGGATCCATCCCTGATCGGCGGCGTGAAGGTTCGCATCGGCGACAAGATTTACGACGGGTCGCTTTCCAGCAAGCTGGATCGGCTGACCAAGCAAATGAATTCCCAAGCACTGTAGACAGGGGTGAAGAAGTTGAGCATCAGACCTGATGAAATCAGCACGCTAATCAAGCAGCAGATCGAACAATATAAATCCGAGATCCAGGTAGCGGAAGTCGGCACGGTCATCCAAGTCGGCGACGGCATCGCGCGCGTCCACGGCCTGGAGAACGCGATGGCGGGCGAACTTCTCGAGTTCGCGAACGGCGTCGTGGGCATGGCACTCAACCTCGAGGAAAGCAATGTCGGCGTCGTCATCCTCGGACCTTATACGGACATCCGTGAAGGCGACACGGTGAAGCGTACCGGACGCATCATGGAAGTACCGGTCGGCGATGCCCTTCTGGGCCGCGTCGTCAATGCGCTCGGCCAGCCGCTCGACGGCAACGGCCCGATCGCGACGACGGCTACGCGTCCGATCGAGTCTCCGGCTCCGGGCGTCATGGCCCGTAAGTCTGTCTTCGAGCCGATGCAGACCGGCATTAAAGCGATCGATGCGATGATTCCGATCGGCCGCGGCCAGCGCGAGCTCATCATCGGCGACCGCCAGACCGGCAAGACGCAAATCGCGATCGACACGATCGTGAACCAAAAAGGCAACGGCGTCGTCTGCATCTACGTCGCGATCGGCCAGAAGCAATCGACCGTGCGTACCGTCGTCGAATCCCTCCGCCGCCAAGGCGCGCTGGACTACACGATCGTCGTTACGGCGAGCGCGTCCGAGCCGTCCCCGCTCCTTTACATCGCTCCTTACACGGGCTGCTCCATGGGCGAGTACTTCATGTACAACGGCAAGCACGTCCTCGTCATCTACGATGACCTGTCCAAGCAAGCCGCGGCTTACCGCGAGCTGTCCTTGCTGCTTCGCCGCCCGCCGGGCCGCGAGGCATACCCGGGCGACGTCTTCTACCTGCACTCCCGCCTGCTGGAGCGCGCGGCCAAGCTGAACGACGAGCTCGGCGGCGGTTCCCTGACGGCGCTGCCGTTCATCGAGACCCAAGCGGGCGACATCTCCGCCTATATCCCGACGAACGTCATCTCCATCACGGACGGCCAGATCTTCCTCGAGTCGGATCTGTTCTACTCCGGCCAGCGTCCGGCGGTCAACGTCGGTAACTCGGTATCCCGCGTAGGCTCTTCCGCCCAGACCAAGGCGATGAAGAAGGTCGCCGGCACGCTCAAGCTCGACCTTGCCCAGTACCGCGAGCTGGCGGCATTCGCCCAATTCGGCTCCGACCTGGACAAAGTCACCAAATCCCGCCTCGACCGCGGCGAGCGCACGCTCGAAATCCTCAAGCAAGGCATCAACCAGCCTATGCCTCTGGAACGCCAAGTCGTGTCGCTGTACGCGGTAACTCGCGGCCATGTGGATGACATTCCGGTTCAGGACGTTCGCCGCTTCGAGGGCGACCTGCTGAGCTTCGTGGATGCCAACAAGCCGGAAATCATGGCTTCCATCCGTGATACGAAAGACCTCTCCTCCGACAACGAGAAAGCTCTTGTCGCTGCCATCCAAGAGTTCAAGAAAAGCTTCTCCCGTTCGGTCTAAATAACAAGGAACGATGATGCCGGTCCCGTCCCGATCGCGGGCACGGGGCCGATAAGTAAGGTGGTGACTACCAATGGCAAAAGGCATGCGGGAGATCAAGCGCTCGCTCAAGAGCAAGCAGAACATGAAGCAGATCACCAAGGCGATGGAAATGGTCGCCGCGGCGAAGCTTCGCCGCGCGCAGGAAGCGGCCTTGTCGGCTCGTCCGTACACGGACAAGATCCGCGAGGTCGTATCCAGCATCGCATCCGGCGCCGGCAGCATCCGTCATCCAATGCTGCAGAGCCGCGAAGTGAAGCGCACCGCTTACCTGATCGTGACGTCGGACCGCGGTCTCGCGGGCGGCTACAACATCAACGTGCTGCGCAAGCTGACGAATACCATCGCCGAGAAGCATCGCTCCAGCGACGAGTACGAAGTGCTTGTCGTGGGACGCAAAGGCAGCGCCTACCTGAACCGCCGCGGCGTTCCGATCGCCGAGGAAGTGACGGGAATTTCGGACTCTCCGAAATACGGCGACATCAAGGCGGTCGCCTATAAGGCGGTCCAAGGATTCGAAGAGGGACGGTACGACGAGGTCTATATCGTCTACAACCGCTTCCTGAACGCGATTTCCCAGGTTCCGACGCTGAAGAAGCTGCTTCCGCTCAGCTCCGACGAGTTCAGCGGCTCTGCGACGCAGTACGAATACGAGCCGGATGCGGAATCCGTGCTCAGCGTCCTGCTGCCCAAATATGCCGAGACGGTCGTGTACAGCGCGATCCTCGAAGGCAAGGCGAGCGAGTTCGGCGCCCGGATGACGGCAATGGGCAATGCGACGAAAAACGCGACGAAGCTCATCGGCGAGCTTACGCTTTCCTACAACCGCGCCCGCCAGGCTGCGATCACCCAGGAAATCGCGGAGATCGTCGGCGGCGCCAGCGCCCAGCAATAACGATACGCAGACGGCAGGCTGAGGCCTGCCTCAAGGATATGCATGCAACTATCTTTACTACAGGAGGGACCCCCATGAGCAACGGTCGCGTTGTCCAGGTACTGGGACCGGTTGTCGACGTCGAGTTCGACAACGGCCATCTGCCTGAAATCTTGAACGCAATTAAGATTGAACAAAAGGCCCAAAGCGCTACCGAACAGGACGTGAAGCTGACTCTCGAAGTGGCTACTCACCTCGGAAACAACTCGGTCCGCTGCGTCGCCATGTCCTCGACGGACGGCCTCGTGCGCGGCACGGCGGCGATCGACACCGGAGCTCCGATCACGGTTCCGGTAGGCCCGGCCACCCTTGGCCGCGTCTTCAGCGTCGTCGGCGATCCGATCGACGGCAACGGCGATGTGGACCGCAGCGTAGCGCTGCCGATCCACCGCAGCGCTCCTAAGTTCGATGAGCTGTCCACCCAGCAGGAGATTCTGGAAACCGGCATCAAGGTCATCGACCTGATGGCTCCTTACGCCAAAGGCGGCAAGGTCGGCCTGTTCGGCGGCGCCGGCGTAGGCAAGACGGTTACGATGCAGGAGCTTATCCACAACATCGCGTCCGAGCACGGCGGCATCTCCGTCTTCGCCGGCGTCGGCGAGCGTACGCGCGAGGGCAACGACTTGTACCACGAGATGAGCGAGTCCGGCGTCATCGAGAAGACGGCCATGGTATTCGGCCAGATGAACGAGCCTCCGGGCGCGCGTCTTCGCGTAGCGCTGACGGGCCTCACGATGGCGGAATACTTCCGCGATCAAGAGAACCGCGACGTGCTTCTGTTCGTCGACAATATCTTCCGCTTCACGCAAGCGGGCTCCGAAGTATCCGCCCTGCTCGGCCGCATGCCGTCCGCGGTAGGCTACCAGCCGACGCTGGCGACCGAGATGGGCCAGCTGCAGGAGCGCATTACCTCCACCAAGAACGGCTCCGTAACGTCGATCCAAGCGATCTACGTTCCTGCCGATGACTATACCGACCCGGCTCCGGCTACGGCGTTCGCCCACTTGGACTCCACGACCAACCTGGAGCGGAACATCGCCGCGATGGGCATCTTCCCGGCCGTCGACCCGCTGGCATCGTCCTCGCGCGTCCTCGCTCCGGAAATCGTCGGCGAAGAGCACTATCAAGTCGCTCAAAGCGTGAAGAAGCTTCTTCAGCGCTACAAAGAGCTGCTTGATATTATCGCCATCCTCGGCATGGACGAACTGTCCGAAGAAGACAAGCTCGTCGTCCTTCGTGCCCGTCGCGTCCAGCTGTTCCTGTCGCAGCCTCTTCACGTGGCTGCTGCGTTCAACGGCATTCCGGGCCTTTCGGTACGGATTCAGGATACGGTCCGCGGCTTCAAGGAAATCCTTGAAGGCAAGCACGACGATCTGCCTGAGCCGGCCTTCCACAACGTCGGAACGATCGAAGACGCCGTTGCCAAGGCGAAGAAACTCGCTCAAGAGGTTTAATCCTCGGCGGATGGAGGGATCGTATGAGCACCTTACTGCTTGAAATCGTCACCCCGGAGCGCACGGTCTACGCCAAGGACGTCAGCATGGTGATTCTTCGCGGCGTCGAGGGCGAGATGGGCATCCTGCCCAACCACATCCCGACGGTAACCCCGTTGAAGATCGCCGCAGTCGTGGCAAAAATCGGCGGCAAGGAAGAGAAGATCGCCGTCAGCGGCGGCTTCGCCGAAGTCCGTCATGAAAAGGTCGTCATTCTTGCCGAAAGCGCCGAGCTTCCGGAGGAGATTGACGTCGACCGTGCCCAGCTGGCCAAAAAGCGCGCAGAGGATCGCCTCAAGGGCCGCAAGGACGAGGTGGATTTCCGCCGCGCCGAAATGGCTCTGCAACGGGCGATGAACCGAATCAGCCTGCGCGGCTGAGACAAAAGACCGAATACAGCCCCGCCTTTTAAAAAAGGCGGGGCTCTTTGGCGTTACTCAACCAATGTGAGATGGGGATAAGTCGCTGTTTTTGGGGGCGAAATGGGGATAAGTAGTGGATATGTGTATAAGCTGTTCGCATCCCCAGGAGAAACTGGGGATAGTCCTGTGGATAAGATGTGCATATGAATCACGGCCTCCAAAATGAAGCCTAGGCCGGATGACGATCGTCAACGGATCGATTAAAATGGAGCCAATCCATGGGAAGGCGGGAATATGAACCGATGATCGACATCCATACGCACATCCTGCCCGGAATCGATGATGGAGCCAGACACCGGGAACATCTGCTGGAGCTGGCGGCTGCCGCGGTGGAGGAAGGCATTACGGACATCATCGCAACGCCCCATCATGCCAACGGCGTCTACTGGAATCCTGCCGATCGCGTGAAAAAGCTTCTTGCGGAGTCCCAGAACGTGCTGGACGAGCATGGACTGCCGCTGCGTCTTCATCCGGGGCAGGAGATCCGCGTCTATGCCGAGTTGCTTGACCATCTTGAAGCCGGGGAGCTGCTGACGCTTGCGGGCACGTCTTACCTGCTGCTGGAAATGCCGGCCGAGGAGATGCCGACGGAGATGCCGGAACTGGTGTACGAGCTGACGCTGCTCGGCATCCGTCCGGTCATCGCCCATCCCGAACGCAATTTACAGGTTCTGCGCGAGCCGGGCAAGCTGGAGGAGCTGATCGCGCTCGGGGCGTGGACACAAGCGACTACGCATTCCCTGCTCGGCCTCTACGGCAAGACGTTTGAAAAAGGAAGCTGGTCGCTCGTGCGCAGCGGCCTTATCCATCTCGTCTCGTCGGATGCCCATCATGCGCGGCGACGCGGATTCAAGCTGGCCGAGGCCTACGCGCTGCTGGAGTCTCGGATCGGACGGCCCGCAAGGCTTTATTTGGAGCGAAATGCCCGAGCCTTGCTCGCCGGAGAGGAACTGGACCCTGCCGAAGAAATTTTCTCCGGATCCCCGTCTGCCGGCAAAGGGCTGCTGCGGAGCTGGTTCCGTCGCCGAGGCTAAAGCGAACCGGATCCGGTTGGACGGATCGAATACAGAGCCCGGTCCGTCTGGACTCGAATCGTATCCTGCTCTTCGCTGATCTCCGCTCCCGCTTGCAGCGGAATCTCGTACGAGTCGCCGGGCACCGGCTCCCTGCCGCCGTCCGTCACGATGGCGGCTTCGCCATGCAACAGTACGATCGTCCCCGACACGTAGGGATCGGCGGTCGGATTGCGCAGAACTTCCGCATCGTCCAACGTCATGGCGACCCGATCGAGATCGCCATCCTCTTCCTTCACGATTTCTACGTTCTGCTTTTTGAGCCTCTCCAGACGCTGCAGCAGCTGCTGCGCATGACTCGCTTCCGCCATCTCCAATTTCCCCTTTCTAAATCGGATAGGATGCCTGCCGGGTCGTTCGTATACAAGCATTACCCAACCGCAAAAAAAGAAAGCAGGAAAACCCGGGCTGCCCCGGGCATTGAAAGCCGGCTCGGCTCGTCAACTGCGGCTAGTCGTCGTAGCGTCCGTAGCTGCGGGCGAAGCTCGCCATCCGATTGTAGGCAGCCCGATCAAGCTTCTTCACCGGACGGAACTGCGGATGATTCGTATTGACCTCGAGCACCCACAGCTTCTTGGAACGGTCGATGGCGAAGTCGATGCCCATCTCATGCATGCCCTTGTAACGGCGAGACAGGGAGCGGCTGACCGTCAGCGCCTTGCGCTCGATGAGGTCAGTATTCGCCTTGGCGGCGGAGGCGGTTAAGCCTTGCATTTCCCAGAGAGTGGGCAGCATGACGAGCTTCGCTCCTTGGTGGACGTTCGTCACGATCTTGGATGGAGAAGCGAGCTTGGCGGTGAAGGCGGTGCACGTCCAGGGGCCTTTCGGCCGGCGCTGGACCATCGCACGCAGATCGTAAGGCCTGCCGTCCACCTGATCGAGCGGAATGCCGCGCTGGATCAGCAGCTTGCGGCTGGATTTAGTCCGCTTCAGATGGCGGTAGACGGCTCCCAGCGTGCGAAAGCTGCGCATCGTCTGCTTGCGGGTTATGACCGAGGCAAGCTCGTATCGATCGTCTGCGACGCGGCGCAGGCGATGGACGCCCATGCCGAGCGATCCGATATTGGGCTTGATGTACAGCATGTCATAGCGGGACGCCATGCGGATCAGCTGCTTGAGCGAAAAAGCCTTCGCGGCCGGAACCATGGAAGCTGTCGCGGGATCCTTTTCCAGCATGCGGCCGACCTTCAGCTTGCCCCAGAGGGAGCGGGATTTGTATCGTTTCACGTATTTTTTCACGGATGGCATTCGTGTCACCTCCCCTTACCTTATGAAGGGCGGGCGGAGGAGAATTGTGCGAATGGCGCAATGCTGGAAAAAGGGCTTCCGCCGCATAAGCGGGCAGGCGCAGGCGCAACCTGTAGGGGATTCTCCGCGCTGTTTGCTTCTTCGCGGACGAGGGTAAACAAGCAGTAGAGACGTTCAGCAATCAGCAACAGCACCGCATATGCAGTCTATCGCCACATGAAGAAAGGGGATCACAACGATGGCTACTTCATCTGCCAGCCGTACCGCGAAAGGGACCGCCAAAACGCAGGAGGGACTGAACAAGCAAGTCGCTACGCTCGGCGTCCTTTATATGAAGCTTCATTCGTTCCACTGGAACGTGACCGGACCGAACTTCTATACGCTGCATGTCAAATTCGAGGAGCTCTACAACGCCGTCACCCTCATGTTCGACGAAGCGGCGGAGCGCTTGATCGCGATCGGCGGAAAGCCGGTGTCGACGATGAAGGGCATGCTGTCCCTGTCTTCGATCAAGGAAGCGACGGAAAAGGAAGATGCGGACGCGATGGTGCGCGCCGTCATCGACGATTTCGGCACGATCGCCTCGGAGATGAAGGAAGCGGCCGAAGCGGCGGAGCAAGAAGACGATGCTGCGACGGCGGACATCTTGACGGGTATGGTCGAGCAGCTGGACAAGCATCGCTGGATGCTGGAAAAGTTCCTCGGCTGATTCATCGCATGACGATTGCCGCTGCAGCCCCTGCGCTCCTGAGCGCAGGGGCTTGCTTCGGTTTGTCCGCGTCCGGCTCAGTCGACTGGAAGCCCGCTCGTTGCGGCACGCAGGGAGGGAATCGCCCCTGCGAAAGCGAAAGAGTAAAGAATGGATTTCTCCGCAGGCGCGAAGGGATAGAAGCGCGGGTTTGTCATAGGATAGATACAGAGCAAAGGATTTGAGGCTCATGAAAAGACGGCTCATTCTCGCGGCGAGTCATCGCCGCAAGCGGCTGGCCGCCGCGGCGGCGGCCGTTTTTCTGGCGTCCGTGCTCGTCGCCGGACCTGCGCACCCGAACGAACCGGTTCGGGTGCTTGACGCGCGGAGCGCGCCGGAGCCCGCCTCTCGGCTGACGGTCGCAGCGGCTGCGCAGGCTGGCGGTGCGGCGCAAAAAGAGCAGCAGGCTTATCTCCGGCAGATCGGAGCGCTGGAGGCTTTGGCCGATCGAAAGAAATCGAGCGGCATGACGGTCGCGATCGTCGACACGGGCGTCGATCTCCAGCATCCGGCGCTCAAGGGACGGCTGCTGCCGGGGGCGAACCTGCTGCAGCCCGGCAAGCCGCCGCAGGACGACAACGGTCACGGCACGAGCGTCGCCGGGGTCGTGGCGGCGCTGCTTCCGCAGGCGAAGCTGCTGCCGGTGAAGGCCCTCGACGAGAACGGCTATGCGGAGGAGCGGGGGTTGGGCGAAGCGATCCGCAAAGCGCTGGACAAAGGAGCGCGCATCATCGTGCTGTCCGTCGGATTGTACCACTCCTCGGCCTATATGGCCGACATCGTGGGCCAAGCCGAGCGGAAGGGCGTGCTGCTCGTCGCGGCTGCGGGCAACGACTCCCTGCGGTTCGGCAGCAAGACGACGGTGAAATACCCGGCCGCCTATCCGACCGTGCTCGCCGTCGGCGGCGTCGCTGCGGACGGCTCTCCGGAGCGGCGGTCAAGCAAAGGGAGCGAGATCGATGTCGCCGGGTCTTGGCGCGTTTTTACGGCGCAGCTCGGCGGCGGCTACCGCTTCGAGGAGGGAACGTCCATGGCCGCTCCGCAGGCAGCCGCCGCGGCTGCCCTGCTGTGGAGCAAATATCCGAAGCTCAAGCCTTATGAAATTCGTTCCTATCTTCGCCAGACGACGAAGGATACGCCGCCCGCCGGCTTCGATCCGGCTACGGGCTATGGCTTGCTGCGGATGGAGCAAGCGCTCTCCAGCCGCTACAAGGCCGATCCGCATGAGCCGAACGACGGCCGCGGGCAAGCGGCCTCGCTGCCGCTCGGCAAGCAGCTGTCCGCGGTGCTGGCAGGTGGTGCCGATCGCGACTGGTTCGTGCTGGACTGCCCGCATGACGGCAGCGTCAAGCTGCGGCTGCAGCAGCTTCTCTCGCCTGGCCAGGCTCCCGCGAAGCTCGGCCTCCTGCTGGAGCAGGCCGAAGGATCGGTCGAAAAAAAGCTGGAAGCGAGCAACAACGTCGTCGTCTGGCGCGTCAAGAAGGGAGCCAATCGCCTGCGCCTGCAGCTGCAGGGAGCAGGGGCGCCAAAAGCCGCCCCTTATTTGCTCAGCAGCGTCTTTTCCATGCGTCCGGACGACGGGGAGCCCAATGGCCGAGCCGAGGAGGCGACCGCGCTCGCGGACCGCAGCCAGAGCTTGAAAGCGGGATTTCATGAAACGGACGACCTCGACTGGTACAAGATTCAGGTGAAAAAAGCGGGCAAGCTCCGCCTCCAAGTGGAGCCGGGCACGATGCGCATGGATGCTGCCTTCGCCTACCGTCGAGCGGGTTCGCCGGAGACGGCCGTGGACGAAGCGGGAGAGGGGGCGGCGGAAGCCTCCGCTTCGATCCAAGTGACGCCAGGCACCTATTACGTGCGCGTCTGGGATGCCGCGGAGCCTCCGTATGCGCCGCCGGAAGGCTTTTATACGCTGACCGTAGAGCGCGGCTGAGCCCGACTTCAAGAACCGTTGTCCGCTGCCGATGACTTAGGAAGAGCGGATGTAGGAGATGGACATGGAGAAGGATGCAACTAGGCTGCATGTTGAGGCTTCGGTCGCGGGCGTTAGTTCATTATCGATCGTTTTGTCAAGATGCATATTTTACCGTTTATCGGTATGGAATCGGGGTTATTAAATGAACAGCAATCAGGGAATCGGAGAGGCGTTCTCCTCGATCGGCCTCGTCGGCCTTTTCTCCATCGTCATCACGATCTGCAGCATCCTGCTGGCCTGGTACCTCCTGCAGGAGCTGAAGCTCGACCATTGGTTCAAGCATCCGCGCAGCCCGAGGGCCCGCGTGCTGATCGCGGTGCTGGCCGTCATCCTCGGCCATTTATTCGCCCGCTTCATCCTCGACTATTGGTCCTGGACGAATGTGCTCAAGCTGATCTAAAGAGCCTTTCCAGCCGTTGTCGGCATCGGCTGTCGCATAAGCGGCGGGTCGAATGCAGACACTAGGCTCAAAAGACGGTCCGAAAAGAAAAGCAGCTCCCGAATGCTATAAGCTGCAGCGACATCATTCGATTTTGTTCGGCGAAATGAGCCGTGAGCGGCATGCTGCAAATTAAACCTTGTCGATTTCTGTTGACGAGTGTTAATATGGTCTGTGGTATTCTGGGTTATACTTGTCCTTTTGACCCGAATTCCCTCTGAATTCCATCTCGGAATCAGCAACGCCCGTCACTGTAATCGAACCTTTAATCCTGATCCAAATAGAAGAAATGCATGAAGAAAATGCAGCGTCCGGAGGGAACGGTATATGAGCAAAATTGTCGTTAGAGGGGGCCGCAGGCTGGAGGGAACGGTGCGCGTTCACGGAGCGAAGAACGCGGTGCTGCCGATTTTGGCCGCCTCCCTGCTCGCCACGGAAGGAGAAAGCGTCATCTGCGACGTTCCCCTTCTTGATGATGTCCTGACGATCCGTCAGGTGCTGGAGACGCTCGGGGCTGAAGCGGTCATCGGAGAAGACCGCATGACGATCTCGGCCGAGCGCCTGGACTCGTGCGAGGCTCCCTATGAATGGGTCAGCAAGATGAGGGCTTCGTTCCTCGTCATGGGTCCGCTGCTCGCCCGCCTCGGCAAGGTGCGCATCTCGATGCCTGGCGGCTGCGCCATCGGCACGCGTCCCATCGACCAGCATCTCAAAGGCTTCGAAGCGATGGGAGCCGAGATTACGATCGGACAGGGCTTCGTGGAAGCATCGGCACCGGGCCGTCTGAAGGGCGCCAAAATCTACCTGGATGTGGCCAGCGTAGGGGCGACGGAGAACATCATGATGGCCGCGGCTCTCGCCGAGGGCACGACGACGCTGGAGAATGCCGCCAAGGAACCGGAAATCGTCGATCTGGCGAACTATCTCAACGCCATGGGCGCGCGCGTTCGCGGCGCCGGCACGGGCATGATCCGTATCGAGGGCGTCGATCGGCTGGTCGGCGCGCGCCATCACGTCATCCCCGACCGCGTCGAGGCCGGCACGTTCCTGATCGCGGCTGCGATCACGGGCGGCGACGTCTTCGTCGAAGGCGCCATCAGCGACCATCTCGGTCCGGTCATCGCCAAGCTGCAGGAAATGGGTGTGCAGCTGACCGAAGAAGATACCGGCATCCGCGTCACCGCAGACCGTCCGCTGCGCGGCGTCGACGTGAAGACGCTCCCGCATCCGGGCTTCCCGACCGACATGCAGTCTCAGATGATGGCGCTGCTGCTCGTATCCGAAGGCACCTCGGTCGTCACGGAAACGGTGTTCGAAAACCGCTTCATGCATGTGGACGAATTCCGCAAGATGAACGCCAATATCAAGGTAGAGGGCCGTTCGGCCATCATCACCGGCGGCGTGCCGCTGTACGGCGCCAAGGTAACGGCCACCGACCTGCGGGCCGGAGCGGCGCTTATCTGCGCCGGACTCGTCGCCGATGGCGAGACGGAGGTCGGCGGCCTGCATCATGTGGATCGCGGCTACGTCGACATCGCCGGCAAGCTGGCCGCGCTCGGCGCGGACATTCGCCGGACGGAGATGGCCGAGCCGGCTCAGGAGCCGCTGGAGCCGATCGTCCTGCCGTTGCTGCGCGAGCCGTCCGAGGCGGAGGAAGTGCATGTCGCCGCGGCTGCCGCTTCGGAGGAAGACAGCTACAAGGCCGAGGAAGAAGTCGCCATCGAGGACGTCGAAGCGACGTTGGCTTAATCAGTTGCAGGGCTGACGGACAGCGCCTCTCGCAGGCGCGGTGCTGGAGGCCGACAGAGATAAAGGGAGTGGAGCGCCGGTTGCTGGGGCTCTTTTTTTATGTTCATTTTCGGTTCATTTCGTTATGCTACGCTTCCCGTGGTGAAGAAGGGGAGGAGTGGCGAAGTGAGAAAATGGATTCTGATGCTCGGAGTGCTGATCCTGGCGGGGAGCGGGTATGCGTATTACGCCTATCGTTCCCAGGATGAGGCTCCGGCAGCGGCAGCGGCGACGGCTCGGACCGTGCAGGCGACGCAAGGCGGCATCGAGTCGAGCGTATCCGGCAGCGGCACGGTGGCCGCGGCGGAAGCGACGGCCGTACGGAGCATCCGTCAGGGCGTCGTCGAGGAGGTGCTCGTCAAGGAAGGCGACGAGGTGAAGGCCGGGCAGACGCTGCTGACCTTGGAGAAAAAGGACAATGCGCTCGCCATCCGCCAGAAGCAGCTGGAGCAGGAGAAGCAGGAGCTGTCGCTGCAGCAGCTCAAGAGGCAGTATTGGCAGGAGAGCGACGAGGACAAACAGGACGAGCTGATGCTGCAGATCGACAGCGCCAAGCTGTCGCTGGAGCAGCTCGAGGCGGAGATCGCCGATCTGCGGGAGGAGCAGAATGCCGCAAGCAAAGTCGTCGCTCCGGCGGCAGGCACGGTGACGGCGGTCGCGGTCGAGGCCGGGCAGGAGCTGAACGGCAGCGTCGAAGCCGTGACGCTCACTGATTACAGCGAGCTGTCGTTCACGATGAACGCGGATGAGCTCGACGTGCCCAAGCTGAAGGCGGGGCAGACGGCGGAAATCGTGCTGAACGCGCTGCCGGACGAGACGTTCGAGGGCGAGATTGCGGAAATCGCGCGCGAAGGCACGTCCAGCAACGGCGTCGCCTCGTACCCGGTGACGATCCGCTTGAGCCGTCTGGACGGCGTGCTGGCCGGCATGTCCGGCTCGGTCAAGATCGTGACGGAATCGGCGGAGGACGCCGTGCTCGTCCCGGTGGACGCGGTCGTGACGATGGCCGGCAAATCGTACGTGCGCGTGCCGGCAAGCGGCGCGGAAGCAGCAGCCGCAGGCAGCGCGGATGCGCCGGCAGCCGACGGAGCATCGGGCCAAGGCCCAGGCCAGCGGCAAGGGCAGCGTGGAGAGCGCCCGGCCGGAAGCGGGGAAGGCATGCCGGGAACGGAAGCCGCCGCTCAGGCAGGAACGGCCGGACAGCCGGAAGCAGCCGGTCAAGCTGGGGCGGCGATCCAGCCGGGGGCTGAAGGACAGCCGGAAGCGGCCGGACAGCCTGGAGCCTCGGCGGGCCAGTCCGGCAGCTCCCGCGCCTCGCGCATGGCTCTCGGCGGCCAGCTGAAGGAGGTCGAGGTCGGCCTCGTCAGCGAAGACTATGCCCAGATCGTCTCCGGCCTGTCCGTCGGCGATTCGGTGCTCGTGCCGCTGCCGACCGGCACGGTCGGCGGCTCGACCGGATCGTCCTCGACGCAGGGCGGCTTCCGCTTCGGAGATGGAGCGGGCAGCTTTGGCGGCGTCATGCCGGGCGGCATGGGCGGAGGCGGAGGAGGCTTCGGCGGCGGCATGAGCGGAGGGCGCAGCTGATGCGGCGCGGGCCAGCTCTCGGCACGCCGACCGCAGCCTTGGGGGAAGCTCCGCTCATCTCCATCCGCGACGTGCGTAAAAGCTACCGGATGGCCGGCGAGGAGGTGCCGATCCTGAATGGAGTCGATCTGGAAGTGATGGCGGGCGATTTCCTCGCGATCATCGGTCCATCCGGCTCCGGCAAATCGACGCTCATGAACGTCATCGGCTGCCTCGACGCGCCGACGTCCGGCAGCTATGTGCTGGACGGCCAGGAGGTCGGAGGCTTGAGCGAGAATCGGCTGGCGGAGGTGCGCAATCGGGGCATCGGCTTCATTTTCCAGAGCTTCCACCTGCTTCCCCGCCTGACGGCCCGCGAAAACGTGGAGCTGCCTCTCGTCTACCGAGGGCTGTCCGGCAAGGAAAGGCGGGAAGCGGCCGAGGCGGCGCTGGCCAAGGTCGGCCTCGCCGATCGGATGGACCACCGTCCGAACCAGCTGTCCGGCGGCCAGATGCAGCGGGTGGCGATCGCGAGGGCGCTGGTCGGCCATCCGCCGATCCTGCTCGCCGACGAGCCGACCGGCGCGCTCGACACGAAGACCGGCGCCGAGGTGCTCGGCCTCGTGCAGGAGCTGAACCGCCAAGGCCATACGATCGTGCTCATCACGCACGATCTGGACGTCGCGGCCAAGGCCGGGCGCATCGCCTTCATGAAGGACGGCCTGCTGACCGAGGAAGGAGGAGACGCTCGTGAAGCTTTCGCAAGGCATCCGCATGGCCTGGAGCAGCATTCTCGCTAACAAGCTCCGCACGTCGCTGTCGATGCTCGGCATCCTCATCGGCGTCGCGACCGTCATCTCGCTCGTGGCGATGGGGCAAGGCTCGGCCAATGAGGTGAGCGCGCAGCTGCAAGGGCTCGGCACGAACATGCTGTCGGTGAACGTCACCGGACGCGGCAGCAGCACGACGCTCACGCTGCCGCAGGCGGAGAAGCTCGGCGACGGAATCGACGGAATCGAAGGCTTGTCGCCGACGGTCAGCGCAAGCGCGTCCGCGCGCTACGGCAGCGTTCAGACGGAGTCGTCCGTCACCGTCGAGGGCGTGACGCCCGATTACGAGGACGTGCAGGACTTTCACCCGCAGGAGGGCCGGTTCATCGCGCCGCTCGACCTGGAGGCCTACAGCAAGGTGGCGCTGCTCGGCATCGATACGGCGGAGGAGCTGTTCGGCCCCGGCGTCAGTCCGATCGGCGAGACGATCCTGCTCAGCGGCGTGAAGGTCAAGGTCGTCGGCCTGCTGGAGCCGAAGGGCACCTCGCTCGGCGCGTCCAACGACGAGAAGATCCTCCTTCCGATCACGACGGCGCAGCGGCTGTTCCAGTCGGAGGGCGTGCGGACCGTCGCGGTCAAGGCGGCCTCGGAGGAAAGGATGGACGCGGTGACGGCGGCGCTGGAGGCGAAGCTGTCGGATGTATTCCGGGGCAATACGAACAGCTATCGCATCACCAACTCGGAGGAGCTGAAGGAGACCGCTACGTCCGTGTCGAAAACGATGTCCACGATGATGGCCGGCGTGGCCGCCATCTCCCTGCTCGTCGGGGGCATCGGCATCATGAACATCATGCTCGTGTCCGTCACCGAGCGCACGCGCGAGATCGGCATCCGCAAAGCTCTCGGCGCGCGCAAGCGGGACGTGCTGTTCCAGTTCCTCGTCGAAGCCGCTTCGATCAGCAGCCTCGGCGGGGCGCTCGGCATCGCGGCGGCGTTCGGCGCAGCCGCCATCCTGCAGCGGACCGGCACGGCGACGCAGATCGAATCCGACATCGTGCTGTATGCGTTCGCTTTTTCCGCGCTAGTCGGCGTCGCGTTCGGCCTGTTCCCCGCCAACAAGGCGGCCTCGCTCAAGCCGGTCGACGCGCTGCGCCATGACTGACGGCTTCAACTAAACCGGGAGGTATGCGCATGAAATCCCCGTCGATCCTGCTCATCGAGGACGATCCGCTCATTACCGGCCTGCTTGAGCTTTATCTGGATCGGTACGGCTTCCGCTTCGCGGTCGCGCATGACGGCGCGTCGGGCCTCGCCCTGTTCTACGACCGGATTCCCGATCTGGTCGTGCTTGACGTCATGCTGCCCGGCCGGGACGGCTGGAGCGTCTGCGAGGAGATCCGAGGCGCGAGCAAGGTGCCGATCATCTTTCTCACCGGCAAAGGCGAGGGCTACGACAAGCTGAAAGGCTTCTCCCTCGGGGCCGACGACTATCTGGTCAAGCCGTTCGATCCGAAGGAGCTCATCGCGCGCATCCGCGCGGTGCTGAAGCGGTCGCATCCGACGCTGTACAAGGACAGCGCCGAATTTCCCGATCTGGTCGTCGACGCGACCGAGTACCGGGTGCTTGTCCGCGGCAAGGACGCCGGCTGCGCGCCGAAGGAGGTCGAGCTGCTGTATTGCCTCGCCTCTCGCCCGGGCAAAGTGTTTTCGCGGGACGAGCTGCTGCAGGCGGTGTGGGGAATGGACTACTTCGGCGATTCCAACACGGTCGACGTGCATGTCAAGCGGATCCGCGACCGCATCGGAGAGCATCCCGCCTGGCGGATCGGAACGGTGCGCGGCGTCGGCTACCGCTTCGAGACCGGGGCGTCATGAGCGCGGTCGACGCCAAGGCGGCGAGCTTGGGCGGGAGGCTCAAGGCCGGGGCCGCCGCTGTCGCTCGGCGTATCGGGCTCGGCGGCATTTTCGCCAAGCTGCTGCTCATTTCGCTCTCGACGCTGGCGGTCACGTTCCTCGTCTACAATCTCGTCTCGTCGCAGCTCGTCGGCCGCGACATGCTCGACCGGAGGCAAGGGCTCGAAGGAGCCGAGCTGCGCCGTACGATTACGCTGCTGGAGACGGCCGCCCGGGACGGCTGGAGCGACGACTCGATCCGGTCTGCGCTCCAGCTCGTCGTCCCGCCGCAGATGAAGAGCATCCTCATCATCGAGCGCAGCGGACGCTACATGCAGATCGGGCAGGTGCCGCTGCCGGTGTCGGACATCCGCCAGCTGATCGCCTCGGCGGGCATCGGCCGGAGCGCGGAGGCCCGCACCGAGACGGTCGAGAGCGACTCGGGCACGTTCATCGTCAGCTCCCAGTATGTGCCTTCGCTCAATCGCTACGTCGTCTCGCTGTCGACCGGCTTCCAGCGCGAATTCCGGCGCGTGCAGAATCTGAACGCCCTCGCCGTCGGCATCGCCATCGCCGTGTCGGTGCTCGTCTCGTGGGGATTCTCTCGCTACATGACGCGTCGCATCCGGCGGATGAGCCTCGGCGCGGAGCAGTTCGCCAAAGGGCGCTTCGAGACGAAGATCGCCGACCGCTCCGCCGACGAGCTCGGGCAGCTGGCCGGCTCGCTGAACCGGATGGCCGACGACCTCGGGGCGCTGGAGCAGATGCGGCGGGACTTTCTGGCCAATGTCTCCCATGATCTGCGCTCGCCGCTCACGTCGATCCACGGCTATGTCGAGGCGATCCTCGACGGCACCGTTCCGCAAGGGAAGGCGGACCGCTACCTGCGCATCACGCAGGACCAGACGGTACGCCTCATGAAGCTCGTCAGCGATCTCTTGGACATGTCCCAAATCGAAGCCGGCCAGTTCGACGTCGTGCCGTCCGAGTTCGATC
Source organism: Paenibacillus albicereus (assembly GCF_012676905.1). Classification (NCBI taxonomy): domain Bacteria; kingdom Bacillati; phylum Bacillota; class Bacilli; order Caryophanales; family Paenibacillaceae; genus Paenibacillus; species Paenibacillus albicereus. The sequence continues at coordinate 4,769,750 of NZ_CP051428.1, read as the reverse complement.
TCGCGGAAATGATCCGCCTGCTGCTCTCGCGCATGGAGTCGACGTTCCGCCATCACAGCGTCCGGTACGAGATCGACGGGCTGCCGGCCGAGGTGCGCGTCGTCGGCGACCCGCACCGGCTGGAGCAGGTGATGGTCAACCTGCTGCAGAATGCGATGGCGTTCTCGCCTCCGGGCTCGACCGTCCATGTCACGCTCGAGCGCGGGCCGGACAGCGCCTGCGTCACGGTGCGGGACGAGGGCATCGGCATGAGCGCGGAGCAGGCGAGCCGCATCTGGGACCGCTTCTACAAAAGCGACGAAGCCCGTGGCGGGCGAGGCGGCACGGGCATCGGCCTGTCGATCGTCAAGCATATCCTCGACGCTCACGGCTCGCGCATCGAGGTGCGGAGCGAACCGGGCCGTGGCAGCGCGTTCCGATTCTGCCTCGCTTGGGCGGATGCGGCCGCTCCCGACGAAGACAGCGAGAGCCGAACCCGTCCGGAGGAAACCTAAACGGCGGGTGGTTCCGTCCAAGGCGGCCGGAGCGGATCGCATGCATCCTCGTTTCCCACGACGCTTCCTCTGTTCTATTCTATGATTCCCCTCTCATAGTCTTAGAAAACAAGCTGGAAGTAGAAGGAGCCGCTAGTCGGGCGGAAGACGCCGGCAGCGGGGGGAAAGGGGACATGCGGACAATGCGGCAGGAGAGGGAGCACGCGCGCCCGGCTGGGAGCGGGGCCGTCCAGGAAGACGAGGAAAGGCAGCAGGCATCAGGCCCAGTGACGGCGGGAAACGATCGATCGTTGCCGGACGGCGGGAAGAAGAGCGAGAGAACGCCCTGCCAGGATAAGAGGCAGGAAGAGAGGGCTCGACGAGAATCATCGCAACGCGCCGCGCGGCAAGAAAGGGCCGAATCCGGCGAAGCGGAAAGCCCGTGCAGCAGAGCGGGCGTCAAAGGCGCCGCCGCTATCCGCCGAATGCCGCAGAATCCATCGCCCTGGACGCTGTCGGCGCTCGCGGCGCTGACGGCGGCGGCGATCCTGCTGCCGGGCCTGATCGCGCACCGGCAGGCTGATCCGGGGAAGGTCGCGGACGAGCCGGGCAGCGGCTACGGGTACGGGGCAGCGGCGGCGGTCGAAGAACGGCCGCCGGCCTTCACGACTTCCGGCGGCAAGATCGTGCCGCTGCTGGGCGGCGCGCCGGACGTTCCGGCCGCCGGAGCTGGCGGGACAAGCTCCGCCGCAGACGGACAGGCCGGCTCAGCCGCCGCAGCGCCGGATCCGCAAGCCCCGGCGGCCCAGGCGCCGCCGGCCGGAGCAGGCGCCGGCCGGTCCGGCCTGTCGGGCAAGGCCGGACTCGAATCGCCGACCGCGGCCTCATCCGGGTCCGATTCCGCCGCGCCGGCCGGAATTCCGCCGCTCGGAGAACTCGATCGGATGCTCGTGCGGGTGTATTTGACCGTAGAAAAACGGGTGGAAAAGGTGCCGATGGAGCTGTACGTGCGGGGCGTGCTCGCCGGGGAGATGCCGATCGGCTTCGAGCCGGAGGCGCTCAAGGCGCAGGCGATCGCCGCGCGCACCTACATCGTGAAGCGGCTGGCCGCGGGAGACCGCTCCGGCGTGCCGGGCGAAGCCGCAGACGTGACGGATACGACGGCGCATCAGGTGTACGTGCCGCTGTCCAAGCTGCAGAAGCGCTGGAGCGGCGAGGAGCGCGAGCGCAACCTGACGAAGCTGAACGCGGCGGTGCAGCAGACGAGAGGGCAGATCGTCACGTATGAAGGGAAGCCGATCGAAGCGCTCTTCTTCAGCACGAGCAACGGCTACACGGAGAACTCGGAGGATTACTGGGACGCGAGCCTGCCGTACCTGCGGAGCGTGGCGAGCCCGTGGGACAAGACGATCAGCCCGGAATACAAGGAGACGACGACGATGAGCCTGGCGGCGTTCTGGCGCAAGCTCGGCATCAGCTCCAAGACGAGCGCCCGCAGCCTGCGCGTGCTCGATACGACCGACGGCCGGCGCATCCGCAAGCTCGCGGCGGGCGGGCAGGTGCTGACGGGCCGGGAGGTTCGCGAAAAGCTCGGGCTGCCGTCCGCCCAGTTCACCTGGAAGGTCGAAGGCGGCGACATCGAAATTACGACGTACGGCTACGGCCACGGCGTCGGCATGAGCCAGTGGGGAGCGGACGGCATGGCCAAGGCGGGCCGCTCGGCCTACGAGATCCTCTCTCATTATTACACCGGCGCCGAGGTCGTGCGGACCGACTCCCTTCCCCGCCGCCCGGCCTAAGCCCCGTACGGCCTGCGCGGGAGCGGAAGCGTCCCTCTCACGCGCTCTTGCAAATTCTCTATCGCCTCACGTATAAAGCCAACCGATCCGGCAACAATGGCTAGTGAGGTGATGAAAGATGAATGAACAAGATCAGAAGAACGCCAAGCAAGATCCTCCTAAAAACCAACTGGGAGGAAGGAAGCCCGCATCAACCTACAAGAAGACCCTGTCGCGCAAATGGATCTCTCCGGCCATCTTTGTCGCAGCGGCAGCCATCATCGTAACCGTCATGTGGCTCTATCAAGGAGACGAGCAGAAGACTTCGACTACCGAGACTCCCGAGAGCGCCCAGACGGAGCAAGGCGGACAGACGCCGATTCAGGAGACGGTCAAGCCGGTTCCGGGCGAGACGGCATTGTGGCCGGTCGCAAGCGTAGAGGACGTGCTGGTGAAGCGAGGCTACTTCGACAGCGCGGCCAGCGCGGCGGAGCAGGAAGCTTCGCTCGTGGAGCAGAACAATACGTACAAAGGCAATACCGGCATCGACCTGGCCCGCGCGGATGACCAGCCGTTCGACGTGCAGGCCGTCCTGAGCGGCAAGGTCACGCTCGTCCAGGATCAGCCGACGAATGGCACGGTCGTCGAGATCGCCCACGGAGGCGGACTCGTCTCCGTCTACCAGAGCCTGAGCGGCGTCACCGTCAAGCCGGGCGACGAGGTCAAGCAGTCGACCGTCATCGGCAAGGCCGGACGCAACGACCTGCAAAAAGAGCTCGGCGTGCATCTGCACTTCGCCCTGATCAAGAACGACGAGCACGTCAATCCGTCCTCGGTGCTGCCGGCCGAAGCGCCGCAGCTGCAGACGGCGGCGGCCCAGCCGGAGGCGGGCAGCTCCGAAACTCCGGAAGCGGCCGAGCAGACGGACGCCGGTGCCGCAGACAGCGCCGGTGCCCCAGACAGCGCCGGAGCGACAGACAGCGCGGGCGCCGCGGACGGCGCTCAGCCGGACGACGCCGAATAAGCACGTGGACGCATCAGCCGGCCTTCCCTCTCGGGAAGGCCGGCTTTTTTGGTTGCGGATCGGCGCGAATTCCGGTTCTAGAAGCATCGGGAGTCCTATTTTCAGCCAATTGGGACGGAATTCCGGCTTAGGACTTGGCCATAAAGAATATCTGCCCGACCCCCTCATATAATGTACCAAACTTACAACGAGTCAAGGAGGCGGGAACGTGCACGATTACATCAAAGAGCGGACCATCAAGATCGGCCGGTGCATCGTGGAGACCAAACATACGGTGCGTACGATCGCCAAAGAGTTCGGGGTGTCCAAGAGCACGGTGCACAAGGATCTGACCGAGCGGCTGCCGGAAATCAATCCGGATCTGGCCGATCAGGTGAAGCATATCCTCGAATACCATAAGTCGATCCGCCACTTGCGAGGCGGCGAGGCCACCAAGATCAAGTATAAGAAAAGCACCAAGCGGCGCGAGGTGCTGGCCGCCGGAAAGCGCTAATTTTTTTCAACAAAATCAGAGGAAAAACGAGGTTTTCAGCGAATAATGGGTAATGGGCTTCCACACTATTCGTTAGGGGACTTCGGACGTTATGCTGAGCAAGGATATCGGAATCGATCTGGGCACCGCCAACGTGTCCATTCATGTAAAAGGGAAGGGCGTCGTGCTTGACGAGCCCTCTGTCGTCGCCGTCGAGACCGACACCCGCCGGGTGCTGGCGGTCGGCGACGAAGCCTATCGGATGGTCGGGCGGACGCCGGGCAACATCGTGGCGATCCGTCCGCTTCGCGACGGCGTCATCGCCGACTTCGAGATTACCGAAATGATGCTCAAGGCGTTCATCGACCGCATCGGCGGGCGGAGCTGGTACAGCCGCCCGCGTATTCTCATCTGCGCTCCGACCAACATCACGTCCGTCGAGCAAAAGGCGATCCGCGAGGCGGCGGAGCGCTGCGGCGCGCGCGAGGTGTACATGGAGGAGGAGCCGAAGGCGGCGGCGATCGGCGCCGGCATGGACATCTATCAGCCGAGCGGCAACATGGTCGTCGATATCGGAGGCGGCACGACGGACGTCGCCGTCCTTTCCATGGGCGACATCGTCACGTCGGCGTCCATCAAGGTAGCGGGCGATACGTTCGATTCGGACATCAGCCGCTACATCAAGGCGAAGTACAAGCTTCTGATCGGAGAGCGGACAAGCGAGGAGATCAAGATCCGCATCGGCTCGGTGCACTCCGGCGCGCGCAACGACGCGATCGACATCCGGGGCCGCGACATGGTCACCGGACTGCCGCGCACGATCAGCATCCACTCCGAGGAAGTGCGCGAGGCGCTGTCGGACTCCGTCGCCGCTATCGTCGCCGCCGCCAAGACGGTGCTGGAGCAGACGCCGCCGGAGCTGTCGGCCGACATCATCGACCGCGGCGTCATCCTGACGGGCGGAGGAGCGCTGCTCGAAGGCCTCGACCTGCTCATGGCGGACGAGCTCAAGGTGCCGGTGCTGGTCGCCGAGGATCCGATGCACTGCGTCGTCAAAGGGACGGGCTACATGCTCGACCACCTCGACCGCATGTCGCGCAAAAAAGTGCGTCTTTAATCGCCGCCGCTCCCGCCCTGCCCCGGGCGGGAGGGCAGCGCAGGCGCTCGCTTGGCCGCTGCCGGGAGCAGCGGCTTTTTTGGCGTGTCCGGCCGCTGGCCGCGACTCGGCCGGGCGCGAGGGCCGGGAGTGGGCATCCAGGCCTATTCACAAGTCCTGGCGGCATGCCGATATAGACGACAGCAGAACACCCTCAAGGAGGCTCCTCCATGATTAGAGGCTTATATACCGCCGCGGCGGGCATGATCGCCCAGCAGCGCGTGCATGACACGGCAACGACCAATATCGCGAACCTCAATACGACCGGCTACAAGGCCTCCCATGCGCTGAACCGCTCGTTTCCCGAGATGCTCCTGTCGATGAGCGGCAAGAACGACGAGCCGGTGCGGCGCATCGGACGGCTCAGCACGGGGGTGCTCGCCGAGGAGAGCATCTCGCTGCAGGTCCAGGGCGACCTGAACAAGACGGACAAGCCGTCCGACTTCGCCATCCTCTCCGAAATCCAGGTGCCCGGCGTGGAGTTCGACGCCTCCGGCAAGTCCATCGCCGAGGACGGCACGGTGACGTTCCGTCCGCAGGCTTACTTCACGGTCCGGAACGAGCAGGGAGAGACGCGCTACACGCGCGGCGGCGAGTTCCATCTGACCGGAGAAGGCGCCCTGGTGACCGCCGACGGCTCCTCCGTGCTGGGTGCAGGAGGACAGCCGATCGCCTTCGCGCCGGGCACGAGCCTCGACTCGCTGAAGCTCGACGGCAGCTTCCGCTTCCTGGACGGCGCGGGCGCGCCGACGGGCCAGTCGCTGCTCATCACGCGGGTCGACCGCGTAGCCGATCTCGTCCGAGAGGGCGACGGCAAGCTGCGGCTTGACGGCGAGGGCGGCGCCGCGGCGGCGCAGCCGGGAGCGGGCATCGAGGTGCGCCAGGGCTATACGGAGCGCTCCAACGTCGATCCGACGCAGACGATGCTCGATCTGATGGGGGCGATGCGCGCCTACGAAGCCAACCAGAAGGTCATCCAATTCTATGACAAAAGCTTGGAAAAAGCGGTCAACGAAATCGGCCGCGTGTAAAGGAGGATTGACCGGTGAACAATTCCATCATCAATGCGACGGTGTCGATGAGCGCGCTTCAGCAGCGGCTTGACCTGCTCGCCGAGAATATGGCCAACGTGAACACGGCCGGATACAAGCGCAAGGAAGCGACCTTCCAGGATCTGCTCACGAACGCGAAGCAGCAGCCGGAGGCGTTCCGCCGCGAGGGCCGCGTCGGTCCTCTCGGCTACAACCAAGGCTGGGGCGCCCGCTTCATCCAGATGGGCCCGGACATGACCCAGGGCAGCCTCAAGGAGACAGGCACTTCGACCGATCTGGCGCTGGAGGGGAACGCGCTTTTTGTCGTCGCGTCGGATGACGCCGGCGGCCGCGGCTACACCCGCAGCGGGGCCTTTCAGTTGACGGTGACCGGCCAGGGTGATACGATACTCGCGACAGAGACCGGGTATCCGGTCCTGGGTCAGGTGCCCGTGCAGACGGCGAACGGCGTCGTTTTGCGCGAGGGCCCGATTGTCGTGCCGGAGGGCGTATCGCTGCAGATCAGCCCCGAGGGGATCGTCGACGGCGTCCGCGCCGACGGCAGCCGCACTCGCCTCGGACAGCTGGCGCTCGTGCAGCCGACTCGCCCCGAATCGCTCGTCGCCGTAGCGGACAACCTGTTCGGCGTCGCCGCCGGCACCGATGCCGCCGACGTGCTGACGCCGGCCCAGGCGGGCGAGGGCGGCGCCGTCGCCGTTCGCCAAGGCTTCATCGAGCAGTCCAACGTAGACCTCGTGGAGGAGATGACGGAGCTGCTGAGCGTGCAGCGGGCTTACCAGCTGAGCGCGCGGGCGCTGACCTCCGCCGACACGATGGCCGGACTGGCCAACACTATGCGCGCCTGAGCCTTTCCTCCTGCATCCTGACGGCGGGAGAGGGGCTCTGCCGCGCCGTCAAGGATGATGATCATGACCAACGATACGCAGACTTCGTCGATGGGCGGGGCGCCGTCCCCGCGGGAGAACGGGCAGAGCTCGCCTGCCTCCTCAGGCGGCGCGTCGCGTCCCAAGGAGAAGCAAGCCGCGGCTTCCTCGGGCAAGCCGCGCAAGAAAAGCCGCTTCACCGCCTGGTGGTTCGCACGCAAGCTGATCGTGCTCGCCCTGTTCGCCGGGGCGCTCGTAGGCGGACTTTATCTCGGCTTTGTCGTCGTGGGCGGCGGGTCGATGTCGGATGCGTTCGACGTCGCGACCTACAAGCATGTCTATGACCTTGTGTTCTCCGATTCCTAGCGTGACCGGTTCCTTCGCGGAGCCGGTTTTTTTGCGATTGCCGAGCGAAACGGGAAAGGGACGAAGCGGGGATCTTCAAGATCCTCTCCGCTTCGTCCCGTTTTCATTTTTCGCCTGAAGGGCAGCCTGGCCTGTGCCGGACATGCCTCACGGCCGGTTTACTTTACCGTCACGCGCGCCGTAACCGACTTGCCGTCGAAGACGGCCTTGATCGTCGCCGTGCCCTTGGCGACAGCGGCGATCGCGCCGCCCTGCGTGACGGTCGCGGCGCCCTCGCGGCTCGAGGACCAGAGGGAGGCTGCGGTCACTTCTTCATACGTCCCGTTGTCGTAGAAGGCCTTCAGCTTCAGCTGAGCCGAGGCTCCCGGAGCGAGCTGGAAGCTTTTTTCGGAGAGCACGAGGCTCTTGAGCTTCGGCTTGACGGTCAGCGCTACCGTGACGCTCTTGCCCTGGTACGTGCCCGTCACCTTGGCGCTGCCGAGCTTGAGCGCCTTGATCGTGCCGCGCTGCACGCTTGCGACAGCGGAAGCGTCGACGCTCCAGTCCATTTTGGCCGCCAGCGAGACCGTGGCTCCGCTCTTATACGTGCCGGTGACCTTGACGGTCTTGCTGCGGTTCGGATGGAGCGTCAGGGAGGACGGATCGACGGTCAGCTTGACGATCTCCTCCTCGATCGTGACCGGGAAGGTGACGGTCTTGCCGAGATAGGAGGCGGTCAGCGTCGCCTTGGCGCTGGCCAGGCCGCGCATCGAGTCCTCCAGGACGAGCAGGCTGCCGCCGGAAGCCTTCCAGTCGGCTTTGGCGGTGACATCTTCTTCTTCTCCGGTCGTGTACGTGACGGTCAGCTTGGGCAGCTCGGCCGTCTTGCCGATGACGAGCGATAGGGCCTTCGTCTCGGACAGCAGGGCGAGCGGCTTGGCGTTCACCTCGAACGGCAGCTCGACCTTCATGTCGCCGAGCTCGGCCTTGAGCACGGCGCTGCCGCTCTTGCGCGCGATCCACTTGCCGTCCTTGATCTCCACGACGTCGGAGGCGCTGGACGTCCACTTGACGAGCTTCGTGACGGCGAATTCCGCCTCGTCGAGGCCGACGGCGGTAATGGCCGGCAGGTCGCGCGTCTCGTCGACGATGGCCGTCAGCTTCTCGTCCGCCGCCTTGATGCGTACGGCGGTCGGGTAGACCGTCACCTTGAGCGAGCGGCTGACGCCCTTGTATTCGGCCTTGATCGTCGAGGATCCGGCCGCTTTCGGCGTGACGAGCCCGCCTTCCGCGGTCGCCGCATACAGATCGGAGGACGTCCATGCCGCGAGCGCCGTCACGTCCTCCGCGCTGCCGGACACGCTCGGGATGGAGGCGGCCAGCTGCACGGGCGAGTCGGAGAGCAGCAGGTGCAGCTCGGCGGACGGAGACAGCTTGAGCACCTCATAGGGCTGGCGCACGACGGCCTGCACCGTTACGGACACGCCGTGCAGCGAGACGGAGATCGTCGCTGTGCCGGGGCCGACCGGCGTGAGGACGCCGTCCTTCTCGGCCTTTACGATCGTGGGAGCAGAGCTGCTCCAGACCGCCTTTGACGTAACGTCGAGGCTAGCTCCTCCGTCCTTGGGCCGGGCGGTGGCGGTCAGCCGGAGCGCGCTGCCTCCGGTCTCCAGCTCGACGAGCGACGATTCGGAGAGCTCAAGCGCCTCGTACGGCGATTCGGCGGTCAGCGTCAGCGAGGCGGATACGCCCCGGTAGGAGGCCTTGATCGTCGTCGTGCCCGCGGCAAGGATCTCGATCTCGCCGTCCTTGACGGAAGCGACGGCGGCGCTGGAGCTCGTCCAGTCGGCGTCCTCGGTCAGGTCTGCCGTCTGTCCGTCCTTGGTGCCGACCGCATCGAGCTGAAGCTTGTCGCCGACGTTCGCCTCGAGCTTGGCCGGCGCATTTTCCCCGCCGCGCTGCAGCTGCAGCTTGCTGTACGGATAGGCGACCGTGACGGTCACGCTGGCGGAGTAGCCGCCGAACTTGCCGGTGATCGTCGCCTTGCCGGCGGCGACCGGCGTCAGCACACCGCCGCTTACCTTGACGACGGACGAGAGCGAGGTCGTCCAGACGGCCGAAGACGTGACGTCCTTTTTAGCGGAAGAGCCGGAATAGGAAGCCCACAGCACGAGCGCGTACGGATCCTCGCCGTAGGTCAGGGACAGGCTGGAGCCGGTATCGAGCGAGACGGAGGCGACGGCGTCCTCGGCATGGGCCGCAGGAGCCAGCAGGGAAAGGGCCAGGACGGCCGCCAGCAGCAGCGACAGCAGCGTACGGCTGCGCGGTGTAGCGTGTCGGATCAACGAGAGACACTCCTTTTTTGAGTCGAGATTTTCGTCGGAATAATCTAGTTAACGGCATATCGATGCGGAAAATGTAGGCAAACGCTGGAAAATAGGAAGGGCGGCGGTTTTTTTTTCGTCGGCCGGGAGGTATAATAACGGGGGCATACATAGGTCCCAAGAGGGATTCCGCCGCTTCGGGAAGCGACAAAAGGACAGGCCCTTCGCGGATGTTCATCCGACGCGGGCCTGCCCTTATCTCAACCCCTGCGACCTGCAGGCTCGCGGGGGACAGTCCTAGTCTGGCCCGGGATCGAGCGATCCATGCGGACGCGCGTCCGGGAAGGCGATACCATTTCCTCCGGGAGGAGACCCACAACTTGCTGAATATCAACGAAATCATGGACATCATTCCGCATCGCCAGCCCTTCCTGCTGATCGACCGCATCCTGGAGGTCGAGGAGGGACAGCGCGCCGTCGGCATCAAAAACGTGACGATGAACGAACCGTTCTTCGCCGGGCACTTCCCCGGCTTCCCGGTCATGCCGGGCGTGCTCATCGTGGAGGCGCTCGCCCAGGTCGGCGCGGTCGCGATCCTCAAGGTCGAGGCCAATCGCGGCAAGATCGCGATGTTCGCGGGGATCGACGAGTTCCGTTTCCGCGGGCAGGTGACGCCGGGCGACACGCTGCGGCTCGAGGTGGAGATCACGCGCCTGAAGGGCATCGTCGGCAAAGGCAAGGCGACCGCCAGCGTCGACGGCAAGGTCGTGGCCGAAGGCGGCATCATGTTCGCGCTGACGGATCCAAGCTGATTTCCGGGCGCAAGAGATCAAAACCATTCCAAGACCAAAATCGTCTTAGCGGGAGGACAGCTCCTCCCGCTGACGCCATACAGAGACAAGGGAGAGATCAACGGATGTCCGTAACCGCAATCGCGTCCGAACGCTATCAAGCCTGGCTGAGCGATCCGCTCATCGACGAGGCGACGAAGGAAGAGCTGCGCGGCATCGCCGGCGACGAGAAGGAAATCACCGACCGCTTCTACCGCGACCTCGAATTCGGCACGGGCGGCTTGCGCGGCGTCATGGGCGCCGGCACGAACCGGCTGAACGCCTACACCGTCGGCAAGGCGACCCAAGGGCTGGCCCATTGGCTGCTCGCCCAGACGGATTCCCCGTCGGTCGTCATCGCGCACGACTCGCGCAACAACTCGCCGGAGTTCTCGCTGGACGCGGCGCTCGTGCTGGCCGGCAACGGCATCAAGACGTATCTGTTCCCTTCGCTGCGCCCGACTCCGCAGCTGAGCTTCGCGGTGCGGGAGCTCGGGGCGAGCGGGGGCATCGTCATCACAGCCAGCCACAACCCGCCCGAGTACAACGGCTACAAGGCCTACGGCCCCGAAGGCTGCCAGCTCGTCCCGCATGAGGCCGAGCAGGCGATCGAGGCAATCGCCCGAGTGGGAAGCTTCGCCGAGATCAAGCGTCTCGGCCGCGAGGAGGCCGAGGCCAAGGGCCTGCTCGTCTGGCTCGGCGAGGAGGACGACCGCCGCTTCATCGAGGCGGTGGCGGCGCAGAGCCTGAACCGCGATCTGCTGAAGCGCGGCGCGGGCGCCGACCTCAAGGTCATTTTCACGCCGCTTCACGGAACGGGCAACCATCCGGTGCGGGAGGCCTTGGCGGAGATCGGCATCTCGAACGTGTCCGTCGTCCAGGAGCAGGAGCAGCCGGACGGCTTTTTCAGCACGGTCAAGAGCCCCAATCCGGAGGAACGCGAGGCGTTCACGCTGGCGATCCGGCAGGCGCAGGAACAGGATGCCGATCTCATCATCGGCACCGATCCGGACGCCGACCGCGTCGGCGCGGTCGTCAGGAACAACCAGGGCGAATTCGTCGTGCTCACCGGCAACCAGTCCGGCGCGCTGCTGGTGAACTACGTGCTCAGCCAGCTCAAGGAGCGCGGCCAGCTGCCGGCGAACGGAGTCGTCGTCAAGACGATCGTGACGAGCGAGATGGGGGCGGACATCGCCAAGGCGCACGGAGCGGAGGTCATCAATACGCTGACCGGCTTCAAGTACATCGGCGAGAAGATGACGGAGTTCGAGCGGACCGGGTCGCATGCGTTCCTTTTCGGCTACGAGGAAAGCTACGGCTACCTGACCGGCATGTACGCCCGCGACAAGGACGCCGTCGTCGCGGCGATGCTGATCGCCGAGGCGGCCGCTTTCTACAAGCATCAAGGCAAGACGCTGTACGACGTGCTGCTGGAGCTGTACGCCGAGTACGGCACCTATCTGGAGGGGCTGGAATCGCGCACTCTCAAGGGGCTGGACGGCGTGCAGAAGATCGACGCTATCATGGACAGCTTCCGCAACTCCCCGCCGGCCGAAGCCGGCGGCGTCAAGATCGCCGAGGTGCTCGACTACAGCCTCGGCCTGGACGGCCTGCCCAAGGAGAACGTGCTGAAGTACATGCTCGAGGACGGCTCCTGGTTCACGCTGCGTCCGTCGGGCACCGAGCCGAAGATCAAGGTATACTTCGCGGTACGCGGCGATTCGCAGCAAGCGGCAGGCGCGGCGCTGGAGGCGCTTCGCTCCTCCGTCATGGAGCGCGTCGACGCGCTGGCCTAAGGCGGCTGCCTCTCGAACGGAGACGTTGCGGCCGATATAGATCGAACAGCCGCAGGGCGGGAGCGAGAGACGCCCCGCCCTGCGCGCCATCATGGAACATGCAGTCAAGGGAGCGAGTGGACAAGTGTTAAAATGGCAGCAGTGGAATCGGGGAGCCCGCAAGGTGCTGTGGGTGCTGGCGCTCGTAGGCGTCGCCCTGTCGATGCCGATCGGCGCAAGCCGGTGGCAGATGGAGAAGACCGCCGATACGGTGGAGTACGTGTTCGATTATTCCGATCTGGTGCTCGTGGCTTCTTATCAGGCCAAGCCGGAGGAGTTCTTGGGCGCCGAGCTCGAAAAGCTCAAGGCCGCGGGCGTAGGCACGATGTCCGTGTTCGAAAGCCGGCTCGACGAGCTGGAGATGGCCGGCCGGCTCGGCCTGTACAGCGAAGCGGAAGCGGCGCTGCTGCAGAACAAGCCGGTTCCGGCCAATCGGAACTTCACATATCTGCTGTTCGAAGGCGGAGCGGAGCAGGCGGCGCTGGAGCCGATCATCCGCGACCGCTTCGAAGCCTCCGGCATCCGCGTCGAGGACTGGTCGTTCGACGGCCTCGCGGGGCTCGTGCTGGAGACGCCGTTGTCCGATGCGGTGCTCAAGACGATGGAGCCGGACCCGCTCGCGCTGGATCGGCTCAGCCAAGCCGGCTTCCAGCTGCTGCCCCGCCTCTCGGACCGCATCCCGTACGATCAGCGGCAGGCCGACGGCATGCTGGCCCGCTTCAAGGAGCTGGGCGTCACGCGCATCCTGTTCGACGGCAATGCCGTCAAAGGGGCGGCGGAGCAGGCGAACCTTCGCAGCCTGGACGGCTTCGCCGAGCTGCTCAACAAGTACGGCATCGGCCTTTCTGCGATCGAGAACCTCAAAAAGCCTCAAGAAGGGCTGAATACGCTTGCGTATAAGACGCACTATAATGTAGCGCGGCTGTACTCGCTGTCCGACAAGGATGCGGCTGCGCTCAAGCCCGACGTCATCGTGGACCGCTTCCTGCTGGCGGCCAAGGATCGCAACATCCGGATGTTCTATCTGAATGCCGCGCCCTCGTCCAATCTGGACAAAGGCATGGTGACCCATCCGATGGACAACCTGTACGCTTCGATCGGCGGCAAGGACGGAGCGGTCCAGACGCTGGACCGCGCCGGCTTCCCGTCGGGACAGGCGACCGCCTTCGAGCGCGACCAGCCGTCGTGGCACAAGCCGCTCAAAGGCGCTGCCGTGCTCGGAGCCGTCAGCCTCATCGCGCTGCTTGCAGGCGCATTCTTCAGCGGACTGACCCTTCCGGTCTTCCTGCTCGGCCTCGCCGGCAGCGCCGGCCTGTACGTGCTGAACAGCTCGCTGATGGAGCAGGGACTGGCGCTCGGAGCGGCGATCGCGGCTCCGACGCTGGCGATGGTGTGGGTCATCAACCGCATCTATGCCCACACCGACGGACCGCGCAGGGCCGTAGGCGGCGAATGGACCGCATCCGGCTCGGAGGCGACGTTCCAGGTCTCGCCATGGAGCGCGATGCTCGGCGGCCTCAGCCAGCCTGGAACCCGCTGGGTGTTCCATGGCTTATCCGCCGGACGGAGGCTGTCGATGGCGCTCGTCATGTTCATCGTGACGACCCTCATCTCGCTGCTTGCCGTACCGATCGTCGTCGGGCTGCTCAACAACATCACGTACAGCCTCGTCCTGGAGCAGTTCCGAGGCGTCAACCTGCTGGCGCTGGCCCCGATGGGACTGGCGGCGGTGTATCTGTTCCTGTTCACTGGCGGCAGCTTTTGGACAAGCCTGCGACGCGTGCTCAGCCTGCAGATCACGATTCTTTGGATCTCGGCGGCGGCCGTGCTGGGGATCGTCGGGCTCTACTATCTGTCGCGGACGGGCAACAGCGGCACCGCGCCAGGCTTCGAACTCGTCTTCCGCAACCTGCTGGAGTCGACGTTCGGCGTGCGACCGCGGACCAAGGAATTCCTGCTCGCGCATCCGCTTATGCTTCTCGGCCTGTTCCTGGCGCTTCGCTATCGCGCGGCCTGGGTATTGCTTGTTGTAGGAGCGATGGGCCAGCTGTCGATGGTGGGCACATTTACCCATATCCATACGCCGCTGCCGATGTCGCTTATCCGCGTGCTGCTCGGCCTCGGCCTCGGCCTCCTCATCGGCCTCGTGCTCATTGCCGCTTGGCAGATCGGTGAGGCGCTGTTCCGCAGGCTGCGCAGCCGCTTCAAGGAGGCCTCGGTCCATGCCTGAGCCTCGCGATGCAAACGCCCCGCGCGCGCTTCGGATCGCCATTTCCGGCTACTACGGCTTCCGCAACAGCGGCGACGAAGCGGTGCTCAAGTCGATTCTGCTCGCGCTGGAGGCCGAGGGCAGCGCTCAAGGCGTCCGCATCGAGCCGATCGTGCTCTCGGGCGACCCGGCCTGGACGGAGTCGATGTACGGCGTCCAGGCGGCCGGCAGGATGAGTCCGGGAGGACTGCTGCGGACGATCGCCCGCTGCGACGGGCTCATCAGCGGAGGAGGCAGTCTGCTGCAGGACGTGACGGGGAGCAAGACGATCCCTTATTATGCCGGCATCCTCAAGCTGGCTCAGCTGCTCGGCAAGCCGACGTTCATCTATGCCCAAGGCGTCGGTCCGGTGCTGAACCGCTGCATGGACGGCCTCATCCGCCATGTCATGACGCGCAGCGCCTATGTATCGGTGCGCGACGCCGAATCCGCCGAGCTGCTCGGCCGGATGGGCGTCCCGTCGGAGCGGATCAGCGTCGTGCCGGATCCGGTCATGGGCCTGCCGCTGCCCAAAGGCGCCGAGGCGACGGCCGGCGATGCGCGAGATCGCACGCCGGTGGTCGGCATCTCCCTGCGCCGCTGGCGCAAGGACGGAGCCGACCTGATCCGCGCCGCGGAGGCGCTGGGCGAGCTGGCGCGCCGCCGCCCGGTGCGCCTGCGCTTCCTGCCGTTCCATACGCCGGCGGATGCGGAGGCATCGCGCGAGGCGATGGAGCGGCTCGGCGAGCTCGGTCCGGGCAGCAGCGCCGAGCTTGCCGAGCCCGGCGACGATCCGCAGCGAATGCTGCTGGAGGTCAGCCGATGCGACCTGCTGGTCGGCATGAGGCTGCACGCGCTCATCTATGCCGCCGGCCAGCGGGTCCCGATGCTCGGCATCAGCTACGATCCCAAGATCGATCAGTTCCTGGCGAGGCTGCAGGAGCGTGCGGCCGCGACGACCGAGGCGATGGACGCCTCCGCCTTCGCGGATGCGGCTGAAAGGCTGCTGGACGGCTCCGCCGCCTGGCGCGCCGACAAGGCTCCGCTCATCGACCGGCTGCAGCGGGAGGCGGTCGAGCCCGCGCAACATATCGTCCGCCAGCTGCGTCAAAAAGCGAAGAGGTGAAGGTTCGACCCATGTCGACGAATATCAATTCCAACAACAAAGAAACGGCAGGCTCCACCGCTCGGACGGCTGATGGAATCCGAACGGACGGCGGAGAGGCCTCCCCCGACGCTCCCGAAGCGGTTCGCCTCGCGGAAGCGATGGAGGACGCCACGGATGCGACCGAATGGCTGGAGAGCCGGCTCGTGCCGAAGGTATCCATCTACGGGGTGCCCTTTTCCCGCATGGGGATGGACGAGACGGTAGAATACCTTACCTATCGGATCGAAGCCGGCCGCCCTTCGCAGATCGTGACGGCCAATCCGATCATGGTCATGATGGGCTTGGAAGATCCGGCATTCCATCGGATGCTCCGCGAGGCGGATCTCGTCGTGCCGGATGGCGCCGGCGTCGTCTGGGCGGCCGGCCATGTCGGCCAGCCCGTACGGGAACGGGTGCCGGGCTTCGACCTCATGCATCGGCTCTTCCTCGAAGGGGAAGAGCGGGGATGGACGGCCTATCTGCTCGGCACGACGCAGGAGGTCATCGACGAAGCCGCGGCCAAGCTCGGGGAGAGGTACCCGGGCACCCGCATCGTCGGCACCCACCACGGATTCTTCGGCGAAAAAGACGATCCGGAGATTATCGCCCGCATCCGAGAAGCTCATCCGGATATGCTGTTCGTCGCCCGCTCGGCGACGACGCAGGAGCCCTGGATCGCCCGCTACAAGCAGGAGCTCGGCGTTCCGCTCGTCATGGGCGTAGGCGGCAGCTTCGACATCATCGCCGGCAGGCTGAAGCGGGCTCCCGTCTTCATGCAGAAGCTCCGCCTCGAATGGTTCTATCGCCTGCTGCAGCAGCCGACGCGGTTCCGGAGAATGCTCGTCTTGCCGCAATTCGCTCTAAAAGTGATCCGGGACAAGGAAAAGGTGACAAAACCCTACGATCTTCGATAATTCACCGATATTCGCTGTGAAATGACCGAATATTGGGGTTGGTGTTTCTTTTTCATGCGAGTTATAATTCATTCCGGTGAACTTAAGGGGAGTTGAATTCCAGTGAATGCCACATTGCTTTATATAACCGGATTTGCCGTCGCGCTTGTCCTGGCGCTCGGACTGACGCCGCTCGTCAAGCGCTTCGCCTTTAAGGTCGGCGCGATCGACAAGCCCAATGCCCGCAAGGTCCATACCCGCATCATGCCGCGTCTGGGCGGCCTTGCCATCTTCCTGGCCTTTATCGGCTCGTTCTTCGTCGTGCTGCCGTTCATTCCGGACGGCCTGCTGAGCGCGTATGACCGCAATCTGATCCGGGCCATGCTGGCGGGCGGCACGATCATCGTGCTGACCGGCGCGCTCGATGACCGATTCGAACTGTCGGCCAAGGTCAAGCTACTGCTGCAGCTTGTCGCCGCCAGCGTCGTCGTCTTCGGCTTCGGCGTCAAGATCGACCTGCTGAACATCCCGTTCGGCCAGAGCATGCAGGAGATATCGGGCTGGATCAGCATCCCGCTGACGATCTTCTGGATCGTCGGCGTGACGAACGCGATCAACCTGATCGACGGCCTAGACGGACTGGCCGCAGGCGTGTCCGGCATCGCCATCACGACGATCCTCATCATGGCGTTCGTGCTCGGCTTCGAGCCGATCATCCTGATGAGCTGCCTGCTGCTCGGCGGCATCCTCGGCTTCCTGGTATTCAACTTCCATCCGGCCAAGATTTTCATGGGAGACTCCGGCTCGCTGTTCCTCGGCTTCATGCTGGCGACGCTGTCGATGATCGGCTTCAAGCAGGTCACCGTCGTCTCCCTCATCACGCCTCTGCTCATCATCGGCGTGCCGATCGCGGACACGTTCTTCGCGATCATCCGCCGCTGGGTCAACAAGCGGCCGATCTTCGCGCCCGACAAGGGCCATCTGCACCACTGCCTGCGCGAGCTCGGCTTCAGCCATCGCAAAACGGTGCTCATCATCTACGGCGTGGCCGCTTTCTTCGGTCTCGCGGCGATCGTACAGTCGATCTTCGTGCAGTCGCATGCGGCCAACTGGGTGACGTTCGTCGTCATCAGCCTGCTTGTGTTCTTCATGCAGATCGGCGCCGAGCTGATCGGCATCGTCGACAAGTCCAAGCGGCCGCTGCTGAGCCTGCTGGCCCGCATGAGGCTCAAGCCCGATCAGCAGCGCGGCAAATAGAGCAGATCCTTCTTCCAAGCCTGTCCTTCCACATGGAGGGACAGGCTTTTTTGCTATCTTCATGATAATAGAAGTTATCGTAAATCCGGCGTACTCCTAACAATTTTCCAGTCATGCTCCGATAAATAACGTACACAAATTCCTATGCAACAGTATGGAGGAGGCTTCCCGTGTTCAAACGACTCAGCGCCATGGTCCTTATGCTGGCCCTCGTGGTCCAGCTGCTGCCGGTACTGCCGGCCCGGACGGCCGATGCGGCCGCGACCGGCTATTTCACATTCCCCAAAGAGACGAGCAGCTCGCTCAATCCCCGGGTGACGACGAACGGCCGGGTCAATCTGGAGGGCTCGGTCAGCAACATCGATCCGTCGAGCATCACGTACAGCGTCATCCAGATCGTCAACAACAACAATACGGAAGACCCGGCCGACGACCAGACCGGATCCAAGACCGAAAACGTCAAGGGCGGCATCTACCTTACCGGCTACAACCTGGCGGCGAACAACGTGCAGCTGTACTCCGGCCTGAACCGAATCACGTTCAAGGGGCTGCAAGGCGGCGCGGAAGTGTCGACCTCCATTTATATCATGTATCATGACGGTCCGGTGTTCTACAACCTGGCCGCACGCCTGGACGGCAACGCGTTCCCGATGAAGGAGAATGCGACGACCGTCGTCTCCTCCGGCGCCTCGCGCGGCCGGACTTCGGCCGATATCGCCATCACCGGCAACGCGCCCAACGCGCAGAAGGTGACGATCGAGGTGAACGGCGGAAGCCGCACCTACAACGTCTCCGCGACGAACAACTACGAGTTCACGCTTTCGCCTTTGACCGTCAAGAAAGGCAAGAACCTCGTGACGATCAAGGTGACGAACAACAACCAGACCGTCGAGACGACGCGAGAGATCGCGTTCTACAACGGCGAAGTGACGTTCTATGACCTGAACCTGAACGAACTGGACAGCGGGGCGATCAAGAACAGCGCCGCTCTGGAGTACTCGCCCGACTTCGGGACGAGCAAGGCCGGCACGCCTTCGGACCTCAGCGTAACCGGCACGGTCATCGTGCCGAACAACAAAAAAGTCGTGAACGGCGTGACGGTCCCGAACCCGGACCCGACGCAGCCGATCCAGATTACGCCTCGCTTGGACGGAACGGCGGCGGCGCCGGTCAATGCGATTCCGACCGTGAGCGCCGGCGGCTACAGCCCGGAGGACCCCTTCTTCATTTACAAGGTCGACATCAAGCTCAGCCAGCTGACGACGGCTGCGAGCTATGCGTACGACAAAGCCTATTTCCTGACGCTGGAGACGCTGAACACGGTAGCGAACGAGTCCCAAGGCGTGTACAACCTCAAGTTCACGCTGCGCAATTCGACGGCTCCGTTCATCAGCGAAATCAATTACATCCCGAATTATAAAACGACGCAGGACCGCAACAACGAGAGCAAGCCGCTCACCGGCGTGAATATCTACGATACGCCGCTGGCGGTCGAGGTGCTGATCGGCAACTCGTCGGACACGACTTCTCCCTTGTCCGTGTCGAAGATAACGGATATCAACGGCAAGGAAACGACGTATACTTCGACCAATCAACCGATCGATGACAGCCAGACGTATACGACAACCGTCACCAAAACGGTCAACGGCGTCAACAAGACGTTCGTGCGCAAGCTCATCGTCTTTACGAAGCTGCCGTACGAGGGCACGCAGACGGTGACGTTCCAGTATGACAACAACGCTTCAATATCGGGTGCGGTCACGTTCAACATGCTGTTCGGACCGTTCCTCAAATATGACAGCATCTACGACACGATGAAAATCGACTACGACTCAACGAAAGCAACCCAGCTGGATACGATCGTTGCAGATAAATTCAAAAATTTCTCCGCAACGTTGACCAACTTGAACGATCTCTCTGATGTCCGCTATGCTCCGTCAGGAGACGGCAAGCCTCAGACGATGTTCTTCTACATCAACAACGCGCCAATCGCTATTGAGCAGAACGGAGCGATAAATTCGTTTAAAGCGACGACAGTAGGATTAGCAGCCGCCAAGGAGATCATGAAGTCCGCTGGCGCCTTCAATCTGAAGTTCGTCTACAAGGGAAGCAAGAACAACTACGAGAACTCAATCACTATTTTCCTCAACCAAGTCAACCTGCCGGTCATTCCCGTAGAGGCGGACAGCATCTATCCGTACAGCAGCGATATGCCGGCTCCGCTGGCCAACGATCCGAACTTCCCGAAATCGGGCAGCGTGTTCACGACCAAGGAACCTTATATGAACGTGCACGGAACGTTCGACTTCATTGATTTAGGCACAAGTATTGAAGCCGCTACTACTGCAATTACCAGCAACACGATCGACAAAAGCAAATTCATCCTGAAGATCGAAGGCAGCAACATGACGGCGCCTATCGTTTGGACGCTGGCAAAGGAGCTTCGCGTCATTGATACGGGACTGCCCAAAGACCAGCAATCCGTCGGAACGATTAATACCGGCAGCACCCTCCCGGAGATTCCAAAGCAGGGTGAGCGCGTTCCCAAGCTCGTCGTCACTTATGATCTCAAGACGCAGACGTTCTCCTGGGTACTGTCCAACCAGTACCTGAGCAAGGACGGCACGTCCAGCGTGTACAACTTCTACGTCTACAACAACGGCGAAGCCGGCGCGCGCGCCAGCTACCGCCTGGAGGTCGATCCTACGGCGCTGCCGTACAAAATCCTGCGCCCGCTGAACAGCAAGCGCATCGTCAACCAGAACTTCGTCGAGGTCGTCATCGACGCGCCTAGCGCCAAGACGGTTACGGTGAACAAACTGAACGGCGAAAAAATCGCTTATGACGCCGACAACGACGGCACGGTCGACTACACGACGGCCTATCGCGTGGTCATCAGCGGCCTCAAGGCGGGCAAGAACGACTTGAAGTTCACGATCGCCAACGACAACGATTCGATCAACGGCACGATCACCGTCACTTATGCGCCGACCAACATTCCAGGCGCAGGGTTCATGGAAGAGATGAAGAGTTCGCACAAGCTGTTCGAGGGCGAGCTGCAGCTGACCTTCCCGAAATCGACGACGCTCATCCGCCGCGACTACAACGTGCCGGAGAAGCTCAAGAACCAGGTGTTCACCGGACACCGCCTGCTGTTCGGCATCGCCAATCCGGCCGATGGCGTCGTCGACCGGCATGAGTTCGAAGTGCCTCCGGCCAACTTCGACCTGATTCTCGAAAGTCTCGGCAATATGTTCGAGAACACGTTCTCATCGAATTTCAACAAGGCGGGCAAAGTGTTCTGGATTGACGCGGGCATGGCGGACAATCCGCAGACGGACAGCATCAATGATCCGTTGACGTACGGCATCGATCCTTATCAATATCCTACGGCCGATCTTCCGTCCTACGTAGATCGCCCCATTAATCGTGAGCTTATTGCTTCGAAAGAAGCCAAGCTGACGCTGTCTTACGACAGCAATATCGTCGACGCGAACGGAACATTCATTACCGTGTTCCACTTCGATCCGAAAAAGCCGGAGTGGGTGAACCTGGGCGGCGTCGTGGACACGAAGAAGAATACTGTTACGGTACCGTTCCGCGAGTTCGGTTATTATGTCGTGGGACAGTTGAAATATTCCTATCTCGACATTACGTCGCATCCTTATGCGCGCAACTACCTTGAGGCGATGTATGCCAAAGGCTTCATGAACGCGGCAGGCCTCGATGAGTTCGGATCCAGCCTGTACACGTCGCGCGGCGAGTTCGCCACGATGATGGTCAAGGCTCTCGGCGCGCAGCTCAACTACAACACCGATCCGTCAAAGCGGCTGTTCAACGACGTCGGCGTCGAGAGCACCGCGCTGTGGGACTACCGTTATATCGAGACCGCGTTCAATGAAGGCTATATCCGCGGCAAGGCGCCGAAAACCTTCGAGCCGACGAGCAACTTGACCCGCGAGGATGCGGCCGTCATCCTGGCCCGGGCCCTCAAGCTTAAGCTGGAGACAGACCCGGCCAAGATCGAGAAGGCGCTGCAAAAAGCGTTCAAGGACTACAGCGGCATCGACTACTACGCCCGTGCCTCGGTGCTGGCGATCTACCAGAAGGGCTACATCCAAGGCTCTCCGGTAGACAGCTCCAATCCGAAGAACGGCTATGTCTTCGAGCCGAAGGCGAACCTGCTTCGTTCCGACTCCGGCATCATTCTTGGAAAAGTGCTGGTCGGACTGAAGCGCTTGCCTAAAATCAATTAAGAATTATCGTAATATTAGTAGAAGAGACTGCAAAAGGGTTCCCTTTGCAGTCTCTTTCTCAAAACTTGTATGAAATTTCCTGCTTCGACAAAATTCGAACGTTGGAAAAAGTTTCGAGTCGACGGAGCCAGGTTAACCAAGTTATACTAGGACTGCAGCCAAGAAGTACGCATGAAGGTAATACATAGCAAAATGACAGGCAAGATTAAGAAAAAAAAGTTCCGGCGTCTCGCAACTTTTCGAAATGCCCTGCGTTTAAGTACATGGAGTCGCGCAGAACGGAATCCTGAAAGGCAGCGGAACCGGCCCAGGGCGCTATATCCCCTTGCTCCGGTAACTCCGATGGAAATGGAACATATTCTCATCTCCCTCTTTACTGCCTCTACTAGCCCATTGTATAATGGTTTAGTGGTTTGACAGGTTTCCATTATTTTCTACTTGATTCTACGAGTTTCTGCGACATGTTTTCACACGTGTCTACAGCATGAAGCAGACATTTTTCTATATTATACTGCTCCCACACTCTGGGAAGGGGGTGACACAACAGATGAGTACAAAGAGCACTCATAGTTCCACCAAACACTCTCACATACTTAAGCAGGTTAGAGGAGGAGACAAAAAGGTTATGAAGAAAAGTTTATCCCTGGTCGTTACAGGCGCACTCGTAACTTCCGTATTCGCAAGCTCCGCTTTCGCGGCTGAACTGTCCCCGCAACAGAAATTCGATGCTCTGAAGCAAGCTGGAATCCTGTCTGGCTATCCGGACGGTACGGCTGGCCTGACGAAGAACATCACGCGCGCTGAGTTCTCCAAAGTTCTCGTACTGCTCAACGGCCTGACGCAAGACGCCGCTGCAGCAAACTACAAGGACGTATCGGCAACTCACTGGGCTAAAGGCTTCATCGGCGCTGGCACGAAAGCCGGCTACCTGAACGGCCTCGGCAACAACCTGTTCGGACCTTCCCAGTCCCTGACGGTTGAGCAAGTTGCGAAAACGCTCGTTATCGCAGCTGGCCTGCAGCCTAAAGCTGACGGCGCCGTATCCGGAGCAGTAAGCGCTTGGGCAAAAGGCTACGTAGCAGCCGCTATCGACGCTGGCCTCATCGATTCCGCTGCTTCCTACAAAGTAGCCGCTACCCGCGGTCAAGTTGTTGAAGCAATCTACGATCTGTCGGATGCAGCTGTATCCGTCAAGTCCGCTGTTGCTGTCGACGCTACGAACATCGAGGTTACTTTCTCCGACAACCAAGTCGTGAAGCAAACGCTGACGACGGCACTGGAAGTCGGTAAAGAAACGACGGTTGCGGTTTCCTACAACGGCAAATCGTACGATGTGAAAGTGACGCTGCAAGCCGTTAAAGCTACGGAAGCGGCTCAATCCGGCGCGAAAGCGATCACGGTTAAATTCAACCGAGCGCTGACGGCTACTGAAAAAACGTACATGGATGGCGGCTATACGCTGAAATCCAACCTGTCTACGTTCCCTGTAACGGCTAAATACGCTGACGACAACAAATCCGTTGTCCTGTCTGCTGTATACCTGCCTGTAGGCGACTACACGCTGACGGTTAAAGGCTCGGACACTCCGTTCTCGGTTAAAGTCGCTGCAAGCGCAGCTACAAAAATCGACGTTACGGCCCCTGCTCTTCAACTGGCGGACAACGTAGACCTGGGCGTAAAAGTTCTTAACCAATTCGGTGAAGACGTAACGGCTACAAACAGCACATACGTTCAAGCCTACAACACGACACAACCTTCGAAAACGATCACGGTTTCTGCTGGCAAGGTGAACCTCAAAACTTCCGGCGCTAACCCGAACGACAAGATTGCCGTAACGGCTGTTGCTCCATCCACTGGCCTCAGCGTTTCTAAAACGCTGAACGTCGTAACGGGCTCCACGGCTACGGTTCTTGACCTGGGCGAAGTTCAGCCGCTGGCTGGCAAATCCCGCATCTCCGCTGGCGAAACGGGCCTCATCATCCCGCTGACGCTGAAAGATGCTAACGGCCAAGCAATTACGCTGACGGCTGGCGACATCAACTTCAAAGACGGCGTAGCTGCTAACGTATACAGCAACTACAAAGACAAAGACGGTCTGTTCTTCTACAACAGCGACAACCGCGTTGTTGAGAAAATCACCGTTGACAGCAAAGGCGTACTGAAATTCACGGCGAAAGCTGCTGGATCCACGACGCTGACGATCAGCAACCCAAGCGCGGGCATCTCCAAGTCCATCATCATTAACGTTGCTGGCGCTGCTGTCGTGAAAGATTTCCAAATCGGCGCTCCTAGCTCCCTCGTGGTAGCGGGCGAAGAAGTGGTCTTCCCGTTCGTAGCTTCCGACTCCTTCGGTGGCGAGATCAAAGGTACGGCTCTTGACCTGAGCCAACTGGAATTCAACGCCAACTACCTGGAAGCAAACTACCCGAAAGTGAATGCTAAAGGCGAACTCGTCCTGAAGTTCACGCAAGAAGGCTACACGTACATCGTGGCACGCGGTAAAACGAGCGTTTCCGCTCCTTCCACGCTGTCTGTACAGATTCAAAAAGCATCTTACACGACCGGCGTGAACGGCGTTAAAGATGTCATCACGACTCTCGAAGATGGCGCCAAAGTCGACTTCGGCAAAGACAACATCACGCTGGTTGATAACTACGGCCGCACTTCCACGGCTGCAGCTGATACCTATACGGTTGAAGTCAAATCCGATGTTGAAGGCCTGCTGAACTACACGGGCGGTCAACTGGTCGCTGCAGCTGACAAGTCTGGCTCTGCAACGGTGACGGTTAAGTCCAAGACGGCTAACGCTGAGTCCTACGCGTTCACCGTTGATGTAGTAGAGTCCAGTGCTGTTAAATCGTACGAGATCAAATCTGTCGGTACGGCTTACGCAGACAAAGACGCTCGTGCTGCATATGCGAAGACGGTTACCCTGACCGGTAAAACGTCCGCAGGCGTTACGGTTGCTCTGGCATCCTCCGCTCCTGCCTTCGTATCCAGCTCGGACATCACGGTTGCTGGAGTGAGCGGCAACAAAGTGGTAGGTAAAAAAGCAGGTAAAGCTACGATTACGGCTTACGTTGGCAACTCTGCTGTTGCAACGCAAGAAGTGACGGTTTCCGAAGACGCACCGGTTGCAAAAACGGTTGAATTCGGTAAATCCGAGTACGAGTTCACTGGTTCCACTACGGTATCCGTGAAGGTCAAAGACCAATACGGTGTTGAAGTAGCTCCAGTCGGATACTTCTCTTCTTCCAACACGGACATCGCTACCGTTAATCAAGAAGGCGCTGTTACGGGCAAGAAAAAAGGAACGGCTACGATCACGTTCGTAACGAACACGGGCGTAACCGCTACGACGACGGTTGTTGTCAACTAATCAACCGGCCATCATCCCCAAAGAGCAAGCAGGATTTCCTGCTTGCTCTTTTTTTTGTTGTTCACAAAAGTTGGCGCAGCCGGTAAATAACAGAAACAAAGGAGAGATTCTCTGCGTCTAAGAGCTATATGGATTCAGGAGGGTATGTCGTGAAGCGAAATTGGATGAAGACGGGATTGACTGCGTTTACTGCGGCAGGATTGCTGCTGGGGGGCACGATCTCAGGAAACGGAATGCCTGTTGCAAATGCAGCAAAGAGCGTGACGCTGTCGGGCCAAGCGGTTGGCTTGACGGGAGGCTCGCTAAGCATAAGAGACGCGCATTTCCTTATGCAGGACAAGGGGAAACTTCTCGCTTATACGGTGATGATTACAAACAAAAGCTCGAGATCCATGGATCTGCTGGATTACTGGATTCGAGTCAAATCCAAATCGGGCAAATCGTTCAAGGCGACTGTAATTGAAGGAGACAAAGAGAAAACATCCGTTCCGGCCAACAGTACACAGTATCTGACTTACTATGCGGTAGTCGACTCCGCTACCAAGCTCACGGACCTGTCTTTTGATATCATCAAGTGGGATTTCTCTTCTTCCAACTATGAAAAGAGACTGGGCACAATCTCCTATCCTTCTCAAGGAACCGATAAGATTGCCGCTTTTCAACCAGGCATCATGGTTTACGGCAGCGGCAAGCTCAAAGGAGCGGTCAAGCAAGCCTACATATCCAAGGACAAGGACAATGGCTATGTCACCATCAACTATTTGCTGGAGAATGTCGGACAGCAGGTAATTGATTTGTCTAAGCTGTCGTTCAATATTCAGACCGAGAGCCTTTCCGTCTATAATGTTTCCTCTCCAAGCTTGGAAACGATGACGATCCAGCCGCGGGAGAGGAAGATCATTACGCTTCGGTCCACGCTCCCGTTAGCGGTAGTTGCAAAGCCTTTGACGCTCGTTCCTTCCTTGAATGACGAGGCGACAAAGATCAAGCTCCCGACAGGCGTCTTTCGACTTCCATCCTTGAAAGTACAGGCGGCTTCAACCGCAGGACAGCCTCGGAGCATCTACGTAGAAGGACAGCCGATTACAACGAAAGCCGGAAATGCCATCGTCAGTCAAGATGCGGAAGGGCAATCCGTTGCGCTCGATTTTTCGTTGACCAATGCAGGAACGACAGCTGTAGCGGCCGGAACGTTCGATTTCTATCTCGTGACCGAGAACGGCAAGAGCTATGCGCTGTCTTATGCCAAAGAAGAAAATTCAAGCTTACTGCCGGGAATCGGGAAGTCGCTGGCGCTAATGGGAACACTGCCTGCAGACGCGAGTCTGGCTAAAGCCGAGCTCGTCATGAAATCTCAGGCGACCGATAAAGAGAAATCCTATGTCATTGCTTCCTACATCGTCAAGACAGCTTCATTGGAAGGAGGACTAGGAACAGCTTTTAGTTACAAGGACTATAGCATCCAACTAAAAACCGTAACACGAACCTCTGGAGTCGATCAGGATAAGCTGGTCGCAGGCATTGCCATAACGAACAACAGTGCCGTTGCCAAGCAAGTTCCGGCGCTTGGCGGATACTTCATGGTCAATGGCGTCAAAATCGGCAGCGAGCAAAAAGCGCTTGGCCTGGATTCTGCACTTGTACTTGCTCCAGGCGCCAGTTATGAGGCTGTCGTAGCCGCGGATATTCCATATAGCACGACGATCAGCCAAATCGCCTTTGTTGCCACGGAAGCCGCGACAGATAAGCCCGGCAAAATGCTTTATCAATTTACAGGTCAGCAGTTATCCGAGATTCCCGTTCTCGGCAATTTGACCGATTACGTCATTGCGGGAAGCGGACGGAAAGCGACATTCAAGCTGAAGCGGAATGCCGTCTATAAAGGCGTAGGGACTCAAACGTTCTATGCGGAGTTTGAGGGAATTAATGAGGAAGCCCGAGCTGCCGGAATGGCGAAACTTGGTGGTTATTTGGTCGACAAAAACGGATTGATTGTCCCCGTTACCTATGGCGAGGTCAAAGAACGCATCAGTTCGAAAGGCAAAGCTCTGATATCGGCATGGACCACTCTTCCGCGCGCCTTTGACGCCAGCGATTTCAAACTGGTGATGGGACAGGCTATTGCCACAGAAACAACAAATCCTCCTTCCGGCGAAAATGGAGGTTCGGGGACTGGTACCGGAGGAAACTCGAGTCCTAGCAGCGGCACGTCGCCACTGCTGGTCAAGCCGGTTTCGTACCAGATGGGTCAGACCAGCGAGAGTGTCGCAAGTCAATTAAAAGAGCTTCAAGTCGGCGGGTTCGGAATCTCGATGGCCAAGACGAGCGCGTTCTATGACGTCAAAGACATGTACAGCGTCGCGGGGCTCAAGCTGGAGACGGTCTATTCGCTTGAACGAGATGCCACTTATGAAGCGATTGCCGGAACCCACAAACTAAAGGTCGAATTTGTCAATCAAGATACGAACCAGCTGACTTATTCCAAAACGTTCGATCTCGCATCGGCTTTGGAAGGATCTCAAGATGAGGTTTTAAAAGAAGGAACAGACATCCCGCTCAAAATGTTGTTCAACGATCCAGAGATTCAAAACAAAGTCCGCACCAACAGCAAGTTCAAGGTGAATCTTTATGATGTTTTCCAAGGATCTTCAATTCTTATTGCCTCCCAGGAAATGAATTGGTTCTTGATCAACAATTAATAGTCGGAGGGCCGTGCCTGAGCGCGCGGCTTTTCTGCTTGCGGGAGGAGCAGCTAGACAATGCGTACCCCTTTTAGTAGAGTCGTGATTGACAACCAAGTCTGATTCAGGAGGAGATACTTGATGAAAAAAGGGAAGCAAGCTGCAGCGGTAATCGCGCTGGCAGCAGCAATTGGAGTCGGTACCCAGTGGCAAGCCATTCAAGCGACATGGAGCGGGGAAGCCTATGCCTCGTCCGCGGGCACGACCGCCTCGGTCGGCACCGTTCCGGGAACGGCTGACGATCCGGTCGTCACGAAGAGCTACGTCGATCAGAAGATCGCCGAGGCATTGAAGGGAGGAGCGGTCGCTCCCACCAGCACGCCTTCGCCGACGCAATCGCCAACCTCGGCTCCGACGGCAACGCCGGGCTCATCAGCCGGCGGAAGCACCGACGACGGAGGCATCAAGGTCATCAACGTGCCGGCAGGCAAGACGCTGATTGCCGCCGACGGCGCGGAGGTCGTCGTGCGGGGAGGCAAGGCGGTCGCCTACAGCCCCGACAGCAACGGCATCGCGGACGTGACGGATGGAGTGGACATCAAGTCCGGCGCGAGCGTGCCGCAAAATCATCTGATCCTCTTCCCTCGAGGCGGTCGAGGAGTGGGCTCGGCCGAAGGCATGAAGACCGGCCTCACCGTCATGGTGCGCGGGGCTTACGAAATCAAGACCATCGAGAAGTGAGTCGAGCACCGGGATATTTTTCCCGCAGTGGCAACAGGTTATACGCGTAGCGGACACGGCAAGGCGGCAAGCTACTAGCACATCCTTATCTTATCCCAATCCTTTGGAGGTGCTTGGTCCAATGGCAAAATCGAACCGCGTCGTCGTCCCTGCATGCAAAGAAATGCTCAATCAGATGAAATATGAAATTGCCGGAGAACTGGGCTTGTATGCGGCTCCGGCTCCGGGCTCGGCCGATACGGAATTTGCCGGTGAGCTTGGGGCAGCCGGACACGCGTCCAGCTATGGCACGGTCCACTGGAAATCGCTTGCGACCCGTCAAGCCGGCTCGATCGGCGGCGAAATGACGAAGCGTCTGGTCGCGAAAGCCGAGCAATCGATGCTCGGGCTATAAAGCAGCGCGAGCAGAAGGAGTTCACGTTCTTTTCCTGCGATGAACTCCTCTGCCGCACTAGGCGCTAAACTGCCGGAAGCCGCCTTCTGCCAAGGGATTCCGTCCATTGACACGATCCGACAGTTGGGCTATCATAGTGTCCTAGAAGAGTTGTCTACCCGACCTTTTCCAATGGGAAAAGGTTGATTTTTTGTTAAGACATCATCCTTTTCTCATTCCATGGTTCTAGGAGGTCGATCAGCTTGTCCCTTAAAGGAAGACACCTGTTTACTTCGGAATCCGTAACGGAAGGCCATCCCGATAAAATATGCGACCAGATTTCTGACGCAGTTCTCGACGCTTTCCTTGAAGTGGATCCCCATGCCCGCGTAGCTTGCGAGGTATCCGTCGCGACCGGTCTCGTGCTCGTCATCGGCGAGATCAGCAGCCGTGCGGACTACGTCGACATCTCCGCGATCGCGCGCCGCACGATCAAGGAAATCGGCTACACCCGCGCCAAGTATGGCTTCGACTCCACGACCTGCGCCGTGCTGACCTCGCTCAACGAGCAGTC
Source organism: Paenibacillus albicereus (assembly GCF_012676905.1). NCBI lineage: Bacteria > Bacillati > Bacillota > Bacilli > Caryophanales > Paenibacillaceae > Paenibacillus > Paenibacillus albicereus. The sequence continues at coordinate 4,740,049 of NZ_CP051428.1, read as the reverse complement.
GGCCGACATCGCTCAAGGCGTCAACGCTGCGATCGAGACGCGCGAAGGCAAGGATGTCCATCAAGAGAACGAAGACATCGGCGCCGGCGACCAAGGCCTCATGTTCGGCTTCGCGACGAACGAGACGCCGGAGCTCATGCCGCTTCCGATCGCGCTGTCGCACCGCATCGCCCGTCGTCTGGCCGAAGTGCGCAAGGACGGCACGCTGGACTACCTTCGTCCGGACGGCAAGACGCAAGTCACGATCGAGTACGACGAGAACGGCAAGCCGGTTCGCGTCGATACGATCGTCGTGTCCACGCAGCATGACGAAAAGGCGACGCTGGAGCAGATACAGAAGGACATCCGCGAGCATGTCATCGCTCCTGCCGTTCCGGCGGAGTGGCTCGACGCCGAAACGAAATACTTCATCAACCCGACCGGCCGCTTCGTCATTGGCGGACCGCAAGGCGACGCAGGCCTGACCGGCCGCAAGATCATCGTCGACACCTACGGCGGCTACGCTCGCCATGGCGGCGGCGCGTTCTCCGGCAAGGATCCGACGAAGGTCGACCGTTCTGCCGCTTACGCAGCCCGCTACGTAGCCAAGAACATCGTGGCCGCTGGCCTCGCCGATAAGTGCGAGATCCAGCTGGCCTACGCGATCGGCGTGGCCAATCCGGTCTCGATCAACGTCGACACGTACGGCACGGGCAAAGTAGCCGAGGAGAAGCTCGTCGAGCTCATCCGCGCCAACTTCGACCTGCGTCCGGCCGGCATCATCAAGATGCTGGACCTGCGTCGCCCGATCTACGGCAAGACTGCCGCTTACGGACACTTCGGCCGTACGGACGTGGATCTTCCGTGGGAGCGCGTGGACAAGGCTTCCCTGCTCAAGCAGGAAGCACTGGTCTAAACGATCGAAGCGTATGGCAAGCCCCTGTTTCCATCCTTATGGAACAGGGGCTTTTTTGCGTGCAGCTGCTATCGCTTTCCCCATTTTTCCTAAACATTCCCTCCGCCGCGACCGACAAAGTAACTACGAATGTTCAACTCGGGGAGTGAAGGAATGATCGTGGGAAAACGAATGTGGTTGAAAGGATTTGTCGCTTTGCTCGTTCTCGTCCATACGCTTTTGCCTGCGGCCGGATGGAAGGCCGGAACCGTTTATGCGGCCCAAGGGGGGCCTGTCGCAGCGGGCAAGTATCCGGCTGACGACGCTGCGGCGGCACCGGCGAACGTCTGGCTTTCGCTGTTCTTCGACGAGCCGGTCCTAAAAGGCAACGGTGCCGCGGCGATCTCCATCCGCAAGGTCTCGGACAACGCCGTATGGGCGAGCTATGCCGTTTCGGAAAGCCGGGTGGCGGTCGACTCCTCGAACGCGTCGCGGGTGACGATCCAGCCGGATCGGCCCTTCGAGCCGGGGCAGTCTTATTATGTGCTCATCGAAGGCGGCAGCTTCGTCAGCCAGTCGGGCAGCGGAGCCTTTGCCGGCATTTCGAGCGCGACAGAGTGGAACTTCACCGCCGCTCAGCCGGACACCTCCGCGCCGTATGCGACGGAATACAGTCCGAATTCGGGCCAAGGGGCAGCATCGGTGTTCTCGGCGCTGCGCGTCACCTTCAACGAAGCGGTTTTTCCGGCCGAGGGCTTCCTCCAGCTGACGAACGCATCGACCGGAGACACGGCGCCGATCGGCATCACCTCGACGCTGGTCAGCGGCGGAGGGACGACTGTGCTGTCGATCGCGCCGCCGAGCGGCCTGCTGCCGAGTCAGTCGTACACGGTCAGCGCCCCGGCGGGCCTCGTGCAGGACGGCTCCGGCAACCGGTCCGGACCGATGAGCTGGAGCTTCCAGACGGCGGCTTCGCCGATTGGAGTGACAGGCATGAGCCCCGCCAACGCCAGTCAAGGCGTCGACGTCGGGACGGCGCTGCGGCTCACGTTCGACAAGCCGGTCGGCCCGAACAGCAGCGCCGCCTCGCCGAAGCGCATCGAGCTGAAAAAAGTATCCGACAACAGCACGGTCCAAAGCTGGAGCGCGGATCAGCTGAGCTACGCCGACGGCGGCAGGAGCGTCGCGCTTCCGCATAACGGCCTTGCCGGCAGCACGGCTTATTATGTGCTGGTCGATGCCGCCGCATTCCGCAGCGGCGACCTGCTGTTCGCCGGCATCCGCGACGCGGCGGCCTGGACATTCGCGACCCGCGCGGTCAGCGACAGCAAGGGGCCGTCGCTGACCGGCCTGTCTCCGGGCGGCGGGGAGACGATCGCGGCCGGCGAAAGCAAGCTGGCGATCAGCTTCGACCGGGCCGTCTATCCGGGATCGGGCAGCATCATCGTGCGCAGCTTGCCGGATTCGGCGATCGCGGCGACGATCCCGGTCACGTCCGACCAGGTCACGGGCTTCGGCAGCAGCCGGATCCAGATCAATCCGCGCTTCGCGTTCCAGGAAGGAGCGCGCTATTACGTCGAGATCGGCACGCAGGCTGTCCGCGACGCGGCCGGGACCGCTTTCGCTGGCCTGTCAGGCAGCTCGGCCTGGAGCTTCACCGCGACCCGCGATTGGACGCCGCCGTCCATCCTGATGCTGCGGCCCGCCAGCGGCAGCGATTCCGTGTCGACGATCGCCTCGTTCGAGGCGGTATTCACGGAGCCGGTGCGGCTGAGCGACGGCCATCAGATCCGAATCCGCAGGGCTGGTTCGTCCGACACCTATGCGGTCCAGGCCCACGTGCCGGCGGATCGCCCGGATACGGTCGTCATCCGTCCGGACGCACCTCTGCCGGGCGGCGGGGAATACTATATGGAGATCGGCGTGAACAGCATTCGCGACGGCGCGGGCAACGGCTTCGGCGGCATCCTCAACGAGCATCAGTGGCGGTTCAAGACGCTGCGCGCGACGGCGGCAGCGCCCGCTCTGAGCAAGGTGGAGATGCTCAGCCCCTCCAAAATCCGCCTCACCTACGACAATGAGCTGGACCCGGCCGCGGTGCCTTACCCGGCGAGCTTTTACGTGACGGTCAACGATGCTTCCGCAGCGCGGGAAATCAGCCAGGCGAGCGTGGCGGGCAACACGGTCGTGCTTGAGCTGCGCAGCGGCATCCTGAACGGGCAAAAGGTCACGGTCGCCTATACCGCTCCGACGGACCCGGACAGCATGCGCGCGATCCGCGGTCTCGGCGGCGCCCGCGCAGCCGGCTTCTCCGGCCGCCAGGCGACCTATGACGCCCAGGCGGCTCAGCCCAAGCTGACGGGCGGAACCGTTTCGGGCAGCCAGCTCAGGCTGCTGTTCAGCGATGCGCTCGGTCCGGCGAAGGCGGAGTGGACTTCGCAGTTCTCGCTTTATGTGGACGGGCGCTACCATACGCTGGCCGAGCCGTCCGTCAGCGGCAACGCGCTGACGTTCAAGCTGACTTCGGCGGCAGGAGGAGCGGGCGGTGCCTACATCAACTATGCGCCAGGCACGAACCCGGTCATGGACCAATCGGGCAACCTGCTGGCGGCATTCAGCGGCGCCTACATCCAGAACCTGCTTGACACGAGCCGGCCCATGCTGACCGACGTGACAGCCTCCGGCAGCAAGGTCACCCTTACGTACAATGAAGGGCTGAACGGAACGCTGCTGCCGCTGCGCAGCCAGTTCGCCGTCTTGAACGGCTCGAGCTCGATGAGCATCAGCGGCGTGACCGTCGAGGGCAACAAGCTGATCCTGACGCTGGCCGGCTCTCTGACGACCGGCACGACGGTCAAGGTAAGCTATGTCCAGGGCGTGCCGCCGCTCGCCGATCTGGCGGGCAATGCCGCCGAGAGCTTCAGCAACCGCGAGGCTGGCGTCAGCGGCACCTATCCCGCATTCCTGTCCGGCAGCGCCTCCGGCACGGCCGTCACGCTGCTGTACAGCATGGCGCTCGATCCGACAGCCGTTCCGTCGCCTGCGCAGTTTTCGTTCCGCGCGAACGGCACGCTCATTCCCGTGTCCAGCGTGAGCATCTCCGGCCTCGCCGTATCGCTGCAGCTGAGCAGCCCGGTCGCGCCGGGACAGACGCTGACGCTGACGTACAGCCCTCCGACCTACAATGCGCTGCGGCTTTCAGGGGGCGACGCGGCGCCTGCCCTTTCCTCCGTCGCGATCGCCAACGCTTCCGCAGGCGACAGCACCGGGTCCGGAGGCGGCGCCAGCGGCGCGACTCCGGGCCAGCTGACGCAGATGGACGTCTCGACGAGCTCGGACGTCTCTCCCGCCGGCCGCGTCGCAACCCGCTATACGGTGCTCAACGAGCGGCTGGCGGCGGCCTTCCAGGCCGCGCGCGCCGCCGGCCAGTCCAAGGTGAGCTTCAAGGTGCCGGACGCGAACAAGGCCGGTCTGGTCGCCCTTCCGCTCGCGTCGCTGCAGCAGGCGATGGGCAGCGCCGGGAACGCCTCGTTCGAGGTGCAGTTCGATACGCTGACCGTAGAGCTTCCTTTGCAGGCGATCGACTATGAAAAAACGGCCAAGCTGCTCAATGCGGGCGGCACGACCGGCTATCTGCTGCTCTCGCTCGACTCGGGCGCGAGCTCGCTGGCCGGCACGCTGCAATTCGCAATGAGCCGCGCGGGCGCCAGCCTGCTGGCCGGCCCGATCAGCATCGATCTATCGCTCGTCAGCGGCAGCAGCGCGGCCAAGGTCGCCTACAGCGGCCTCAAGCGGATGATGACGACGACGATCCGCTCCGCTTCCCCGATTCCAGCCGCGCAGGCGGCAGGCGTCTTCTACGATGCGGAGACGAGTCTGATGAGCTACGTGCCGACCAAGACGCAGAGCGCCGGCAGCGGCTCCGCGGTCGTGCTGAAGCACCGGGACGGCGGGGTCTTCGCCATCGCCCGGGGCAGTGCGGTGCTGAGCGACATCGCGGGCCACTGGGCCAAGAACGACATTTCCGCGTTGGCGGCCAAAGCGATCGTGCGTCCGCGCACGAACAGCTCGTTCGAGCCGAAAAAGACGATCACCCGCGCGGAGTTGGCCGAGTTCATCTCGCGGGCGCTCGGCTTGAAGGGCAACATGGCTGCCGCCTCCTCGGCCTACCGCGATACGAACGGTCTCGGAGCGGCCGCCGCCTACATCGGCGCCGCCTCCGCCGCCGGCATCGTCGAAGGCAGCGGCGGCCAGTTCCGGCCGAACGATCCCGTCTCCCGCCAGGAGATGGCCGCCATGATTATCCGGGCTGTCGAGGCGGCCGAGATGAAGATCGTTCCGCCGCAGCAGGAGCTGAGCTACCTGGAAAAATTCAAGGACCGCGGCAAGATCGGGAGCTGGGCCAAGAGCTATGCGGCCAAGGCGGTCTATATCGGCGTGCTGAACGGCCAGAAGGCCGATCAGTTCGTCCCCGCCGGCAAGGCGACGAGGGCCGAGGCCGTCGTGATGATGAAGCGCATGCTGCAATACTTGAACATGATCGACGTCTAGGGATATTTGCCCGACTTGATTTTCGCCGGCCTGGCAGCAGGCCGGTTTTTTTCGTCTTGCTGTCACACTCGCTCGGGCTGTTCGGTCTTCATTCCTAGACGCGGGCAGAGCCTGCGAAAAGGAGGAGTTCGACATGAAGCTGAGAATGAATTACCGAGAGGCGAAGCCGGAGGCTTACCGCGCCATGCAGGGGCTGGAGGCCGCAGCGGGACGAGGCCTCGACCCGCTCCTGAAGGAGCTGGTCAAGACTCGCGTGTCCCAGATGAACGGGTGCGCGTTCTGCGTCGACATGCACAGCAAGGACCTGCTCGGAAAGGGCGAGCCGGCGGAGCGGCTGCTGCTCCTCCCGGTATGGAGGGAGGTCCCCGCGTTCACGGAGGCGGAGCGGGCGGCGCTGGCTTTTGCCGAGCGCGCGGCATTCATCGCGGACGGCGGCATGCCGGAGGACGTTTACGAAGAGGCGGTCCGCTGGTACGGAGAGGCCGGCGTCGTGGATCTGCTGCTGGTCGTCAATACGATCGGAGCGTGGAACCGGATCGCGATCGCGACCGGCATGTACCCGGGGTGTTTCGACGGACCGATTGGGAAGGGAGACGGTTCCGGCCTGGATCGATAAGGAGGAGAGCGGGATGGAGAAGGAGGAAGCCGGCGGTGGACGGGAGCGGCGGACGGATGGAGCGGAGGGCCGGGAAGGGGAGCTGGCGCTGGAGGGCTTGTACCGGACGGAGCGCTCCAGCGTCTTCCGTGCGGCCTATCGCATGCTCGGCAGCGTCGCCGACGCGGAGGACGTGACGCAGGAGCTGTTCGCGGACCTGCATGCCGGAGGCTTGCCGGAGCTGCGCAGCAGCCGGGCCTATCTGGTGCGGGCCGCGGTCAACCGCTCGCTCAAGCTGCTCGGCTCCGCCCGGCGGCGCAGGGAGCGCTATGCGGGAGAATGGCTGCCTGAGCCGCTTCCGGACCCGGACGGGCCGGAGCTGCCGGAGCAGGCGGCCGAGCAGCGGGAGCGGCTGACCTACGGCTTCATGACGCTGCTGGAGCAGCTGACGCCGACGGAGCGCGCCGTGCTGGTGCTGCACGAAGCCTATGGGTATGCGTATGAGGAAATCGCGATCATGCTGGGCAAGACGCCTGCCGCTTGCCGGCAGCATGGCAGCCGGGCGAAACGGAAGCTGAGCCGGGCAAGGGGGGAGAAGGAGGAGGCCGCAGCGGACAGGAAGGAGTCCAGAGCAGGGAGGGCGGCCGTTTCCATGAAGCCGCAGGAAGAGGACGAGGCGGATGCCGCGCGCGGGGGCGCCGCCCGCGAGCAGCTGATCGCCCGCTTCGTGGAAGCGTTCGAGCGGGCCCGCGTGGAGGAGCTGCGGGAGCTGCTGAGCGACGACGCCGTGCTCGTCACCGATGGCGGCGGCAAGGTCCGAGCGGCGATGCGGCCGATCGTCGGCAAGGAGCGCGTCCTCTCCTTCCTCGCCTCTCCCAAGATTCTGCATTCCGCCCGAGCGGCGCTCAAGCGCCTCGTGAGGCTGAACGGCGAGCCGCAGCTGCTCCTGCTGGCCAAGCCGGGCGAGGCCGAGTCGATCCTTTGCCTCGAAGCCGATGCCTCCGGCACCCGCATCCGAAAGCTCTATCTGATCCGCAACCCCGACAAGCTGGCTCATGTGAAAGCTTAGCCGCATTTTTGCCCGCTTGCCGACTGCGCGACCGTTCCCGGCCTTGGCCCGAGCGGTCGCTTTTGCTATTTTCATAGAAAAAGTCGTTCATGCCGATCGAGCTGAAAAGACTAATCTATCACCTCGCAACTTTTCTCTATTCTGGAAGTCTATTCATTCATGTGCTAGACGAACTGAATGAAGGCAAACAGATAGGAGAGTTGCATCTCATATGAAACAGGCAAGCCGCACCAACCGTCGCCGCAACGAAGTCCAAGTCCACGCCGTCCCGTCTTCCCCGCGCAAGCCGGCGCGAGGCGTCTTCGTGCGCCGCGTGCTCGTGAGCACGCTCGGCGCCGCGCTCGTCATCCAGCCGCTCGCCGCGCTCGCGCCCCAGCTGCCCGGAGCGATGAGCTTCCTGTCCCCCGTCGGCCAGGCCGCTGCCGCGAGCGCCAAGCTGACCGTCGTCAGCCAGGAGATGATTACTTCCGGCGCGCAGCGCATCGACTACCTCTGGAAAGGCACGCGCAGCGGCGCTTCCGTCCAGTCCAATATCCATGTCATCAAAATCGACCTCAACGATCCTTATGTGAGCCTGAACGCCGTCAACGGGCAGAAAGGCGTCGTCACCGGCCGCAGCAGCGTGCTGAACATGGCCAAGAACGCCGGCGCGGTCGCCGGCATCAACGCGGACTATTTCCAGACCGCCTCCTCCGACGGAGCGCCGATGGGCGCGCAGATCAGCAGCGGCTCGCTGCTCGTCAGCCCGATGCAGCTGACCGGCATGTACATGTTCGGCGTCACCAAGGACCGCAAGGCGGTCATCGACCGCTACAGCTTCCAGGGCAGCGTGACGGCCGGGGACGGCTCGACGTTCGCTCTCAGCGGCATGAACCAGTCTTCGTACAGCACGGAGTTTCCGACCAAAGGCTACTCGCATGCCAATGCTCTCTACCTGTATACGAGCGCCTGGACGGAGCCGAGCCGGCCGGCGGGAGCGAGCTACGCCACCCCGACCGAGGTGCTCGTGCAAGGCGGCGTCGTGACGCAAATTTCGGAGGGCACGGCGCTGCCGATGACGCCTCCGGCGGACGGCTTCATCCTGCGCGCGCACGGAACAGCGGCCGCCTACGTGCGGGAGCATCTGCAGGTCGGCCAGCCGGCGAGCGCCGATTACCGCCTGCAGTCGCTGACGACGCAGCAGACGGTCGATCCGTCCAGCTTCGAGACGATGGTCGGCGGACATACGATCCTCGTGGAGAACGGCAAGGCCGCGGCGTTTTCCCGCAGCGTCTCGTCGATCAGCGGCTCGTCCGCGCGGTCGCGGACGGCAGGCGGCTATTCCGCGGACGGCCGCACCGTGTATCTGGTGACGGCCGAGGACAACGGCAGCAGCTCCGGCTTGACGCTCGCGGAGCTGCAATCGGTGCTCGTCGAGCTCGGCGTCAGCAAGGCGGTCAACTTCGACGGCGGCGGCTCGACGACGATGGTCGCTCGTCCGCTCGGCGAGTTCGGCCTGCAGCTCGGCCATCCGACGGAATACGGCACGACGATGCGCCAGGTTTCCAACGGACTCGGCGTGTTCACGTCCGCGCCGCAGGGCGCGATCAAGGGCATCAAGGCGAGCGGCTCGGGCGTGCTGTTCCTCGGTCAATCCGCCGCTTACGAGCTCAAGGCATACGATCAGCATTACAACCCGCTCGATCCGGCCGGGCTCGGCGCGAGCTGGAGCGCCCAGGGCATCGCGGGCGATTGGAACGGCAACACCTTCACCGCTTCCAAGACGGGCAGCGGCTCGGTTACGGTCAAGTCGGGCGCGGCGACGGACAAGCTGCCCGTCGTCGTCGTCGGCGCGGACGCGATCCAGTCGCTCAAGATCGGCACGGTCCAAGGCGCGCTCGAGGCCGGCACGCAGCTGGCCGTGCCGGTGACGGCGACGCTGAAGGATGGCGGAACCTACACGCTGCCCGCCGAGGCGGTCAAATGGGAGTTCCGCGGCTTCACGGCGGCCCGCAGCGGCGACAAGCTGACGGTCCAGAGCGTCTCCGAAGGCGCGCAGGTCGGCTACGCCATCGCCCGCTACGACGGCTTCTCCGCGCTGCTGACGCTCGCCAAGGGAAGCGGCAGCAAGCAGCTGGCCGACTTCGACAAGCTCCAGCCGGCTTTCTCCTTCACCTCCACCGCCGGCGTGACGGGCGGCGCCCAGCTGGCGAGCGGCCTGGCCGCCGACAACGGCAGCGGCGCGCTCAGCTTGAGCTACGACTTCACGAACGGCTCGACCGACACGCGGGCGGCCTACGCCTCGTTCGGCGCCGGCGTTCCGATCGACGGCCAGCCGGCCTCGATCTCCGTGGACGTGCATGGCGACGCCAGCCTGAACTGGGCCCGGGCGGAGCTGACGGACGCCGCAGGCGCCAAGCATCTGCTGACGCTGTCCAAAGCGGTCGACTGGACCGGCTGGCGCACGATCAAGGCGCCGCTGTCCGAGTCCGGCAAGGCGGTCCAGTATCCGGTCAAGCTGACGCGCCTTTATGTCGCCAGCCTGAAGGACGGGGCGGACGAACGCACGGCTGCAGGCACGATCGCGTTCGACAACGTCTCGGTCGACGCTCCGGCGTCGGTGCCGGAGCCGGTCAAAGCGAAAATCGAGATGAAGGCCGGCAGCAAGACGGCGATGGTGGACGGCAAGACGACTGCGCTCGACTCCGCTCCGTACATCCAGAACGGCGTGACGTACTTGCCTCTGCGCTTCGTCGCGAGCTCGCTCGGCAGCGCCGTCGATTATGACGCGGCTTCCAAGCGGGTGTCGGTGCTCCGAGGCGCCAAGCTGCTCGAGCTGGTCATCGGCAGCAAGGAGCTGGTGGCGAACGGCGTGCGCGCAGCCGCTCCAGCCGCCCCGATCGAGCGCGGGGGAAGGACTTTGGTCCCGATCCGCGTCGTCTCTGAGCAGATGGGACTAGCCGTAAAATGGGACGGAGCGACTAAGCGGATTACCGTCGAATGATAGACCTCCTCCATGGAAGCGTATGGTATCATAGAGAGTGACCTGTCGACGCGAGGCGCTGCCGTCCTTAGGGACGGCAGCGCCGTTTTTGCCGCAATCGCAGGATTATCCAGCTACAGAAAGGCAGCTGTGATGAAAGTGGACAATCGCATTGTGGACATCGACCGGGTAATCAAGAACGCGATTCAGGTCATGGAGGACAGCAAATACCAAATCTATGAAATCTGCGAATCCGCGCGCAAGGAAATGCTGACGCTCGAGCAGGAGCTGAACCAGGTGCTTCAGGATACGGTCCAGACGATCGACAAGGTCGACAAGCTGGAGATGGAGTATCGCCTTGCCCGCATCCGGCTGACCGAAGTGAGCCGCGATTTCGTGCGCTATAAAGAAGAAGACATCAAGAACGCCTACGAGCGGGCGACGCAGCTGCAGCTTGACCTGATGGTGTACCGCGAGAAGGAGACCTACCTGAAGGCGCGCCGCGACGACCTGCAGAAGCGGGTGAAGAATGTCGAGAGCTCGGTCGAGCGGGCCGAGACGATCCATTCCCAGATCAATGTCGTGCTGGAATACCTGGCCGGAGATTTGACCCAGGTGACTCGCATTCTGGAATCGGCCAAGAACCGCCAGCTGATCGGCCTCAAAATCATTCTGGCTCAGGAAGAGGAGCGCAAGCGCATCGCCCGGGAGATTCATGACGGCCCGGCGCAGTCGCTGGCCAATCTCGTCCTGCGGACAGAAATTGCAGAAAGAATGCTGGTAAAGCAGGAATTTCAGATGGTGCAGCACGAATTAGTAGACTTAAAGGCGCAGGTCAGGTCAGGATTGGAAGAAATTCGTAAAATTATATTCAATTTGCGACCGATGGCGCTAGATGATTTAGGACTTGTTCCCACTTTGCGTAAGTATGTGCAGGATTTTGAGGAAAAAACACGAATTCATACGGTGTTCGAGACGATCGGGCGGGAAATCCGCCTTCCTTCGGCCATGGAAGCGGGCATCTACCGTCTGGTTCAAGAGGCGTTCACGAATGCGATGAAGCATGCCAGCGCCAGCTATGTCTCGCTGGAGCTGACCTATCAGTCGCAGATGGTGAAGATCGCCGTCCAGGATAACGGGATCGGCTTCGACGCCGAGCTCATCCAGTCGAGAGCCAAGATCAACGCCCATTTTGGCCTGATGGGGATGCGCGAGCGCGTCGAGCTGCTGGAGGGCAGGCTGGAGCTCGAATCGTCCAGCGGCCAAGGCACCAAGATCACGATCCATATCCCGACAGGCGTGGATCAGCGAAAGGAGTAGCAACGCATATGGACCTGAACGCAGCAGGAGGCAAGCGCAAGATCAAGCTGCTGATTGCCGACGATCACCAGCTTTTCCGGGAAGGCCTCAAGCGGATTCTCAACATGGAGGACGACCTGGAAGTGATCGGGGAATGCAGCGACGGAATTCAGGTTCTGGAGTTCTGCAACCAGCAACAGCCGGAAGTCGTCCTCATGGACATCAACATGCCGATCGAGAACGGCGTCGTCGCCACGGAGCGGCTCCGGGACTTGTTTCCGCACATCAAGGTCATCATCCTCTCGCTCCATGACGACGAGAGCTACGTGTTCGAGACGCTCCGCAAGGGCGCGACGGGCTATCTGCTCAAGGACATGGAGGCGGAGTCGCTCATCAATGCGATCCGCTCCGTCGTGCAGGGCCATGCCTACATCCACCCGAAGGTGACGGGCAAGCTCATCAACCAGCTTCGCCGCATGACCTATCTGGACGAGATGGGCGCCGGCAGCGGCGCTGCGGCTGGACGCGAGACCGGCGTGAAGTTCGTCGCCGGCGAGAACAACCCGCTCACCCGCCGCGAGGCCGAGGTGCTTCGCCTCATGGCAGAGGGCAAGAGCAACAAGATGATCGGGGAATTCCTGTTCATCAGCGAGAAGACCGTCAAGAACCATGTCTCCAGCATCCTGCAAAAGATGGAAGTCGACGACCGCACGCAGGCCGTCATCAACTCCATCAAGTACGGCTGGGTCACGCTCTAGCGCGAGGCGAGGCGGCTCGGGCCGGAGCCGGCCGGTCAGCCGAGGACCGGTCCGCACCGATTCAGGCGTCCAACGAGCACGCGCGGAGCTACATAGCTTGGGAAAGGCAGAGCCGAGGGAGCGATCCCGACGGCTCTTTTTTGCGTCCGCAAGGAACCGCGTTCGCTTCGTCGTAAACGGCATGGCGCGCCGTCCCGCCGTAACGCCCAGGGGGCTTTCGGCATACGGTACCGTATCAGGCGCCGGAGCGCGGACCGCGCGAGGGCGGACCCTCCGGCGCCTCCGCGCCGGACGGCAGAGGAGGAGACGGGATGTACGAAATCTTGATCGGCGTCATCGCCTGTTACGGAGCAGCCGCCGCGGCGGTCCACCTGGCCCGGAGAAAGGCCGCCGGGCGGACGCCTTCCGAAAGCCACTTCATCCTGCTTACCCGGGACGACGAACCGGTGATCGAGCATTGCCTCCGCTCGTTGGAGGCGCATGCTCGGAAGTCCGGCATCCCGGTGAGGATTACGGTGTGGGATCAAGGCTCGCAGGACGGCACGGGCGAGATCGTGCGGCGCTGGAAGGGAGCCATCCTGTGGGTCGGGCCGGAGATGAGCCGCATGCGCGATGAGGACGAGGAGAGGCGGACGGCAGCGGCTCCGCATGCCGGAGCGGGACGGGAAGAGGCGGAGGCGCAAGGAGATTGCCAGGGGCAAGGACGGGAAGAGGCGGAGGCGCAAGGAGATTGCCAGGGGCAAGGACGGGAAGCGGCGGAGACGCAAGGAGATTGCCAGGGGCAAGGACGGGAAGCGGCGGAGGCGCAAGGAAAATGCAAGGGGCAAGGACGGGGGACGGAGGAGGCTTTCGGCGGGCAGCTGCCCGCCGAGGAGCCGGAGGTCGAGCGGGAGCATGAGCCCGAGCTGGAGCCCGGACAGAAGGGGCGGCCCGGCAGCGAGCGCGGATCGGAAGAGGGGGGAGCAGCGGATATCGGCTGGCCGAATCCGGAACAGGACGAGGAGCCTGGCTCCCACGCTGCTGCCAGCCCAGGGGCGCCGGCGCGGGGCTGCAAGGAAGATTCGAATCCGCGCAGCGGCCGCGAGCAGATCCTTTGGTCGCTGCGGGCTTGGGGCATCGTCAGCGAGCGCGACCAGCCGATCCTTATCGACATGAAAAACGTCGAGGATTGGAGCAAGCTGCCCTTTTGAAGCGGGGAATGGCGCAGCGAGAAAGCCAGGCTTGCGGCAGCCGGCCCCGACAGGTATACTGGATCCATATGGAAGGCGCGGGTGAAGCACACCCTCGGCGGGAAACCGTCTGAGGGTGTGCTTTTTTTTTCGTTGTCCGGGGCCGGCCGCTTCGAGCGGTCCGTGGAGAAGGAGGGGCGAATTGAAGGCGACGCTATATCTATATTTGGATGCGGAAAAGGGCTGGCGGGCCGCCGTGACGCTGGACGCCGAGGTCGACCTGCGGTGGCGGCTGGACGCCGAATGGGCGGCGGAGGCCGCAAGGGAAGCGGGAGCATCGCCTCCCGTGCCTGCGGAGGCGATGCTCGCATGCGGCGTGCCCCTGCCGCTGGGGGCGGCCTATGAGGCTGCGGCGAGCTGGAACCGGCAGGGGCCGGTGCCGGCGGGAGCTCAGGGCGGGGCGCGGCGGCTGCGCGCAAGCCGGGCTGCCGCGCCGGGAGGCGCCGCGCCGCTGCGCCTGCCGGAGGCGGCGGAGGCGCTGCGCCGCCTGGCGCGCGCGGCGCTCGCCCCGGACGGGCCGGAATGGCCGTCCGGGAGCCGGCCGTGACGGCGGCGATGCCCCGTCACGGGAGCGGCGGCGCAGCCGCGGCGCTTGCGCGCGCTGCGTGCGCCGCGGCAGGCGCCCTGCGCGGCCGCGCCCTGCTGCGCGGCGAGGCGCAGGCGCGCCTGGCCGCCGCAGGCGCCGGCGGGGGCGACGCCGCGCTGCAGCTGGCGGCGCTGCTCGGCCGGCTGCGCCTTGGCGGCGCCGTCGCCGCAGGCCGCTGCCAGCGCTGCGGCAGCGGCGAGGCGCAGCTGCTGCGCACGCCCTGCGGCGCGTGCGGGAGCGGCCGCTGCGCGAGCTGCCAGGCCTGCCTGGCGCTGGGCCGCAGCCGCGAGTGCGGGCTGCTCGTGCTCGGCCTGCCGGCACGGGCCGGGCCGGGCGGCGCAGGGCTTGCCCCGCCCGAGCAGCTGCCCCCGGCGGCGGAGCGCCTGCGCCGTTGGGGGCTCAGCCCCGCGCAGAGCGCCGCGGCCGCCTCGGCGCTCGCCTTTCTCGAGCGGGCGCAGCTTCCGCCTCGTCCGCACGGCGCGCTCTCGCGGCTGGCCGCCCTCGCCCGCATGGGCTTGGCGCTTCGCACGCGCTCCGGCTCGGCGCTGGGGCAGCTCGTCCGCTTGCTCTTGCTTTCCGCCGCGCGCTCGGTCTCTGCTCCGCCCGCGCGCTCCGTCTCGATTCGGCAGCCGGCGCTCCTTTTGCGCCGCGCCGCCGCCTTCGTCGGTCCGTTCCGTCCTCGTCGCCGCCCGCAGCCGGCTGCGCCGCCACCTTCCTTCCTGCTCTGGGCGGTGACCGGCGCGGGCAAGACCGAGATGATCTTTCCGCTGCTCGAGTCCGTGCTGCGCCGCGGCGGCAGGGCGCTCGTCGCGACGCCGCGCCGGGATGTCGTGCTGGAGCTCGAGCCTCGGCTGCGCCGCGCCTTTCCCGACACGCCGCCCGTCGCGCTGTACGGGGGCAGTCCCCGACGAGGAGAGGACGGGCGGCTCACGCTCGCTACGACGCATCAGCTGCTGCGCTTTCGCGGCTCATTCGACTTGATCGTGCTCGACGAGCTGGACGCCTTCCCGTTTGCCGGCGACGCGATTCTGCACGAGGCGGCGGCCCGCAGCGGCGCTCCGGGCTCGCGGACCGTGCTGCTGACGGCTACGCCGCCCCCGTCGCTGCAGCGGCTCGCGCGGCGAGGCCTGCTGCCGCATGCCAAGGTTCCGGCGCGCTACCATCGCCACCCGTTGCCGGTGCCGCGCCTGCTGCGTACGCCTTCCGCTCTTGCCATGGCGGCCGCCGGCCGCATGCCGCCATCGCTGCGGCGGGCGCTGACGCGCTCCCTGGACCGCAACGCCCAGCTGTTCGTCTTCGTCCCCTCCATCCGCGCCGCGGAGCCGGTCGCTCGGCTTCTGCGGCAGCTGTTCCCGGGCCGAGGAAAGGTAGAGGCGACGCATTCGCAGGACCCGGAACGAGCGGACAAGGTCATCCGTTTTCGCGCCAAGGAGCTGCGGATGCTCGTCACGACGACGATTCTCGAACGGGGCGTGACGGTTCCTGGCAGCGACGTGTTCATTCTCGATGCCGATGCCGGCGTCTTCGACGAGGCGTCGCTCGTCCAATCGGCGGGACGAGCCGGCAGATCGGCCGCCGACCCGCAAGGCTTCGTCTGGTTCGCGGGAGCTTCGCCGAGCGCTGCGCAGAAGCGAGCCGTCCGTCAGATCCGCCTCATGAACCGGGCCGCGCGCAGGGCGGGCTATCTCCTGCCGCGCTCGGTCCGATCGCACAGCGTTACTTCCACCGTCAAGGAGTGAATCTCATGTCCATTCAACCTGCCGGCAGCCTGCTTCGCGCCGAGACGCGCCTCTTGCGGGACTCCGGGGAGCCCGCCGCCGAAGAGAGCGCCGAGCTTCTCCCCCCATGGCCGACCGATCCGAAAGCGGCGCCCGCTCGCCTCTATCCGTCCCCGGGCCCTGCATGGCCGTCGCGCCTGCTTCGCGGGCTGCTGGAGCTGCTTGCCCCTGCCCGCGCCGCTTGCGGGCTTTGCGGGGGCGGCTTCGCCCCTGGCCGAACTTCGCTTGCCGGCTTGCCGGCCGATCTGCCGCGCTCGTGGTGCGAGGGCGTCTGCGGCAGATGCCGTGGCATGATTCCGTGGATCTCGCGCATCCAATGCCATGTATGCGGCCGCCCGGATCCGTGCGGCGACTGCTGCCGCCGGACCTCGTCCGGCTTCATCCGCAGCCGCAGCGCCGTCAGGTATACGCTGGAGATGCGCCAGCTGCTGGCCCGCTATAAGTACCGGGGCGAGGAGGCGCTTCAGCCGTGGCTCGCCGAAATGCTGCTGCCGGCCTATCACGC
Source organism: Paenibacillus albicereus (assembly GCF_012676905.1). NCBI lineage: Bacteria > Bacillati > Bacillota > Bacilli > Caryophanales > Paenibacillaceae > Paenibacillus > Paenibacillus albicereus. The sequence continues at coordinate 4,723,843 of NZ_CP051428.1, read as the reverse complement.
GCTTGCCGAGGAGCTGCGGCTTGCGGATCGGCTGCCCGGCAGGGTGTCGGACCGGCTCGGCCGGGATGGACGAAGCGAAGCCCAGCCGTTCGACCTCGTCACGTCCGTTCCAATCAGCCGGCAGCGCCTCGAGGAACGGGGCTTCAACCAAGCGGAGCGGCTGGCCGCCTCGCTCGCCGTCCGTGCGGGAGTGACGTCGAGGCCGCTGCTCGAGCGCAAGGAGGAGCGCGGCAAGATGAGCGCCAAGACGAGACGGGAGCGCCTGCTTGCGGCGGAGGGGCTGTTCGGGGCGGCGCCGGAAGCGGCTGGAATTCTCCGCTTGCTCGCCGCTCGCGATCCGGAGCGCCGCAGGCCGCTGCGGCTGCTGATCGTGGACGACATCTATACGACCGGAAGCACGATGGACCACTGCGCGCTTGCGCTGCAGCGCTGCTCGCATGTGCCGGTCGATCTGTACGGCCTGACCTGGGCGCGCGCATAAGCGCGCTTTTTTTGGTTTCCCTGCTCTTCCCTGCGCTGGAAGAACATTCGCTTTCCCTTCATCTCGAAAACCGCTGCGGATCCGCCGATAATAGAACAAGTAGAACGGGAAACGGAAAGGGGCTGGTCCCATGAATCTGGACAATTGTCCGCGCTGCGGCAAGCTGTTCGCCAAAAACTTCCGCGAGGTCTGTCCGGCATGCATCCGGGAGATCGATCGCGAATATGAAGCCTGCTGCGACTACTTGCGCAAAAATCGCGGGGCCGCGATCCATGAGCTGTCGGAGCAGACGGGCGTCGCGATCCGGCAGATTACGAAGTTCATCAAGGAAGGACGCATCTCGCTCATGGATGCGCCGAGCCTCAGCTATCCCTGCGATGTATGCGGCATCCTCATCCGCGAGGATCATATGTGCGATTCCTGCCGCCAGCGGCTGAGAGGCGACGTGAAGCGGCTTCAGGAAGCCGAGGAAGAGGAGGAGCGCCGACAGGCAGTTCAAAAAGCCTATCGCATTAAAGATAAGACTTGAGTATGAGACAATATTCTTGTTTAATCGATAAATATAGGACTTGACAAATAGTCCGACTGCTCTATAAACAAAGGTTTCCGAAGGGCCGATAATAGGGTCAGAGCAGTCCAGGCCGCAGTCAGGCCAACCCAATCGAGGTGAACCGACTTGAAAATCAATGAGACCGGCAGGATTCAACCTGTCCACACATACCAGAAGCAGAGCGAAGCGCGGGTTTCGGAGGGCGCCCGTACCCGAAAAACCGACCAGGTGCAGATCTCCGAGGAGGCCAAAGCCATGTTAGCCAGCCGCCAGCCCGAAAGCGCCGAGCGCAAGCAGCGCATTCAAGAGCTGAAGAACGAAGTGGCCGCGGGCACGTACCGCGTCGACGCCGGCAAGATCGCCGACAAGCTGTGGGACTACCTGAACTAATCTATTGAAGAACGGATGGGATGTATGACCGTACAGGATCTGATCGAGACGCTCGGGCAGCAGAGCGGCCTTTACCGCGAGCTGCTGGAGCTGGCCGCCGCCAAGACACCCGTGCTGGTGAAGGGGGACGTCGACGCCCTCAGCGCCATCCTGATGAAGGAACGCAAGCTGGCAAGACGGGCCGAGGAGCTCGAGGTGCGCCGGCAGATGCAGGTCAACATCCATTTTTCCAAGCTCCAGCTGCGCCTTCGCAGCGGCAAGCTCAGCGACCTCATCCGCACGGTCAATCAGCCGGAGGAGAAGCAGCGGCTGTCCGAGCTTCAAGAGGAGCTGACTCGGCTTCTCCAGGACGTCCAGCAGCGCAATGAGCACAATCTTGCCCTCACGAAGCAGTCGCTGGAGTTCATCGATTTCTCGCTGGAGCTAACGGCGGATGCGCCCTATGACGATTACACCTATGTGCACCCGCAGCTGCATCCGGCCGGAGCCGTCAAGGCGGGCATGTTCGATAGAAAAGGCTAGAGGAGGACCGCCCCATGGCATCCACGTTCCACGGAATCGAAACCGCCAAGCGGAGTCTGTTTACCCAGCAGACGGCTTTGAACACCGTCGGCCACAATATTTCCAACGCCAATACCGCCGGCTACACCCGTCAGCGCGTCGGCATGAGCGCCGCGACGCCGATGGAGCCGTTCGGCTTTTCCCGCTCGACGGCAGCGGGCCAGCTCGGCTCCGGCGTGGAGGCGTCCTCCATCAACCGCATCCGCACCGCATTCCTCGACGATCAGTACCGGAGCGAAAGCAAGTACCAGGGCAGCTGGCAGATCCAGGCCGAGACGCTCGACAAGCTCGAGAAGGTCGTCAACGAGCCTTCCGACACGGGCATCCGCACGCTGATGGAGAAGTTCTGGTCGTCCTGGTCCGATCTGAGCAAGGACCCGGAGAACATCACGAACCGCCAGATCGTCAAGCAGACGGCGGTCGCGCTGACCGATTCCTTCAACCAGCTGAGCCGCCAGCTGACCGATCTCGACGCCGACCTGACCGGCAGCGCCGATACCAAGGCGACTCAGGCCAGCTCGCTGCTCAGCTCGATCGCCGATCTCAACGGCCAGATCAAGCGCATGGAAGGACTCGGCGACAACGCCAACGACCTGCGCGACAAGCGCGACCTGCTGACGGATGAGCTGTCGAAGCTCGTCAACGTCACCGTGACGGACACGGACGACGGCTATGTCATCAACATGGGCAATGCGGGCCTCGTCAGCGGGACGGAGGCCGAGACGCTGACCGGAGCGTCGCTCGAAGCCGCCTATCAGGCCGGCGACCTCAGCGGCGGCGAGATTCACGGCACCTTCAAGGCGCGCGACACGAACGTGCGCGGCCTGCGCGACAAGCTCGACCAGCTGGCGCAGACATTGGCCAACGGCGAGTTTCAAGTGACCGTGCCGAAGGGCTCCGTGCTGCCGGGCACGACGGTGCCGCTGACCGAGGATACGGTCATGACCGTACAAGGCATCAACGGCCTCCACAAGCTCGGCTATACGCTTCAGGAGCCGGCTACGGCCGGTCTCGACTTCTTTACCTTTGACGCCGCAGGCGGCGCTTCGGGCATTACGGCCGGCAGCATCCGACTCAACCCGGCGATCAACGCCGACTCCAACCTGATTGCCGGTTCCATGCGTACGACGACCGACGCCGCCGGCGTCACGACGGTCGTCAAGGGCAACAATACGCTGGCGCTGCTTCTCGGCGAGGCCAAGGACAAAGCGTTCACGATGGATCTGACCTCGACCGGCGGCGCCGTTTCATCGGCCACCATAGGCAGCTATTACAACGCGATGATCGGTCAGGTCGGCGTCCAGTCTCAGGAAGCGCGGCGCCAGTATGCCAACGCCTCTGCGATGGTGGACCAGGCGAACAGCAGCCGCCAGTCCGTCAGCGGCGTCTCCACCGACGAAGAGATGTCCGACATGATCAAGTTCCAAAACGCCTACAACGCCGCGGCTCGTTTCATGACGACGATGGACGAGCTGCTGGAGAAGCTGATCAACGGAACCGGTCAAGTCGGCCGCTAATCCGTGCAAAGGAGATGAACGAGATGGCTCTTCGCGTCACCCAGGGCATGATGCATGCCCAGCTGATGAGCAACCTCAACACCAACATGAACCGGATGTCGACCCAGCAGGACCAGATCGCGACCGGACGCAAGATCAACAAGGCGTCCGACGATCCGGTCGGCATCACGTATGGCCTCCGCTACCGGTCGGACTTGTCCGCCAATACGCAGTATCAGAGCAACGTCGCCTCGGCTCAGTCGTGGCTTGACTTCAATGACAGCCAGATGAACCAGGCGGGGGAGATTCTGCAGCGTCTTACGACGCTAGCGACCCAAGGCTCGACGGGTACCAATACCCAGAGCTCCCTGGACGCCATCAACAAGGAGATCAGCGAGCTGAAAAACCAGATGCTCGACATCGCCAACAGCAGCTTCAACGGCAAGTACGTCTTTGCCGGGCAGATGTTCGATCGCAAGCCGTATGACACCGGAGCCGCCGGCTTCGACGCCAAGGCCGTCGCGGCCGATGCCGCCGACGTCACGTATGCCATCAGCGAATCGATCACGATGAACGTCAATCTGCATGCGTCCTCCATTTTCGGCGAAGCGGATGCCGCGGGGACGTCGGACAACGTCTTCTCCATCTTCGACCGTCTGGACGGGGCGCTCTCCTCCGCGAACTATTCGGCGGTAGGAGCGGAGCTGGAGAACATCAAGAGCCGACTGAACAAGGTCATTTCCGCCCGCGCGGAAAATGGAGCGCGCACGAACCGCACCGAGCTGATGGGCAACCGTCTGACCGATCTGAACGTCAGCCTGACGGCGCTGCAGTCCAAGACCGAGGATGCCGACGTCGAGAAGCTTTTCCTGGACTCTGCCGTCAGCCAGAACGTCTATCAGGCCTCTCTATCGGTCGGCGCCAAGATCATCCAGCCTTCGCTCGTCAATTTCCTGAACTAGGATGAGGCTGCCGCAGCTCCAGATCGAGTCGCAGCCCGTTCGCCTTGACATCCAGTCCCGCAAAGCCCAGGTCGAGATCCGGCAGCCCCGCCCGGAGGTCAGCGTGCAGACGACGCGTCCATCGCTGGAGATCGAGTCTTTTCGTCCGGAGCTGCAGATCGATCAGACGGCTACTTGGAACGCCATCAACGGCGGCAAGCCGGAGGCGTTCATCCAGCGGATTTATTCGGATACGCCGGCCGTCATGCAGCAGCATGCCGCCCGCACGATCCAAAAGTGGCGGCAGATCGCCGACTTGCAGGTGAAAGAGAATCCTCTTCCCGACGTCGCTTTATCGGAGGCTATTCGGGAGCAAGCGCCTCGACAAGTGTTCGGACCGGCTTCGCTGTTCAACACCCGCATCAACTTCGAGGTCCGCAAGCCGGAGATCAGCCTTACTCCGGGCGAGGTCGACATCCAGGTGCAGACGTATCGGCCGGAGGTCGATTACGCGCCTGCCTCGGTGCAGTACGCCGTCACTCAATATCCGAAGGTCTTCGTCACGCCTCCGCCGGCGGTCGAGCTGAGGGCTTGATGGCTGACCGCCGCAGGAAGCCAACGTTGCAGCCTCTATGAAAAGAGCGATAAAATCGGACTGACGATTTTGTTGCTCTTTCTTTTTTATCCGGTTCTCAACGAATTTAATAGGAGAGTGGAATCCCATGATTATTGAAACGGCCCGCTTCGGTCCTCTCGACGTTCGCGACAAAGAAATCTACACGTTCCCGTCGGGAATTCCCGGGTTCCCGGCATATAAGGACTATGCGCTCATTCCGGTGGAAGACAGCCCGCTGTTCCACCTCCAATCGCTGGAGGAAGGAGGCCTCGCCTTCGTCGCGGCCGATCCGTTCGCTTTTTATCCGAATTATGAATTCAACCTGCCGGAGCAGGCGGAAAAGGAGCTGAGCCTTCAGCAGATCGAGGACGTGCGGGTGCTCAACATCGTCAGCATCCAAGGAGATCTTGCAGGCGCGACGCTCAACCTGATCGCTCCGATCGTCTTCAACGTTCGTACGGGGGAAGCGGCTCAAGTCATTCTGGAGGGAACCTCTTACTCGACCCGCCATAGCTTGCTGCAGCCTTCCCTTGCCGCCGGAAAGGAGGAATTCTGATGCTTGTGCTCGGACGCCGCAAGGGCGAATCGATCCTTATCGGACCGGATATCGAGCTGACCGTGCTGGAGGTCGGCAGCGACGGCATCAAGCTCGGCATCTCCGCTCCGCGGGACGTCACGATCCTGCGCAAGGAGCTGTACCAAGAGATCGCGGAGACGAATCGCGGCGCGGTCCAGCAGGACGTTTCCATCGCTGACCTGAGAAATCAATTCCAATCGCTAAAATTACCGAAATCGCTATAAACTAAAACCGGAATCCTCCCGATAAATAGAGTAGATCAGCTAAGGGCGGCCGACCTAAAGCTGATTTACCACAAGGAAGTGGGACTATCATTCAATTTCAGGGAGGAACTCAATCATGATTATCAACCACAACATTTCTGCCATCAATACGAACCGCAATATGGGCCTGAACCAAACGGCTTCCAGCAAGAACATGGAGAAGCTGTCCTCCGGCCTGCGCATCAACCGCGCGGCTGACGACGCTGCCGGCCTGTCCATCTCCGAGAACATGCGCGGCCAGATCCGCGGCCTGGAGCAAGCTCAGCGCAACACGCAAGACGGCATCTCCTTCGTGCAAACGGCTGAGGGTGCGCTGAACGAAGTTTCCGCGATGCTGACGCGCATGAAAGAGCTGAACATCCAAAAGGACAACGGCACATACCAAACGGCTGATAAGAACAACATCGGTGAGGAACTGACGGCTCTCTCCTCCCAGATCAGCAACATCCTTACGAACACGACGTTCAACGGCAAGAGTATCACGACCGGCGCTGGCATCGTGACCGACGATAAAGGTACGCTCATCACGATCGGTTCGATTACGACGACATCTTTCGGTTCCCTGAGCTCCGCTTCTGGACTGGCTTCTATCAACGACGCAATTTCTGCAGTCGCTACGGAACGCGGCAAGCTTGGTGCAGTTCAGAACCGTCTGGAATACACGTCCAACAACTTGGGCACGACGACCGAGAACCTGACAGCTTCCGAATCCCGCATCCGCGACACCGACATGGCGAAGGAAATGGTTCAACTCACGAAGAACAACATCCTTCTGCAAGCTTCGCAATCGATGCTGGCGCAAGCGAATTCGGCTCCGCAAGGCGTACTTTCCCTGCTCCGCTAAAAACAGACGCTGTATCCTGAGAGACCTTAGATTCGTTCTAAGGTCTCTTTGCCTTAGCAGCAAAATCATGTTCACTACACAATCCAATCAAAAGAAGATTTCCCTTCTGTTTGCCGCGTTGAAAGAAGCGCCGTCATCCTAGCGATAAGTTTCAACTCGGCAAGGAGCATGAGGAACTAAAAATGGAACGTGCCTTCTTGGTTGCTGATGAATGTTCCTAATGGCCTTGGAACGAACAGTTTAAAATACGTTGTTCTAGGTCAAGGGAACCTGCTCCAGTGCTTGAAGATAATTACCGAGTCCCATGAAAATAACCTGGAATAGTCCGATGATTACATTGTATGTGGTGGCTTTTGAACAACTAGAGAGCGGGGCCGAAGATTAGGGCGGTTGAGCAAATGCCAGCGGCAGCTATTATATTGAAGAAAAGATCAACCGATAAAATCTTATATGAGTCCTCAAAAGGAGCAAAAACAATGTCCATGAACGTATCAAACTTTCCGTCCATGAACAGCATGATGCAGCCGCCCGCGAAGACGGCTCTGGCACCGTCCAGAGAAGGAATCGACAAATCAATGGTCATCAATACGACCGATGCGCTTCGGCTGGCCGAGCTGCGGGGCATTAAGCCTACCGTCTCGGACGAGCAGAAGATTAAAGCAGTCGACCGAGCCATCAAAGCCATGGAAGGCCCTCATACAAAAGTGGAATTTTCAGTCCACAAAGAAACAAATGCTATCATGATTAAGGTATTGAATAAGGATACAAACGAGCTTATCCGCGAGGTTCCTCCTGAAAAAACGCTGGATGTGGCCGCGAAACTGATGGAAATCGCAGGTCTGCTCGTCGATACCCGGATCTAGAAAGGGGCAAGATCATGGCGGGATTACGCATTTCAGGCTTTAACTCAGGCCTTGACATTGATGCCATCGTCAAGCAGCTTATGAAGGCGGAACGAACCAAGCTGGACAAGCTGAAGCAGAACCAGACCAGCCTGACCTGGCAGCAGGAACAATTTCGGGATGTCAGTACATCGCTGGTAGACTTCCGGAATAACAAGCTGTCTCAGTATAATACGCTTAATTCCATGAGTGCCAAAACCTCGCAATTGTCCGGCAATACGGCAGCTGTATCCATTACATCAACCAACAGCGGCGCTTCCGGATCCATCAGCGTGTCGGTCAACAGCCTTGCCACATCGGCAACCTATCTAGGACAGACAGGAGCATCCGCCGTTACGCCGGCCACGACCATGGCTGACTTGCACAAGACGGGAGCGACGCCCAAAAGCACTGCCATTGAAGTCGGCAATGGGGCAATCAACCGATCCTTTGCCATCTCCGATTCGGATCTTGTCAGCGACGTGCTGGCCAGGATCAATGCTGACAAAGAATTGAACGTCACAGCCATGGTTGGAGCCAACGGAGAGATATCATTCCGCAGCAATTCAACCGGAGCGGGGGCCATCACCGTCAAAGCCGATTCCATCATTGTAGACGACGCGACCGTCAAACCTGTTAAAGTTTCAGGCAAGGATGCTTCCTACACGGTCAATGGAATCGTACAAACATCCAAAACCAATACCGTCAGCGTCAACGGTTACAATTTGCTTTTGAAAGCCGAATCAGGAACGAACGGAGAAAGCACCGTCACCTCGCGAGTCGACACGGATGCGATCGTTTCGACCCTTAAATCATTTGTTGCCGACTATAATTCCATCCTTGATAAGGTGAATGGCAAGCTGAACGAACAGCGGTACCGCAACTTCTCTCCGCTCACTGAGGAACAAAAAGCGGACATGAAGGAAAACGAAATTACGCTGTGGGAGACTAAGGCCAAAAGTGGCCTGCTTAAAGGGGATTCCGCCTTGAGTTCGCTGGTCAATGGCATGAGGACATCTCTAAGCTCGACAGTCGATACCGGATCCGGCTCTCCGATATTGACGGTACAGTCCATTGGCATCGTGACTGGCCAATGGAGCGAACACGGCAAGCTCTATATCGAGGACGAGAACAAGCTGCGTTCCATGATTGAGAGCAATCCGGACGAAGTCATCGCCCTTTTCATGGCTAAGCCGAGCACGGCTCCATCTACGCCTGGTACTGGAATCGCCACCAATAAGGACTACGGCATATTTCAACGGCTCAGCACGACGCTGATGGATGCATTGACGGCACTATCGGATAAAGCAGGAACATCCGCTTACAGCTCCGATAAAAACTCCACCTTTAAAAGCAATTCCGTTCTGGGTGAGCAGCTTCGAGCTCTAGATACAAAAATATCGGATATGAACGGTTATCTGATTCGCAAGGAAAACCAGTATTATAAGCAGTTCACGGCTATGGAAACCGCGATGAACCGCTACAGTTCCCAGTCGTCGTCCTTTTCCAGCTTTGTATAAGGAGTGATCCGGCTTGCTTTATTCTCCCTACCAGACCTACCAGCAGAGATCAGCCGAGACAGCTACGCCTATTCAGCTCGTACTCATGTTGTATGATGGCGCAATTCGCTTCACTAGACAAGGTATGGAAGCTACGGCCATCCAAAATTACGAACAAGCCAATTTGGGCTACTGCAAGGCAGAGGCAATCGTTAATGAGCTGATGGCCTCGCTGAATTTTTCATATCCGATCTCCAAAGACCTCGTTCGGATCTATGAATATGTGCTTCATCAGCTCATTCAAGCCAACGTGTATAAAAAGACCGCTCCTGCGGAAGAAGCACTTCATCATCTTATGGAGCTCAGGGATGCATGGAAGCAGATCGCGTCGCCTTCTTCCATTCAAAAGCAGGCATGAACGAATCTGCATCCTTGACGTCCGAGTTGAAGCGGCTCGCAACCGCGACCGATTCCCTCCTTTCACGAGCTTCAGTGGCGGATTATGAGGAATTTGTCGCCTTAATTGATCTTCGCGAGGAGACGCTTCAACGCCTTTATGACGGAGCCGAGGCAAGTGTCGAAGATCGTGCCATCATTCGAGGCCTGCAAGCCCATGATCAGCTCCTGCTGCACCATATGAGCCGGCTCAAAACAGAAGCTGCAGAAACGCTGCTTCGCATACAGCAATCCAGACAAGGCCGAAATGCTTATGAAGGTTATGGGGCCCAGAGCTTCTTTATCGACAAGAGGAACTAGCTAGAATTAAAACGAGACGGATCCGAGAACAGCTCGGATTCGTCTCGTTTTGGTTCGAATGGGGGGAAATTCTTTGTTCCGCTTGCCTAAGCCAGAATTTTTCGAAACGGAGGCATTTTACGGGCTGCCGGCATTTGCCGAAGCAGCTTCTGCTGTATTTCGCGGTACTTCTCGTCCTTGGCGCTAGCTTGCAAATATTGGACGTACAGGTAAATGGAGTCCGGACTTTTTTCTATAGCAGCTTCCAAAAAAGCGAGGCCCTCTGCAGTGAAGCCTTGTTGAAGATGATACAGCGCCAAATGCTCCAAGTTTTTAGCTGATAAAGCTACGCCTTGATCCAGCAGCAAGGAATAATAATTCAAGGCGATGCCGGTTTGATGCTGCGCAAACATGAAATCAGCGACCTCGCTTAAAACAAAATCATGCGCATAACGCTGAATGAGAGCGTCGAAGCGCTCGTAGCGATGGTACTCGTAGCAGAGGCTCAGAACAGCCAAGGCTAGTTTTCTTTTTTCCGGAGCAAGCTCTTCGGGAGCGAGGCGGCCGCTCAGCATCGACTCGAGGAAGGTAAGCTTGTCCGGCGAATCTTCATCCGTACCCGCTGGATTCAGCTTCCAAGGAAGCTCAAACCCCCAGCTAGTGGATGCCAGTAGATGCAGCATGGCGGTCCGTTCATTCGGGAGCACTCCGTTCAAGCGGTCAAACACGCTTCGATAACCTTCCTCATCTTCGATTAGAAAGCAGTAGTCGAGCTGATCTTCCGAGCTTAGCATGAACGGATCGCTCAGATGTTCAAAAAAGTAGCGGCATAATTCGGTCTGCTTGTTGGAGAGAGATGCTCTGAATAAAATATATTGATGCTTGGTATTGTTCGGATCATAAAGCTTGCTCAAGAATGCCGCAATCTGCGTGGGTTGTTCCTCTCGTGCGAGAATCATGAGCAAGGAGCGAAGTGCATTGTAATCGTGAATGTCTTGAACGAGCAGCTGCGTCAAGTAATAGATGGCATCAGGCCAGCTTTTTTTCCATTCATAGATGGAATATAGCTTGCGCATTGGAATGGTCGATGCATATTCTGCGCTTTCAAGATAAAAGCGATGGGACTTTTCTGATTTTGCAGACGCTGTTGCGATCGCTTCTTTATAGGAGGCGGCGGCATCGTCAATAAATCCTAAATGATGGAAGATAGCAGCTTTGAAAAACATGTACTCCGGATATTCATTCCAAAGATAGAGGCGTTCCTCAAGCAATGCCCACGCATCCGTAAGCCTCTCCATCTGCAAATAAGCATGGATGAGCGAAATGACGCAATGCGGATACCAGGATGAGTTCAAAGCGTTTTTTTGCTTTTTCAATGAGCGCTCATAATAATAGATGGCTTTCGCAAAGTTTTTTGCGACAGCCGCTTCATTTCCGAGCGTGTAGTAGTCATAAGCGGAAAATCCGGACCGCTGCTTCAGTTCCTTAAACAATCCGGCATTGCGTTGAAGCTTGTCCTTTTCTTTTACCACTTCCTGCAAGTAGCCGGTATGGAAGATGGATACGGGCGCCAAAGCGGAAAGCAACTCACCATGAGGGGAACACAGCTGCTCATGAATGGGCCGTTCATACTGAATGCCAAAGCCGTTAGGGAAAAGCCTCGGAATCTCGCCGCTTGTCAGAACGGATTCCTCTTTGGATTTTCCGACAAAGTTGACGACGTTGATGGCATAAATAACAGTGGGAGAAGGCTTGGCTTGTTCTAAAAAGGAGCGAAGCTTGGTTGCATCGCCTGGTGCAAAATATTCATCCGCATCCAGGAAAAGAATCCATCTTCCATTCGCCCGGCGAATGGCTTCGTTGCGAGCTCGAGAAAAATCATTGACCCAGACGAAGTCATACACATGATCTGTATAAGAAAGAGCCAGTTGCTTGGTCCGGTCGGTTGAACCTGTATCGATGACAATGATTTCATCGACAGCATCTTTCAAACTGTCGAGGCAACGTTCGATGACCAGCTCTTCATTTTTGACAATCATGCAAAGGGATATGAGCATAGCAAGTCTCCTAAAGGCGTGTTGGTTTCTTTATTTATCGGATATCAATTGCCTTTTCGATAGGTCGATAAAAATTGGAATTATCTTTTGGCCAGATAATGCCGATATATAATTATCACAAGAGCCTGTTTGGGGGACGGAATTAATGAGCTGCAAAACGAGCATAGTCATCCTTACATACAATCAGCTGGACTACACCAAGCTTTGTTTAGAGAGCATACGAACCTATACGCCATCGGAGTCCTATGAACTGATTGTCGTTGATAATGCTTCGACGGACGGGACCCGGGAATGGCTCCAACAGCAGAAAGACCTCAAGCTGTTGCTGAATAATGACAATGTCGGTTTTCCAAAAGGATGCAATCAGGGCATAGAAATGTCCGAATCCGATACGGATATCCTTTTGTTGAATAATGACACCATCGTGACGGAAGGATGGCTTGAGCGACTGCAGGCGCAGCTTCATTCCGTTCCAGAGATCGGGGCCGTAGGGCCAATCACCAACAATGCTGCCTATTATCAGACGGTTCCTGTTCCTTATCAAACTCTTGACGAGATGCAGGCCTTTTCTGCAGAGCTCGCACGGAAAAATGAGGGGGCAGAACGGCGGCTGAAGCTGATCGGCTTCTGCATGCTTATCAAGCGCAAGGCGCTGCTTGAAACGGGATTGTTGGATGAGCAGTTCAGTCCTGGCAATTATGAGGATGACGACTACTCGATGAGGCTGACGATGAGCGGATATCAGCTTTGGCTTTGCCGCAACACCTTTATCCACCACTTCGGAGGGACATCGTTTGGGCAGAAGCCCCAAGCCTATTACGATTTAATGAAAAGGAACGAGAAGCTGTTTGAGGGAAAGTGGGGGTTCAATCCGGCTTATTCCTGCTACATCCGGCACGAGATCATTTCGACCATACAAGCTCATCCGGATGCTCGAATTCGTGTGCTAGAGGTCGGATGTGCTTGCGGAGGCACGCTGCTGAATATCAAGCATCTATTCAAGAACGCCGAGCTTCATGGAATCGAGCTTAACGAGCATTCCGCAAAAATCGCCGCTACGTTTGCACAAGTCAGGGCGGATAATATCGAACAGCAGATGAGCTATGACGAAGGTTATTTTGATTACATCATATTCGCTGATGTTCTGGAACACTTGATCGATCCATGGTTGGTCGTACGCAATATGAAGCGGTATCTGAAGCCGAGAGGGCAGATGCTGGTCAGCTTGCCGAACGTCATGCATATTTCCATCTTGCAAGACTTGTTGAACGGCAAGTGGGAGTATGCAGACGCCGGCTTGCTTGACCGCACTCACATGAGGTTTTTCACCAAGCAGCAGTTGGTCGAGATGTTCAACGATGCCGGATTCAGCCAAGTTGACCTAGGCTCCTCCCGCATTCCTTTGAGCATAGAGCAGCAAGGCTTGCTGGATCGCTTGAGCACCCTGTCCCGTCTATCGGATTTCTCCGACCAAGCGTCCACTTATCAATACATTGTTCGTTTGCGTCAGCAGGCTCCTGTCCAAGAAGTCGATTTGTTGGCACAGCTGCTTGCGGCTCAAGGCAGTTCAAAAGCCATTGTGCAGGAACTAGCCTCTCTTGTAAAAGACGATTCCGAGTTGTTTCAATATGCTATAGCTTCGCTGAGCAACTACGGCAAAGCTATGATTCCAATCTTGAATTCCCTTTGCGATACGTTCATTGAATGGAATGACCTTGAGAAAATTATTCCCTTGCTGCAGCAAGCTCTTGTACTGGATCCGCAGCATCAGTTGACTGTATTCAACTTAGGCGCTTTTTTGTACCATCTCGGAGAGCATCGGCTGGCTTTGACCTATCTCAACCAGCTTAAGCATCGAGATGAGGCGATAGAGTCCCTTATTCAAGATGCGGAACAACGTTTGATTCTTAGTTAAACATATCCCATCCATAGAAATCATAGAGAAAAGGCTTCGTCTTCAAGACGAAGCCCCTTTTCATTTAGATGGAGAGACATGCTTTCCAAGTGGAGAATTGTTCCAAGACCCTAGCAAGGAAAAAGGCTTCATCGGACTCCATGGCAATTGCTACTGCCAGATCAAGCAGCGAATGGGTTAGATCGTTTGCTTGATTTTTCAAGTCCAAATCGTAAAACAAGGGACGTGACAGTGATAGATGCCGTTCCATTTCTCGCGCGGCATAGATAGCGTTGCTAAGAAACGGTTGATAGTCGCTAGATCGCTCGGAACAGAACGGAGCGGCAAAAAGAGCCTGCATTTTCTGTTCCAATTCATGCTGCAATAGGTTTAATTCATGAATATAAGGGGGAGCGAAAAAATCAGGGCAGACAAGGTTCTTCGTGTACGACCATACAAAGCTTTCTTCTCCCAGCTGGAAGATTTCGCAGGCTCCGTCGTGCTCTAATTCCTTTATATCAATGGAACAGCGCCCCGAACCGAAGGCTGCCAGCTGACCGCCTGGACGAAGCAGACGTTTGCAAGATGCTATCAAGTTGCCTTCGCCGCTGAGCTGTGTTAATTCAATATCGATGAGAATAAACGAAAAAGTCTTCTCGGACAACAGGGCTAGATCATGCAGATCTTGTCCCCGGATGAAGGCGCCGGCAGCTGTCGCCGATACGGTAGAAGAGGGCAAACGAAAAGTGACGTACCGATGCTGAGCATTGAAGCTATGAAGGATGCTGGAAAAGAAGGACAGGTTCGTTCCAGATTCTATATTTAGAACGGTGATCGGGTCTGGGGATGCAGACAGCTGTCGATACAGGCAGCCTAACAAGAGTACCATTTGCGCCTGGAAAGCTTCCGGTGCTTTCAGACCATAGATAGAGTTGATGATAGCTAGAAAGTTCTCCGCCTGTCGTTGAACGGAAATGGCGGACCAGTTCTGGAGAGGATCAAGGAAACGATGGATCAACCGATCCTCAAACCACAGCTCGCAGTTCTTCAGTTCAAATATTTCTCCATATAAACGGAGTCTTTTAATCTCTTTGATGGTTAACGGCCCCCTTGGAGATTGTCAGCAGAAGGTTCATCTTACGAACGATTTTTTTATAATCAAAATAGCGTTCCTGATAGCGCTGGATATCGGCGCAACCTTTGGAAAGGCGATGCTCGTCCCGACAGACGTCCAGCATCGCCAGGGCGAGCTCGGCCGCGTTTCCGACTTCGAAGCTTCTTCCGCAAGTCCCTTTATTCGTAGCCTCGTCGACAGCGTCGATTTCACTGCAGAGGACATAGCACCCGTTGCGGGCGGCCTCGGCCCACACATTCGGCGTACCGCCTTCCATCAGGGAGGAGATGACGAACACTTTGGCTCGCGCGTATTCCGCTTCGAGAATAGCTTTATCCAGAATCTTTCCGGTAAAGGTGACCCGCTCTCGAAGCTCGGGATGCAACTCAAAGTACCGTTCTCGATAAGGCTCGAAAGAAGCCTCCCAGCTTCCGACCAGCCGGAGCTTCCAGTCAGGTAGCAGACGGGCGGCCTGAGCGAAGGCTTCCAACAGGAGCGGAGTTGCTTTCTGAGCGGTTCCTAGCCGGCCTACCGTCAGAATGACGTTCTCCTTGTCTTGAAAACGGACTTTCTTAGAGGAGAGAGAATCGGCTTTAAAAGAGCCGTTAGGAACATAGTCAATGATATAGGGCCATTTTTTTGAAAGATATCGTTTCAATGTCTTGGATTCCACGGTAATCAAATCACAGCGGCTGAAAAATGCCTGGTGATCCGGTTGATGGAAAGGTATCTGGTCCATCCAGGTGGAATTGGCATCCAGTTTCAGAATGACTTTGCCGTCAGGACGAAGCTTCTTGTACTGGTCAATCATGCTGAAGTAAGAGGTATACGGGCCGAAGCAAAAGAAGAAGTCAATTTTATGGGCATGTGCCGAGATATAGTTGATGCAAGCGGCGACCCACTCTTCCAGCACGTATGGATTGTTGTAATCCCCAGATTGGCCAATAAAATCAATCTGCAGGCCAGGCAGGAGCCCATGGTAGGTCAATTCTTCTCCAGGTGCAGTAACGATTACGGCTTCCCAGCCGAGCTCGGTGTGGAAAGTGTAGGGAATAAGACAGCAGTCTTTCATGAGATGCTCGTTCGTATAGGAGACATGAGGGCAAAAATTGTAGATGCCTTGAGTCACAGGGGCGTTTCCCTCCAATTCTGAAAGCCGATAGTAACGAAGCCGTGATCTTTAACTAGCTATCGACAAAACGCTGTAAATACTTAATGTTCTTCTATGGTTTGTTCAGCATATCCCTATGATCTGAAACATGACAGCATTTTACTCAAATCGACATAAGATACGACCATCATTTATGAGTGGAATGAATCCGCTTCCATGTCATGTTGACAACTGTTTGATCCCGGTGCTATAGTCAAAATGTGGGCCATGCACCTGTCGGCGTCTCACAGCATTTGAAGATGAAGGGAATGTTCTGAATGCAAGGTAAAGTGAAATGGTTCAACGCAGAAAAAGGCTATGGCTTCATTGAGACGGAGCAAGGCGGCGACGTATTCGTACACTTCTCCGCTATCCAATCCGAGGGCTTCAAAACCCTGGAAGAAGGCCAATCCGTCGAGTTCGACATCGTAGAAGGCGCTCGCGGTCCACAAGCAGCCAACGTCGTCAAACTGTAATCATCCGGCCGCTCGGCCACGCATAGATGATTCGACTGACCAAACCCTTACGGGGTCCTGCGAAGGACCTCTTTTTTTGCGTCTTCGCCTGCTCGCCGACAGACTGCTCCGAGCCGCCTCGAAGCGGCATGTCAGACGACGAGGCGTGACGAAGCGCACATCCGGCCAATGGGACAACAAGAAATCGCCTTCCGCCTCTATTAATCTGAAAATTCGAAATACACAAATTAGTCTTTTGATTCGAAAACGGTCCTCGTGGTATACTAAAACCATGTAAAGGAGGAGTGCTTCATGAAATACAACATTCGAGGTCAGAACGTTCCTGTGACGGATGCCATGAGGGATTACGTCGAGAAGAAGTTGAACCGCCTGGATAAGTATTTTGATGCCCCCCCTGCCGCTGATACCAGCGTGACGATGACCGTCCACAAAGGACGCCACGGCATCGAGGTGACGATCCCGCTCCCGGGCGTGCTCCTGAGAGCCGAGGAGAAGAGTCCCGACATGTACGCTTCGGTCGATGCCGTCGTCGACAAGCTGGAACGTCAGATCCGGAAGCATAAGACCAAAGTCAACCGCAAATTCCGCCAGGCTGAGAGCATCAAGACGCTGTTCCGCGAGGACGACACCGCCTCTGTCGCCGTGCAGGAGCCGGAAGAGGACCTTGAAGTGGTACGGATGAAGCGCTTCAAGCTCAAGCCGATGGATGTGGAGGAAGCGATCCTCCAGATGGACATGGTCGGCCACAGCTTCTTTGTCTTCCATAATAGCGAGACCAAGGAAGTCAACGTCGTCTACCGACGCGACGACGGCCGCTACGGCCTGATCGAGCAGGAGTAGCGGCAGCGCGCCCGACGGCTTGCGATCTGCAGCGCCCTCTCCCTTTCCGGGAGGGGGCTTTTTAATAGGTAAGGAAAGTGGCGGAAAGGCGCTGAGGCGGCGTCCGCCGCCGGCGCTGCTCGTCGGGACAACACTTTCCGGACGGACGACGTATATAATGCTGGAAAAGCCTCCAGTCTGATTGCGGCAGCATCGGACAACTGTTAAAATTAAGGCAAAGTGGTCTCACGAAAGGGGAAAACCATGCTCGGACTGGTGAAGAAGATATTCGGCGACGCGAATGAGCGGGAAGTCAAGCGGCTCATGCGCAACGTCGAAGTCATAAATGAAATGGAGCCGCAGTTCGTTGCTCTCACGGATGAGCAGCTGTCGGCCAAGACGCAGGAGTTCCGCGCCCGGCTCGAGAAGGGCGAGGAGCTGGACGACCTGCTGCCCGAGGCCTATGCGACGGTGCGCGAGGCGGGCAAGCGCGTGCTCGGCATGCGCCATTTCGACGTGCAGCTGATCGGGGGCATGGCGCTGCACGAGGGCAAGATCGCCGAGATGAAGACGGGCGAGGGCAAGACGCTCGTCGGCACGCTTCCGGTGTATCTGAACGCCCTGCTCGGCAAAGGCGTCCATGTCGTCACGGTCAACGATTATCTGGCCCAGCGCGATAGCAGCATCATGCGTCCTCTTTATGAATTCCTCGGCATGACCGTCGGCTGCAACCTGAACTCGCTCTCCCATGAGCAGAAGCAGGAAGCCTACGCATGCGATATTACGTACGGCACGAACAACGAGTTCGGCTTCGACTATCTGCGCGACAACATGGTCCTCTACAAAGAGCAGATGGTGCAGAAGCCGCTCCACTTCGCCATCATCGATGAAGTGGACTCCATCCTGATCGACGAGGCCCGCACGCCGCTCATCATCTCCGGCCAGGCCGCCAAGTCGACCGAGCTGTACCATGCGGCGGACAAGTTCGTCTCCCGCCTCAAGATCGAGGAGGACTACACGGTCGACATCAAGCTGCGCAGCGTGATGATGACGGAGTCCGGCGTCGAGAAGGCGGAGCGGGCGTTCGGCATCGAGAACCTGTTCGACCATGCCAACGTCACGCTCAACCACCATATCCAGCAGGCGCTCAAAGCCCGCGCGATCATGAAGCGCGACGTCGACTATGTCGTCCAGGAGGACGAGGTGCTGATCGTCGACGAATTCACCGGCCGCATCATGTCGGGCCGCCGCTACAGCGACGGCCTGCATCAGGCCATCGAAGCCAAGGAGAACCTGAAGGTGCAGAACGAGAGCATGACGCTCGCGACGATCACCTTCCAGAACTACTTCCGCATGTACCGCAAGCTCGCGGGCATGACCGGTACGGCCAAGACGGAGGAAGAAGAGTTCAAGAAGATCTACGGCCTCGAGGTGCTGCAGGTGCCGACGAACCGGACGATGATCCGCCAGGATACGCAGGACGTCGTCTACAAGACCGAGAACGGCAAGTTCAAGGCCGTCGTCGAGGAGATCGTCGAGCGCCACAAGAAGAACCAGCCCGTGCTGGTCGGCACCGTGTCGATCGAGAATTCCGAGAAGCTCTCCGAGCTGCTCAAGAAGCGCGGCATCCAGCACAAGGTGCTGAACGCCAAGTACCACGCCGAGGAAGCCGAGATCATCTCGCGCGCCGGACAAGCCGGCTCCGTGACGATCGCGACCAACATGGCGGGCCGCGGCACCGACATCCTGCTCGGCGAAGGCGTGCATGATGCCGGCGGCCTGCATATCATCGGCACCGAGCGCCATGAGAGCCGCCGCATCGACAACCAGCTGCGCGGCCGCGCCGGCCGCCAGGGCGATCCGGGCTCGTCCCAGTTCTACCTGTCGCTCGAGGACGAGCTGATGCGCCGTTTCGGCGCGGAGAACATCATGGGCATGATGGAGAAGCTCGGCTTCGAGGAAGACCAGCCGATCGAGAGCCGCCTCATCACCAAGGCGATCGAGTCCGCGCAGAAGCGCGTCGAGGGCAACAACTTCGACACGCGCAAGGTCGTCCTCCAGTACGACGACGTCATGAACCAGCAGCGCGAGATCATCTACAAGCAGCGCCGCGAGGTGCTGTTCAGCGACAACATCCGCGCCATCGTCATGGAGATGATCCAGCCGGTCATCCAGCGCATCGTCGACGCGCATTGCCCGAAGGAGCAGGTGCCGGAGGAGTGGGACCTGCAGGCGGTCGTCGACTACGTGCACGGCAACCTGCTGCCGGAGGGCTCCATCTCCAAGGAAGACCTGTGGGGCAAGGAGCCGGAGGAGATGGCCGAGTTCCTGTTCGCCAAAGTCACGGCTTTGTATGACGAGCGCGAGGCGGCCATGGGCGAGGAGACGATGCGCGAGTTCGAGAAGGTCGTCGTGCTGCGCGCCGTCGACAGCAAATGGATGGACCACATCGACGCGATGGATCAGCTCCGCCAAGGCATCCACCTGCGCGCGTACGGCGGCACGGATCCGCTGCGCGAGTACCAGTTCGAGGGCTTCGAGATGTTCCGCGAGATGATCGAGACGATCCAGGAGGAAATCTCCCGCTACATCATGAAGGCTCAGGTCGAGCAGAACCTGGAGCGTCAAGAGGTCGCCAAAGGCCAAGTGGAGGTAGGCGGCAGCAGCGAGGGGCGCGAGGCGCGTCCGGCCAAGCGCGAGGAGCGCGTCGGCCGCAACGATCCTTGTCCTTGCGGCAGCGGCAAGAAGTACAAGCTGTGCCACGGCAAATAAGCATCGCATCGCATGAAGGGCCGGGAGGGAGGCGCTCCGCCTGCTCGACCGGCTTCCTTCGTGAATTTATGAAAATTTGAGGTGAAGCATTGTCATGATCGACGTAACGGTTAAGCAAGACCTGCGCGAGGCGGCAAAGCGGCTCCAAGATCTCAGGGGGTCTCTTTGACTTAGATCTCAAACAGGAGATCATAGCCAATTTCGAAGAGAAGATGACGGCGCCGGATTTCTGGGACGACAATGAGAAGGCTCAAAAGGTCATCGCGGAGCTGAACGCCGTGAAGTCCGTCGTCGAGCAGTATGAAAAGCTGAGCACGCAGCGCGAGGACCTCGACACCTTGCTGGAGCTGGCCGCCGAGGAGGACGACGGCTCCCTCGACGGCGAGCTGACGGAAGGCGTCGCCGACCTGATGGGCAAGATCGGCGATTTCGAGCTGACGCTGCTGCTCAACCAGCCGTACGACAAGCTGGACGCGATCCTGGAGCTTCATCCCGGCGCGGGCGGCACGGAGTCGCAGGACTGGGGCCAGATGCTGTACCGGATGTACACGCGTTGGGCGGAGAAGCACGGCTACAAGGTCGAGGTGCTCGACTACCTGCCGGGCGACGAAGCCGGCCTCAAGAGCGTTACGATCAGCATCAAGGGTCATAACGCCTACGGCTACCTCAAGGCGGAGAAAGGCGTGCACCGCCTCGTGCGCATCTCGCCGTTCGACGCTTCCGGCCGCCGCCACACGTCGTTCGTCTCCTGCGACATCATGCCGGAGATCGACGACGACATCGAGATCGAGATCCGTCCGGAAGACCTCAAGGTCGATACGTACCGCTCGAGCGGCGCGGGCGGCCAGCACGTCAACAAGACGGAGTCGGCGATCCGGATCACGCACATGCCGTCGGGCATCGTCGTCGCTTGCCAGACGGAGCGCTCGCAGATCCAGAACCGCGACCGCGCGATGAAGATGCTCCGCTCCAAGCTGTACGAGCGCAAGATCGAGGAACAGCAGAAGCATCTGGCCGAGATTCGCGGCGAGCAGTCCGACATCGCCTGGGGCAGCCAGATCCGTTCGTACGTGTTCCACCCGTACAGCATGGTCAAGGACCATCGCACGTCGGTGGAGACGGGCAACGTCGGCGCCGTGATGGACGGCGACCTGGATGCGTTCATCAACGGCTATCTGCGCCATCAGATCAAGCAGAAGCCCGAAGAGGGGTAGCTGGTCGGCGCGACCGAATAAAAGAGGAAAAGAGTTCCGACACTTGAATCAAGTGGGGAACTCTTTTTCGCGCGGAAGGAAAAGGTGATGCGCGGTGTCGCGGCAGAGCGGCGGGCGCATGGACCATAGGAAGGGGAAGACAGCGGTGGAAGAGCAGGAGCAAGGTGGATCCCATCCATTGAAAGGAAGGAAGCGGGACGGGCCGCGTCCGGAGCAGGAAAGAACGAATGCGGCAAGAACGGCCGGAACGGACCCTAGGGACGGCGGCAAGCCGTTCGATAGGGCGGCGGGTGAGGCCGATCCCGAGCTGCTGCGCGCCGCCCGAACGGCGGAGCGCGGCCGGGAGCGGGCCGAGCCGGCTGAAATGCATGCGGGCATGGAGGCGCCGGCCGCACGGATGGAGCAGGCGAAGCCGGAAGCAGGCGGGACGGGCCGCACGGCCGCCCCATCCGTCCCGGAGTCCCTCGGCTCTCGTGAGCCGGGACGGCCCCGAGCGCGCAAGCCGCGCAAGCCCAAAAAGCCGCTGCTCGACCAGCGGCTCTCGAACCTGCTGTCGCTGCTCGCGGGCGCGCTCGTCATCGCGGCGAGCTTCAACTGCTTCCTGCTGCCGAACGGCATCGCCTCGGGCGGCATCAGCGGCGTATCCGTGCTGCTGCAGCACCTGTACGGCTTCACGCCGGCCTACGTGCAGTGGGCGCTCAACATCCCGCTGTTCCTGGCGGGCATGGCGCTGCTCGGCCGCCGGTTCGCGCTGCAGACGCTCGTCGGCTCGGCGGTGCTGCCGCTGTTCGTCCTGCTGACGGCCCACTGGGGCGCGCCGACGGACAATCCGCTGCTCGCCTCGATCTACGGGGGGATCGGCGTCGGGATCGGCTTAGGCCTCGTGTTCCGCGGCCGCGGCTCGACCGGCGGCACCGACCTCGCCGCGCAGATCCTGCACCGCTACACGGGACTGCCGCTCGGGCTGTCCGTCGCTTGCATGGACGGCCTCGTCATCGCGGCCGCAGGCCTCTTCCTCTCCCCGGAAAAGGCGCTCTATGCGCTCATCGGCCTGTTCGTGACGAGCAAGACGATCGACATCGTGCAGACCGGCCTCGCCTTGTCCAAGGTGGCTTTCATCATCAGCGCGCGCTCGGAGGAGCTGGCGGATGCGGTGCTGCATGACCTGGACCGCGGCCTGACGCGCCTCGATGCCCATGGCGGCTTCACCGGCGACGCCCGCACGGTGCTGATGGTCGTCGTCAGCCAGAACGAAGTGCCAGAGCTCAAGCGGCTCGTGCAGCAGGTCGATCCGAACGCTTTCGTCATCATCAGCCATACGGCCGAGGTCATCGGCCAAGGCTTCAAGCTGGAGGGCTGACGCTCGCCTCCGCTTGAGCCGTCCTGTCGATCGAGGCCTCCTGCCGGAGCCACTCTCCGACCAGGGCGGCTTTTTTTGCATTCTGCCCGCTTCGTACTGCGCATCAGCTTGCCCTCGCTTCCGGCTGTTCCTCCCGTCATTCCAGACCTCCTTTCCGCCATCCCCCTCTGCCTTTCTGGCCTTTGGTTCCGGTCTGCCCGTCTTTTCCCATTCCGCTCGAGCGCTTGGGGCTCGTCTCCCGAGTTTAAGAAAGTCATAAGAACTTCCGGAACAATTCGTTAAGCCGCCCGAGCGATAATGATGGCAAGCCGCAGCGCCGGATCGTTGCGGGACGGAAAGGGGAATATGGGGCGCATGAACGGATTTCGACGCTGGATCGAGGGAGAGAAGGGGGCTTGGAGGCTGCATGCGCTGCTGCTGGCGCTGGTGATCGGACTCGGCGCGTGGCTGCGGTTCGATTTTCTGGTATCGGTCAGCCACCTGGTCTCGCATGATACGAAAAACTACGACATCATGGTCCGGCAGCTGCTGGAGCAAGGCGTCTACGGGTATAAAAGCACGGAGCCGAACGCGCAGGTCACGCCGGGCTACCCGCTGTTCATGGCGGCGATGTACGAGCTGGCCGGCTACGAGACGCGCGATCCCTATCCGCTCATCCGCTTCGTGCAGGCCGGCATCGCCACCGCGATGCTGGGTCTCGTGTATGCGCTCGGCCGGCTGGTGGCCGGACGCGGGACGGCGCTCGCGGCGGTGCTCCTGGCCGCGGTTTATCCGCCCTTCGTCTGGGCGGCCGGAGGCGTGCTGACGGAAACGCTGGCCGCGTTCCTGCTGATGGCCTATGTATGCCTGCAGCTGCTCGCGCTGAGACGGGGCGGCCGCTGGCTGCCGCTGCTCGCCGGAGCCGCGCTTGGCCTGACCGTGCTGACGCGGGCCGAGTTTTTGCCGCTGATCGTGCTGGCCTACGCGGTGTATGGGCTGTGGACGCGGGACTGGCGCAGGACGCTGCGGCAGCTTGGCCTATGCGCGGCGGGACTCGCGATCGCGCTGTCGCCGTGGGTCGTCCGCAATGCGCTGACGCTCGGCGAGCTGGTCGTGACGTCGACGCAGCAGAATCCGTTCACGGCCGGCACCTACCCGGACAAAAACTATGCCGACGGCCTCGTGGACAAGACCGGCAAATCGCAGCTGGAGGTCGCCCGGGAACGGCTGCGCGTCGGTTTTTCGGAGCATACGGGGGAATTCGTCCGCTGGTACACGATCGGCAAGCTGGAGCACACCTACAGCCGAATGTTCTATGGCGCCGGCCACGAGCCCCGCTACCCGGTGCTGCCGGGGCCCTGGGAGCTGCGCAACGCCTACCACCGGCTGCTCGTCGGAGCAGGCGTTGCCGCGCTGCTCGTGATGCTGCGCCGCTGGCGGCATCCGGCGCTCCTGCCGGCGGCGATCGTGATCGCCATGTCGGCGCTGAGGCTGCTGTTCGTGCCGGAGTACCGCTACAATTTCACCGTCATGCCGCTGTTCATCGTGCTGGACGCGGCCGCGGCCGGAATGCTGTGGAGCTGGTGGAGAGGACGGAGCTCGGCCCGCGAGCCGCGGACCGAGCCGTCCAAGCTGAAGGAGGTGCAGGAAGGATGAGCATAGCCAAGCAAACGCACAGACGGGACGTGCTGGCGATCGTGCCGGCCTACAACGAGGCGGCCTCGATCCGCAGCACGATCCTGAGCATCCGCGAGCATGCGCCGTTTGCCGACATCGTCGTCGTCAATGACGGATCGACCGACAACACCGCGCGGCTGGCCCGCTCCTGCGGCGTGCCGGTGCTCGACTTGAGCTGCAATCTCGGCATCGGCGGCGCGGTGCAGGCCGGATACCGCTATGCGGTGGAGCAAGGGTACGGCTATGCGGTGCAGATCGATGCGGACGGCCAGCATGATCCCCGCGAGCTCGGACGGATGCTGGAGGCGATGAGACGGCACGGGGCGGACATGGTCGTCGGCTCGCGCTTTTTGGAAAAGAAGGGCTTTCAGTCGTCGTTCGCCCGCAAGCGGGGCATCGAGCTGCTGGCCGCGCTCGTCTCGGCGCTTACCGGGCGGCGCGTGACCGACCCGACGTCGGGCTACCGTCTATGCAGCCGCAAGGCCGCCGAGCTGTTCGCCGCCGACTATCCGACGGACTATCCCGAGGTGGAGGCGATCATCCAGCTCGACAACCATCACGGCCGCTTCATGGAGCTGCCGGTCGTCATGCGCGAGCGCCAGGGCGGCGTGTCCAGCATCTCGCCGGGCAAGGCGGGGTATTACATGGCCAAGGTCGTGCTGGCCGTGCTGATCGCCAAGACGAAGAAAAAACGCAAGGAATGGAGCTTCGGCTATGAGAGCTGAATTCTATGTCGTCAGCTTCGCGTGCAGCCTGCTGTTCTTCCTGTGGATCCTGCACCTGGTCCGCAGCCGGCGGCTGCGGGAGCAGTACGCGCTGCTCTGGCTGCTGCTCGCTGCCGGCATGACCGCGTTGTCGCTCGCGCCGGAGGTGCTGGACCGCCTCGCCCTGCTGCTCGGCGTCGCGTACGCGCCCTCCCTGCTGTACTTCATCGGCCTCCTGGGCGTGCTGGCGCTGCTGCTGCGCCAGACGCTCGCCGTCTCGGAGCTGTCGCACAAGCTCGTGCGCCTGACCCAGTCCGAGGCGCTGCATCAGGAGCAGCTGCGGCGTCTGGAGCGGCGAGTCGACGAGCTGGAGGCGGGGCGCGGCGGCAGGCCGGACACGGAGAAAAAGGCATCGGATGCGGAAAGCGATGGAAGAACGAAGCCGGCGCCGGCCAGGCCGTACGCCCTCGCAGGAGTGGAGCGCGAGCGCTCGGGCGCGGCGGCGAGATCGAGCCGGATTGGAATCTCCAGCCGGACCGCAAAGCCATCTTTGCCGGACGGACGGCTCCGAGCGCCCGGGCGGCCGGCGGCTGAAAGCGGCATGCCCGGCTCCATGCCGGCGTCCGAAGCGCTGCCGCAGGAGGTGCGCTCCTGATGGCCTACGCGCTGCTGCTGGGGAATATCGCCTGCCTCGTCGCCGGCCAGATGGTATGGAAGCTCGGCCTGGATCGCCTCGGAGGCTTCGGCTTCGGCAATTGGCTGCAGGTGCTGCTCTCGCCGCTCATTCTCGCCGGAATCGGCCTCTACGGAGTCGCCACCGTGCTCTGGCTCGCCGTGCTGTCGCGGCTGCCGCTGAGCGCGGCCTACCCGCTGCAGAGCCTGGCCTACGTGTTCGGGCTCGTGCTTGCTTGGCAGCTGTTTGGAGAGGCGATCCCCCTGAACCGGTGGATCGGCTGCGCCGTCATCGTCGCGGGCGTGCTCATCGTCAGCTGGAAATAGCCTTCGCTGCAGCTTGGGAGGCTGAGGAAGGGCAAGCAAGGGAGGGGCCATGGCGGCAGAAGCAGGCCGAAAAAAACAAAATAGACCCGGCGGTTCATAGAATGGACCCAAGAAAAACGAAGCGGAGCCTAGCAGCTCCGCTTCGTTCTTTTTGCATTTCATCGGCATAGGGAGCAAAGCCGGCGAACGGCGCTATCGATTCCGGGACGGCCGGTTTTCGGTAGGGACGGCTCCGGCGCCGACACCGATCTAGCGAAGGCTAGTGGAAGGATAATCCAGAGCGGAAGCCGAAAAGAGAAGATGACTTTTGACTGTTGTATTATTATTAATATGAACGTATAATGATACGGAAATCGAATCGGGCGGAAGCGATGGATGCCGCAGCGGGATGGGAGAGGTCAGCGATGGAGAACAAGACTAGAGTGGCGATCGTAGGATCGACGGGCTACGGCGGGGTCGAGCTGATCCGCCTGCTGCAGGCGCATCCGCATGCGGAGGTGGCGAGCGTCATCTCCTCGTCCAGCGCGGGCGAGCCGATCGCCGCCGGATTCCCGCATCTGAGCGGGATCCGCACGGAGCTGCTGGACGACGTCGATCCGGCGGCGATCCGGGCCAAGGCGGACGTCGTCTTCCTGGCGACGCCGGCCGGCGTCGCTTCGAAGCTCGTGCCCCGGCTGCTGGAGCAGGAGCTGAAGGTCATCGACCTGTCGGGCGACTTCCGGCTGCCGGAGCCGGCCGTCTACGAGCAGTGGTACGGCAAGCCGGCCGCCGACCCGGCCGATCTGGAGCAGGCGACGTTCGGCCTGTGCGAAATTTACGGCGATCGGGTCCAGGGGACTTCGTTCATCTCCAATCCGGGCTGCTATCCGACGGCGACGCTGCTCGGCCTCGTGCCGGCCATCAAGGCCGGATGGATCGATCCGGACTCGATCATCGTCGACGCCAAGAGCGGCGTGTCCGGAGCGGGACGCGGGGCAAGCCTCGGCACCCATTACTCGGAGCTCAATGAGAACTTCAAGGCCTACAAGATCAACAAGCATCAGCATGTCCCGGAGATCGAGATGGTGCTGTCCGACGCGGCCGGGCGCGACGTCGTGACGACGTTCACGACGCATCTCGTCCCGATGACGCGCGGCATCATGGCGACGATGTACGCCAAGCTGACGGAGCATCGCCCGGAGGCCGACTTCATCCAGCTGTACGAGGAGTTTTATGCGGGCCGCCCGTTCGTGCGCATCCGGCCCGAGGGCCAGTGGCCGGCGACCAAGGAAGTGGCGGGCTCCAACTATTGCGACATCGGCTTCGCCGTCGACCGCCGGACCGGACGGGTCACGATCGTGTCCGTCATCGACAATCTCGTCAAAGGCGCGGCCGGGCAAGCAATCCAGAACTTGAATCTGATGATGGGCTGGGACGAGGACGCGGGCCTGCGTTTCGTGCCCATGTACCCTTAATAGACGACGCGTCAGCGCCAGAAGGAGACAAGCGCAGCGATGGCACACGAACAAGCAGCAGCTCAAGCGGGAGATCAGGCGGCAGCCGGTCTCGCCGCGGCAGAAGCGGCATCCGCAGCATCGGCATCATCCGCATCATCCGCACAGGGACATCCGGCAGCCGCCTTCACGGTCGTGGAGGACGGCTCCGTGACGACGCCGGCGGGGTTCCGTGCGGGGGGCCTCCACTGCGGGCTCAAAAAGACCGACCGCCACGACCTGGGGGCCATCCTCTGCGAGGTGCCTGCGGCGGCGGCGGCCGTGTATACGACGAATAAAGTCCAGGCCGCGCCGCTCCAGGCGACGCGCGAGAGCCTGGCGGCCGGCGGCCGGCTGAGGGCGATGCTCGTCAACAGCGGCAACGCCAACGCCTGCACCGGCAAGCAGGGCCTGGCGGACGCATACGAGATGCGCGCCGCCTTCGCGGCAGCGGCGGGCGTGCCGCTGGAGCAGGTGGCCGTCGCCTCGACCGGCGTCATCGGCGAGGCGCTCAAGATGGACCGCGTCCGCTCCGGCATCGCGCAGCTGCCTGCCCGGCTCAAGGCGGGGGCGGAGGGCGCGGACGACTTCTGCCAGGCGATCCTGACGACCGATCTCGTCAAGAAGTCGGTCTGCGTCTCCCTGCAGGCCGGCGGCCGGACCGTGCATGTCGCGGGAGCGGCCAAAGGCTCCGGCATGATCCACCCGAACATGGCGACGATGCTCGGCTTCGTCACGACGGACGCGCCCGTAGGCAGCGAGGCGCTGCACGCGCTGCTGCGCCGGGCGACGGACCGCACGTTCAACATGATTACCGTCGACGGCGACACGAGCACCAACGACATGCTCGTCGCGATGGCGAGCGGCCTCGCGGGCGGCGAGGAGCTGACGCCGGCGCATCCGGACTGGAGCGCGTTCGCCTCGGCGGTGATCTACGTCTGCGAGGTGCTTGCCAAAGCGATCGCCCGCGACGGAGAAGGGGCGACGAAGCTGATCGAGGTGCGCGTCAGCGGCGCCGAGAGCGACGCTTCGGCGGCCGCGATCGCCAAGACGATCGTCGGCTCCTCGCTCGTCAAGTCGGCCGTGTTCGGCACCGACGCCAACTGGGGCCGCATCATCGCGGCGGCGGGCCGCGCGGGCGAGCCGCTCGATCCGGACACGGTCGACATCGCACTCGGACCGATCCTGACGCTGCGGGACTCGCAGCCGGTCGCGTTCGACGAGGACGCGGCGCTGGCGTACCTCAAGGGCGACACGGTCGAGATCATCGTCGACCTCAAGCTCGGCGGCGGCCAAGCGACCGCCTGGGGCTGCGACCTGACGTACGACTACGTCCGCATCAACGCGGCGTACCGGACGTGACCCGGACCTACGGAAGGAGCGACAGCAGAGGCATGGAACAGCGCTTTGTGATGAAATGCGGAGGCAGCACGCTCGCGGCGCTGCCTGCCGCCTTTTTCGAAGACCTGCGGCGGCTGCAGGAGAGCGGCGTCAAGCCGGTCATCGTGCACGGCGGCGGGCCGGCCATCTCCCGCACGCTGGAGAAGCTCGGCATCGAGACGGAGTTCGTCGGCGGCCTGCGCCGCACGACGGAGGACGTGCTCGACGTCGTCGAGATGGTGCTGTCGGGCACGATCAACAAGGAGATCGTGCGGCGGATCCAGGGAGCCGGAGCTCGGGCGCTCGGCCTCTCGGGCGTGGACGGCAAGCTCATCCAGGCGCGGCCGGTAAGCAATGCGGTGGAGATCGGGCATGTCGGCGAGGTGACGGAGGTGAACGCCGCCGTCATCGAGGGCGTCATGGCGATGGGCTACATCCCCGTCCTCGCCCCGGTCGGCATCGACGATGCGGGCCAGCGCTACAACATCAACGCCGACACGGCGGCCGGAGCGGTCGCCTCGCAGCTCGGCGTGGAGCGCATGATCGTCGTCACCGACGTGCCGGGCATCCTGCGGACGGTGGACGGCGAGAAGCGCGTGCTGCCGCGGGTGACGGCGGCCGAGATCGACGAGATGATCGCGAGCGGCGAGATCTACGGCGGCATGATCCCCAAGGTCAAGGCGGCGCTCGCCTGCCTGCACGGCAACGTGCGCGAGGTGGCGATCGTCAGCGGCACGGAGCCGGACGTGCTGAGCCGGGCCGTCCTCGAGGGCGGCGTCGGCACGGTCATCGAGGCTTGATCCGGCGCGCGCGCGTGCCGGTTGGATAGGAATAATGTTCAGCGGCCCGCTCGGCAGGCCGCCAATCATGATCGGAGAGGCAGGAGAAGGACATGAGCGGAGAAGCGTTATTCCCGACGTATGCGAGATACCCGCTGGCGCTCGTCAAGGGCGAGGGCAGCTGGCTGTGGGACGATCAGGGCAACAAGTACCTGGACTTCATGAGCGGACTGGCGGTCACGAACCTCGGCCACGCGCCGCAGGCGATCAAGGATGCGCTGATCGCGCAGCTGGATCAGGTGTGGCATGTGTCCAACCTGTTCCGCATCCCGGTCCAGGAGGAAGCGGCCGAGCTGCTCGTGCAGCATACCGGCGCGGACGCCGTCTTCTTCTGCAACTCCGGCGCGGAAGCCAACGAGGGCGCGATCAAGCTCGCCCGCCGCTACTTCCAGAAGGTCAAGGGAGAGCATCGCTACGAGATCATCACGTTCACGCAGTCGTTCCACGGCCGCACGCTGGCGACGCTGACGGCGACCGGGCAGGACAAGGTCAAGGAAGGCTTCCTGCCGCTGCCGGAAGGCTTCGTCACCGTGCCGATGCACGACCTGGACGCCGTCCGGGCAGCGATCACCGACCGCACGGCGGCCGTCATGCTGGAGCTCGTGCAGGCGGAGGGCGGCGTGCTGCCGGCCAAGCCGGAGTTCGTGCATGACCTCGCCAAGCTGTGCCGCGACGCCGGCATCCTGCTCATCCTCGACGAGGTGCAGACCGGCATGGGACGCACCGGCAAGCTGTTCGCCCAGGAGCATTACGGCATCCAGCCCGACATCTTCACCGCGGCCAAAGGACTCGGCAGCGGCTTCCCCGTCGGCGCCGTGCTCGCCAAGGAGTTCCTGCGCGAGGCGTTCTCGCCGGGCTCGCACGCGACGACGTTCGGCGGCACGCCGATCGCCTCGGCGGTCGTCAAGGCGACCGTGCAGGAGATCGCCGGCAACCGCGTCTACGACCGCGCCGCCGGCGCGGCCAGCTACCTGACGGGCCAGCTGCGCGAGAAGCTCGCCGGCAACCCGTGGGTCAAGCAGATTCGCGGCCTCGGCCTGCTGATCGGCATCGAATGCGCCGGACCGGTAGCCGACGTCATCGCCACGATGCGCGAGCGCGGCCTGCTCGTCGTGCCGGCGGGGCCGAACGTCGTGCGCCTGCTGCCGAATCTGCTCGTCAGCCACGCCGAGATCGACCAGGCGGTCGGCATCATCGCCGCCGTCCTCAAGGAAAAGACCGTTACGGCTCCCCAGTAGGAGCCCGATATCTTCATAGAAAAGCAGGTGAACCACCGATGAGCGTACCGCAATCCTCCCTCCTGACAGGAACGGCCGGCGAGGAGCTGGCCGCCAGCCTCAAGGGGCGCGACTTCCTCGCGCTCGCCGACTATACGCCGCAGGAGCTCCGCTACCTGATCGACCTGGCGATCGAGCTCAAGCGCCGCCAGAAAAGCGGCGAGACATACCACCCGCTGAAGGGCAAGACGCTCGGCATGATTTTCGAGAAGGCGTCTACCCGCACGCGCGTCAGCTTCGAGGTGGGCATGTACCAGCTCGGCGGCCATGCGCTGTTCCTGAGCGGCAACGACCTGCAGATCGGGCGCGGCGAGCCGGTGTCCGATACGGCGCAGGTGCTGTCCCGCTACCTCGACGGCATCATGATCCGCACGTTCGCCCACCGCACCGTCATCGAGCTGGCGCGGAGCGCTACAGTCCCGGTCATCAACGGCCTGACCGACTCCGAGCATCCGTGCCAGGTGATGGCCGACTACCAGACGGCGCTGGAGCACAAGGGACGGCTCGAGGGGCTCAAGGTCGCCTACATCGGCGACGGCAACAACATGGCGCACTCGCTGCTCATGGGCGCGGCCAAGCTCGGCATGCACATGAGCGTGGCGACGCCGGACGGCTACGAGCCGGATGCCGGCATCGTCGCCCAGACGCGCAAGGTCGCCGCCGATACGGGCTCGATCATCCACGTCTGCCGCGATCCGCGCGAGGCGATCGAGCAGGCGGACATCGTCTACACCGACGTGTGGGCGAGCATGGGCTTCGAGGCCGAGCAGGCGGAGCGGGAAAGGGCGTTCGCGGCCTACCAGGTCAACGAGGAGCTCGTGAAGTCCGCGAAGCCGGACTACCTGTTCATGCACTGCCTGCCGGCCCATCGCGGCGAGGAAGTGAGCGAGGGCGTCATCGACGGCAAGCACTCGATCGTGTTCGACGAGGCGGAGAACCGCCTGCACGCGCAGAAAGCGATCCTGGCCGCGCTCCTGTAGCGCGGCATCAGGACGGGCATGAGGACGGCGGCTTCCGGCACAAGCGCCTCGGCGCGGCCCGTCCCGCACGGCCTTTCACGCCGCTGAATGTCAGCGGCGTTCAGCTTTCGCCGGGCGAACCGTTCGCCCGGCTTACTTTTCACATGAGGAAGGAAGATTCCACACCCATGGCCAAGCCAAAAATCGTGCTCGCCTACTCGGGCGGCCTGGATACATCCGTCATTCTGAAATGGCTCAAGGAGACGTACGACGCCGAGATCATCGCCTTCACCGCCGACATCGGCCAGAAGGAGGAGCTCGACGGCCTCGAGGAGAAAGCGCTGGCGACCGGCGCCTCCAAGGTGTACATCGACGACCTGCGCGAGGAGTTCGCCAAGGACTTCATCTACCCGATGTTCCAGTCGGGCGCCCTGTACGAGGGCCAGTACCTGCTCGGCACGTCGATCGCGCGTCCGCTCATCGCGAAGCGCATGGTGGACATCGCCCGCGCCGAGGGCGCGACCGCGATCGCGCACGGAGCGACCGGCAAGGGCAACGACCAGGTGCGCTTCGAGCTGACGGCCGCCGCGCTGGCGCCGGACATCGAGGTCATCGCGCCGTGGCGCAGCGAGGCCTTCCGCGCCGAGTTCCCGGGCCGCGCCGAGATGATCGCCTACGCGGAGAAGCACGGCATCCCGGTGCAGGCGTCCGCGTCCAAGCCGTACTCGATGGACCGCAACCTGCTGCACATCAGCTTCGAGAGCGGCATGCTGGAGGACCCGTGGTTCGATCCGAGCGCCGAGGAGAACGAGGGCATGTACATGCTGAGCGTCTCGCCGGAGCGCGCGCCGGATCGGGCCGAGTACGTCGAGCTGACGTTCGAGCAGGGCGACTGCGTCGCCGTGAACGGCGAGACGCTGAGCCCGCTCGCGGTCATGGAGAAGCTCAACGAGCTCGGCGGCAAGCATGGCATCGGCCGCGTCGACATGGTCGAGAACCGCTTCGTCGGCATGAAGAGCCGCGGCGTGTACGAGACGCCGGGCGGCACGATCCTGTTCGCCGCGCATCGCAAGATGGAGTCGCTGACGATGGATCGGGACGTCATGCATCTGCGCGACTCGCTCATCGCCAAGTATGCGACGCTCGTGTACAACGGCTTCTGGTTCGCGCCGGAGCGCCTTGCGCTGCAAGCTCTCGTGAGCGAAAGCCAGAAGAACGTCAGCGGCGTCGTGCGGCTCAAGCTGTACAAGGGCAACGTCATCGGCGCCGGCGTGAAAAGCCCGGTCAGCCTGTACAATCCCGACATCGCCACGATGGAGGCCGATCCTTCGCAGGCGTACGACCAGGGCGACGCGACCGGCTTCATCCGGCTGAACGCTCTGCGCCTGAAGGTATCCTCCGGCGTCGAGCAGAGCCGCAAAGGATAGGGACGCATGTACGAAAAGATGGGCTTGCGGTCCGCTTCGGCGTCCGCAGGCCCGTTGCCATGCAGAAGGGGAAAGGGGAGGCGGAAACACGATGAGCAAGCTGTGGGGCGGAAGATTCACGAAGCAGACCGACAAGCTGGTCGAGGAATACACGGCATCGATCACGTTCGACAAGGAGCTGGCGGAGGAGGACGTGCGCGGCAGCCTGGCGCATGTGGCGATGCTCGGCCAGCAGGGCATCCTGCCGGCGGAGGACGTGGCGACGATCGAGGGCGGGCTGAAGCGCGTGCTCGATCGCATCCGCGCGGGCGAGCTGGCGTACAGCGTGTCCGACGAGGACATCCACATGAATATCGAAAAGGCGCTGATCGAGGACATCGGCCCGGTCGGCGGCAAGCTCCATACGGGACGCAGCCGCAACGACCAGGTCGCGACCGACATGCACCTGTACCTGCGCAAGCGCGTCGTCGAGCTCGTCGGCCTGCTGCGCGACCTGCAGGAGGCGCTCGTCGGCCAGGCGCGGGAGAACCTGGACACGATCGTGCCGGGCTACACCCATCTGCAGCGCGCGCAGCCGATCCTGTTCGCCCATCATCTGATGGCGTACGTGAGCATGCTCGGCCGCGACATCGAGCGGCTGCAGGACAGCTACAAGCGCATCGACACGCTGCCGCTCGGGGCGGGCGCGCTGGCCGGGACGACGTTCCCGATCGACCGCCATTTCGTGGCGGAGCGGCTCGGATTCGGCCGCGTGTACGAGAACAGCCTCGACGCCGTGAGCGACCGCGACTTCATCCTGGAGTTCCTGTCGCATGCCTCCATCGTCATGATGCATCTGTCGCGCCTGTCCGAGGAGCTGATCCTCTGGTCGAGCACGGAGTTCCGCTTCGTGGAGCTCGACGATGCGTTCTGCACGGGCAGCAGCATCATGCCGCAGAAGAAGAACCCGGACGTGCCGGAGCTCGTGCGCGGCAAGACCGGCCGCGTCTACGGCAATCTCGTCGGCCTGCTGACCGTGCTCAAGTCGCTGCCGCTGGCGTACAACAAGGACATGCAGGAGGACAAGGAAGGCATGTTCGACACCGTCAGGACGCTGTCGGGCGCGCTGCGCCTGTTCGCGCCGATGATCGCCACGATGAAGGTGAACAAGGGCCAGATGCGCGAGGCGGTCAACAAGGATTTCTCCAACGCCACCGACATCGCCGACTTCCTCGTCGGCAAAGGCCTGCCGTTCCGCCAGGCGCATGAGGTGATCGGCAAGACGGTGCTGTACTGCATCGAGAACGGCAAGTTCCTGCTCGACCTGACGATCGAGGAGTTCCAGCAGTTCTCGGAGCTGTTCGACGAGTCCATCTACGACGTGCTGCAGCCGGAGACGGTCGTCAATGCGCGCGACGTCTACGGCGGCACCGCCCGTCCGCAAGTGGAGGCGGCCATCGGCCGCGCCGAGACGGCGCTGGCGGAGACGGCCGGCTGGATCGATCGCTACGAGGCGCTGCAGGACTAGCGCCAGCGGCGCCGTCCCCTCCTGGAGCGGGCCAAGCACGTCGGAAAAGATGCCCATGACAAAGGCCCGTCCGGAGCGAACCGGACGGGCCTTTTGAAATGGCTGGGGCGTCGATCAAGGGGCAGCCAGGTAGACGGCGACAGGAGAGAGAGGCGTTCCGGAGCTGCTGCGCATGCCGCTGATCTCGAGCACGCCGGCCACGGCCGAATCGGGCAGATAGACGATCAGATAACGGAAGTCCCTCGACACGGCATACGCCCCTTCGAGCACGCTGCCGTTCAGCCGGATCGCGGTCGTGCCGAACAGGTCGGCATGCAGGACCGCATCCCGGTAATCCACGCAGAGGTAGGAAGCCTCCCGCATCCGGAACGGGGAAGAGGCGGAGTGGTCCTCGTACGCCTGCTCGCTCTGGACCCCCTGCAGCCGTCCGTCGCTGTCCAGCCGTCCGCTCGTGCTCGCATAGAGCGACTGCGGCAAGGCCGGATTCCGTTCGAGGTCGACCTGCGCGCGGAATTCGGCGACATACCCTTCGTAGGAAGCCGTGATGATGGCGGCGCCGCTTGCCCTCGGCACGAGCACGCCTTCGGCGGTGACGCCGATCACCTGCTCGTCGGACGAGGACCAGGCGGCTCCGCCGGACAGATCGACGGCGCTGCCGTCGTCGTAGCTGAGACGAGCATGGAGCGGATACAGGCCAGTGCCGGTGAACAGCCGCGACGTCTCGCCGGGCTCTGCCCCGTATGCGGTCAGGCCTGTCATGCCCGGGCCGGCGACGAGCTCGGCGAAGCCGCTCCAGGCGACGGCCTGCGGCTTCTCGATCCGATAGCGGACGTACGCTCTGGCCCCTGCATCTAGATCGGCGCTTAGCTGCAGCGACAACGGAGCGGGTTCTTCGCCGGCAGAGGCCACCTCGGCCAGCGGGACGGCATCTCCCGGAGAACCGTAGACTTCGACTGTCAAGCCGGGCGGCGCTTCATCGATCCGGATGGCGTCGGGGCCACCCGCACGGTTCAGCACCCGCAGCTTAGCGGCATCCGGCGGCGTCGGGAGCGGCAGCAACGCGACGGCGGCGCGGGAGCTTTCCGACTTGCCCGGCTCCGTGAACGTGACGTAGAGGAAACTCGAAACCGTCTCCACGTCGCCAATCGCGATCGTGTCCTCGGCAGCGACTGCTTCGCCGAGCAGCCGCCCCCCGTCCAGCGGAGAGTCATAGATGCGCACGGTCGCGCCTGTCGGCACGCCGACCGCCTCCAGCAGGATGGAATCCGGCTGATGGAACGTCCGGATCGATCCCGCTTGCGGCATGGCGCTAGGCTCTTCCCCATGAGGAGCAAATATCGCTGACTCGATATACGAGATGCCGGGTCCGGCATCCGTGCGGGCGTAGAAGCGGTAGCTGCCCTCTCGGAGCTTGCGCTGGCTGCTGTCCGCATCCGGCTGCGAGCCGTTCCAGACATCAGGGAGATAAGGACTGATGAGGGCGATCGGTTGGACGGCATCGGCGAACGGCTCGCCAGCGGGAAGCAGATACAGCTGGCCCGACATGCCGCCGGAGCTAGGCTCTGACCAGCTCAGTCGGAAGTCGCGCCCGTCCGTCCCGGCATGGACGGAGTCGGGGTCTTCCGGCCGCAGCGGCCCAACGGCGGAGCCGGCTGCAAATGAAATCCGCGACAGCAGCGCGCCGGGTCTGGCAATCTCCAGCGTGAGCGGGCCGGAGCGCGTACGAGCCAGGCCGCTTCTGTCCGCAGCGAAGATGAGCGAGGAGCTGCCGTCTGCGGCAGGCAGGAGCGACCAGCCGCTGAGCTCGGTGCCGGCCTCGTCCAGCAGCCGGATATCGTAGACCAGCCCGTCATAGACGAGCTGCCGGGCCTCAGGCAGCACGCGCTCCAGCGGAGAGGCGAAGGCGGCGGCAAGGGATTGCAGCCTCACCTGGCCTGGATCGGCCATTGATTCGCCTGTCACGAGGAGAGAGGCGAGGCCGTTGCCGGGAGCCTTGGCCTTGAGTTTGATCGTGAATTCGCGCGTCTTGACGATGCCCTTCCATGCCGCGGAGGCTCGGAGCTGGACGAGCTCGTCCTTGCCGGTGCGGCTCACGCTCCCATCCGCGCTCACGAGGTCTGGCCGGCTGGAGCTCCACTGCACGGAGCTGCCTCCCGACCCGCTCTGGGCGAGGCGCAAATCATGGCGGACGGCACGCTCGTCGTCCCCGTCGGCATAGCCGGGACGAAGCCGGTCGATGTCCGCCTGCGCGATCCGGCTCGCTTCAAGCACCGGCTCGATGGCGTTCAGCACGAGATCCCGCAGCTCTTCCCAATGTGGGTACTGCCAGCCTCCGGACATGTAGTAAAGGGTCAGGTAGCCGTTCGTGCTGGCAGCAAGGCTCGCCAGATCGTCCGTATAAACGGATTTGTCCTCGAGCCTGCCGTACTCTCTCTGGAAATTCCGGAAGGAAGCCCCGGTGTAGCCGTACAGCTTCTGCAGGAACGCATTGTCCTGGAGCAGCGAGTACAGATCGTTCAGGCTGCTTGCGGACTGGACGTTGACGGCTGGAAGATCGTCCGCTTGAACCTGCAGCGTCGCCGGACGATCGAGCTGCAGGGCTGCCGCTTTCGTTCCCGATGCGATTTCGATTCGGGCTCCGTGGACTTGGTTCACGATCGGCTTCGGAAACGTTCCCCGCAACGAGACGCTTTGCGAGGGAGCGACGGCTTGAATGGAGATGGGGCCGAGGCTCTCCGAGGCGTTGTCGACAATCGCTCCTGAATAGAGCACCATTTGTGGAATGTCGATCCGCCCGCTGAATGCAAGACGGACCGGATCGGCCTGGCGGCTTGCCTGCACGAGCAGCGGTCGCGCCGACTCGATTCCCTCCAGCTCGATGGAGCGGGAGGCTCCGGAGGCGATGATGATCTCCTCCGCGCGGATGTTGCGCAGCTTCACCTCGCCAGCGGGCCCGGGATCGACCGTAAGCGTTCCGTCCACGGTCGCGAGCCCCGCCGCTGGCCCGAAGGTTCCGCTCTGCGAGAGAGTCAGCCCGCCCTCGACCGTGCCTCCTTGATTGAGCCGGTCGAGCGGATCCGGCGTAGCGGTCGGAGTAGCGGTAGGGACGGGAGATGCGTCCGGACTGCTGGTCGGCGAAGAGCCTGCGGGCGTAGCTGAAGCTGGCGAAGGCGTCGCGGCCGGCGCCGTGGATGGCGATGCCGTCGGCTGCGCGGCCGGCGCTTCCGACGGACCTGCTGCGAGCTTCTCCCGGTACTGGGCGCCGTGATGGATGAACTCATACGCAAGGCGTGCGACGGCTTGTCTTTCGGCGGGTGCTTTAGGCCGGAAACTCGGCTTGCCGGCATTAGAAGACGTTCCTTGCAGGAATCCGGCTCGGAAAGCCGCGGATAAGGGGGCCCGGCTCCATTCCGCGCTGTCCGCCCAGTCGGAAATCCCGGGATCGGAGGCGGCGGCCGGCGACTGCTCCAGTCCGAGCGCGCGGGCGAAGAGCACGGCCATCTCTTCCCGGGTGAGTGCAGCCGCAGGCGAGAAGGCAGCCGGCGAAGTGCCTTTGGCCAGCCCTGCCTGCACGAGGGCGCCGACGCTTCCCTTGTACCAAGCGTCCGCAGGAATGTCCTTGAAGGAGACCGCCTCAGGAGCAGGATCTAGCCCGGCCGAGCGGGCGAGGATCGCAGCGAATTCCGCCCTCGTCACAGGCTTGCTGGGGGCGAAGATGCGGTCTCCATAACCGGAGACGATGCCGGTCGCCGCTAGCGATTCGATCTCGGCCCGGGCGTACGAGCTGGCGATGTCGCGGAAAGGCGGCGGGGCAGCAGCAGCCGGAGAAACTGGCATTCCGGCCGCCAGGACGGCCGCCGCGGCCGTCGTGCTAGCCAGGCGTTTGAATGATTCGATGCGATTCATACCCACACTCCTTAAACGGGATCTTTCGATGGAACTTTCTTCATTATAGGGGGTGGACAAAGCTTGGCATAGACCGAAGCATGGCAGGCCAAGCAAGTCTATGCAAAAAGACGCCGGACCTATGAAGGGCTGGCGTCTGCTTCGTGCTTCAGGCTCGCAGCTTGATCCGATCGCGGCTGACCAGGATGCAGATCACTTGCGCGACCAGTCCGGTACTTGCAAAGAAGGGCCAATAACGCGCCGCCGAGGCGAGATTGCCTCCGCCGAGACTTATGGTCCGACGAGTGCATCGGCTCCGCCCAGCCTCGCGCCTGCAGATCCTTCCGGCTCTCTTGTTCCCTGAATTCCGCCATCTTCTCGAGGTAATACTGCT
Source organism: Paenibacillus albicereus (assembly GCF_012676905.1). Taxonomy (NCBI): domain Bacteria; kingdom Bacillati; phylum Bacillota; class Bacilli; order Caryophanales; family Paenibacillaceae; genus Paenibacillus; species Paenibacillus albicereus. The sequence goes on along the minus strand of NZ_CP051428.1, from coordinate 4,684,654 downwards.
CCATCATGGCTCGGCGCTCCGGCGCGCTCCCCGGCTCGTGGCGCCGAGTGCCTTTTTGTCGGCCTGTCTATTCATCGGGCTGATCTCCTTCGCGTTGTCTTCCTCCTCGTTGTATCATGGAATTAGGAACGCGTTGTTGCGCTGTCATTGAAGCGCGCCGGAGATCGGCCGCGGATTATGGACTCGCTTGACCGTCTTATCGTAGACTAGACCCAAAAGGAGGTGCCGTTCTTGCAGCTGCTGGCCATCGTGACGATGCTGATCGACCATGTCGGGCTGATCTTCTTCCCGGACTCGCCGGGCTGGAGGATCGTCGGGCGGATCGCCTTTCCGATCTATGCCTACTTCATTACGGTCGGGTACCGGATGACCTCGTCCCGGCCGAAGTATCTGCTGCGCCTGGCGGTGCTCGCGGCGATCGCCCAAGTGCCGTACATGCTCGCGTTCGATACGACCCACTACAACGTCATCTTCACGCTGCTCGCCTCGGCGCTCGTGCTGCTCGCGATCGACGGGCTGCTCGCCTCCCGCCTGCCGCGGGCCGTCGCCTGGCTGGCCATCGTGCCGGTGACGCTCGTCGCCGCGCTGTTCATGACGGACCTGCCGTTCGACTACAACGCCTACGGCCTGCTGCTCATCCTGATCTACCGCTATTCGGACAAAGGACTCGCGGCGCTGCTGCATCTGCTGCTCAACGTCCTCTACTTGGCGCTGAACGGTCCGGATTGGGGCATCCAGATGTTCAGCATCGTGCCGACGCTGCTGCTCGTCTACGGATCGGAGCTGCGCGCCGAGCTGAACCGGCTTCGCGTCCCGCGCTGGCTGTGGCGGGCGTTCTACCCGGCCCATCTGGCGGCTCTCGCGGCGGCGGAGTTCTTCCTGCGGTGGCGTTGAGCGGAGCTGCTGCTGCGCGGGAGGCCGCGATGGACAAGCGAACATGCGCTCGCCACATTCTGGCGGATGGTTTTCGTTGTATAATGGGGGTCGGAGCACACAGGAACCATGTCGGTTCCTGTAGAATAAGTCCTTAGAACTAGAATGGAATGGAGCCACCCTAGATGCTTACAGGAGAAGTACGCAACAAGATCGATAAAATCTGGTCCGATATCTGGGCAGGCGGCATTACGAATCCGCTGACCGTCATCGAACAGCTGACCTACCTGATGTTCATCCGGTCGCTCGACGAGAAGGAACTGGAGAATGAAAGCCTGGAGGCCCTCAGCGGCCAGTCCGCGGCGAAGATCTTCCCGCAGGATGAAGAAGGACAAAGCATGCGCTGGAGCCGATTCAAGACGAAAGACTCGCGCATCATCTATGAGATCGTCGGGACGAAGGTATTCCCGTTCATCAAGACGATGAATGGAGGAAGAGATGCCTCCGCCTTCTCGCGGTACATGCAGGATGCCATGTTCCTGGTGCCGACCCCGCAAGTATTGCAGAAGATGATTACCGGGCTCGACGAACTGTACGAGCATGATATTCAGGATCTGGACATGCAGGGCGACTTGTACGAGTACATGCTCGGCAAGCTGTCCACGGCGGGTCAGAACGGACAATTCCGGACGCCCAAGCATATCCGCGACATGATGGTGCGGCTGGCCGCGCCCGCTCCGGGCGAGACGATCTGCGACCCGGCTTGCGGGACGGCCGGATTCCTCGTATCATCGGCGGAGTATGTCCGGGAGCGGCATGAGGCGGAGATGACCGGGGAGCAGTGGGAGCACTTCGCCGGAGGGATGTTCGCGGGATTCGATACGGACCGGACGATGCTGCGGCTGTCCGCGATGAACCTGATGCTGCACTCCATCACGCATCCTCACATCGAATATGTGGACAGCGTGTCCAAACAGAACCATACGGCGTCGGCCTACGATGTGGTGCTGGCCAATCCGCCGTTCACCGGTACGGTCGATGCCGAGAGCATCCACGACAACCTGAAGGCGGTCACCGACACCAAGAAGACGGAACTGCTGTTCGTCGCGCTGTTCCTGCGCATCCTGCGCAAGGGCGGACGCTGCGCATGCATCGTGCCGGACGGAGTGCTGTTCGGGTCCACCAAGGCGCACAAGGCGCTGCGCAAAGAGCTGGTCGAGAACCATCAGCTGCAAGCCGTCATCTCCATGCCGAGCGGCGTGTTCAAGCCGTATGCGGGCGTCAGCACGGCCGTGCTCGTGTTCACCAAGACAGGCGCAGGCGGGACGGACAAGGTCTGGTTCTACGACATGAAGGCCGACGGCTACTCTCTGGATGACAAACGGACTCCAATTAAAGCGAACGACATCCCAGACATCCTGGCTCGCTTCCATAACCTTGCGGGCGAAACGGATCGCCGGCCGACCGAGGCGAGCTTCCTGGTGGACAAGTCTGCCATCGTGGAGAACGGGTATGACCTGTCCATCAACAAGTACAAGGAAGTCGTCTATGAGAAAGTAGAATACGACGCGCCCGCCGTCATTCTTTCCCGCCTGGACGAACTGGACCTGAAGATTGCTTCCAAGAAGGAAGAGTTGAGGGGGCTTCTTTGTGAGTAAGTGGGAGAAGAAAAAGCTCGGTGAAATTGGGAATGGGTATGTAGGGTTAACTTATTCTCCGGAGGAAGTGTCTGAAAGTGGAATCATTGTATTGCGTTCAGGTAATATTAAAGACAATAAATTGGATTTTACTGAAATATTAAGAGTTAAAAAAGAGCTGAGCGAGAAATTAATAATTAAAAATAACGATATTTTAATCTGTGCTCGAAATGGGAGCTCTAGATTAGTCGGTAAAGCAACGCTGATAAGTGAAACTAAGGAAAAAATGACTTTCGGTGCGTTTATGATGATATACAGAAGTGATTTCAATAGATATTTAGTTCATTATTTTCATTCCTTAAACTTTAGACGCCAGCTTGGAAACAGTGCCACTACAACAATTAATCAGATAACCAGAAAAATGTTAGACAGTATAGTAGTACCATTTCCGCCGTCCGAAACACAAAAACACATTGCCAAAACCTTAGACACCGCCGCAGAACTGCTTGCCATGCGCAAACAGCAACTAGAAGAGTTGGACAATCTGATTAATGCTACTTTTTATAAGATGTTTGGTGATCCTATCAGTAATGAGCGAGGATGGAAAAAAACTAGAATTGGAGAGTTTGCAAAAGTTGAGACTGGCGCAACTCCTGATAGAGGATATATAACCTATTATAGGAATGGCCAAATTCCGTGGGTCAAAACAGGGGAAGTATCAAAAGGATATATCACTGCTTCAGAAGAGAATATATCTGAGATAGCTATTCATGAAACAAACTGCAAAGTATTTCCGGTAAATAGCGTTCTAATTGCTATGTATGGTCAAGGGAAAACGCGTGGTCAAGCTGGGTTGCTACATATAGCTGCTGCGACTAATCAAGCTTGTGCTGCTATAATACCCAATAATCAGTACAATTCAGAATATCTATATAGAACGCTAAAAATAAGCTATCAAAAAGTTAGAGAGATGGGTCGTGGAGGAAATCAACAAAACTTAAACCTATCTTTGGTAAAAATGCTTGAAGTTCCCCTCCCCCCACTTCGTATTCAAAATGACTTCTCAAAAATAGTCGCTAAAATTGAAGAGCAAAAAACTTTGGTGAAAAAAATTATTCGGGATACTCAAAATCTCATTGATGCTTTGACAGAGAGGTATTTCAAATAGGTGATGATGTGTTGGAGGATATAACCAAAGTATATGATGAGTATTCGGAACAGATTATGTTTTGCAAATATTTTATTGCTGAACGATTAAAACACAATCCTGAAATGGGACGCTGTGGTGAGAATATCTTGCTTAATGAATTAAAAGAGAGATTTGGAATGCTTGAATTTGTAAGTGGATTCATTGTATGTAGTGGAAACCAAAGTCCACAATGTGACATCTTAGTTTGCAGGAAAAACATGTATAAGAGGAAATTTGAAGGTGAACTTTATCTGGTCAATCCTCTTGATTGTTTAATGATAATTGAAGTGAAAGGTAATATGACCTTGAATGATATTACGATAACGAACAAGAAAAATCATTACTTTAAAGAGCAAGATGGAACAAAACACATACAGTTAGCATTGTTTGCATTTAAAACTCGAGTTGCTAAGAAAACCTTATTTTCAGAATTTGGGTTCAATTATTCGAGAGATATTAAATCATATTCTCAAAAGAAATTAAAAGAAGAAAAGCAAATTGATCTATTTATTTGTCTTCATAGAGATAGCTTGAGTGAAAATGTCTCTCGAGATAAGCAAATTATGTTTATTAAGGATAAGCAAGATAATAAACAATATATATTCGACAACAATTATCCTGTTACCCAAAATTTCTTTTTCTATTTGCAAAGTTTGCAAGAAATTTGAGGTGAATGCTATGTCTGAAAACTTTGGGTTTTTAAAAGGGCAACCGAATTTCATTCTATTCGCTACCGCATGTAGTGAATCGGAACGAGTGATGGCAACTTCTCCTGCAATGGCGGCAATCGGCAGCCGCAAGGCGCTCGAGCTTGCCGTGAAGTGGGTGTACTCGGCAGACACGACGATTACGATGCCGTACAAGGACAACTTGCAGGCCCTGATCCATGAACCGACGTTCCGCTTCGCCATGGAAAACCAGACCTGGGGCAAGCTGCCCTATATCGTCAAGCTGGGCAACCTGGCTGTTCATACCGACAAAGCGATAAGCCGCAGCGATGCGGTTCTTTCGCTATCCGGATTGTTCGAATTCATCCAGTGGCTGGATTATTGCTACGGCACCGACTACGAGGAGCGGCGCTTCGACGAGTCCCTCATCCCGGAAGCTCAGGTAGCGCTGGATGAGGCGGAGATCAAGAAAACAGCTAGTCTCCTCGAGCAGAAGGAGGCTGAGATCGAGGCGCTGCGAGCCCAGATCGCCGCTATGAGTCCGCAGCTGACGGCGAACAGGGGCATCCATCAGGAGATGCGGCAGTTCGTCGCGGAGGACATCACCGAGTTCCAGACGCGCAAGAAATACATCGACGTCGATCTCAAGCTGCTCGGCTGGACGTTCGGTGACGACGTCAAGGAAGAAGTGCCGCTCATCGGCATGCCCAATCCCGAAGAGAAGGGGTATGCGGACTACGTGCTGTATGGACGCGACGGGCTGCCGCTGGCCATCATCGAGGCGAAGCGCACCTCCAAGGACCCGAAGCTCGGCACTCACCAGGCGAAGCTGTACGCGGACTGCCTCGAGCGCATGACCGGGCAGCGCCCGATGATGTTCACGACGAACGGCTTCGAGTTCAACCTGTGGGACGATCTGTCTTCGCCGCAGCGCAAGGTAAGCGGAATCTTTTCCAAGGGCGACCTGGAAAAGCTGAACAACCGCCGCTTCGAACGGAAGCCGCTGCTCGACGTGGCGATCGACGAGAAGATCACGGACCGCTACTACCAGATGGCGGCGATCCGCGCGGTCTGCGAGGAGATCGGTACCGGCCATCGTCGCTCCCTGCTGGTGATGGCGACCGGGACCGGCAAGACGAGAACCGCCGCCAGCCTGACGGATGTGCTCTCCCGGGGCGGCGCGGTGACGAACACGCTGTTCCTGGCTGACCGTACCGCGCTCGTGACCCAGGCCAAGGACGACTTCAAGACCTACCTCCCGGACATGTCCCTCTGCAATCTGCTGAGCAGCAAGGAAGACAAGTCGGCGCGCATCGTATTCTCCACGTACCCGACCATGCTGAACGCGATCGACCAAGTCCGCAACGAGGAGGGGGGACGGCTTTTCACGCCGGCGCATTTCGATCTGATCCTCGTAGATGAAGCGCACCGCAGCATCTTCAGGAAGTACCGCGCGATCTTCGAGTACTTCGATGCCATTGTCGTAGGCCTCACGGCTACGCCGAAGACGGAAGTGGACCGGAATACGTATGATTTCTTCGAGATGGAAAGCGGCGTGCCGACGTATGCCTATGCCTATGAGACGGCGGTAGAGACGGATCATGTGCTCGTTCCTTATCATAATATCGAGACGGCGACCAAAATGCTGGAGCAGGGCATCGCCTACGACGAGCTATCGCCGGAGGACAGGCGGCGGTACGAAGAGGACTTCACGGACGAAGACGGGGAGATGCCGGAGTCGGTGCCCGCTCCTGCGGTCAACGCGTATATCTTCAACCAGCAGACGGTGGATCTTGTCCTTCAGGACCTGATGACGAAGGGCATCAAGGTGGCAGGAGGGGACCGGCTTGGCAAGACGATCGTCTTCGCTCAGAACAAGAAGCATGCCCAGTATATCGTCGAACGGTTCGACAAGCTGTATCCGCAGTACAACGGCAGCTTCGCAAAGCGGATCCTCTCGGAGGACAGCTACGCCCAGTCGCTGATCCAGGATTTCAAGGTGCCGAGCAAGGAGCCTCACATCGCCGTATCGGTGGACATGCTGGATACGGGCATCGACGTGCCGGAGATCGTCAACCTCGTTTTCTTCAAGCGGGTCCGATCCAAGACGAAGTTCTGGCAGATGATCGGCCGGGGGACGCGGCTGCGGCCTCACTTGTTTGGGCAGGACGAGCACAAGACCGGATTCGTCATTTTTGATTATCTGGGCAACTTCGAGTTTTTCCGTCAAAACAAGGAAGGGCTCGAAAGCAGCGATTCTCCCGGCCTGTCGGAATCGATCTTCGCCAAGCGGGTGAGGCTGGTGCATGCCATGCAGCAGGCGGAGTTCGCGGAGGATGGCATTCAGGAGATGCGCACATCGCTGGCAGGAACGCTGACAAAACAGATCCAGCAGCTGAACCCGGGTCTGATCTCGGTGCGGATGCAGCTGCAGCACGTGGAGAAGTTCCAGCAGGAGGCGGCTTGGCTCTGCCTTTCGGATGCCGACAAGCACAACCTCGTCAAGTTCCTGGCTCCGCTCGTGTTCATGGATGACGGAGATGAGCTCGCCAAGCGGTTCGACAGCCTCATGTACGGGCTGATGATCGCTTGCTTGGAGAGCTCGCCGCTGTTCAAGACGGCGAAGAAGGAACTGACGGGCATCGCCGGCAAGCTGCTGAAGCATGCGACGCTTCCTCAAATCAAGGCTAAGCTGGACCTGATCCGTACCGTGCAGGCGGACGAGTTCTGGGAGGCTCCACATCTGCTGGACTTCGAGAAGGTGCGTGTGGAGCTGCGGGAGCTGATCAAGCTCACCTATGAGGAGGACAACGGACGAAATACGGTCTATACCAATTTAAAGGATGAAATCCTCGCCGTACATGAAGGCAGGCCGATGTACGAGGCGGCGTACGACTTCGAGGATTACAAGCTGAAGGTGAATCGGTACATCGAGAAGAATCGCGACACGTTGGCCATCCATAAGCTTCGGAACAACATTCCGATTGCTCTGAAGGACTACGAGAGCTTGCGGCAGATTCTGACCGGAGAGCTGGGAACGGCCGAAGATTATCAGCGTGCCTTCCAGGACACGCCGTTCGGCTTGCTGGTGCGCAAGATCGCCAAGCTGGAATTCGAAGCTGCGAACAAGGCGTTCGCGGAGTTCATCAACGACCAATCGCTGAGTCCGGGACAGATCGCTTTCGTGAAGAAGATTGTGGACTACGTCGTGCAGAACGGCTATATCGACAGCGTGTCCGAATTGGCGAAACCCCCGTTCGACAAGCCGCAAAGCTTCGTAAAGCTGTTCGACGGGGACAGGCAGCGCAGGCTGGTGGAAGCGGTCGTGCGGGTGAAGGAGAATGCCATGAATATAACAGGATGACGCTTCTATAAACGAGCTGGATTTGTTATAGTTGAACCAGGAAATGTAAATAGGCTTTAAGGGCGGTTGGCAGCCCTCCCGAGAAGGGAGGTGTTGCCCGTGGAAGTGTATCAGGTTCTTACTCTGATGTTCATGTCGGGGATGTTCCTGCTGCTGGCGCTGCTCACAAGGATTGGCGGTCTCTTTGGCGGTCAAACCATGAACGGGCAGGAAGCCGCCGCTCTTGAAGCGGAAACCATTTCCCGGAGGTCACGGTGCAGCAACACCGGGGCCTCTTTTTATTTATAAGCATAGCACAAGGATATCATACCATCAAGGAACATAAAGCAGGCTCGCTTGCGGCAATGCTTATCCTCAGGCGATCTGCTCGCCGAGCAGCTCCGAGATGCGGGCGGGCGGCACGGGCTTGCTGAAGAAGTAGCCCTGCGCCTCGTGGCAGTGGCGCAGCAGCAGATACTGCAGCTGCTCGCCGGTCTCGACGCCTTCGGCGATGACCTTGAGGCCGAGGTTGTGCGCCATGTTGATGATCGTATGCACCAGCGCCTCGTCCTTGCTGTCCTGCAGCAGGTTGCGCGTGAAGCTCTGGTCGATCTTGAGGCTGTCGATCGGGAACAGCTTCAGGTAGCTCAGCGAGGAGTAGCCGGTGCCGAAATCGTCGATCGACAGGAAGATGCCCATCCCCTTGAGCTCATGCATGATGGAGATGGCATGGGCGGAGTTCTGCACGATGCTCTCGGTCAGCTCCAGCTCCAGGTATTTTGACTCCAGTCCGGTCTCCTTGAGCGCGCGGCTGACGACCTCCGCGAAGCCGCTTTGCTGGAACTGGCGGGAGGAGATGTTGACCGCGATGCGCAGCGGCGGCAGCCCGGCATCCTGCCAGGCTTTGTTCTGGCGGCAGGCCTCGCGCAGCACCCACTCGCCGATCGGGATGATGAGGCCGGTCTCCTCGGCCAGCGGGATGAACTCCGCGGGCGAAATGAGGCCGAGCTTCGGATGCTGCCAGCGGATGAGCGCCTCGACGCCGACGACGGTGCCGGTCGGGATGTCCACCTGCGGCTGGTAGTGCACGGTGAACTCGTTCTTTTGGATTCCTTTGCGCAGGCCGATCTCCAGATTCATGCGGCGGCTGACGACCTCGTTCATCTCCGGCGTGTAGAACTGGAAGTTGTTCTTGCCCTGCTCCTTGACGCGGTACATGGCGGTGTCGGCGTTCTTGATGAGCGTGTCGCGGTTGTTGCCGTCCGCCGGGTACAGGCTCATGCCGATCGACGGCGTCACGTACATCTCCTGGCCCCCCACGAGGATCGACTGGCTGAACGTCGTCAGGATCCGCTGCGCCTTGCGCGTCATGTCCTCGTAGGAGGTGCCCGGCAGCAGGACGATGAACTCGTCGCCGCCCTGGCGGGAGACGGTATCCTGACGGTCCACGCATTCGCGCAGCCGGATCGACACCTCCACGAGCAGCAGGTCGCCCATCGTATGGCCGAGCGTATCGTTAATGTACTTGAAGCGGTCCAGATCGAGGAACATGACGCCGATCATCAGGCCGGACTCATCCGCCTGATCGAGCGCTTCCTTGAGCCGGTCGTTCAGCAGGTGGCGGTTGGGCAGGCCGGTCAGCGGATCGAGATAGACCATCTGGTTGATCTTGTGCTCGGCTTTTTTGCGTTCGGTGATGTCGCGGATGATGCTGCTGAGAAAAGGCTGCCCTTCCTCCTCCCAGACGGCGAGCGACAGCTCGATCGGGAACTCGGTGCCGTCCTTGCGCAGTCCGTACAGCTCCAGCGTGCGTCCCCCGCCGGGAGCATCGTCCGGCTCCAGCATCAGGTAAGGACGCAGCCCGTCGGCATGGGCCTGCTTGAAGCGGTCCGGGATCGTCATGTCGAGCGGCTGGCCGATCGCTTCCTTGTCGGTGTAGCCGAACATGAGCTGCGCACCGCGGTTCCACGACTGGATGATCGTGCGGCTGTCGGCGAGGATGATGGCATCGCTCGCCGACTCGATGACGGAACGGAACTTGCGCTCGGACTCCAGCGACTGCGACTCGAACCGGCGGTTCACGTACGTGCTCGTGAACACCATCGCGAGGATGATGAGCATGCCGATGCCGATCGCATAGGCGAGCAGGCTGTTGTTCAGCGAGGTCAGGTCCGAGGAGGCGGCCGTGCCTCCGTTCGGAAGGAACGTGGCGCCCGCCATCCCGGTATAGTGCATCGCGGAGACGGCTATGCCCATCACGACGGCGGCCAGCGCCTTGCGGCGCCAGATTCGGGGCTGGTCGCCTTTCTTTTTGACGAAGTACATCAGATAGAGGGCGGTCAGCGAGGCGACGAAGGCGATCGCGGCCGACAAGCTCCACAGCAGCGGGTCGTAGCGGACGAAGGCGTTCATCTGCATCGCCGCCATGCCGACGTAGTGCATCGAGACGATGCCGGCGGCCATGAGCAGCGCGCTCAGCAGCGCGCGGGCCAGGCGCATCGTCGGCCGGCTGATGAGGCGCAGCGCGAGGAAGCTCGCCAGCAGCGCGGGGATGATGGAGACGAGCACGATCAGCGGATTGTAGGTGACCGGGATCGAGAGATGCATCGCGAGCATGGCGATGAAGTGCATCGACCAGATGCCCATGCCCATCGAGATCGCGCCGCAAGCCGTCCAGACGTTGCGGGCTCGGCCTCTCGACTTGTTGATATGGATGCCGAGATCGAGCGTTGCATAGGAAGCCAGGATCGGAATGGCCAAGGATAGGACGACCAGAATGATATTGTAGGAGCCGGCGAGCGAGTGGGCATGGTTCATGGCAATAATCTCCTTCAGTTGCTTCTCTCTCTCTATAACGGCAAAAGAAGTAGGTCTTTTTACCTTGAATCCTCTCTATTTCCATGTTTCAAAGGACCTAGAACGGGTTAAATCACCCTCGAACAGGCAGTGGAAACAAGAAATGGGGCCAAACGAACATGACATGCGGGAACTGCTCGATGGACGAGCTGACGATCGAGGGGCGCCTGGCCTGCGGGCCGGACGGGGATGAGGCGGGCAGCCGAAAGCTCAAGGCCATGCTGGAGGACGGATTGGCGCGCCTGGGGCAGCTCCTGAAGACGGATGCGGATGCCTTCTGGATGACGGAGGCGGGCCTCGCGGAGCTGGCCGATTTTGCCGCTCATCACCTGGAGGCGGGGCAGGTGCGGGTCCGGATCGGCAGCGGGCCGTGGCTCTCGCTGGAGGAAGCGGGGACCATCGCGGATGCGGAGTGGATCGACGGCATCATCCGCAGCGGATCGATCGAGCCTTACGCGCAGCCGATCGTCACCGCCGAGGGCGAGCGGTACGGCTACGAGCTGCTCGCGCGGTTCCGTCGGACGGACGGCACGCTCGTGCTGCCCGGGGAGGCGTTCGCCGCCGCACGGCTTCGGGGGAGGCTGTACGCGCTCGACCGCGCCTGCCGCATGGCGGCCGTCCGGCGCGCGGCCGTGCTCGGCACGAGGGCGTTCATCAACTTCCTGCCGACCTCGATCTATTCGCCGGAATTTTGCCTGCGCTCGACGATGCAGCTCGCCGAGCGGCTCGGAGCCGATCCGTCGCTGCTCGTCTTCGAGGTCGTGGAGACCGAGCGGGTCGACGACCCGGAGCATCTGAAGTCCATCCTCGCTTATTACCGCGAGCGCGGCTTCCGGACCGCTCTTGACGACACGGGCGCGGGCTTCAGCGACGAGGGGCTGCTGAAGCAGCTGGCACCGAACTACATGAAGCTCGACCGCGGATGGGCGCATGGCGTGGCGGCGCGCGCGGACAAGCAGGAGGCGGCGCTGCGCTTCCTGCGGCTCGCGCGCGAGATCGGAGCGGTGCCGCTGGCGGAGGGCATCGAGGAGCAGGCGGATTACGACTGGCTGAGAGAGCGCGGCTACGAGCTGTTCCAGGGCTATCTGTTCGGCCGTCCCGCGCCGGTGCCGGCGCCGGACGGGGGAAGTGCGCCGGCGGCAGCGCTGCCGGCCGGGGAGTCCTCGTCCACGGCGCTGGCGGGATAGGGATGCCGCGACGACGGGGCGCGGCGAGGCGGATCGAATAATCGTTTCGCCATGGGCAAGAACGGAATCAGGCGGACCCCATATACTGAATCGAGACAATGGACTAGACGATTCATAGATGGAGGTTAACATGATGACGGAGCGCCAAACGATGCCCCATCCCATCCTTTTAGAAGCAAGACAGACGGCGTTGAATCAACTCTTGCTGACGTACGACAAGCCGGCTGATCTGGCTTCCGCGATGAACGTCTCGAATTACTGGATCCGCAGCAACATGGAGCCGGTCGGCATCGCGTCGGTCGGGATGAAGGATGCGCTGACGCCGGAGAACGCGATTCGCCCTGATCTGGCGATGATTACGCTTGCGGACCAGACGATGACGAGATTTTATTTGACCTTCCGGATCAATGCGGTGTCCGGCATCCTGTACACCGTGCTTCCCTGCTTCGTGAGTTTGCAGGGCATGAGCGGCTACACGGGGGAGAACTGGGCTCCATTCAGCCGGAATATGTTCATCGGCATGTAATCGAGGCGATGGCGGATCTTCCGTCATGCTTTTCATGAAGCAGGGTCCTTTCTTGGCGGCGTCGCCGCCAAGAAAGGACCCTGCTTTTTGGTTGACGTCTGGGCACGCTGTTTGAATCGGTGCGCGGCTCCGGGCACGCCGGCCAGCAGCCTGCCTGCATGCGGGCCTCAGCCGACGGGCTCCTCCGTCCGCCCGGGCAAGAGCGCTTCGGGCCGCAGCACGCGCAGGCCATCCTCGAGCAGGCCGCTGGGACTGCCGCCGTCTCGGCCGCCGCTGCCCGCATCGTCCCTGCTATTGCTGCCGCTGTCCCCGCCGTCCGGCGCGGCCAGAGCGCCTCGGCCCTCCGCCGGCGTCGGCGGAGGCGCCGAGCTGCCGCCGGGCGTCGGCGCGCCGCTGGCGGGGCCGGCTTCGCGGGCGCCTTCCGGCCCCGCCTCGGGAGCGGGCGGCGGTGCGGGAGCCGCGGCCGGGCCTTCGAGGATGACAGCCGGCTGCGGCTTGTACGTGTCGCGGGAGAGACGCACGCGCGAGACTTCCTGGCCGTTCACGTATTTGATCCGGTACGTCTCGACGATGTAGCCGGTCCGTCCTTTTTTCTGGACGATCTGCTGTCCTGGAGCCAGCCCTCCGCTGCGGCGCAGCTGCACGGGAGCGGGCATCGTGCGCACCGTCTTGGACGCGACGGCGTACCGCACCTCGCGCGGCATCGTGCCGAACAGCTTGATCGTCAGCTGCCCGCCGCCGGAGGAGGCGCGGATGACGAGATGCTTGCCGGTCGTGTTGCGGAAGCGGAAGTTGATGACGCCTTCGGCGAACGTCGCGTCCTGGCCCTTGGGCAGGTAGGAAACAGGCACGGAGTGGTTGCGGCGCTCGACGATCTCCAGGCCGGCGCGCAGCGCGGCGTTGTACAGCGTGCTGGACACCTGGCAGATGCCGCCGCCGATGCCGCGCGTGAACTGCCCGTTGAGGATGACGGGAGCCTCGCGGTAGCCGGTCTCGCGCTCCGTGATGCGAATGATCTCGCCGTAGTCGAACACCTCGCCGGGCTTCATTTCCCATCCGTCGAGCGTACGCGCCGTCTCCGAGACGTTGAACGCCCGCCCCTGCGAGCTGGTCCGATAATCGGTCGAAAACGAAGCGATCCGCCGCTCGACGCCTTCCGCCTTCAGCGACTCGACCGTCTTGGCCGGCGCGACGGAGCGGAGCAGCAGCGGCGTCTCTCGGGACGCCTCGAGGCCGAGCTCCTGCAGCAGCGCCGGCCCGTCCAGGCCGCGCAGCCGCGCGCCGGAGCGGGGCGGACCGGGCTCGGCGGGGCCGAGGCCGGCGGAAGCCCAGCGCAGCAGCTCCGCATGCTGGCGGTCCAGATCGAGATGCATGACGCTGCGGCCGGGCGTGTAGACGACCTGGTCGTAGGGGGTGATCGTCCGCACGGCGTCCACGGGCTTGCGCTCGTCGTAAAAGCCCCATTCCGAACGAATCGCCGCGTCGAACGCCTGCCGGTCGTCCCGCAAGCGGGCGGGCAGCTGACGCTCCCAGCGCCAGCGGTATTTGGCCCGCTCCCATACGGAGCCGGTGCCGAGCCTCCGGAGCGCCGCTTCCGCGCCGCTCGGATCGAGGCGCAGGCCGAGCTCGGCGAGCGTCCAGCCACGGCGCCGCTCTGCGCCGCTATCGCCCGTGCCCGTCCTTGCGGTGTCGGCTCCGCCCGTGCCCGCGTCGCCGGCGGCCGGACTCTGCGCTCCCGCTTCGTCCTCGTCCGCGCTTGCGGCGTCCGTCGCCGCCGAGCGGGTGCTCGAGCCGCTGGCCTCCGTGCCGGAGGCGGGCTTGTCCGCGCCGAAAGAGGCGGACGGGGTTCCGTCCGCCAGCGTCACGACGCGGCTGTCGAGCGCCTGCCGGTACGTCTGCAGCAGCTGCAGCGCCTCGTCGCGCGGCAAGCCTCCAAGCGGCAGGCCGGCGGCCTCCGTGCCGGCGGGAACCTTCTCCTTGGAGCCGTAGATCCAGAGCATCCCCCAGATGGCCGATGCCGCCAGCGTCAAGGCGAGCACGATAATGAGCAGCAGATGAAGTCGTTTCACAGGACCGTCCTCCCTCCGACAAGCTGTCTCCTAGATTTATGCCGGCGGCCTGCCGATTATATCCTCGACATGGGCAATCCGAGGGAACAATCGGAGGAGGGATCGGCTGTCCTCTGAGCCCGGCGGCATCAAGCCCGGGAGGAAGGACGACAGGCGCAGCTGCGTGCGCGTCGCAGCCGCCCGAGGCTGCGTGGTGTTGGATGGGTTAGGTTTTCCTCAAAAGGGCTTCTCGCTGTTGACAGGACACTTTTAGGTGTCGTATTCTAAATGAGCCACCAAATGGTGTCCTAAAAGGAGGCACGTTTGAAAAGGGAAGGAAGCAGAAACGATGAGGAGGAAATGAGAGGAGCATGCAGACCGGCACGGCAGCGAGCTTGCCTTCCCTTGCTGTGCGCTGATCCTTTCGCTCGCTTACGCCGTCCTCGTCGTCGCCTCCTGGGCGCTGCGTCCGCGCAGCCGCAAGCTTTAAGCCGGAGGCTCGCCGCCGTGCGCGGCAGCAGGACATCATCGAACCAAGCACAAGACAGGGGAGAGGGTTTCATGAGCGCGAACGGCCCGCAGCGGGATGTGTTCGAAGCCATTGCAGATCCGACCCGGCGCCGGCTGATCCAGATGCTGGCCGCAAAAGAGGAGATTCCGCTTCACGAATTGACCGCGCCGTTCGCCATGGGGCGGACGGCGGTATCCAAGCATCTGGCCATCCTCAAGGAGGCCGGGCTGGTCGTGGACCGCAAGGTCGGCCGGGAGACGCGGTTCAGGCTGAATGCCGCTCCGCTCCGGGAAGTCCAGGACTGGGCGGCCTATACCAGCACGTTCTGGAGCGCCAACATGGCGCGTTTGAATCAGCTTTTACTCGAGGAGGAAGAACAATGAGCCTGACTTTGTCCATGGATTTCCCGTTTTCGACGACGATCCAGAAGCTTTGGTCCGCCTTGACCGATTCCAGGAAGCTCGCCAAGTGGGTGGCCAACATCCACACCGGCGAGCCGATGGACAACGACTTCGAGGCGGTCGTCGGCCGCCGCTTCCAGTTCCGCACGGCGCCGAGCCAGTGGTGGGACGGCATCATATCCGGCGAAGTTCTGGTCGTGGAGGAGCCGACGAAGCTGTCGTATACGTGGGCCAGCGGAGCGGAGGAGCATACGGTCGTCTGGACGCTGCATGACCTCGGCGACGGCAAGGTCAACCTCCATCTGGAGCAGACCGGGATCTCGAGGCATCAGGCCGTCGAAGGCGCGCGCTACGGCTGGGCGAAATGGCTGGCCGAGCTGGAGAAGGTCGTCGCCTAGCCGGCATGCCGCTTGATTGGCCGATTACGGAACCGAAGGAAGAGGGGGGTTCGGCATGACAACGAATGCGACGAACGTGCGGGTCGATCTTTTCATGAGCAAGGCGAAGAAATGGAAGGAGGAGTACGAGCTGCTGAGGCAGATCGTGCTCGAATGCGGCCTGGCCGAGGAGTTCAAATGGATGCATCCGTGCTACACGAGGGGCGAGGCGAACGTCGTGCTCATCCACGGCTTCAAGGACTACTGCGCGCTGCTGTTCCACAAGGGCGCTCTGCTGAAGGACCCGCAAGGCATCCTCGTCCAGCAGACGGAGAACGTGCAGGCGGCGCGCCAGCTCCGCTTCACGAGCGCCCGCCAGATCGGGGAGATGAGGGACGTCGTGAAGGCGTATGTCCTCGAGGCCGTCCGGAACGAGGAGTCGGGGCTGAAGGTGGAGCTGAAGGAGACGGAAGCGTTCCCGATGCCGGAGGAGCTGGAAGCGCGGTTCGCCGAGAATCCGGACTTCAAGACCGCGTTCGAGGCGCTGACGCCGGGCCGGCGCAGAGCGTATCTGCTTCATTTTTCCCAGCCCAAGCAAGCCAAGACCCGGGTAGCGAGGATCGAGAAGTGGATGCAGCCGATTCTGGAGGGGAAGGGCTTGAACGACTAGCCGGTTTCGGCTGGGACGGAGATGGGCATACAGAGGAGAGGAAATCCAAATCAGGAGGCATCGCATGGAACCCTCATCCTCGCCATCCGGCAAGCCTTCCCGCTTGCCCAAGCTCCCGGAGTCGCTCTGGCGGGCGACATCGGAGCTGCCGTCGTTCGAGCCGCTCCGAGGCACCGTCCGGGCTGACGTCGTGATCGTCGGCGGAGGCATCGCCGGCATCACGAGCGCTTATCTGCTGACCCAGCAAGGCTTCAAGGTCGTCCTGCTGGAGGCCGGGCTGCTGCTTGACGGCACGACGGGCCACACGACGGCCAAGATCACCGCCCAGCACGGGGCCATTTACGACAAGCTGCTGAACCATCTCGACAAAGAGCAGGCCAAGCAGTATTTCGACGCCAACGACGAAGCGCTCAAGTGGATCGTGCAGACCGTCGCCGAGCTCGGCATCGAGTGCGGGCTGAAGACGGAGGACGCCTACTTGTACGCGGACAACGAGGCCGATCTCGAGACGCTCCGCAAGGAATGGAAAGCGTACGGCCAGATCGGCCTGCCCGGCGAATGGGTGGACAAGCTGCCGCTCGAGGGGCTGTCGGAGCTCGGCGCGATTAAGCTGCCGGGCCAGGCGCGCTTCCATCCGCTGCAGTATCTGCAAGCGCTGCTGCAGGAGGCGCTCAAGCAAGGCCTTGTCGTCCATGAATACACGACCGTGACGGAGAAGGTTGAGGAGGGCAAGAAGGACGGGCGGCTCAAGCTGCACACGGCCGCCGGCGGCACCGTCGACTGCAGCTGGGCGCTGTCCGCCTCGCACTTCCCGTTCACGGACGGCGGCGGACTGTTCTTCTCGCGGCTGCACGCCATGCGCTCGTACGTGCTCGCGGTGGAGACGGACAAGCCGTTCCCCGGCGGCATGTACCTGTCCGTCGGCCAGACGGTGCGCTCGCTGCGCGCGGCCGAGCTGGACGGACGTCCGGTCGTGCTCGTCGGAGGCGACAGCCATAAGACCGGCCAGGGGCCGCCGATGATCGAGCATTACGAGGCGCTGGAGCAATACGCCGATTCTCTGCTTGGCGTCCGCAGCATCCCGTACCGCTGGTCGGCGCAGGACCTGACGACGCTCGACGAGATGCCGTACATCGGCCCGATCCGGGACAAGCATCCCAACATGCTCATCGCGACCGGCTTCAACAAGTGGGGGATGACGACCGGCACGCTCGCGGCGCTGACGTTCTCCGAGCTGGTGAGCACGGGGCAGAGCATGCATCTGGAGCTGTTCAAGCCGTCGCGCTTCCACGCCGACCCGTCGATCCTGAACTTCGTCCGCGAGAACCTGAACGTCGCCGGGGAGTTCATCTCCGGCAAGCTGGACTCGCCGACGGATTCGCCGGAGACGCTCGCGGCCGGACAGGGCGGCGTCGTCAAGGTCGCCGGCAAGCGCGCCGGCGGTTACCGCGCGCCGGACGGGACGCTGCATCTGGTCGACACGACCTGCACGCACATGGGCTGCGAGTGCAAGTGGAACGCGGGCGACCTCAGCTGGGACTGCCCGTGCCACGGCTCGCGCTTCGGCTACACCGGCGAGGTGCTGGAGGGACCGGCGACCGAGCCGCTCAAGCGGCTGGAGCTTCCGCGAGCGGACGGGTAGCGGAATAGGGAAGGAACGCATAAGGAACGCATACTGAGAAGCCCGTCCAAGGAGACAGGCTTCTTTTTTGTGATTGAAACCGGTCCAGGTTTAGACAGCCCGTGCTGTTCAAGGTTTTTAAGCTTTTTCCATGGAGGGCAAAACCGAACCCCCTCTCTCCCCGTCTAATAGCGAAGGCAAACGAGAAAGGACGGCGAACGGATGCCGGAGCGCATGGAAGAACGGACCTCAAAAACGGCAGAGCTCGTCCGTCGGGCGCAGAAGGGCGACGACGAAGCCTTTCTGGAGCTGATGGTCGGGGCCAAGGAGCAGCTGCTGCGCATCGCCCTCGCCTATCTCCGCGATGAGGAAGCGGCGCTTGAATCCCTGCAGGAGGCGACCTGCCGCGCCTATGCGGCTCTCGGGAGGCTGCGGCAGCCGGAGCATGTCCGCACCTGGCTCATCCGCATCCTGCTGAGCGTCTGCGCCGACGAGCGCAGGCGGCGCAAGCGGCAGCAGCCGATGGCCGTCCTGCCAGAGAGCGCCGCGAGCGGAGAGCATCCGGGCGCGCGGCTGGAGCTGGAAGAGGCAGTGGCCGCCCTCGAGCCCAAGCTGCGCCAGCTCGTGCTGCTGAAGTATGCGGAGGACATGACGGTCTCGGACATCGCGCGGACGTTGGAGAAGCCGGAAGGGACGATCAAGACGTGGCTGAACCGCGCGCTGCGGCAGCTGCGCCGGGAGCGCGCCGGGATGGAGGGGACGGAGCATGGATGAGCGGCATGAAGAAAGGCTGGAGCCGGTGACGGAGGATGGGCAGGAGGAGCAGCGGAAGGATCGAGCGAAGTTGAAGGCGGCGGAAGGGGCGGAGTCGAACCAGGCGGAGCATCAGGAGAAAAAGCTGGAGCAAGAGCTGGAGCAAGAGCTGGAGCAAGAGCTTGCGGAGCTGGGCGGGTGCCCTCCGTCTGCGGAGCAGCTGGAGCGGGCGGATGGCGCGATATTCGCTGGCATGGCGCAGGCCCGGCAGCGCAGACGCCGCCGCCGCTGGCAGCGCCTTGGCTCCGCGGTGCTGTCGCTGGCGCTCGTGCTGGCTGTCGGACTCACGTCCATCCGCGTCTCGCCGGCCTTCGCCTCCGCGGTGAGGCAGCTGCCCGGCATGTCGGCAATCGTGGACGCGATCCGCGAGGAGTACAGCATGAACCGGACGGTGCAGGACGCTCTCGACGAAGGCTACCTGCAGCCGCTTCATTTGACTCAGGAGCGCGATGGCGTCAAGGTGACGCTGGAAGGGCTGGTCGCCGACGACTACCGGATGATGATCGTGTATACAGTGGAGCTGACGAAAGGGAAGAACGCGGACAGACTCCTTTCAATGAGGCAGCAGAATGGAGAGGAAATGCTTGGTATACAGGCTTTTGACCGAGAGGGGAAGGAAATTCTGCAATCCGTGACAAGTTCCAGCGACAGTTCGACAGAAAGGGTGTGGACGAACAGAGTGGAGCTTGTCCTGAAACCGGAGGTCCCCCTGCCGGAATGGGTAGAATTAAGGATGAATGCGCAAGCTTCTGCATATCGCTTCCAGTTCCAGGTGGACCGCAAGCTGTTCGCAGGCAAATCGCGCACGCTGCCGTTGGAGCAGATGATCTCGGTCGAAGGCCAGCAGCTGCATTTCAAGAGCATGCGCATTTCGCCGCTGAGCGTCGCCATCGAGGCGGAATACGATCCAGACAACGCGTTGAAGCTGTTCGGACCGGTGGACATGAAGCTGACGGACGACTCCGGTATAGAGTGGGAAAGAGTCTCCTATTCAGCGGGCAGCTCGGAAGAGAACCACGTGAGGTTCGAGTTCCAAAGTCCTTATTTCCGCCAGCCCAAGTCGCTCTACTTGAGCGGCAAGACGTTCCGCGCCCTGCCTAAGGACAAGAGCCGCATCATCATCGACGCGGAGAAAGGCGAGCTGCTCGAAGCTCCCGATGACCGCCTCTCGCTCGTATCCAGCCGTGTGGATGAAAGCGGGATGCAGCTAGACTTCGAGCTGCGTGTCGACCAGGAGGAATCGCAGTTGAACTCTTACTCGGTGCTAGGCAGCGATTTTACCGATGCTGTTGGAAAGAGGTTCCTAAGCTTCAAGCAAGGAAGCAGCGGGACCAGCGATCAGGACGGGATGCAGCAGCTCGGCTATACGTTTGCTCCCGACGATTACAAGCAGCCGCTGACGTTGGAGCTGGTTAACTATCCAACGTATATCACAGGCGAGTACCGAATCAAGCTCCCGCTCCAAGAGTAGCCAAAGCCGAGCGCTAACGACGTGCCAGACGCTTAGAACGGCTTTCATATGCCTGCTCAAAACGTAACGACGCGTGAAATCGCTAGATGGAACGAAACGCTCTAAATCTAGCATAATTGCCGCGTTTCAACCGTTTAACGATTCAAAACGTCGTTAAGGCCCCAAAAGAACGAGAAACGGAGCTCTAACCGTTTGAGGCGTCGTTAGCCCGTTTCATACGGCGCTGGCCCGATGTCTGGCTGCTGTCAGCACCCCAGCCGCGAGCTCGCTGCCATGCGTCAGGAGCATCGAGCCTCCTGTGCCCCGGCTTGGAGCCTCACCGCGAGGAGCTTCATGCGTGTCGTGCAAAAGGCGCATCCCCGCTCGCCACATCCCGCCGCCAGCGTCTCCGCAGCGAGGCCGCCGCCAGCGCCAGGCATCCCGCCTGCCGCGCCTCCGTCGCCAGACGCATCCCGCCTGCCGCGCCTCATCCGCCGCGCCTCCGTCGCTGCTGCCAGCGCCAGCGCTGCATCCCGCCTGCCCCACCGAAGCCGGACTGCTTTCGCCGTCCGGCTTCTTTTTTTTCGACATTTAACTACAAAGCGAGAGCCGTCAGCCGATGTAAATAAGGAGGCTTGAAACGCTCCGGTCCGGAGCGTTCGACAGCCTTCCCGCAAGCGGCGATGTCGAATGCGCCCGCTTGCAGGCGGCGAACGATGAGAATTGTGAAAATGAAGGGAAATGCGGCTTTCTGGAAAGGAAATCCGGTTTTTCTGTCGAACAGTCATAAGCGGAAAAAAGACAGGATGTGAGCGATACCCGTGATTGAAATGATGGACATCTGGAAGACCTACCCCAACGGCGCTCACGCGCTGAAGGGCATATCCGTGGTCATCGACCGCAATGAATTCGTGTACATCGTCGGGCCGTCCGGCGCCGGCAAGTCCACGTTCATGAAGCTGATCTACCGCGAGGAGTTCCCGACCAAGGGGCAGCTGTTCGTGAACGGCTTCAATATAGGCAAGCTCAAGCCGCGCAAGATTCCGTACGTGCGGCGCAACATCGGCGTCATCTTCCAGGATTACCGGCTGCTGCCCAAGCTGACCGCCTACGAGAACGTCGCGTTCGCGATGGAGGTCATCGAGGCGCCGCGCAAGCTGATGAAGAAGCGCACGATGGAGGTGCTGGAGCTCGTCGGCCTCGGCGGCAAGCACGCCCATCTGCCGGCCCAGCTGTCCGGCGGCGAGCAGCAGCGCGTCGCGATCGCGCGCGCGATCGTCAACAACCCGAGCGTCATCGTCGCCGATGAGCCGACCGGCAACCTCGATCCCGAGACGAGCTGGGGCATCATGAACCTGCTCGAGGAGATCAATTTCCGGGGAACGACCATCGTCATGGCCACCCACAACCGCGAGATCGTCAACACGCTGCGCAAGCGCGTCATCGCCATCGAGAACGGACTGATCGCGCGCGACCAGGCGAGAGGGGAATACGGCTATGAAGCTTAGGACGCTGGCGAGGCACCTGCGCGAAGGCGTCCGGGGCATCTTCCGCAACGGCTGGATGAGCTTCGCGTCGATCAGCAGCATCTTCATCTCCCTGTTCATCCTCGGCGTGTTCGTGCTGCTGGCGCTCAATGTGAGCAAGCTCGCCGACCAGCTGGAGAGCCAGGTCGAGATCCGGGCGTTCCTGCAGCTGGACATGGCGCCGGAGAGCGCCTCCGCGCTGGAGACCAAGCTGCGCGCCATCCCGGAGGTCAAGAGCGTGGAGTACCGCACGCCGGAGCAGAACCTGCAGGAGATGAGCGAGATGCTCGGCGACGACGGCAAGCAGCTGCTCGAGGATTACCAGGGCGAGGACAACCCGCTCCCGGCGAGCTTCACGATCGAGGTGTACGACCCGCAGACGATCACGGCCGCCGCCGCGCAGGTGCAGGCGATCAGCGCCGCGCAGGACCCGCCGGCGTTCCAGCAGGTCAAGTACGGCCAAGGCACGGTCGAGACGCTGTTCAAGATCACGAACGCGGTGCGCAACATCGGCCTCATCCTCGTGGCGGGACTGGCCGTGACGGCGATGTTCCTGATCGCCACGACGATCAAGACGACGATCATCGCCCGTCAGCGCGAGATCAGCATCATGAAGCTGGTCGGAGCGACCAACGCGTTCATCCGCTGGCCGTTCTTCGTCGAGGGGGCGCTCATCGGCTTCCTTTCCTCGACGCTGACCGCCTTGGTCGTCGTGCTCGGCTACGGCGAGCTCATCCGCCAGTCCGAGTTCGATCTCGGCCTGATGAGCATCCGGCTCGTCTCCATGGAGGAGGCGGCCGGCATCATCGTCCCGGTGACGATCGGCATCGGCACCTTGCTCGGCGTGTGGGGAAGCATTTTGTCCGTCCGCAGATACTTGAGAGTGTAGGAGGAAAGCAGCTTGAACAGAACGATCCGCAGGCTGGCCGGCTCCGTGCTGGCCGGCGCGCTTATCCTGACCGCCATGCCGCAAGCGGCTGGAGCGGTGTCGCAGTCCGAGAAGATCAACCGCGAGCTCAAGCAGGTGCGCCAGCAGATGCAGGCGGCCGCGCAGGGCCGCAAGCAGGCGGATGCGCAGTCCAAGACCGTGCTGACGCAGAAGTTCTATACCGCCGAGTCGCTCAAGGCGGTCATGACCGAGATCGACACCGTCGGCTCCCGCATGAGCGCCGTCCAGTCGCAGGTGTCCACCACGACGCAGGCGCTCGAGCAGACCGCCCGCGAGCTGGACGAGGCGGAGCAGCGGATCGCCCGGCAGGACGAGCGGCTGCAGTCGCGCATGCGCGTCACCTACATGAACGGGCGCGTCAGCTACCTCGACGTGCTGCTGAACGCGACAAGCTTCTCCGACTTCCTCGGCCGTCTCGACTCGCTTCATACGATCATGTCCCAGGACAAGGAGACGCTGCAGGACCGCAAGCAGGACAAGCAGCTCGTCGCCGCCAAAAAGGCCGAGGTCGAGCAGAAGCTCGCCGAGGTGAAGATGCTGTACGCCAAAGTGGCCGAATATCAAGGTGTGCTGGCCGACAAGGAAGCGCAGAAGACGCAGCTGATTTCCTCCTACAACACCAAGCTCGGCGAGCTCGGCGACATCAGCGAGGAGCAGGAGAAGCTGCTGCTGGAGCTGGCCGCCAAGGAATCCGCGCTCATCAAGAAAAAGAACGCGCTGAAGACGACCTATAGCGGAGGGATGCTCGCGGCGCCGATCAAGGCCTCGTACCGGCTGAGCTCGAACTACGGCTACCGCATCCACCCGATCAGCGGCCAGCGCAAGCTCCACGCCGGTGCCGACATGGCGGCTCCGGCAGGCACGAACATCTACGCCGCGGAAGGCGGCGTCGTGCTCGTCGCCCAGTGGTGGAGCGGCTACGGCAACTGCATCGTCATCGACCACGGAGGCGGCTTGTGGACGATCTACGGCCATATCCGCGACGGCGGCATTCTCGTGGAGAAGGGCCAGACCGTCAAGCGCGGCGACCACATCGGCGAGGTCGGCTCGACCGGCAACTCGACCGGCAACCACCTGCACTTCGAGGTGCGCAAGAACGGCGAGCCGGTCAACCCGCTTCCTTATTTCAAAGGCAAGGCCAACTGAAGCGTCGCGGCGGGGAGCCGGACGCCCGCAGCTTGGCGCGCAGCAGGACCGTCCGGGCGAAAGCGCCCGGACGGTTTTTTTCATAAGGGCGGTCGGATGTTCGCATCGCTGAGCAGGCCGCAAGTGTCCTTGCGCCTTCCTCTGGGCTGGACTGAGAAGAGAAGATTCTGAAGGACGGTGGTCCCCTGGATGCGCGCATGGACTTGGACGTCGCTGTAGCCGAGCTCGACAAGATCGTGTCGCCGGAAGCTCAACCCGGAGATTGTGCGCGCCATTCTCGACCTGCATCGGAGCGACTTCACGGACTTTGCCCGCGCGATGCTCGCCTCGGGCATCTAGCCGCCGAGCCGCTTCTCAGCAGCAGCCATCCTTGCCAAATAATCCTCCCCTCTCTGTCGCATACTAAGCGGCGGACGCATTCGGCCTCGAACAGGAGCGCCGGACGAAGAGAGGAGAGGGAGCATGAAGCGAAACGAACACGCAGCGGCCGGACCGCGCCGGATCAAGGCGGCGCTGTCGGCGTCGCTGGCCGCCGCGCTGCTGCTGGGCGGAGCGTTGCCGGCGGGAACGGCAAGCGCCAAGCCAGCGCCTGCGGAGGCGGCGCGGCCGGCTCATCCGGCACTAGGCTGGGAGCGAACGCAACCGGCGGCCTCCGCCGGCTTGACGAAGGAAGAGGAGCAGCGGCTGAATGCGGTCATGGAGCTGATCCAGCGGCAATATTACGAGCCCGTCGACCGCGACAAGCTCATCAGCGGCGCGCTGAGCGGCATGGTGGAGGCGCTTGGCGATCCTTATTCCTCCTATATGGACGCAAAAGCCGCCAAGCAGTTCTCCGAGACAGTGGAAGGCGCGTTCGGCGGCGTCGGCGCGGAGGTGACGTCCGAGAGCGGCAAAATCGTCATCGTCTCGCCGATCAAGGGCTCTCCGGCCGAGAAGGCGGGCCTGCAGGCGAAGGACGTCATCCTGTCCGTGAACGGCGTCGGCCTGTCGGGGCTGCCGATCACCGAGGCGGTCGCCAAGCTTCGCGGGCCCAAGGGCAGCTCCGCCGAGCTCGTCATCCTGCGTGCGGGGCGGGCCAATCCGTTCGGGGTGAAGCTGGTGCGCGCCGAGATCGACATCGAGACGGTGGAGGGCAAGCTGCTTGCGGACGGCATCGGATTGATCGAGATCCGGCAGTTCTCCCTGAATACGGCCGACCGGTTCGCCGAGGAGCTGGACAAGCTGGAGAAGCGCAAGCTCCGAGGCCTCGTCATCGACGTGCGCAACAACCCGGGCGGCATCCTGCCGGTCGTGGAGCGGATCGCGCAGCCGTTCGTGCCGAAGGGGCGGCCGATCCTGCAGATCGCGCAGCGCGGGGCGAAGCCGGAGCAGGTGCTGTCGGAGGGCGGCGGCAAGCCGTATCCGGTCGCGGTACTGATGAACAAAGGCAGCGCCAGCGCCTCGGAAATCCTTGCCGGAGCGCTTCAGGAATCTGCTGGCGCGGTGCTCGTCGGCGAGACTTCGTTCGGCAAAGGGACCGTGCAGGTCAGCTATGACCGCCATCTCGAAGGCGGGCTCGTCAAGATGACGATCGCCAAGTGGCTGACGCCGGGCGGCGGCTGGATCCACAAGCGCGGCATCAAGCCGGACGTAGCGGTCCGCCCTCCCGCGCTGTACGCCGCGACGCGGCTGGCCAAGACGGGCACGATTCCTTCCGATGCGATCAGCGACGACGCCAAGAGCCTGCAGGTGATGCTGAAGGGACTCGGCTACGATCCCGGACGCCTCGACGGCTATTACAGCAGCGGCACCGCCCAAGCGGTACGCGGCTTCCAGCGGGCCAGCGGCCTCAAGGAGAGCGGCCAGGCCGATCCGGCGACCCAGCGCAAGCTGGAGGAAGCGGTGCAGGCTTGGGTCGGCGGAGACGAGCATGACACGCAGCTGGACGCGGCCGTACGGGCGCTTCGCGAGGGCAAGGGAGCGCCGCGGCTTTAAGCGGAGCAGCTTTTCGGACAAGGCCGGATTCCTCCTTTCGGGAGGAATCCGGCCTTGTCGCGTCGAAAGCATTAGGCTCAGCCAGCCTGATCGAAAATGAGGTGCTTGCTTGGAACCGACTCTGGAATTGCTGCGACAGTACGGCGCTGCGGCGCTGCAGCTGCTGGCGCAGCCTTATTTCTACCTGGCCTTGATCGTCATGGCCTTCCTCTACCGGCGGCTCGCCGTCACGGAGCGCTCGCTCTTCCACGTGAGGCTGCATGTCTGGCCGCTGCTGCTGCTCCGCTCCGCCGGATGGGGCTTGCTGGCGGGAGCGGCCGTCTCCGTCGCCGCCGCCTTCATCGGCACGACGCTCACGCCGGATGCCGTGCTCTGGCTATGGGGCACCGCCGCCGTGCTCGCCTTGATCCGCGTGCGCTACCTTTGCTTCGCCTACAGCGCGGGCGTGCTGGGCGTGCTGCAGGCCGTCTGCGGCTTGCTTTCGCTGGAGGAGAGCGGCGGGACGGCCGGGCGGCTCGGAGCCTCCCTCGCGGCGCTCGACATGCCGGGACTGCTGCTGCTCGTCGCTTTGCTGCATGCAGCGGAAGCGCTGCTCGTGCGGAAGGACGGGGGGAGCCTCGCCTCGCCGCTGTATTTGGAAGGCAAGCGAGGCAAGCTGATCGGCGGCTACTCGCTGCAAGGCCTGTGGCCGGTGCCGCTGCTGCTGCTCGTGCCGGTGTCCGGCGGAGCGGAAGGAGCCGCCGCCGCGCTGCCCTGGACGCCGCTGCTCGGCGGCGAAGCCTGGAGCGCCGGCTGGACGGTGCTGGCGCTGCCGGCCATCATCGGCTTCTCCGACCTGGCGCTGTCCGAGCTGCCCAAGCATGTGGCCCGCCTCGCCTCGCGCCGGCTGCTGCTCTACAGCCTGGTCCTCGTCGTGCTGGCGCTGGCGGCGGCATTCGCCCGGCCGCTCGTCGTGGTCGCCTCCTTGGCCGCGCTCGGCTTGCACGAAGCGTTGACGCAGCTCGCCGAGCGCGTGCAGCGGCAGCGTCCGCCCCGGTTCGTCAACGACGCCCGCGGCCTCTGCATTCTCGGCGTGCTGCCCGGCACGCCGGCAGAGGAGATGGGGCTCGAGGCGGGGGAGGTGCTGCACAAGGTGAACGGATTGCGCGTGCGCACCAAGGAGGACCTGCATGCCGCCCTCCACGAGAACTCCGCCTTCTGCCGGCTCGAGGTGCTCAACCTGGACGGGCAGCTCAAGTTCGCGCAGCGGGCCCGCTTCGCCGGCGAGCATCACCAGCTCGGCGTCGTGCTCGCGCCGGACGAGGACGCGGCCTACAGCGCCGTGCCGGCGCGCGGCTCCGTCCTGGCGCTGCTGCTGCGGGCGCGGCGGGCGCGGCGCAGGGCGGCCGGCGATTCCGCTTCGATGTGACGCAGACGCGGGCATTGGAGCAGGCGCGGATACAGGCGGATCGGCCCGAACGGGCCTTTTTGCCGTGATTCGAAAGGAAAGAAGGAAGAAGCATGGGCGAGTCCAAAAGCCAGAACAAGCGGCTGCGGGAAGCGGGCATGGGGATGGCGGGCATCGCGGCCTTCCTGCTCAAGTGGCTGGCGCTCGGCTCGCTCGTCGGGGCGCTGGCAGGCTCGGCGTCGGCCCTGCTCCTATGGAGCCTCGAGCTGGCGACGGATACGCGGATGGCGCATCCTTGGCTGCTGGCGCTGCTTCCGGCGGCGGGCTTTTTCGTCAGCTGGACGTACCGGCAGGTCGGAGGCTCGGCGATCCGAGGCAGCAATCTGATTCTGGAAAGCATCCACGAGGGCCGCGAGCGCATTCCGCTCCGCATGGCCCCGCTCGTGCTGGGCGGCACCGTGCTGACCCATCTGACGGGCGGCTCGGCGGGCCGGGAAGGGACGGCCGTGCAGATGGGCGGCTCGCTCGCCTGGCTCGCCGGCACGCTCGTCCGGTCCGGCGCGGACGACCGGCGCATCCTGCTGCTGTGCGGCATGGCTGGCGGCTTCGGCTCCGTATTCGGGACGCCGCTGGCCGGCGCGTTGTTCGGCGTCGAGGTGCTGGCGATCGGCCTGCTGCGGCACGGGGCGCTGTACCCGTGCTTGGTGGCCGCGCTCGTCGGCGATGCCGTCACGCGCGCCTGGGGCATCGGCCATGCGGTGTACCCGCTCGGCGAAGTGCCGCCGGAGAGCTTCGCTGCGCTGGCGGCCGTCGCGCTGGCGGCCGTCGCGTTCGGTCTGGCGGCGAGGCTGTTCATCGCCGCCGTTCACGGCGTCCGGCGCCTGGCGACGCGCCTGGTCCCGTCGGCGCCTTGGCGCTCCGCGGCGGGCGGCACCGTCATCGCGCTGCTGGCGCTGCTGGTCGGCGGCGGGAATTACCTGGGCCTCAGCCTGCCGCTGCTGCAGGATTCGTTTGCGCCATCAGGATCAATCGAGCCGTTCGACTGGCTGGGGAAGCTCCTCTTCACGGCGCTCACGCTCGGGACCGGCTTTCAGGGCGGGGAGGTAACGCCGCTGTTCGTCATCGGTTCGACGCTCGGCCATGCGCTCGCTCCGCTGCTGCAGCTGCCGGCCCCGCTGCTTGCGGGCCTCGGCCTCGTCGGCGTGTTCAGCGCGGCGGCCAATACGCCGCTCGCCTGCTTCGTGCTCGGCCTCGAGCTGTTCGGCGCGGATGCGGCGGCCTATCTGCTCGTCGCCAGCGTCATCGCTTACCTGTGCTCGGGCACCGCGAGCATCTACTCGTCCCAGCGGCGGACGTACCGCAAGGACGGACGCGATCCGGCCGACTGACCGAGTCGGTCGGCTAAGCGCGGGCTGTGCAGGCGTTGCCCGCAGGTGTCCGCCGGAAGGCTCTGTCCGCTGCAGCCACGCCGCAACCCGGCTCCCCGCTGGTCTCTAGCATACGCCCTAACGGCAGAGTAGCGCGGAAAAACCGAGCAACTCGACTTTTAGTTGTTGCACCCGACCGCTCGGTTCAAGGCAGCAGCGCGAAAAATCGAGCTGCAGAAGTGGGAGGGCAGAGGTTCGGCCGCAATGCCGGAGAGGCTTCGTCCGAAGGAGCGCGGCTCTCCGCGCCCAAGTTCCATCCGGCAGCAAAAAAAGCTCTTGCCCTCCGGTCCACCCGGGACCGGGGCAAGAGCTTTTTGCCTTTAATTCGTGTTGCTTGCGGCGTTCTCAGCCGGAGCGTTATCGGCCGGAGCGTTCTCCGCAGGCGCGTTTTCGGCGCCGGCGTTCTCGGCCGCGCTGCCGTTCGTGTTCTGCGAAGGGTCGAGCGTATTCGTGATCGTCGCCTTGGCGCGCAGATCGGTAATCAGCGTCTGAGACAGCGTGCTCAGCTGCTGGTTCTCCAGCGTTTTCTTGATTTCTTCCTTCTTGTCCTCAAGCGAAGGGGTCGTCGGTTCCTTGCGGTCGACCAGCTTGATGATGTGGTACCCGTAGTCGGACTTGATCGGAGCGCTGATCTCGCCGATCTTCATGCTGAAGGCCGCTTCCTCGAACTCCGGCACCATGGAGCCCTTGCCGAAGAAGCCGAGGTCGCCGCCGTTCGCCGCGCTGCCCGTATCGGTGGACTTCTCCTTGGCGATCGCCGCGAAGTCGCCGCCGTTCTTGAGCTGCTTCTCGATCGCATCCGCTTCTTCCTTCGTCGCGACGAGGATGTGGGATGCCTGGACCTGCTCCGGCGTGGCGAAGCTTTCCTTGTTCTCGTCATAGTTCTTCTGGATATCCTCATCCGACACCTTGACCTGGTCGACGAGCAGCTTGCGCATCTGCACCTGCATGAGCATCTGCTTCTTGAGGTCTTCGAGCGACATGCCGGACTGCGCCAGCGCGGACTCGAACTCGGCCTCGGAAGTGAAGTTCTTCTTGATGTCCTCCAGCTCGGCGTTCTGCTCTTCTTCGGTGACCGTGACGTTCTTGGTGTCGGCTTCCTGGTCGACGAGCTTCATCGTCACGAGCTGGTCGAGAGCGGACTTGCCGTACGTCGGTGCGAGCATGTCGTAGAGCTCGTCCTTCGTGATCTTCTCGCCGTTGACCGTCGCGACCGCATCCCCGCCCTTGTCGGAAAAGAGGCTGACGAGCGCGATGATGAGTCCGACCGCCAGCACGAGGGAAGCGATCATCCAGCCGGTCGTCGCGCCGGAGCGCTTCGGACGGCCGCCGTCGCCGTCGCCCATGACGCCCTCGTTGTCGAGCGGCAGGTCGGCCGCGCCCGCGACCGGGGTCACCGGCACCGAGCCGAACGCTCGCTCCGGATCGGCGGTGTGGACCTCCGCATCGTACTCCGCCTGGCGGAGGGCGTCATCCGTACGGCGCGCCTCGACGTCCTCCTCGGCCTGAATCGTCTCCTCGCGGCGCTCGCTGCCGGAATCGCCGGCGAAGTCCGCGCCTTCGCGCGTCTGCGTATCCTCCGGCGTCAGATGGTCGTTGCCGTTCGCGTCAAGCGGATCGTTCTTCTTGTCTGCCATTCGTCAATTGACTCCCTTCTGTGTGTGAGCGGGACTTGTCCCGGATCGTTCGCTTCTCGCATCATATCAAATCCAGGGAACGCTTACCTTAACGGAACATGAAATCCCGTTCGTTACATCTTCTCCTGCAGAAAACGGACCGTGGCGTCCAGCGCGGCTTCCAGCTCCGGGGTCGGGCCGGCGAACGGGTGCACCGCCCCGAAGGTGTGGCTTGCTCCTTCAAGACGCAGGGACGGCTGCCGCGGCGCGGCTTCCTGGAGCCGTTCGAACCCCTCGACCAGCCGCGGGCTGTCCGCATCTCCTTGGATCAGAAGAACGGGGGCGCGCAGCGACGCGAGCCGGGCGGGGATGTCGAAGCGCTCTCTGCCCTGGTCCAGATCCTCGAAAAAACCCTTGCCGATCGGCATCTGCTGGCCGGTGCGTGCGTTCGGCACGAAGGCCTGGCCGTCCCTCCGGGCGGCGGCCTCGAACTCCTCGTCGAACAGGTTCGCCCGCGCGATGCCGTTCCAGGTGACGGCGGCGCGCACGATCGGATGCTCGGAGGCGAAGACGATCGCGTTGCCGCCGCCCCGGCTGTGGCCGCAGATGCCGACCCGCTTGGCGTCGGCCTGCTCCGGATGCGGCAGCTCGCGGCCGGCGAGCGCGGCCATGATCCGCTCCAGATCGCTCAGCTCGCGGCTGTACGTATTGAGGGCGAACTTGTTGAGCTCGTCGAACGCCTCGCCGACGCCGACGCCGTTGCGGGAGAAGTTGAAGGTGACGGCATAAAACCCGGCCTTGGCGATCCGCTCGGCGGCATAGGGCAGGAAGCCCCAGTCCTTGAAGCCCTTGAAGCCGTGGGCGATCAGCACGACGGGCTTGCGCCCGCCGCTTGGAACGAAGCGGACTTCGCCGCGGATCGTGCCGCCGTCGCTCAGCCTCAGCTCGAACGGGGCCTTGCGGGGCGCGTTGGTTTCCATGCGGGTCGTGCTCCTTTCACTACATAGCTTTTCCAAATCTAAGCATAAACTTCCGCGGGCGGCAGTTCAATCGCAACTTGGCAAGTGCAGGGAGGGTGAAACCATTCTTCGCGTTTCGCCGTCTGTGTGGTATAACGGAAGCTGAACTTATCCGGCTGCACCTACAGATCATAACCAAGGGCGCTGACGCGTCCTTCAAGGAGATGGAACCATCATGAACAGCAACCGAATGTCCGCCGCGTCCGCCCTGATGCTGGCGGCGGCGCTGACGCTGTCCGCCTGCTCCGGCGGCGCCGCGCCTGGCACGGAGCCTTCGCCGAGCGCGCCGGCCTCCGTGTCGCCGCCGGCGTCCGCCGGAGGGGACGAGAGCCTGGCTTCCCCTTCGCCATCCCAATCGCCTTCTCCGTCCGTTTCTCCTTCGCCATCCTCCTCGCCGTCGGCCAAGCCGAGTGACAAGCCGAGCGAGAAGCCGAGCGAAAAGCCGCCGGCCAGCCCGGCGGGAGCGAAGGGCGGCTCCAAGTTCTACGAAGCCATCGAAGTGACGGCGAACGCCGCCATGGCCACGGCGCTCGTCAACAAGCAATTCCGGCTGCCCGAAGGATACGTGCCCCAGGATCTCGTCTATCCCGATATCCCGTTCACGTTCTCGGACAAGATCGACAAGCGCAAGCTCCGCAAGGAAGCGGCGGAAGCGCTCGAGCAGCTCGTCGACGGAGCGGCGAAGGACGGCATCAAGCTCGCGGGCGTCTCCGGCTACCGCTCCGAGTCGCGCCAGAAGACGCTGTATGAGTCTTACGTAAAAAAAGACGGCGTGCAGGCGGCGGACAAGTACAGCGCGCGCCCCGGGCATAGCGAGCATCAGACGGGGCTCGCGATCGACGTGTCCGGCATCGACGGCAAATGCGCGGCCGAGAGCTGCTTCGGCGGCACGCCGGAAGCCGAATGGCTGGCCAAGTACGCGACCGACTACGGCTTCATCATCCGGTATCCGGAGGGCAAGGAAGACATTACCGGCTACAAGTACGAGCCATGGCACATCCGCTACGTCGGCGCCGATCTCGCCGCCAAGCTTGCCGAGAGCGGCGACACGCTGGAGGAGCATTACGGCGGAGCGGTTCCGGTGTCCGGAAGCAAGTAAGCCGCATCGAGAACGAGGAGCTGCTCCCGGTCCATGGACCGGGAGCAGCTCCTTTTCGACGGGACGATGCGCCAAGCTGGAACGCCTAGGCGGCGCATCGCTCTCCCGATGCCGGCGGCCCGAGCGGCGGAGCTCGTCCCGCTCCCGCGAAGCCCGCCGCTTCTACACCTGTCCTCGCCCACATACGATACCTAAGAAGAGCAGCGGGGGAGGATGAGCGGATGTTCGTGGATTGCGCCATCGTAGGAGGCGGACCGGCCGGGCTGGCGGCTGCGCTCGTGCTGGGCAGGGCCCGGCGATCGGCGCTCGTCGTCGACGACGCCCGGCCGCGCAACGCGGTGACGGCTGCCGCGCACGGCTTTCCGACGCGGGACGGCGTTCCGCCCGGCGAGCTCCGGCGGCTGGCCCGCGAGGAGCTCGCCGCCTATCCGGGCATCCGGCTGCGCTCCGGCAAGGTGGCTTCGATCGAGGGCCGGGCGGGCAGGTTCCGCGTGCGCCTGGAAGGAGAGGGCGGCTTCGAGGCGCGGGCCGTGCTGCTGGCGGCCGGGCTCAAGGAGCAGCTGCCCGACATTCCGGGCCTGCGCGGGCTGTACGGCTCGTCGCTGTTCAATTGTCCGTACTGCGACGGATGGGAGCTGCGGGATGCGTCGCTGGTGGCGATCTCGACAGGCGGAAATCTGTTTCAGCAGGCGAAGCAGCTGCTCGCCTGGTCGCGCGACCTGCTCGTCTGCACGCATGGCCGCGGGCAGCTCAGCCCGCAGCAGCAGCAGGCGCTGGAAGCCCGCGGCGTGCGCGTCGTCCGCGCGCCGATCGCCGCCCTGGAAGGCAGCGGCGGCAAGCTGCATGCCGTGCGCTTCGCGGACGGCAGCCGCATCGCGCGCAGCGGCGGCTTCGTCACGCCGGACGCGATGCTCGGCACGCCGCTCGGCGCGATGCTCGGCTGCGCGCATGACGCGCACGGCGTGCTGCTCGTCGACGGCTACGGCCGCACGAGCGTGCCGGGCGTCTACGCCGCGGGCGACACCGCCGGCATGTCGCCGTCGCAGGTCGTCGGCGCTGCGGCGAGCGGCAACCGCGCTGCTTTCTCCATCGGCGGCGACTTGGCCGAAGCCGACTTCGGACCGGCTTGAGGGACGCCGCCGGGCGAGCGGCCGTCCTCCGGCCGCTCCAGCTCATCGAAGCGAAGCGCAAAAAAAAGGCCTGTCCTCCGAGGGAAGCTCGGAGGACAGGCCTTTTTGCTAGCGCCGCAGAATCGGCACGGGGCGCATTGGGCTCAGCCGTTCAGCACCTGGCCGCCGTTGATGTGGATCATCTGGCCCGACACGTACGACGAGTCGCGGCTCGCCAGGTACACATACGCCGGCGCGAGCTCATGCGGCTGGCCGGCGCGCTTCATCGGCGTATCGCCGCCGAACTCGGACACATGCTGCTCGTCGAACGTCGACGGGATGAGCGGCGTCCAGATCGGCCCCGGCGCGACGCCGTTGACGCGGATGCCGCGCTCCACCAGGTGGTTGGAGAGGGCGCGGGTGAAGCTGACGATCGCGCCTTTGGTGGACGAGTAGTCGATCAGCTGCGGATTCCCTTCGTACGCGGTGACGGAGGCGGTATTGACGATGGAGCTGCCCGGCTTCAGATGCGGGAGCGCCGCCTTGGTGAGATGGAACATCGAGAAGATGTTCGTGCGGAACGTCTTCTCCAGCTGCTCGGCCGTGATGTCCTCGAACTTCGGCTGCGGATGCTGCTCGGCCGCATTGTTCACGAGCACGTCCAGGCCGCCGAGCGCCTCGACCGTGCGGCTCACCGCTTCCTTGGCGAACGCCTCGTCGCCGACATCGCCCGCCAGCAGCAGGCAGGTGCGGCCGGCCGCCTCGATCTCCTGCTTCGTCTGCTCCGCGTCCGCGTCCTCGCTCAGGTAGACGATCGCCACGTCGGCGCCTTCCTTGGCGAAGGCGATCGCCGCCGCGCGCCCGATGCCGCTGTCGCCTCCGGTGATGAGCGCCTTCTTGCCTTCGAGCTTGCCGGACCCGCGATAGTCGGGGTCTGCATAGACGGGGAGCGGATTCATTTCCGACTCGATGCCGGGCTGCTTGTTCTGGTGCTGAGGGGGGAACGTCTTCACGGTTTCGTTGGAGCTGGACATGGGATACCTCCTTGGGGGTATAGTGGGATAGGATAAATGTACCCCGATGCCGCCCGGATCAACCGAAAAAGCACCGGTCCGGCCCGGCGGAAGGACAAGGAGGAACCTGCATGAGTACGCAAGGAATCGAGATTCGCGAGCCGGAAGCCGCCGAGGGCTTCGCGGCCGAGATCGTGACGCCGGCGACAGCCGCCGAGGCGTCGGAGCTGCTCGTCGGCATCGCGCGCTGGCTGCGCGGCACCGGCTCGTCCCAGTGGTCCGGACTGCTGGAGGGACAGGACAGCCACGGCCTGGACGATGCCGTCCGGCGGGGAGAGGCGGTCCTATTCCGCGATATGCAGGACGGGCCTGGACGGGAGAAGGGCCGGCCCGCCGGCCTCGTGCTGCTGCTGCGGCAGCCGGGCGGCTGGGACCGCGAGCTGTGGGGCGAGCGCGGGCATGAGCCGTACCTGTACCTGCATCGTCTGGCGGTCGCCCGAGCCTATGCCGGCAGCGGGCTGGGACGAGCCATCCTGCGCTGGGCGCGGGAGGGGGCGGTCCATCCGGGCAAAAAGGCGATCCGCCTCGACTGCATCGCCGGCAATCCGAAGCTGGAAGCCCTGTACCGTTCGGCCGGCTACGCCTCGCTCGGCACGAGCGCGAACGGCTTTTGCCTGTTCGAGCAGCCGCTGCCCGCCGCGGCGCACCGGCGGCGGGACTGAAAAAAACCTCCTCCTTCGGCGGAGGGCCGAAAGAGGAGGCGGGAAACGCTCAGCCTCGGGTCGAGCCGTGCGCAGCGCGCAGCGTCAGGAACGCTTCCGTCTCGCCGCCGGGCGGCACCTGCACGAGCTCCTCGCGGCGCTCCAGCTCTCCGGGCAGCGCCATCCACGGCTCGACGCAGACGAACGGCTTGCCCGGCACGCTCCATAGCACGACGTACTTGAACGCCTCGCTATAAGCCATCGTCACGGTGATGCCGCTATCGAGCGGGAACGAAATCTCCGGCCGGGAAGCATCGAGCAGCGCGGCCGATTCCTGCATCGGTCCGAGATCGAGGCGGCCCTCGTACGGCTTGACCTGGCCGTCGTTGTAGTCGAGGTAACGCTTGGCGTCGGTCGCGTACGGAAGGTCCTTGGCGGAGGTGGCGAAGTACGGGTGGAAGCCCGGATACATCGGCATGGCCCGGTCCGACAGGTTCCGGTACTGCTGGCGGATCGACAGCCGCCCTTCCTTGAGCTCATAGGTGAACCGCAGCTCGAAGTCGAACGGGAACGCCTCGCGCGTCCGCTCGCTGCTGGACAGGCTCAGCGTCACGGAGGCGACGCCGTCCTCGGACGTATCGGCGATCCTCCAGGCTTCCGTGCGCGCGACGCCGTGCTGCTTCATCGCGTAGCGCTTTCCTTCCCACTCGTACTCGCCCCCGGCGACCGGGCCGCTGATCGGGAACAGCACCGGATTGCCTCCGCGGATGTTGGCGGAAGGGTCGAGGAAGGTCGCCTCGTCCAAATAGAACAGCTCGTAGCCGTTCAGGCGGCAGGCCAAGGCGATGCCCCCGCGCTCGGGGCAGAGCAGCACCCGCGAGCGGGTGGAGGCTTCGGACAATTCGACCATTTCGTAGGCTTCTTTGTAGATCTTCACTTGATGACGGGATGACACTTGCGTTCAGCTCCTTGTCGGGATGACTTGAAAAGTTTCCAGATTGCGGTATGCTAGCGGTAATGAAGGTTTTGCCAAGAACCGAACGGATCGCTACTCCAATCAGCCCGAATGGGCTCGCGAGGTGAACCCCGACGTATGCGCCGTCCTGTCGTCCGGATGATGGCGGTCGCCCTCGTTTCCTTCCTGCTGCCGCTCGGGATGTTCCTTGCCCTTCGGGAGAGCGGAGGACTCGACCCGCGCCTGCATGCTCCGACTATTCATTTCTATATCGTCGGCGGCGTCTCCTTCCTGGCGCTGCTGCTCGCCGCCGCCCTCGGCTACGCCGGGATTCGGCTGCGGAATCTCGGCATCGCGTTCCTGTCGCTCGCCTATATCTCGATGACGGGGCTGCTCCTGCTGCATGGGCTCGCCACGCCGGGCTTCCTGATGGACCATAACAGCGTCCAGGGCGTCTCCAGCCAGCTGGGCATCCTGGCGGCCGCGGGCTGGATCTGGCTGTCCTCGCTGCCCGTCGCCAGGCGGCTGATCCTGCGGCTGGGCAACGCCCCGCGCTGGCTCATCCCGGCTTACTCGGCGCTGCTGCTCGCATTCCTCGTCTTCTCGCTCCAGGGTCCGCACACGATGCATGACTGGGCGCTCGACCTGCAAGGATCGCGGCCCGTGCTGACCGGGCTCGTGCTGGCGCTGCTCGCCCACGCCGCCTGGAGCTACGCCCGGAACTACCGCAGCGCGCGCATGCCGCTGCAGCTCGGCATCCTGTACGGCTGCGGCTGGATGGCCGCCGGACAAGTCGTCATGGTGACGGGCGAGCCATGGCGTCTCAGCTGGTGGCTCTACCACGTGCTGCTGCTGCTCTCGCTCGGCTCCGTCGCCTGGGGACTGGGCCGGCAGCTGGCGGGCAGCCGAGGATCGCTCAGCGCCGCGCTGCGCGCGCTGTACCGGTCGACGCCGCAGGAGTGGCTGCAGAAGTGCATCTCTCCGAGCGTCGAGGACTTGATCCAGGCGACGGAGCAGAAGGACGGCTATACGGCCGGGCACAACTACCGCGTCGCGCTCTATGCGCTCAAGCTCGGCGAAAAGATGGGGCTGGCGGCGGAGCAGCTGCTCGCGATCGGGCAAGGGGCGATCGTGCACGATGTCGGCAAGCTGTACGTGCCGGAAGCGATTCTGAACAAGCCCGCCGCGCTCTCTCCGGAGGAGCGGCAGGTCGTCGAGCTGCATCCGGTGCGCGGCTACGAGCTCTGCCGCAATCTCGGCTTCATGCGGCAGGAGCTCGCCGTCGTCCGCTCGCATCACGAGCGCTGGGATGGAGGCGGCTATCCCGACCGGCTCGAGGCCGAGCAGATCCCTCTGCCGGCCCGCATCGCGGCGGTCGCCGACGTGTACGACGCGCTCACCTCGCAGCGCGCGTACCGGAGAGCGATGACGCCGGAGCAGGCGCTCGCGTTCATCGGGGCCGAGTCCGGCCGCCACTTCGACCCGTCCTGCGTCGCCGCATGGCTGGAGCTGGCCCGCGAGGAGCCGGAATTTTTCGTCCGCATGGCGCAGGAGGAGCAGCGCCCGGCCTTCGGCCGGAGCCGCGCGCTCCCCGGACATCCGCCTTATATGACCTAATCAGGAGGAATTCACATGACGTATGCACCTGCATCCGGCCGCTACGCCGGCATGCGCTACAACCGCACCGGCCGCAGCGGCCTCAAGCTGCCCGCCGTTTCCCTCGGCTTGTGGCACAACTTCGGCGGCAACGACCGTCTCGAGAACGGGCGCGCCATGGTCCGCCGAGCGTTCGACCTCGGCATCACGCACTTCGACCTGGCCAACAACTACGGCCCTCCTCCCGGCTCCGCCGAGGAGAACTTCGGCCGCATTCTCAAGCAGGACCTGTCCGCCTACCGCGACGAGCTGATCCTCTCCACCAAGGCGGGCTACTACATGTGGGAAGGCCCGTACGGCGAGTGGGGCTCGCGCAAGCAAGTCCTGTCGAGCCTCGACCAGAGCCTGAAGCGGATGGGCGTCGACTACGTCGACATCTTCTACCATCACCGCCCCGATCCGGACACGCCGCTGGAGGAGACGATGGGCGCCCTCGACCATGCCGTGCGCTCGGGCAAGGCGCTGTATGTCGGCATCTCCAACTATAGCGCCGAGCAGGCGCGCGAGGCGAGCCGGATCCTGAAGCGTCTCGGCACGCCATGCCTGATCCATCAGCCTTCTTATTCCATGTTCAACCGCTGGATCGAGGACGGGCTGCAGGAGGTGCTGGTGGAGGAAGGCATCGGCTCGATCGTCTTCTCGCCGCTGGCGGGAGGTCTTCTGTCGGATCGTTACCTGAACGGCGTTCCGTCCGACTCCCGGGCGGGAGGACCGAGCGTGTTCCTGAACCAGGACCAGATTACGGAGAGCCGCCTCGCCCAGATCCGCGACCTGAACGGGCTTGCCCAAGAGCGGGGACAGTCGCTGGCCGGCATGGCGCTCGCCTGGACGCTGCGCGGCGGCCGCGTCACCTCGGCGCTGATCGGCGCGAGCCGCGTGTCCCAGATCGAGGACAACGTCAAGGCGCTGGACAACCTCGACTTCAGCGAGGCAGAGCTGGCCGCGATCGACCGCATCCTGGCCCGCAAGGACTGAAGCGAACAGGACAAAAAAGCTGCCTCCGGTCCGCCGGAGAGCAGCTTTTTTCGGTCATGACGGGAAAACGAAGGGCCGGAGGGGCGGCTCAGCCGACCTCCAGATACAGCTTCGTGCCGTCATTGTATTGGAAGATCGCCACGTCGCGGCTCATCTCGACCGAGGCGATCCGCTTCCAGCGCCTGCGAAAATCGAAATCGAGCTCGTACTCCTTGAGCTTGTCGGGCAGCAGCCGAACCGCTGCTTCTTGTCCCGGGGGGTAGAAGACGGGAACGGACCGGTTTTTATACGTAATCGACTTCATCATATGGCGATGCACCCCCTTGGTCATAGTAAGCTTCTTCTCTTTCTCATTTTACATTAAACGGATGAATAGAATATGAAAGATTCGGGACAATATTCAACTTGCGCCAGCAAAGGTTGAGTCTTCCTACCTATTTCTTCGACATTTTCCGCGAAATCGTGAGGCCTATCGGCAGGGGAGAACCGATTGGACGGCGCGAGGGACGGTCGCGGTGTCGCAAATCGCAGCCATCCTGTACAATAAACGGTATTCAGGTTATTACGGGTATCCAGGAGGCCAAAGTGGCGTTTCTCAAAGTATTCTTCACGAATATCAGCCTGCTCGTCACGGCCGCCTACCTGTTCAATCTCGGGTACAAGCTGTTTTTCCACCGCATCCGTCCGGCCGCGCAGCAGGCCGTATCGGCGCTTGTCTTCATCGCCTCCGGCATCCTGACGATGGGGTTCGGACTGCGTCTCAGCGACGAGGTGCTGTTCGACCTGCGGCAGGTTCCGCTGCTCCTGGCGGTGCTCACGTTCCGATCGCCTTGGGCCGTCGGTCTGATCGGGCTCGGCATCGGAGCCGGCCGCCTTCTGTTCGGCATCGCCCCCGCCGCATGGGTCGGCTTCGGCAACCTGGCTCTGCTGGGCCTCGTCGGAGCGGTCGCCAATGCGTGGTTCCGGAAGCGGGACTTCCCCTTTTCCTTGCAGGCGGCCATCGTGATCTTCGGCGGCAATCTGCTGAACAGCATCAACATTTCCCTGTTCGGCATCATCCCGTTCGAGGTCTACTGGACCGGCTTCTTTCCGCTCACGTTTCCGCTTTCCGTGCTGCTGAGCGGGTTTTTCGTCTACATGGTCCGCGAATTCAGCCGGGAGCAGGACCGGATGCGGGAGCTCGGCGTCAAGAACGCCGCGCTTCGGCGGCAGACCGGGGAGCTGGGCGCGGCGAAGCATGAGCTCGAACAGCAGGCGGCGGAGCTGCGGCTCGCTTCCAAGTACAAGTCGGAATTTTTGGCCAATATGTCGCATGAGCTCAAGACGCCCCTCAACAGCATCCTGCTGCTCTCGGAGCTGATCGGAGACCACGAGGACGAGCGGCGGACCGAGGAGGAGCGGAGGCACGGCGCGATGATCCATGCCGCCGGCCTGGAGCTGCTGCAGCAGATCGAGGACATCCTCGATCTGTCCCGGGTCGAGGCGGGCAAGCTGGCGATCCAGGTCGAGCCGCTGTCGACGCTCGAGCTGATGCAGTCGCTTCAGCTGCAGTTCGAGCCTCAGGCGCGCCGCAAGGAGCTGCGCTTCGACGTCGAGGCCGATCCGGATGCTCCGGCTCTGATGCTGACGGACCCGCACCGCATCCGGCAGATCCTGCGGAACTTGCTGGCCAATGCGATCAAGTTCACGGATGCCGGCGGCGTCATGCTGGCCGTGCGGGCAGAGCCGGCGGCCGGACGCGAGCCATGGCTGCGGTTCGACGTCGTGGACAGCGGGATCGGCATCGATCCGGACAAGCATGAGCTGATCTTCGAAGCGTTCCGTCAGGCGGACGGAGCCGTCACCCGCACCTATGGAGGCACCGGGCTTGGACTGTCGATCAGCCTGCAGCTGGCGGAGCTGCTGGGAGGACGGCTGGAGCTGGAGAGCGTCAAAGGGGAGGGCAGCCGCTTCTCGCTCGTGCTTCCGGCCCGTCTGGAGTAAAGCGCGGGAAAAGGCCGCCTCCCGGTTGAAGGAGGCGGCCTTTTCGCCTGCTGCTTTTCGCCTGCTGGCGGATTATTTGACGACCAGCACGGGCACTCGGGCATGCTGAGTCACGTAATGGCTGACGCTTCCGGTGAACAGCTCCTTGAAGCCGCCCTTGCCGTGGCTGCCGACTACGATCAGGTCGGCCCCGCGATCCTCCGCGAGTCCGACGATGCGCTTGCCGGGATCGCCTTCAGTAATCATGACTTCAATCGGCACGTCGGTCGCCGAGGCGATGATCGTGCGCGCTTCCGCGGCGACCGTCTCGGCCTCGAGCCGCAGCGATTCCGTGCCCGCTGGCGGGGAGGCGGCGACCGCCTCGCCGATGATGACCGGCGCCGCGTTGTAGGCATGGATCACTTCGAGCATCGTCTTGAAGGTGGAGGCCAGCTCGATGG
Organism: Paenibacillus albicereus; assembly: GCF_012676905.1. Classification (NCBI taxonomy): domain Bacteria; kingdom Bacillati; phylum Bacillota; class Bacilli; order Caryophanales; family Paenibacillaceae; genus Paenibacillus; species Paenibacillus albicereus. Next base: position 4,643,509 of record NZ_CP051428.1, on the reverse strand, counting down.
CGGAGCGCAGCGCCCGCACCGACTGCTCCGAACCGTCATAACCGACCAAGATTTTGGAATAGGGCATTGCCATGCGCCTCCGATCTGATAGTCGTTCTCTTTTCTTTTTACCCCAACAGCATAACCATCAATCCCGGACAAAAAACCGTCACAATTTCAAAGCCGACGATCATTCGACAACTGCTTGACATTATTCGCGTGATTCGGTATTCTATAAAAGTCGCCGCTGAGGAAAACCGCTGGACAAGCAAGACGCGAACGACATGAACATAGCTTGCTGATGTAGCTCAGCTGGTAGAGCAACGCATTCGTAATGCGTAGGTCGGGGGTTCGAATCCCTTCATCAGCACCATTCACTTACACGCAAGGATTCATTCCCTTCGCAAAAACGTTGCTTTCGGCCTGTACCGGGAGCGGCGTTTTTTTTATGTTTTCGGAAAAGGTTCGCGGATGCCGCACTGCGGCTTGGAATCGCGTTCGGCCGAACCGAATAAGCCGCTTGCCTCGAGCCGCCGCAAGGAAGCGCCGCAAGCGCTCTTGGCCAAGCGGCAGCCCGTCGTTCAGCGCGCCGGCGCGGTCGCCCGCTCCAGCCGCTCCAAATAGGCGAGCGCCGCGTCTCGGCTGCCGCCGCACATCTCCGGCTCGGGCCTAAGCTCCGAGCAGACAGCCGGCCGCTCCGGACGGCCGAAGATGGCGCAGCGCAGGTCCGGCAGCAGCTGCGGACAAGGCATCCCGGCGGGCTTGCCTTCCGGCAAGCCGGGAATCGGCGAGGAGATGGAGGCGGCGATGCAGCAGGCCGCGCATCCGCTTCGGCATAGCATATTCGGGTCCTCCTTTGCATATCGTTCATCATGAGCGGCTCCATCGATAGCGACGCCTCTGCCGCCGGCGTTTTTGGAAGCGCTTAATCGGGTATTGACGCAAAACCGGTCGTGCGCGATGCCGTGGCCCGGTCTGCCGAAGCTCATCCCGGGCCATACTGGAAGCGGGAAGCCATGAATCGAAGGAGAGATGCGCCATGATACGGAGAGAAGGACAGCTGTGGATCGGCTTGCTCAACGGCTTGGCGCTAGCGCTGCCTTTCTGGGCCGCTTGCGCCGCCTGGCTCGTCGTCCATCTCCGCTGAGAGCGGAGGCGGGCCCAATCGCTGCCGATACGGCTTGATGGCATGATATTGCTTCCCGATCGTTCAGGAGCGCGGACCGGCCCGGCCGGGACGCGCTCCTTTTTGGCGTCGGCGGCTGTCAGCGCCGCCGCGCGGCAGGCGCCGGCGCGGGCCGACGGGGAGAGAACACGTCCAGCAGCAGGTCCGCCGCCGCCGGATCGGCGCCTTCCCACACGGCCGCGAAGCGGATCCGATGGGAGATGCCGGCGATGTCGTACGGACGGGCCAGATGCTGGCGCGGCGAGCCGAAAATCAGCGTATGAAGGCGGACGCCTCGGCGCTGGGCGAGCGCGGCCAGCCGCTCCCGATAGGGAGGCGTCACCTCGCCGACGCCGTCGGTCAGCAGGACGAAGTCGGCCGCGGCGAAGCCGCGCGCGCCCTGCACGAGCTCGATGCCGCGGGCGATCGGCGCGTCGAAGTTGGTGCCGCCTCCATAGGCCAGCTGCGAGAGCTCGTAGAATTTATCCCAGTCCGGACGCTGGTGGTGAAGGCGATGCTCCAGCACTTCGCCCTTGGCGCCGAACAGCAGCAGCGTGAAGTCGCGCCGCTCGCCGAGCGTGAAGGCGGCGAACGCCGCCGTGAACGCCTGGGCGAGCCGGAGCTTGGCTCCGCGCATCGAGTGGGACGTATCGACCATGCAGATGACCGGCCCGCGCTGCGGCTCCTCCTCGCGTCCTTCGGGCGCATAGGTGAGCAGCTTGCGGTCGAGCCAGCGCATGAGGAAGTACGGCTCGTAGTCGGGATCGGCGAGCAGGCTCGCTTCGGACGGCAGCATGCGGGCGATGTCGCCCGACAGCTCGAGGCCGCCGCGCGCCTCGGGAGCGCGGCGGGAAGCGGCCTGCTTGCGCGCGGCCTTGAACGCATGCAGCTGGCGTCCGACCTCCTCGAGAAAGGCGAGCAGATCCTTGCGGCCGCGCAGCCGCTCGACCCACATGGCGTACTGCTCGTACGTCTGCCGGCGCAGCCGGCCGAGCTCGCTGCCCCAGCGCCGGTTCGCCAGCCGCTGGCTCGCCTGCAGCAGCGCATGGACATCGCCGCTGTCCGATTCCTCGCGGCTCAGCGAGCCGCGCAGCGACTCGGCGAGCCAGCCGCCGAGCTCGTCCTCGAGCCGCTGCATCGCCGCCGCCTCGCGAGCGGTGACGCGGGAGAGCCGCCGCTCCTGCTGGCCGAGCTCCTGCTCCGCCTTGGCGAGCTTGGCGCGATGCTTGTCCCGGCGCACGAAGTCGGTGCGCATCGCCTCGCGCAGCTCTTCGACGCGGCGGCGCAGCGCGGCCAGCTCCTCGAGGTCGAGCGGCCGCGCGTCCTGCGCGCGCTGGTTGTCCTCGGCCGCGCGCTTGCCCTGCTGGAGCCGGTAGCCGACGAGCTCCAGCTGCTGCAGCTGCTTGTCCGTCAGCCGCTCGCGCAGCTCCCCGGACTCCTCCTCGCTCCCCCGGCCTTGCTCCTGCTGGCCGGCGCCCGCGATCGGGCGCTTTTCGCGCTCGCGCCGGCGGGCTTCCTCCTCGTACGATTCCGTCAGCCACATGAGCGCCTTGAGCGCGGTCTTGAAGGAAGCGTTGACCTCGTGGACGGTGCGGGGATGGATCTCGCGGTAGTAGTGCTGGCGCCTCAGGGCGGTCAGCATCCAGCGATGGAACGGATCGCCGCCGGCCGGATGCTCGAAGGCGGGATCGGGCAGATAGAAGCTCATGAAAAAGTCGGCGAACAGCTCCAGATCGAACCACGGCACCTGGCGCTCGGCTTCCCGCATCCACTCGCGCGCGGTGCGGGAGGAGCGGACGAAGCCGTCGAACTGATAGCGGTCGACGCGCGCGCAGCGGATGAGCATGCGGATTCCTCCTTGTCCATGTCGGTCGGGCGAGGCGCGCGGCAGCGGGCTGCCAGGCGCGCGGGCGGTACGTTACAGCGTGTAGTCGTAGGCGATGCCCGGGATGTCCTTGTCGAACAGGCTGCGGTAAAGCCCCTGCACCTGCTGCAGCAGCTTCTCGCCCTGGATGCGCAGCCGCGTGAAGCGGACGGCATATTCATCGGGGTAAAGGACGAACACCGACTGCGCGGCGATCCATGCCGGAAGCTGCTTCTCCCGCTCCTGCCAGGCGGTCAGCCGGCCCTGCAGCGAGCGGGCGGTCTCCTCCAGCTCGGCGCGGGCTTCGTCCAGCTGGCCCTTGAGGCGTTCCGACTGGCCGGCGCCGAGCGAGCCGCCGACCTCCTTGCGGAACTGGAAGCCGCTCAGCTCGTCCTCCTTGTCCAGCCAGCGGCGCAGCGTCTCGCGGTACGCCGAGAGGGGCAGCTCCTTTTCCAGCTCCTTGGCGAGCAGCTCCTGCCAGGCCTCCGCGAACAAGCCGCGCAGCTCCTCCAGGTCCTCGGGAAAGTCCCACAGCAGATGCGGCGTGAGCACCGTATCCCAGACGCTGACTTCGCCACGGCCATGGATCGCCGCGCTGATCTGCCAGGTGCGGCCGATGCGGCGCCAGCGGCGGTCGGAGAGCACGTATTCCTTTTCCTCCAGCAGCGTCTTGAGCCGGAACAGCATCACGAGCACGGGCTCGGGCAGGCGCGCCTCGCGGGCGCGCTCCTGCACCTGCTTGAGCGTCGCGGGATCGAGCAGCGCCGGCGGGGGGCCCTCCGGAGCCTGGAACATGCGCTCGAAGCTCGCGATCTGCTGCAGGTAGCGCGTCTCGTAGCGGAACAGGAAGCGGTCGTACAGCGCGGCCAGCCCTTCCTGCTCCTCCGGCAGCTCGTTGGAAGCGGCGATCAGCGTCAGCAGCGGCACCGGCTGCGCCTCCGCGCCGTTGTGGAAGCGGCGCTCGTTGAGCAGCGTGAGCAAGGAGTTCAGGATGGCGCTGCTCGCCTTGAAGATCTCGTCGAGGAAGGCGACCTCGGCGTCCGGCAGGAAGCCCCGGGTCTGGCGGATGTAGCGGTCCTGCTTGAGCTGCTGGAGCGACACGGGGCCGAACAGCTCGTCCGGCGAGGTGAAGCGGGTCAGCAGGTAGTCGAAGCTGCGGCTCGTGCCGAGCAGGGAGGCGGCGGCGCGGGCGAGCTGCGATTTGGCGGAGCCGGGAGGCCCGACGAGCAGCAGGCTTTCGCCGCTCATCATCGCCAGCAGGAGGACGCGGATCAGCTCCTCGCGTTCCTGGAAGCGGTTCTCCAGATGGGACATCGCTTCGCGCAGCTTGTTGGTCAAGGCGATCATTGAGGTCATGGCGTACCGTTCCGCCGGGCTGGGGCAGCAGGCTTGGAGTTAGGGCTGCGAGCTGTAAGCTGCAAGCTGAGCTGGGAGCTTGGGCAGCGAGCCGGAGTCGCGAGCTGAGCTGCGACCTTGGCTGCGAGCCGTAGCTGCAAGCTTAGCTGCGAGCTTGGGCAGCGAGCGGGAGCTGCACGCTTAGCTTCGACCTAGGCTGCGAGCCGTAGCTGCAAAGCAGGAGCTGGAAGCTTAGGCAGCGAGCTGAGCAGCTGGGAGCTCGGACAGCGGGCTGGAGCTGCGAGCTTAGCTGCGAGCCCAGGCTGCAAGCAGGAGCTGTTGCGCGCCCGGCGGAGCGGGTTCCCTCCTTCACGGCGATTTTTTCCGCGCATGCGGTGCCTCCATTGTACCAAACCGCCGGGCTCCGCACGAACGAAGCGAATCGTCGGCTCCCGCAGCGCGGTCCTCCTATGGCTCTGCGCGGGCAGAGACGGGGATTCGGCCGAATCGGGTCGCCCGGCGGAGCATGGCCGCCAGGTGCCGAGCCGCTTTCCAAGACGTGCCGTACCGCTGCAGGGACGGGCGAAGATATGATAAGCTGGGGAAAAGGATCACGGGAAGAAGGGGGAGAGGCTCATGAGGATCGGACTCGTGTCCGACACGCATCTGAGCGGCGCGGCCTCCAAGCTGCCGGATGAGCTCGTGCGGGGCTTGCAGGGAGTGGAGCTCATCCTGCATGCCGGGGACTGGACGCATGTCCGGGCCGTCTCATTGCTGGAGCGGATCGCGCCGGTAGAGGGCGTCGCCGGCAACAACGACGGGCCGGAGCTGGTGCGGCGCTTCGGACGCAAGCGGCTGCTGGAGCTGGCCGGCTGCCGGATCGGCATCGTGCACGGCGACGTCGGCTGGGGGCGCTGGACGGAGCAAAAGGCGCTCTCGAGCTTCGAGGAGGAGCGGCCGGACTTGATTCTTTTCGGCCACTCGCATACGCCGTACCGCAAGCAGCACGGTCCGTCGCTGCTGTTCAACCCGGGCTCGCCGCTCCAGAAGCGCCGCCAGCCCCGCTACTCGTTCGGGTTGCTCGACATCGAGGGCGGCCGGCTGCGCGCCGAGCATGTCTATTACGACGATCGGAGCTGAAGCGGAAGGGCGGCGGACGGCGAGCCGGAGGGGAGGCACATGCCCGCCTGCCCCCACATATCCTATGGAAAGACGCCAAGCAAGCCGCATGGGCTTTCCTAGGAGGATTTCCGATGATTATTCCGAACTTTCCCGACGACCTGCTGGAGGAGCACCGCCGCTGGCATCATGCCAACCATGTCGGCGACAACAGCAATCCTCCGGTCGGCTGGGGCGACCGGTTCCTGAGCTTTCACCGCCAGTACATCCGCAAGGTGCTGACCTGGTATCAATCTCAAGGCTACGACATGAATCTCGTGCAGCCATGGAGCGAGGTGCCTCAAGGCATCCGCATGAGCCGCTGCTATGATGTGAACGCGGAGATGCGGGTGCGCACGCAGCCGCAGTCTTTCGCCACGTCCGACGATCTGGGCCGCTACATCGAGCGTCTGCATGCCTGCATCCACGACGCCGGTTCCGACGTGCTGAACGAGCGGATCCTGCAGGATCTCGACATCGCGCCGCGCTCCACGTATTTCTACAACATCCACGGGATGATCGACAACTGGTATTCCAACTGGCAAAGAGCGCAGGGCGGAAGCCAGCCGCAGCCCCCGTTCGGCTCGCCTTTGCCCGGCGGCGCACCCGTCGGGTTTCCCGGCCTCGGGCCGTTCGGCGGCGGCATGCCGGGACTGTCGGGCTTCGGCGGGCCGCTGCCGGGCTGGGGAGCGGTCCCGCCCGGTCCGGGCCGGCGGCCGCTGCCAGCAGCGGGAGCGTCGCCGGCTCAGCTCGGCAGCGTGACGGCGGTGCCGGCCGCGGGCAAGCCCGGCAGCGCCGCTCGCCAGGCGGCCAAGGGCGGCGGCGCGCGCAAAGCCGCCCGCGGCGCCGCCCGGCGCGCGGCACGCGGCGCGGCGCGCCGGGCCGCGCCGAGCGGCAGCGCGCGCAAGCCATCGCGCGCGAAGCGCTCCGGCGCGGCGCCGAAGCCGGCGCGAGGCCGCCGCAGGCGCTAGCGGCGCTGGAGCGAGCCTGCGGCGCGCGCTGGCTGCGAGTGTGCGCCGCAAGCAGGCGCGTGCGGCCGCAAGCTGCGAGTGTGCGCCGCAGGCAGGCGCGTGTGGCCGCATGCAGACGCTGTTATCAGCCTAGCTGCGATGATGCGGCAGAAGCCAAACGGGACGAAGGCGAGCATCCACTCGGCCTTTGTCCCGTTTGGCTTCTTTATTGATCTTCCGCTGAGCAAATAAGGAAAGAAGCGTGCGGATGCCGGTTGGACGAGCGAAAATGGATCGGCCGAATGGCGAGTCCGCGCGTGAACCAAGGCATAAATCTGCCTTGGATCGGCCGAATGGCGAGTCTGCGTGAGAACCAAGGCGTAAATCTGCCTTGGTTCGGCCGAATCACCGAGTCTGCGCATGAACCAAGGCATAAATCTGCCTTGGATCGGCCGAATCGCGAGTCCGCGCGTGAACCAAGGCATGAATCTGCCTTGGATCGGCCGAATCGCGATCGCCTAGGCTCCGCCGCTTGCCTCCGCGAGCTTGAGCAGCCGCCGGAACAGCCCGGCGTAATAGCCATTTGGGCGCGGTACAAACTGCTCCGCCCGCACGATAAGGCGAGCCTGCGCCAGCGAATTGCCCGCGCCGCCGCCTTCTGCGCCGCCGGCCCGGCCCGCACCGCCGCCTTCTGCGCCGCCGGCCCGGCCCGCGCCGCTGCCTTCTGCGCTGCCGGCACGGCCCGCGCCGCCGGCCAGCTCGGCGCCTTCCGCCTCAAGCTCGTCCAGCTCGCCGTCGAACAGCCGGATCATATCCGGCAGCGGAGCCTCGTAGATGCCCAGCACCTCCTCCGGCTGCAGCCGCAGCGACAGCAGCGGCCGCTCGAAGCGGAGGGCGTATTCCTCGCTCTGCTCATGGTCGATGAACGCCTCGCCGCGAGCCGTTCCGACAGACCTTTCCTCGTTCATGCCGAGAAGCGTCAGCTCCTCGAAAGCCGCCGCGATGCCGAGCTCCTCCTCCAGCTCGCGCACGGCATCCCGGACGGTCTCGCCCGCCGCCAGATGGCCCGCCGCCGAGATGTCCAGGTAGCCGGGATACGTATCCTTGCCCTGCTGGCGCTTCTGGAACAGCACCTTCGGCACGCCCTCGCCGACGCGGTAGAGCCAGCAGTGGAAGCTGCGATGCCTCAGGCCGAGCCGGTGGACGTCCCGCCTCAGCGCTGTGCCGGCGTGCTCCCAGCTCTCGTCATAGATATCGAATCGCTCTTCCATGGTCGATCCGCTCCCTTCCATGGCCCCATTGTAAGCGAGCCGGGCTCCTCTTTCCAAGGGCTTCCGCTGCACCCGGCGCTCCGCCCTTGCCTGCTCCCGTCCTGCGGAGCGTGAAAAGGATTTTCTTTTCTGCCGTCGAATTGGGTGGAAGGCCGCGGCCGGAACGGCTCTCAACTCTCTTTGCCGGGGAGGCGACGCTCGTCCTCGGCTGCGAAAAAGAGCTCCGGCAGAAAGAGAGATGAGTAGGGGAGAGCCCGTTTCCATGAAACCATTCCTGACGATCGACCACCTGCTGTATCTGCTGCTGGCTTTCATCATCATGTCGTTCTCCTCCTACACGATGCTGAGCATGGCAGGCGGCATCCAGCGCGCCAGGCCCGGCCGCCTGTTCTGGCTAGCCGGCGCTGCGGCCGTGTTCTCGCTCGGCGCCTGGTCCATGCACTTCGTCGGCATGCTTGCGTACGACTATGTCATCAGCGTCGGCGCGATGACGATCCTGCCGCTGTTCATGACCGGCGGAGCGGCGCTGTTCGCCTTGTCCTTCCTGCTGCGGAGCGGCCATCCGCCTTCGATCCTGCGCCAGCTGACCGCGGCGTCCATCCTGGCCGCGAGCTTGCTGCTGCTGCATCTCATGTGCTTGCTGGCCCATCACGCCGGACATTTCCGGTTCGATCCCATCTACATCGCTGCCGGCGCGCTGAGCTTTCTCGGCGCCACCGTCGCCGCCTTCCATCTTCATGCCAAATACGGAGGAAAGTTCCGTCCGCTATGCAGCCTGCTTCTGGCATCGGGAGCCCTGTCCCTGCACGTGCTGGCCCTAGCGGGCACGATCGTCTCCAAAAGGATGTCGCCGCCGGACTATCGGCTGGGCGACTACGTCCTGCTCATGGGCCTGCTGCTGGCGCTGGCCGTCATCGTCATTTTCGCCTTCAGCATCATCGCCTGGGTGGCCGACCGCCGCTACGGCCTCATCAACGAGCGCTACCGGCTCATCGTCGAGAATTCGATCGATGCGATCGCCGTCATCAGCGGGTACGACTGGGAATTCATCAATCGCTCCGGCCAGCGCATGTTTGAGATCGAGAACGAATCCGAAATGGTCGGCCGCTCCATCTACCAGTTCCTGTATTCCGGCCATCACGAGCGCATGAGCGCCTATCTGCGGCCGGTGCTGCGCCGGCACGGCAAGGAGAAGAAGCGGGGAGAAAGTCCTCCGATCGAGCTTGACTGGGTGACGGCGAAGGGACGCCTCATCAACACGGAGGTGATCCTGTCGGAGTCGACCTTCGCCGGCAAGCCGATCGTTGTCGTCATCATCCGCGACATCTCGGAGCGCAAGAAGAACGAGGAGCTGCTCATCAACTCCGAGAAGCTGTATGTCGCGGGCCAGCTCGCGGCCGGCATCGCCCACGAGATCCGCAACCCGCTCACCTCGCTCAAAGGCTTCCTGCAGCTGATGGCGAGCGGACGCTCTACTTCTTCCCATTATTTCGACATCATGAAGTCGGAGCTGAGCCGGATCGAGATGATCGTCAGCGAGCTGCTCATGCTCTCCAAGCCCCAGGTGTACGAGATGGACTTCGCCGACGTCCGCGTCATGATGCTCGATACGGCGCTGCTGCTGGAATCGCAGGCGGCGCTGTACGGCATCGAGATCAAGGCGGACTACGGCCAGGAGCCGCTCTGGATCTACGGCGTCGATTCGCAGATCAAGCAAGTGTTTATTAACGTGCTGAAGAACGCGATCGAGGTCATGCAGGACGGGGGAGAGATCGAGATCCGGCTGCGAGCGGAGGACGACGAGGCCGTCATCTCCGTCACGGACGGGGGGCCGGGCATCGACGAAGAGCAGCTTTCCAAGATGGGACAGCCGTTCTACACGACCAAAGACAAGGGCACTGGACTCGGTCTTATGGTATCCTATAAAATTGTGGACAATCATAAAGGACGGATCCGCGTCTCCAGCGAGCTCGGCATCGGGACGACGTTCGAGATCCGGCTGCCTTGCCGCAGCCACAGCGTGCGCAGCGCGTTCCGGGAGCCCGAATCGGGCGCCTCGGCCGGCTGAGGCGGATCGTCCCTCACCCTTGCGCGAACCCAAAGGAGGACCCGCACCATGACGATAGGCGCCCGCGTCCTCAAGACGGGCATGGCCGTGGCGCTGGCCATTTATTTGAGCGGCCTGTTCGGCTTCGTCAATCCGATTCTATCGGCCGTATCGGCCATCTTCACCCTGCAGCCGTCGATCTTCCGCTCGTGGCAGCAGATCAGCGACCAGTTCCAGACGAACCTGCTCGGCGCGGCGATCGCGCTCGGCGCGGTGCAGCTCATCGGCAACTCGCCGATCACCGTCGGCATCGTCTGCATCGCGGTCATCCTCATCAGCATCAAGCTCAAGATGGAGTCGACCGTCGGCCTGACGCTCGTCACCGTCGTCGCCGTGATGGAGGCCAACTCCACCGGCTGGATGTTCGCCGTGGAGCGTTTCCTGCAGGTGCTGACAGGCATGGGAGCGGCATTCGCCGTCAACGTGCTCATCTTCCCTCCGAGTCCGCGCCGTCAGTTCCATGACCTCGTGCACCAGAGCCATGCCCAGCTGTCGCTGCTGCTGCGCACGTCCATCTCCGACGAGATGAGGGAGCAGGTGTACAACGCGGAGAAGGACAAGCTCCAGGGCACGATCGGCCGCCTGGAGGAGCGCTTCAAGGTGCTCGAGGACGAACGCAGCCTCCGCGCTTCGAGCCGGGCGGAGCGGGCCCGGCAGCTGCTGCTCGCGAGGCAGCTCATCCGTGTCGTGAACAAGGGCGCCGACCTGCTCGAGGTCGTCGAGGAGCATTATTTCTCCGCGCCCGGCGCCGAAGCCTGGGCGGGACGGATGGACTCGCAGATCGAGGAGCTGACCAAGTACCACGAGTTCCTGCTGCTCAAGCTCGACAACAAGGTCAAGCCCGGCTCGTTCAGCCAGTCGGAAGCGATCACCGGATCGAGCCTGGCCCGCCAGCTGACGGACTACCTGCGGGACAATCCCGAGGAGCATCGCCGGCTCGTCTTCGTCGCCTCGGCGCTTTTCGAGTACGGCTACCATCTGCGGCGCCTCGAGAAGCTGATCGAGCAGGTGCAGACCCGCGAGCCCGGGAGCGCCTCCAGCCGCTGGCAAATCTTCCCGCTGCGCGGCAAGGACTAAGCCCTGCTCAGCCGCGGCTGGCCCAGCCCTGTCCAAGGCGCGCAACCGCCGCCGCGAGCGGACCAAGAGCCTTTCGCACAGCCGAGAAAGGGCATGATCTTCACGGGTCCGGCCAACCGCAAAAAGCGCCTTCCGTGCAGCACGGAAGGCGCTTTTTGCAGTTGGCCGAAGTCGGCTCTGAGCGGGCTTCGAGCCTACTCGTCGCCGCGATGCTCTTTATGCTTGTGGCGGCGCGGATGCTGGAGATGGTTCTCCGGATCGTTGGCGCTGTCATGCGGAATCTCGCGCGGATCGGTATGGCCGGCGTGATGGTTGCTGAATTCAAGCTCGGTCAGCTTCCATTCTGTCGAGCCCCACATCGGATCGGCCGGAAAAACGTCTCCGCGCTGCAGCTTCTCCTCGCGTCCCCACTGGTTCGTGTAGACGCCGTCGACCTCGACATGCTCGCCCGAGACCGGTTCCATCTCGTTATGGACGGGATTGTCCTCGTTCCTGCTCATCAAGCTCTCCTCCTGTTCCGGGCCGGCTAGATGCCGTGCTTCTTGACTGCCGCCGCGTCGGCATCGGACTGACGCTCGCTCGCCTGGGCTTTGCCGCGCCCGGTGCGGTCGGCTTCCGACTGCGCCTTGCGAGCGGACAACTGCTTGGCGGATGGCTGTTCGCCTGACATGGCCATTCTCCTCTCGGCATTGGACTGCCTTAACAGTGTGCCGCGCGGGAGGTTGTCCTATGAGCGGGCGGAGCAGGCAACATTCGGCAGCGCCGGACCGCTACTTGGCGAGGTAGCGCGTCTCGAGCTTCTTGCCGCCCAGCCACAGCGCCACGACGACGACGGCCGCCAGCGCGATGCGCCAGGGAGCGAGCTCGCCGATGTTGAAGCTGAGCAGCGAGATGACCATAATCATGACGGCTTTGCCGAGCAGCACGGCAAGCAGGAACGTGCGCAGCGGCAGCGAGCTCAGGCCGGAGGCGATGTTTACCAGGACCGACGGGGAAAAAGGGAAGCAGCTGAGCAGGAACACCGGCGTGAACCCGCGGCGCTCCAGCCAGTCGAAAAACTTGCCGGCGCGGGGAAAGCGCCGCTCCAGCCACATGCCAAGCCCGGACCCGAACGTGCGGGCCAAGAAAAAGACGCAGATGGAGCCGGCGCTGACGCCGATCCACGAATAGAGGAAGCCGAGGCCGAGGCCGTAGATGTTGGCGTTGGCCGCGATGAAGACGAACAGCGGCAGGAAAGGCAGGAACGCCTCCGCGAAAGGCAGCAGCATGCCGGGCAGCGGCCCGTAATGGGAAAGCTGCTGCAAGGTGTGCTCCAGCTGCTGCAAATTCATGCTTTTGAGTTGGCCGAGCCACTTTTGGATGTGGTTCATGGAAAAGCTCACAACCTATTCCGATAATTTAGAGCGGCCATCGGCAGCTTCCGAAAGCGGCAGGAAGCCGTAGCACAGCCCGATGAGTCCAAACAGCAGGGCGCTGAGCCAGACGACGAACGGCTCGCCGCGCCAGGTGGCCGCCAGGCCGCCGGCGACGGGGCCGATCATGCCGCCGACGCCCTCCACTGTGCTCAGCATACCCCAGCCGAGCCCCTTCTGGCTAGGCGGAACATAAGCGGCGAGCAGCGCGTTCCAGGCGGGCAGCACGGCGGCGTAGGACAGGCCGAGCAAGGCGGCCAGGCCGACGCAGAGCACGAAGCTGCGCGTGAAGGAGAGCGCGTACAGCGAGGCCGCGACGGCGAAGAAGCCGGCGACGAGAAACCAGCGCCGATGGCGGCTCAGCCGGTCGGACAGCCGGCCCATCGGCATCAGCATGCCGATCGTCAGCACGCCTCCGGCCGTGAGCAGCAGGGAGTACTGGGCGCCGCTCAGCGCCAGGCGGTCCGTCGCGAACGTCGGCAGGACGGTGACGAGCATGCCGGCGACGGCGGTCTGCAGCACCATGCCGGGCAGCAGCAGCCGCATCGCCCGCAGCCGCTCCCTCAGCACAGGCAGCTGCCGGCGCAGCGGCACATGCTGCGCGGAATCGGTCGTGGCCCGCCCGCCCAGCAGCAGCGAGAGCGCGGTCGCGGCGGCCACCGAGCCGAGCAGCAGCAGATAGGCGGCGCGGTCGCTGTAGTCGAGCACGATGTTGCAGACGATCGGACCGGCGCCGAGGCCGCCGAGCCAGATCGCGTAGAGCGTGCCCATTTGCGAGGCTCGCTTCTCCTCCCTGACCCGGGTGAGGCAGACGATCCAGATCGGAGAGATGCCGACGCCGTACAGCGCGGACGCCGCGATGAACAGCGACGGCGCGTGCGCCAGCGGCAGCAGCAGGATGCCGGCCAGAGAGACGAGCATGCCGACGAAGACGACGGTCCGGATCGACAGGCGGTCCAGTCCGTACCCGATGCCGAGCTTGAGCGCCGTGTCGGTCAAGTAATGGGCCGTAATCGCCGCGCCGACCGTGCCGAGCGTCAGGCCGAGCGTATTCGTGCCGTACAGGGGCAGGAAGCTGACCAGCGCCGCCCCGCGCGCGAATTCGACGAGCAGCAGGACGACGGCGAGCAGCGGGAGCTGGGATCGGCTCCTGGCACCGGAGCGCAGCAGCGATGGAATTGCCTTCATCCGGGGTTCCTCCTTGAACGACAGCTTGGCCGAATCGGCCATTCCTTCCCAGTATACCCCTCCAGCTGCCGCAGCAAATCGCCGGCGATCCGCTCGGCCCCGTCCGGACGGCCGAGCGCTTCCGCCCGGCGCGCGCTTTCCTTTAGACGTACCGGATCGGCCAACAGTTTCAGCACCGCTTCGGCGAGGGCGTCCGGCGTGCGGGCGACGGCGGCTGCGCCCATCCGCTCCGCATAGGCCGCATTGCGGCGCTCCTGGCCCGGCACGGGACGAAAAAGGACGAGCGGCACGCCGGCGGCCAGCCCTTCGGCGATCGTCAGGCCGCCCGGCTTCGTCACGAGGCAGGCCGCGTGCCGCATCAGCTCCGGCAGCTCTTCGACATAGCCGAGCACATGCAGGCGGCCGGCCCCGGGATGGCCGGCGAAGCGGCGGCGGGCCTTGCGGGCGAACGCTGCGTTGCGGCCGCAGATCAGCGCGAGCTGAAGCCGCGGCCGCGCCTCGAGCAGCCGGGCGCAGGCGGGCAGCAGGCCGCCGAGGACGCCAGCTCCGCCGCCTATGAGCAGCACGAGCGGCAGCTCGGGATCGAAGCCGCGGCGAGACAGCTCGCTGCGGTCGAGGCCGCGCAGCCGGGCATCGAACCCGGGCCTCACCGGGATGCCGGCGACGCAGACGCGCTCCTCGGGTACGCCGGCGGCGAGAAGCTCGGCGCGCATTTCCTCCGTCGGGGCGTAGTAGCGGTCGATGCCGGGATGGACCCAGCGGCGATGCAGGTCATAGTCGGTGACGATCGCGGCTGTCAGCGCGGGGCGATCCGGCGATCCGGCGGGCGGGCCGGGAAAGAGCGGGAACGTATGCAGCAGGATGTCGGGACGCTCCTCGCGCAGCAGCTGGACCAGGCGCCTACGGCCTGGGGAGTGGAGGCACCGGGCGAGCGGCGACCGGGATGCGGCGAGTCGCGTCGCTTCGTACAGCCATCCGTACAGACGGGGAAAGAAGCGGTAGCTGCTGCGGTAAAAGCGGCGGGAGAGAGCATCCAGGAGCGGATGGGCTTCGCCCATCAGGTCCACCATCTGTATTCGGCGGCAGCCTTGCGCGGCGAGCTGGTCGCGGATCGTTTTGGCGGCCTGCAGGTGGCCGTCGCCGTAGGAGGCGTACAGCAGCAGCGCCATCGGCTCCCGGAGAAGAAGAGACGCGGGAGCGGGGGGCGGATGGGGAGGACCCGCGTCCGCGCGATGCTCGGCGAAAGGCCGAGCGGGAGGCGAAGCGGCTGTCGGGACGGCAGAGGCCGCGAGCGGGGGCAGGGCGGCGGCAGTGGGAGCGTGAGCCGGGTATGGATGCGGAGCGTGAGCCGGAGACGCGGCGGATTCCGCAGAAGTGGCCGAAGCGGGAGCGGGGTATGGATGCGGAGCATGAGCCGGAGATGCGGCCGATTCCGCAGACGCGGCAAGCGCGGTGGAAGCGGCGGACGAAGCGGGGGCTCGCAGGAGCCGGAAGCGCATCGCCATTTCGTTCAGGCCTCCTTTCCAGATGGGCGGAGTCGTACGGCAATAGGACGGCTGCCGGCAGGCAAAGGTGCATCAAAGACGGCGGGACGGACGGCAGGCGTCGCTGCGCGCCTCTTCAGCCTAGACGGGCCGTGTTATCGCAGCATCATCGCCATTCAGCGATTTTGTTTCCGCAGGCTCCGCTCCGGTATACTGGAAGAGTCATCATTTCTTGCGAATGGGAAGGAGAGCGACGAACAGATGGAGTACACCAAGCTTGGCCGTTCGGGGCTGCGGGTCAGCCGTCTCTGCCTGGGCACGATGAATTTCGGCGTCGGTACGGAGGAAAAGGAAGCGTTCGCCATCATGGATGCCGCGCTGGATGCCGGCATCAACTTCTTCGATACGGCGAACATCTACGGCTGGGGAGAAAATTCCGGCCGCACGGAAGAGATCATGGGCCGCTGGTTCGCGCAGGGAGGCGGCCGCCGCGAGCGCGTCGTGCTCGCCACCAAGGCTTACGGCGACATGCATGATGCGCATGACGGGCCCAACCGCGAGGCGGGCCTGTCGTCGTACAAGCTCCGCCGCCATCTGGAAGGCTCGCTGCGCCGGCTGCAGACCGACCACATCGAGCTGTACCAGATGCATCACGTGGATCGCAGCGTCAGCTGGGAGGAGCTGTGGCCGGCCTTCGGCGACATGCAGGCGCAGGGCAAGATCGGGTACGTCGGCTCCAGCAACTTCGCGGGCTGGGATCTGGCGGTCGCCCAAGGCGAGGCCAAGGCGCGCGGCGTGCTCGGCCTCGTCTCCGAGCAGCATAAGTACAACCTGCTGACCCGGCTGCCCGAGCTGGAGGTGCTGCCGTCCGCTCAGGCGCATGGCATCGGCGTCATTCCGTGGAGCCCGCTCGACGGCGGCCTGCTGTCCGGCAACATCCGCCGCGGCGATGCGGGCCAGCGCAGCGGCGACAAGCGCTGGGAGAAGCATCGCGAGCAGCTCGAGGCTTACGGCCGCCTGTGCGACGAGCTCGGAGAGACCGAGGACCTCGTGTCGCTGGCCTGGCTGCTCCACCAGCCGGCCGTCACCGCCCCGATCATCGGCGTGCGCACGCTGGAGCAGTTCGAGCGCTCGCTGCGCGCCGTCGAGATCAAGCTCGACGAGAGCGTTTTGAAGCGCATCGATGACATTTTCCCGGGTCCGGGAGGACAAGCTCCGAACGCCTACGCCTGGTAAGCGGCTTGGGGCTGCGGCACCCCCCGGCGTGGAGAAGCGCGCAGCGGCCAGGCAGCCGCAGTCGATGGAGGATGAAGCCCTGAAGGGCGGGGGCGACTAGGCGGTAGCAAGCAGGCGGCCGCGAGGTTCGAGCCGGCAACGGCACGCAGGCGGCCGCGAAGTTCGAGCCGGCAACGGCAGCAGGCGGCCGCGAGGTTCGAGCCGGCGACAGCACGCAGGCGGCCACGAGGTTCGAGCCGGCGACGGCAAGCAGGCGGCCACGAGGTTCGAGCCGGCGACAGCACGCGTAATTTTCAAGAGAGCAGTTAGGCTCCGATCCGACGTCGGGCATGCCTCATGCGCCGGCTGCATGGTTGTTGCGGGCGGAGCCGACAGACCATCCTCTTTCTTTCCCGGACATGTCGCTACAAAAGACCGAGCAGCCGGAAGCATGTCTTCCGGCTGCTCGGTCTTTTTCTATGCGCCGGTGCCGAATTGATAGCCCGGGCCCGCGAGAGAGCTAGCGTAAACGAGCTGATTTGTTGCAAACGCCCCCGGCCGATCGTCGCATCGAATGAAGGGGGTTTCGACTCGTTGAGAGCGTCTCCAGCCGATCGTCACAGCGAACGAAGGTGGTCTCGCCCCCTTGAGAGCGTCCCCGGCCGATCGTTGCAGCGAATGAAGGAGGTCTCGACCCGTTGAGAGCGTCTCCAGCCGATCGTCGCATCGAACGAAGGAGGTTTCGACCCGTTGATAGCCTCCCCGGTCGATCGTCGCATCGAACGAAGGAGGTTTCGACCCGTTGAGAGCGTCTCCAGCCGCCGGTTGCAGCGAATGAAGGAGGTCTCGACCCGTTGAGAGCGTCCCCGGCCGATCGTTGCAGCGAATGAAGGAGGTCTCGACCCGTTGAGAGCGTCCCCGGTCGATGGTCGCATCGAATGAAGGAGGTCTCGACCCGTTGAGAGCGCCCCCGGCCGATCATCACAGCGAATGAAGGAGGTTTCGACCCGTTTAGAGCGTCCCCGGCCACTGGTTGCAGCGAATGAAGGAGGTCTCGACCCGTTGAGAGCGCCCCCGGCCGATCGTTGCATCGAATGAAGGAGGTTTCGACTCCGTCAATAAATCCCCGTCTATCTATCTTAGCTTGTGACTGTTTACGCAAGAGAGCGACATGAGAGCCAATAGCTCGCTGCACGCGAAGAAACCGCACACGTAGCGGGCTTCCCTAGAGCCAACAGCTCGCTGCACGCGAAGAAACCGAACGGTGCGAGCGATGTCATCGCCAACCGTTGGTTATACGAATTCTAACGCAGCCAGCCTCGCCGGAGCCAACCGGCTCCCTGCACGCGGAATACCCGCGCGCAGCTGACCGGGGCAGCCCGGGCCGATCATGCCCCTAATGGTTTGCCTCTCTAACCATACGCCTCTCTAATCATATGCCTCTCTAATCATATGCCTCTCTAATCATATGCCTCTCTAACCATACGCCTCATAAACTTTCCTTCCGCCTATTGTGACTCATATATAATATGTGTTACATTATATCCGGAAGCTCCCTCCTGGCGGAGCAAGCTTCACTCTCGGCAAGCAGGCGAAAGGATGAGGGCATGGAACGCGAATTGGCGCTCGAAGTCGTGCGGGTGACCGAGATGGCTGCCCTGGCCAGCGCCCCGTGGATCGGACGAGGCGACAAGATAAGGGCGGACGGCGCGGCGACGGAAGCGATGCGGAGGATGTTCGGCTCCATCGCCATCCGGGGGCGCGTCGTCATCGGGGAAGGGGAGATGGACGAGGCGCCGATGCTCTACATCGGCGAGGAGCTCGGCACCGGCAGCGGTCCGGAAGCGGATGTGGCCGTCGACCCGCTCGAGGGCACGGAGCTCGCCGCGCGCGGCCTGAACAACGCGCTGTCGGTGCTCGCGCTCGCGCCGCGCGGCCAGCTGCTGCATGCCCCCGACATGTACATGCAGAAGCTCGCCGTCGGACCCGCGCTCGCAGGGAGGCTGCGCCTGCAGGACCCGCCGGCGGCCACCCTGCGCAAGGCGGCGCTTGAGCTCGGCAAGCCGCTCTCCGAGCTGACGGTGGCCCTGCTCGAGCGGGAACGGCACGCGCCGCTGCTGGCCGAGCTGCGGTCGCTCGGGGTCCGGGCGCGGCTGCTGACCGACGGCGACGTGGCCGGCGCGATGGCGCCGTGCTTTCCCGAGACGGGCGTCGATCTGTACATGGGCTCCGGCGGAGCTCCGGAGGGCGTGCTGGCCGCAGCGGCCATCAAGTGCCTCGGCGGAGAATTCCAGGGCCGGCTGCTGCCGGGCGGCCAAGAGCAGCTGCGGCGATGCGCCGCGATGGGCATCGCCGATCCGTCCCGCGTGCTGCGCACGGACGACCTCGTCGGCACGGGCGACGTCATTTTCGCCGCGACCGGCGTGACGCAAGGCGATTTCCTGGACGGGGTGCGCGATCTGCCGGGACGGCTCGCCTCGACGCACTCGGTCGTCATGCGGGCCGCGACGCGCACGGTGCGCTTCATCCAGACGCGCCACGACCTGTCGCTGAAAGCCGTGATGGCGGGCGGCCAGGCGTTCGGATAAGCGCCATGCGAACAACCGCGGTCAGGCCGGGCAAGCCGCCTGACGAAGCAGCATCCGTTGCGGCCGCGGACCTTCCCACCGTCCCGACCGTCCCGCGCTTCCAGTCGGACGGATAACGTTCCCTCGCAGTCCGCCGAATCAATAGCGCTTGGCTTCGAGCGGAAGATCAGCGGAATGACGGCTTTTCCATGCCCTATAAGGCGTCATATATAAAAATATAACTCACAATAAAGGAGCTGCCTCAATGCGAATCGCCATCAGCGGCACGGGAAGAATCGGCCGCCTCTGCATCCGCCGGCTGCTGGACCTGCCGGAGGGCTCGAACCTGGAGCTCGTCGCCATCAACACGACCTGCACTCCCGACATGCTCGTCCATCTGCTGGAATACGACACCGTGCACGGCCGCTGGCCGGGACGGGTGAGGACGGACGGCGAGACGCTGCTGCGGCTGGAAGCCGCCGATCGGCACGGACCGAACCGAGTCGACCATGCTTTTGAATCGGCTCCGTCTCGGCCGGCTCCGTCACGGATCGAGCATGATTCCGAACGGACTCCGACCCCGCCATCCCGCCAAATCGAGCTCCTATCCGAACGGGACACCGTCCCGCCATCCCGCCGAATCGAGCTCGTATCCGAACGGGACCCGTCCCGGCTGCCGTGGAAGCGGCTCGGCATCGATCTCGTCATCGACGCGACCGGATCATTCACCGATCGGGCCGGCATGGAGAAGCATATCGCGGCCGGAGCGGGACGCGTCCTGCTCACCTCTCCGGGCGAAGCCGACCTGACCGCCGTCATGGGCGTCAACGATGACTGGTACAATTCGTCGGCGCATCGCTTCGTCTCCGCCGCCTCCTGCACGACCAACTGCCTCGCTCCCGTGCTGAAGGCGGTGCATGAAGCTTTCGGCGTGAAAGGGGGATGGGCGACATCGATCCATGCCTTCACCAGCGACCAGAACCATCTGGACAATCCGCATCGCGACTGGCGCCGGGCCCGCGCCTGCGGCTCCTCCATCGTTCCTGCCGCTACGGGCATGTCCAAAGCGCTGCGCGAGGTGCTGCCGGAGCTGGCTCCCGTCATGCGCGGCTCGGCGGTGCGCGTGCCCGTCGCCGACGTGTCGCTGCTGCAGCTGCAGCTCGAGCTGGCCGAGGCCGCTTCCGCGGATGAGCTGCGCGAGGCGCTGCGGCAGGCGGCTGCCGGGCCGCTGGCGCCTTATGTCGGCTATGCCGAGCTGCCGCTCGTCTCCGCCGACTACATCGGCTGCGACAAGTCGGCGGTCGTCGACGGGCCTAGCGTGCTGGCTCGCGGCTCATCCGTGCAGCTGAGCGCCTGGTACGACAACGAATGGGGCTACGCCTGCCGGGTCATCGACCTGGCGGCACGGATGGCGGAGCGATCCCCGGCAGCATCAGGCCGGACCGGCGCGGAGGCCGTCCGAGTCTAGCAGCAGCCTTTTCCCAAGAGGGCAGCGGAATAGCCAAGCCTGCAGCAATGCGGCTGGAATCAAGGCGAATCCGTTCGCCTCGGCCGCGAGCGCTCGCCTGCCCCTCGCCGCCTCAGCCGTCCGATCCGCCATCAACGCCGTCCGCCCGCTCACGACAACACCTCAAAGGAGATGGACTCTTATGAAGACCGGACAATCCGCTGCCGCAGGCAGCCTGCACTACGGCCTCGTCCTATGCCCGAGCTGCAACGAAATCATCGATACGCTGCCGACGAACCGGGTCAAAATCTTCCATAGCTTGTGCGACTCGCCGGCGTGCCGGGAGGCCGCGGCCCGATCGGCCGGACTCGGCTTCGCGCCGCCGGCGAGCGGCGCCGCAGGAGAGGGGGAGCGCCCATGACCGCCAAACGCGTCTATGCGTTCGAGGAAGGCCGCGCGGACATGAAGGAGCTGCTCGGCGGCAAGGGAGCGGGACTCGCGGCCATGACCGCCGCCGGCGTGCCGGTGCCGCCGGGCTTCACGGTCACGACGGAAGCGTGCCGGGACTACGCCCTTTCGGGCGGCATGCTGGAGGAGCCGCTGTGGGCGGAGATCCGGGAGGCGCTCGCAGTGCTGGAGGAGCGCGGCGGCCAGCGGCTGGGCGACCGTGCCGACCCGCTGCTCGTTTCCGTTCGCTCCGGAGCGGTCGTGTCGATGCCGGGCATGATGGACACGATCCTCAACCTCGGGCTCAACGACGAGACGGCGGAGGGGCTCGCCGCGATCACCGGCGACGAGCGCTTCGCCTACGACTGCTACCGCCGCCTCATCGCCATGTTCGGCCAAGTCGTGCTCGGCGTCGAGGGCTGGCGCTTCGAGCGGCTGCTGGAGGCGCGCAAGGAAGCGGCCGGAGCAGAAACGGACCAGCAGCTCTCGGCGGACGATTGGCGCGAGCTCGCCCTGGCCTACCAGCAGCTCGTGCTCCGGCACGCCGGGCGTCCGTTTCCGCAGGATGTGCTGGAACAGCTGAGGCTCGCCGTCGAGGCGGTGTTCCGCTCGTGGGACAATCCGCGCGCCCGCGTCTACCGCAGCGTGAACCGCATCGACGGCGCGAGCGGAACGGCCGTGACGGTGCAGCGGATGGTGTTCGGCAACAAAGGCGCGGACTGCGGCACCGGCGTCGTCTTCACCCGCGATCCGTCGACGGGGGAGCCCGGCCTGTACGGCGA
This sequence comes from Paenibacillus albicereus, assembly GCF_012676905.1. Taxonomy (NCBI): domain Bacteria; kingdom Bacillati; phylum Bacillota; class Bacilli; order Caryophanales; family Paenibacillaceae; genus Paenibacillus; species Paenibacillus albicereus. Next base: position 4,622,061 of record NZ_CP051428.1, on the reverse strand, counting down.
GTTCCTGCTGAACGCGCAGGGCGAGGACGTCGTCGCCGGCGTCCGCACGCCGCAGCCGATCGCTTCGCTCGCCGAAGCGCTGCCGCACGCGCATGCCGAGCTGGACCGCTGGGGCCGCACGCTGGAGGAACGGTACGGCGACATGCAGGACATCGAGTTCACGATCGAGCGAGGGCGGCTGTTCCTGCTGCAGACCCGGACGGGCAAAAGAGGCGCCCAAGCCGCGCTCCGCATCGCCGTCGACCTCGTCCGCGAAGGAAGGATCGCCCGCGAGGAGGCGGTGCGCCGGGTGGAGCTGGCGCATCTGGAGCAGCTGCTCCATCGCGGCATCGACGAATCGGCTGCGGCGGAGACGCTGGCCAAGGGCTTGCCGGCTTCGCCGGGAGCGGCGATCGGCCGGGCGGTGTTCGACGCCGATACGGCAGAGCGCTGGAGCCGGGACGGCCAGCCGGTCATTCTCGTGCGTCCCGAGACGACGCCGGATGACATCCACGGCGTGCTCGCCGCCGAAGGCATCCTGACGAGCCGCGGCGGGATGACGAGCCATGCGGCCGTCGTGGCGCGCGGCATGGGCAAGCCGGCCGTCTGCGGCTGCGAGGCGCTGGAGGTCGACGCCGAGGCGAAGCGGCTCGCCGTGCGCGGCAGCGGAGCCGAGGCGATCGCCGAAGGCGACTGGCTGACGATCGACGGCGGCACGGGCCGCGTCATCGCGGGCCGCATGCCGCTGCGCGAGCCGGCGGTGACGGAGGAGCTGCTGCAGGTGCTGCGCTGGGCCGACGAGCTGCGCCTGCTGGAGGTGCATGCCAACGCCGACACGCCGGAGGATGCGCGCGCCGCGCGCCGGCTTGGCGCGCAGGGCATCGGGCTGTGCCGGACGGAGCATATGTTTTTCGCGCCGGAGCGGCTGGTCGTCATGCAGCGCATGATCGCCGCCGAGACCGACGAGGCGCGGGAAGCGGCGCTGGCGGAGCTGCGCCCGATGCAGCAGGCCGACTTCGAAGGGCTGCTGGAGGCGATGGACGGCCTGCCGGTGACGATCCGGCTGCTCGACCCTCCGCTGCATGAGTTCCTGCCGGGCCGCGAGGAGCTGCAGCGCAAGCTCGAGGCTGCGGCCGGCGCGGAGCGCGCCGAGCTGGAGGCGCTGCTGCGCCGCTCGGATGCGCTGCGCGAGGCCAACCCGATGCTCGGCCAGCGCGGCTGCCGGCTCGGCATCATGCATCCGGAGATTTACCGGATGCAGGCGGAGGCGCTGTGCCTGGCGGCCGCGGCCTGCGCGGAGCGCGGCGTCGACGTGCGGGCGGAGATCATGATCCCGCTCGTCGGCGAGGCGGCGGAGCTCGGCCTGCTGCGGGCCGAGGTCGAGGCCGTGGCGGAGCGGCTGCTGCCGGAGGCGCTGCGGCGCGAGCGGCCGATCCGCGTCGGCACGATGATCGAGGTGCCGCGCGCGGCGCTGACGGCCCGGCGGATCGCGGAGCATGCGGACTTCTTTTCCTTCGGCACGAACGACCTGACGCAGATGACCTACGGCTGCAGCCGCGACGACGCCGAGGGCAAGTTCCTCGCGCGCTACGTCGAGCGCAAGCTGCTGCCGTTCAATCCGTTCCAGGTGCTCGACGAGGAAGGCGTCGGCCAGCTCATCCGCATCGCCACGGAGGCGGGGCGGGCGGCTCGACCGGGCCTGAAGGCCGGCATCTGCGGCGAGCACGGCGGCGAGCGCGACTCGATCTTCTTCTGCCACGAGATCGGCCTCGACTACGTCAGCTGCTCGCCGTACCGCATCCCGATGGCGCGCATCGCGGCCGCCCAGGCCGCTCTCGCCCGGCCGCGCCGGGACGCGGCTCCGTCCGCCCTGGCGGACGCGTTGCCGGTGTGAAATCGTCCTGCCATCGGTTACAATAGGTGGTAGGACATGAAGCGAGCGGAGGGAACGGCGATCAAACTATCGACGAGGCAAAAGAAAATCGTAGAGACGGTCCGCCGCCGCGCGCCGATCACGGGCGAGCAGATCGCGGAGCGGCTCGGAGTGACCCGTCCGGCGATCCGCTCGGACCTCGGGCTGCTCGTCATGCTCGGCTATCTCGACGCCAAGCCCAAGGTCGGCTACTTCCTCGGCAGCCGCGACGAGTCGGAGTCGGAGCGGACCGCCGACTCGACGGTCGCCGCCGCTCTGCTGCCTTTGGGCGAGGTGATGAGCGTGCCGGTCGTGCAGCGCGAGACGGCGACGGTGAGCGATGCGGTCGTGACGCTTTTTCTGGAGAATGTCGGGAGCCTCACCGTCGTCGACGAGGCCGGCCGGCTGGCGGGCATCGTCTCTCGCAAGGATCTGCTCAAGGTCGCGCTCGGCAACCCGCAAGCGGCCGCGATGCCGCTCGGCCTCGTCATGACGCGGCTGTCCAATCTGGCGACGGTGACGCCGGAGCAGACGGTGCGCGAGGCGATGGCGGTCATGATCGCCCGCGAGATCGACGGCCTGCCGGTCGTGCGGCCGCTCGGGGACGGGCCGGACGCGGGGCTGGAGGTCGTCGGGCGCATCACCAAGACGACCGTCACCCGGCTGTTTTACGAGGCGTCGGCGGAAAGCTAGCGAGGAGGCGGGGGAAAGGTTGAGCGAAGGGTTGAACGAAGACAGGAAACGCATCGTCGTCTGCTCCGATTCGGCGGGAGAGACGGCCGAGACGGTCGTGCGCGCGACGCTGCGCCAGTTCGAGGCGGAGTCGGCCCAGGTGGAGCGCTGGGCGAACGTCAAGTCCGAGGAAGAGGTGCGCGAGCTGATGGAGCATGCCGCCTCGATCGGCAGCTTCGTCGTGTATACGCTGGTGCTGCCGGAGCTGCGGGAGATGATCCGCCAGGAGTCCGCGCGGCTCGGCGTCTGCGCCGTCGACGTGATGGGGCCGGTCATGGAGGGCTTCATCCGGACGTTCAATTCCGCGCCCAAGCAGGAGGCGGGACGGCCGCACCGGATGGACCAGGAGTATTTCACCCGCGTGGAGGCCGTCGAGTTCACGGTCAAGTCGGACGACGGCCAGCATGTGGTCGGCTGGAAGGACGCGGACCTGATCCTGCTCGGCGTCTCCCGCACGTCCAAGACGCCGCTCGGCGTCTACCTCGCGCACAAGGGCTACAAGGTCGCGAACTACCCGCTCGTGCCGGAGGTCAAGCCGCCGGAGGAGCTGTTCCGCATGCCGGGCTCCCGCTTCGTCGGCCTGACGATGCAGCCGGAGAAGCTCATCTCGATCCGCCTGGAGCGGCTCAAGAGCATGGGGCTGCCGGCCGGCGTCAGCTACGCCCGCCTGGAGCGGGTGGCGGAGGAGCTGGAGTACGCGCAGGCGCTGTTCCGGCGGCTCGGCTGCATCGTCGTCGACGTGACCGACCGCGCGATCGAGGAGACCGCCGGCGTCATCCTGGATGCCCGCAAGCATCTGCTGGGCTAGCCGCTGGGTGAAGCAGGCGAAGAATAGAAAGCAAGGTCTATAAACTCAAAGGCGAGCCTCTTTCACATCGAAAGGGGCTTTTTGCTCGTGTCTTTTTGAGGTTAGGACTGGCTTGCTTACCTCTCTCTTATTTTACATAAATTGATTAAATAAATATAAAATGGTAGTCTGTAAAGAGATTTCTATCGTTTGGCACAAGCAGGCCATGGCGCGAATCTTGCGAAAAGGCAGAGGAGGAGAAAAGCATGAAACGTCCGGCAAAGCTGCTGCTGGCGGGCAGCCTGCTCCTTGTTGCTGCGGTGAGCGCATCGTGGTTTTTATCCGCCGACAATAACGGCGACAGGAATTCTGCCTATGCACAAACTCCGATCTTGGACGAGTTCATTTCCGGGAAGACCTTTAAAAGGAGCTTCGCCATTCCGGAGCACCTGGGCTGGGTAACGGTGCAGGTGGAGAACGAGGCATCCGATTCGATTGCGGTCCGCATTACAGAGGGCTCCTCAACCGGAAAGGAAAAAATGCGGTTCACCTTGAAGCCGGGCGAGCAAAAACCCGTGCTCGGGACGAGTCCGTGGTCAGCCGGAAACCATACGATCGCCCTCTCCTCCAGCAAAGGATATGAGATGTCCGGCCGCGTATCGGTCAAGCTGGAAGATTCCCCGGCTGCGGTCGGCTTGCCGGCTAAGCCAAGCGTTTCCGCAGGCACCCGGCTTCCCGACGAGGATGCGGCATGGTCCGGAAGGAGCAGCGGCAGCAAGATCACCTCTGTTTCTTTCGAGGTACTGGAGAATCACGGCTTCGTCGCCTTGGATTTCCTCAATGAGGGAAAAGGAGCGACGACGGTCTCCGTCTCCCGTTCTTCGTCCGGCGAGGTTTCCTTTACGGAACGCGTCGAGCCGGGACAGCCCTTCGCCTGGAGCAGCGGCAGCGGCTATCCCGAAGGCATGCCTTCCGGCACGTATACCGTCAGCTTTCGCTCCTCGACCGCTGAGGTGGAGATGAGCTACTCGGGACGCGCGTCGCAGAGCGGCAATTCCTGAACCATCCCTATTCAAAAAAGACGGCTCCGCCTGGCGCGGAAGCCGTCTTTTCCCATCTCCAATCATTCAAATCAATAGATCGAACAGCACCGGGTCCTTGTTCAGCTCGACGAACTGGTAGCCCTTGCCCTTCATCCGCTCGATGAGCGGACCGTAGTCCTCGCGGCGCTTGAGCTCGATGCCGACGAGCGCGGGGCCGTTCTCCTTGTTGTGCGTCTTCGTATACTCGAAGCGCGAGATGTCGTCGTCGGGTCCCAGCACCTCGTCGAGGAACTCGCGCAGCGCCCCGGCGCGCTGCGGGAAGTTCACGGTGAAGTAATGCTTGAGCCCCTCGTAGATGAGCGAGCGCTCCTTCATCTCCTGCATGCGGTCGACGTCGTTGTTGCCGCCGCTGATGATGCAGACGACGGTCTTGCCCGCGAGCTCGTCGCGGTACAGGTCGAGCGCGGCGACCGGCAGCGCGCCGGCCGGCTCGGCGACGATGGCGTTCTCGTTGTAGAGGCTGAGCAGCGTCGTGCACGCCTTGCCCTCGGGCACGAGCGCGACGTCGTCGAGCAGGTCGCGGCAGATCGCGAACGTCAGGTCGCCGATCCGCTTGACGGCCGCGCCGTCGACGAACTTGTCGATCGAGTCGAGCGGCGTCACTTGCCCGGCGCGCAGCGACAGCTCCAGCGACGGCGCGCCCTTGGGCTCGACGCCGATGATGCGGGTGCGCGGCGACACCGCCTTGATGTACGAGGCGACGCCCGCCGCGAGGCCGCCGCCGCCGACGGTGACGAATACGTAGTCCGGAATCGTGTCGGTCGCGTCCATGATTTCCTTGCCGACGGTGCCGTTGCCCGCGATGATCGCGGGATCGTCGAACGGATGGATGAACGCCGCGCCGGAGCGCTCGCACTCGCGGGCCGCCTCGGCGTAGGCGTCGTCATACGTGTCGCCGGTCAGCACGATGTCCACCTGGTCGCCGCCGAAAAACTCCACCTGCGTCACTTTCTGGCGCGGCGTCGTGCTCGGCATGAAAATCTTTCCGCGGATGCCGAGCGTCTGACAGGAGTAGGCGACGCCCTGGGCATGGTTGCCCGCGCTGGCGCAGACGACGCCCTTGGCGAGCTCCTCGGGCGGGAGCGTGCGGATGCGGTGGTAGGCGCCGCGGATCTTGAAGGAGCGGACGACCTGCAGATCCTCCCGCTTGAGCAGCACGTTGCAGCCGTAGCGGGCGGACAGCACGCGGTTCGGCTGGAGCGGCGTGCGGGTAATGACCTCGTTGAGCGTCATCTGCGCATGCATGATGTCCTCCAGGGCGATCCGGACCGCGGGCGGATCGTTTTTGCCGGCCGAGGCGGAACGTGGTGGGGGCTGCGGAGTGCTGGGGTTCATTCGCGCTTCTCTTCCTTTCCGGTAGATGAGATGATTGTCTTGTTATACCGCTGGGGCCTGCCTTTGTCAATGGCGGCGGGCTTTAGAGGAAGAGGCGCAGGGAAGGCAGAGACGACAGGAGGAGATATGCCTATGGGCAAAGTGGCAAAAGGATTCATCGGCCTGCTCGTCGCGCTGCTTGTGCTGGCCGCAGCCGGCGCGGCCGCGGCCGTCTGGTACATCCGGCCGCAGCAGGAGCTGACGCTGGCGCATGAGCCGATCGACCTCGCGGCCAAAGGGCTGGAGATGGTCCAGGCCGGCAAGGCCGAGCTGTTCCTAAGCGGCGAGGACATCAACAATCTGGCGCGGGCGCGGCTCGCCGAGCAGCCGCAGGTGACGCCGGAATTCCGCGTCGAGGGAGCGCGGCTGACGCTGCAAGGCCAGCGGCTGACGGCCGACATCGCCGGGCGCTACCGCGACCTGCTGGATGCGGGCGTGCAGGCGGAATACCGGCTGGAGTGGCGCGATCCCGACCTCATCGCGACGCCGATATCCGCCAAGCTGCGCGGCATCAGCCTGCCGTCCGGGACGCTGGAGCCGATCGTCATCCCGGTCGGCTCGCAGCTGCCGTCCATGGTTGGCATCCGCTCGGTGGAGTTCCGGGACGGCGGCGCGGCCGTCGCGCTCCAGCTGCGGCTGTAGGCAGCCGGGGGGATGCCGGTAATGCCGGAGTGTGGCGGGTGAAGTCCGGATCGTCCACGGCGCAGGAGGGCAACCGGCGTTCGAGGCGGCAGGGGATGAGGGCGCGGCCAGCTTGACGCGGCGCAAGCCGGAGCGGCAAGCTGCTCCAGGCCGCGTAAAGTCGCGCAAAGTCGCTCCTAATGAAGCTCCAGGATGCGCAAAGTCGCAAGCATGCTGCGGGGCCGCATGAAGATTCGTGCATCCGAGGGGGGCCGTAAGGCCCTTCTTTTTTTAATACCGTTGACAACCGGAGCTGGAATCCGTATCCTATATGATGAGATTGAGAATCATTATCATAAAAACGGGCGAGGCCGACCGCAGGTCGGAAACACGCCTTTATGGACGTGCCGCACGGCGCATAGATTGATACGGAAGCGAGAGGGTGGGATCAGCCATGTCGAGGGACCACGCGGCGGGGACGCAGGAGACGATGGAGCCGTTGTCCTGCTCGTCGGTGCTGGCGGGGGCGGGGACGCTGTACGCCGCCACGATGGGCAGCGGCATCTACCGCAAGCGCCAGGAGCGCGGCTGGGAACGGATCAGCACGCCGGAGATGGAAGGATCGACGGTCAACCGGCTTGTGCTGGGCGGGGAGAAGCTGCATGCGTGCACGAGCCGGGGCCTGTATGTCTTTGACGGGGAGGAGTGGGAGACGGAGGAGCTGGAGCTCCCGGTGTTCCAGTACCGCGCCGAAGGCGGATGCCTGTATGCGTGCACGACGCACGGCCTCTGGTGCTCCCATGGAGCGGATTGGGGGTCGGCGGCGTTCTCGGACCGCAAGGTCTACGATATCGTCAACGTGCCCCAGTACCTCATCCTCGGCTGCGAAAAAGGGCTGGCGCTGTACGACCGGTTCAGCTCGGCCTGGATGGAGTTCGAGCTTGGCGCGGGCGTCACGAGCGTCGCCGTATGCCACGGCCGGCTGATCGGCGTGAGCGAGCTGGGCGAGCTCGTCGTGGGTACGCCTCGCGAGGGCTTCGAGCGCTATCGGTACCCAGGCCTGTTCCTGTTCTCGATCGCGGTCCGCGGCGGACAGCCGCTGCTCTGCTCCGACCGCGGCCTTTATCGCGCCGCTTGGCTGGCAGGCCGGATCGCGCTCCGCCCGGTGGAGACGAACGGCCCGGTCACCGATGTGGATGCGAGCGGGGAACGGCTTTATCTAGCGACCTTATATGAAGGCATCCGTCAGCTCGACGGCATGCTGCCGGGCTGAGCGCCCGAGCGAGAGGGAGGAGCGGGGAGATGGAGAAGATCATTCTGGTCTGCTGCAGCATGACCGGCAATACGGAGGAGATGGCCGACGCGATCGCGGAGGGCGCTCGGGCGGCTGGCGCGCAGCTGACCGTGAGGGACATCATGGACGCGGAGGCAGCGGAGCTGGAGCAGTACGACGGCATTTTCATCGGGGCATATACTTGGGGCGAGGGCGACCTGCCGGACGAGAGCCTGGATCTGTACGAAGGGCTCGATGCGGTGGATCTGGCGGGCAAGACGGCGATGGCGTTCGGCTCGGGCGACACGTCGTACGACATCTACTGTGGAGCGGTCGACCAGTTCGAGGCCAAGCTGGCCGAGCGCGGAGCGAATATTATGGCGCCTGGCTTCAAGGTCGAGTTCAATCCGTCCGAGGACGAAAAGGAGCGGCTGCGCGAGCTGGGCCGCCGCATGGCGGAGCTGCAGGTGGGGGCGGTCTGACGGATTGACTAGCCCTCTGGAAGAAGAATTTAAAGCAGGCCGGAAGGAGCGACGGACGCTCCTCCGGCCTGCTTCTGTTTGCGGCGAAGCCGGGCGGTGCCTCGGCCGATTCGCCTTGTTCCGCCCGACCGGCCCGACCGGCCCGACCGGCAACCTCTTGCCCCTTCGTCGCACGACCAGACGCCGAGTACGTCGCATGAAGGAAGTTTGGACCCCTTCAACGCATGCCCGCACGCCGAGTACGTCGCATGAAGGAAGTCCGGACCCCTTCAACGCACGACCCCACGCCGAGTACGTCGCATGAAGGAAGTTTGAACCCCTTTAACGCACGACCCCACGCCGAGTACGTCGCATGAAGGAAGTTTGAACCCCTTCAACGCACGACCCGACGCCGAGTACGTCGCATGAAGGAAGTCCGGACCCCTTCATCGCACGACCCCACGCAGAGTACGTCGCATGAAGGAAGTCCGGACCCCTTCATGGCACGACCGCATGCAGAGTACGTCGCATGAAGGAAGTCCGGACCCCTTCATCGCACGACCGCTCGCCGAGCAAGCCGGCTGAAGGAAGTCCGGCCCCCTTCAACGCATGCCCGCACGCCGAGTACGTCGCATGAAGGAAGTCCGGACCCCTTGGTCGCACGACCCGACGCCGAGTACGTCGCATGAAGGAAGTCCGGACCCCTTCATCGCACGACCCCACGCCGAGTACGTCGCATGAAGGAAGCCCGGACCCCTTCATCGCACGACCCCACGCCGAGTACGTCGCATGAAGGAAGTCCGGACCCCTTCATCGCACGACCCCACGCCGAGCAAGTCGGCTGAAGGAAGTCCGGACCCCTCCAACGGGGAAACCGCACGCGGAAAAACCGTGCGCACCAGCGCCTTCGCCGGCGAAGCCTCTCTCCGCACGAAACAGTCGTGCGGGGAGCCTCGGCTCCATCCCGCTCTTTCCGCCGCCGCGGAGCGGCAACTTTTTTTAACCGGATGTGAAAAAGGCCGTTCTCCTAATCCCCCGGAGCGGCTATAATCAAGCAGTGCGTCTTCGGGCCGCCACATGCGGAGGGCCCGGACGCAGAGGACCGGTTGCCGGTCCCGCATTCAAGGGGGAAGCAGCTACGATGAGTCACGCGCCATATATCGCCGTCGAGGGGCCGATCGGGGCCGGCAAGACGACGCTCGCCACGATGCTGGCCGAAGCGTGGGGATACCCGCTGGTCAAGGAGATCGTCGAGGAGAATCCGTTTCTGGACAAATTCTATCAGGACATGGACGACTGGAGCTTCCAGCTGGAGATGTTCTTCCTGTGCAACCGCTACAAGCAGCTCGAGGACGCCGTCATCCCGAGGCTGGCCGGCGGCCAGGCGATCGTCTCGGACTACCATATCTACAAGAACCTCATCTTCAGCGAGCGCACGCTGAAGGGCGTCAAGCGCGACAAGTACCGCCACATCTACCACGTGCTCACCGACGACCTGCCCAAGCCGAACGTCATCGTCTACATCCGCGCCAGCCTCGACGTGCTGCTGGAGCGCATCGCGAAGCGCGGCCGCTCGTTCGAGGAGGAGATGTCCACGGCCTACCTGCAGCAGCTGATCGAGGATTACGAGACGGCGATGAGCCAGCTGGCCGAGCGCGAGCCGGATACGATCATCCTGCCGGTCGACGGCGACGCCGTCGACTTCGTCGCCGACCGCAGCGAGTTCGACAAGATCGTCGCGCGCGTAAAGGAGTGCATCCGATGAGCGCCAACCCCTACGGCATCCCGCAAAATGCCGTCATCACCGTCGCGGGCACGGTCGGCGTCGGCAAGTCGACGCTGACCGCGGCGCTGGCGCAGCGGCTCGGCTTCCGCACGTCGCTGGAGAAGGTCGACTTCAACCCGTACCTGGAGAAGTTCTACCACGACTTCGAGCGCTGGAGCTTCCACCTGCAGATCTATTTCCTGGCCGAACGGTTCAAGGAGCAGAAGAAGATGTTCGAGCTCGGCGGCGGCTTCGTGCAGGACCGCTCGATCTACGAGGACACGGGCATCTTCGCCAAGATGCACGCCGACCAGGGCACGATGTCGCCGGTCGACTACGAGACGTATACGAGCTTGTACGAGGCGATGGTCATGACGCCGTACTTCCCGCATCCGGACGTCCTGCTCTACATCGAGGGCAGCCTGCCGTCCATCCTTGCCCGCATCGCCGAGCGCGGCCGGGAGATGGAGATCCAGACCGACGTCTCTTATTGGGAGCATATGCACGAGCGGTATGCCGCATGGATCGACGGCTTCACCGCTTGTCCGGTGCTGCGCCTGAACATCGACGAGTACGACGCCAACGATCCGGCCTCGACCGCCGACATCCTGACGCGGATCGGCCGCGTCATCGGCGGCTGAGCCGCGGCTTTCGACGGACGGCTTCCGGCCGCGACCGTGCCGCCCAATCCAAAAGGACCTCAATCGTCGCCCCGTGGCGGCTGATTGAGGTCCTTTTCTTGCTGCCCGATCAGGTCGGGACGAGCGCGGGAATCATCGTCATTTTCGCTTGCGGAAAGCCCTGCTCGGTGACCAGATTGCCGAACTCGTCCAATCCGTAGGTCGAGTAGACCGGATTCGCCAGCACGGCGCTGTTGTCGAGCTGCACCTCGTAGGCGATGTTGCCCGCGATCGTGAACGTCCGGATGTCCGCCGCATAACCCGCCACCGCGAACGACGACACGTAGATCGGAGTCAGCGTCAGCGTCGTCGGAGAGACGGCGAAAATCTTCAGCGTCACGGTCGCCGCTCCGGCTGCCGCGTTGCGGGTGTTGACGACGATCGTCGTCGCCGCGGTGCCCGTCGCGCGCGTATTGGTGACGAGCCCTGTCGTGTAGGCCATGTCCATTCCTCCTCTTGTCCGTTTCTCCTACTCTATGAAAAAGGAACGCCATTCGAACCGGGCAAGCGAGCAAACCCGCACCTGCACAGGCAGGCCGTCTTCGACTGGCGTATGGTAGAACATACCGATTCGATGGATTCGAAAGGAGAATGGACCCTGGCCAATTTCAACTTCAACGTGACGCCTCCCGGCACCAATCCGAAGTTCGAGCCTTCCGTCGCCGTCAATCTGCTGAATCCTTCGATCATGGTCGCGACGGCGACGGATACGACCTCCGGAGTTCCGCAGATCGGGCTTTACCGCTCGCTGAACGGAGGCGCCACCTGGAGCAATGCGCTGCTGCCGCTTCCGGCCGGCTTCACCGGCGCGGAGGCCGCGGTCGTAGGCTATGCGTTTCCAAGCACGTTCTACGTCTCGGCCCACGTCTTTCCCGGAGCGAGCGACGGCACCACCTATCTCTACAAGTCGATCGACAACGGCGCGACGTTCGCCCCTCCCGTGCTGATCGCCCCGGGCTACGGCACCTACATCAACAACGACGAGACGAACACGATCGTCGACACCGCCCAGTCGAGCCCTTATCTCGGCAACGTCTACGTCACCTACAACCACCAGTTCAACGTGGCCAACAACGGCAACTCCGTCGCGTTCCTGAACCGCTCGCGGGACGGAGGGGCGACCTGGGACCAGCCCGTGCTGCTGTCCAGCGACGCCGACCAGGTGGAGCGTCCGGACGCGGCGGTCGACCTGGTCGGAAACGTATGCGCCGGGTGGATCACCGTCAATCCGACCTACCGCTTCGTCATTCGCGTTTCCTCCGACGGGGCGACGACCTTCCGGGCTCCGGTCACGGTGAGCACGATCGTGCCGGTGCCGACGGTGCTTCCGGTGACGGGATACGCCTTCCGCGTCCTGACGTTCGCCAACCTGTCCGCCGACCGCTCCATCGGACCCTACACGGGAAACATCTACGCCGTTTGGCAGGACTTCCGCCAGGGCTACTCGAACATCTTCATGAGCATCTCCACGGATACGGGCACGACCTGGTCGGCTCCCGTCAGCATTACCGGCGCGCCCGCGGGCTCGCAGAATTTCTTCCCGGCCATCGACGTCGACCCGTTGACCGGCTGCGTCAACATCATCTACTACAGCAATCAAGTGAACGGCTTCGACCTGGACGTCTACGTCGCCCGGTCGATCAACGGCGGACAGTCGTTCACCAACACCCGCATCACGGACGTGTCGTTCAATCCGAACGGCACGAGCCCGACGCCCGTGCCGCTCATCGGGGACTACATCGACATCGTCTCCGTGCCGCCCGGAGGCTACATCGGCATCTGGACGAATACGAGCAACTCCCTGTACATCGTCGCCGGGTATTCCAACAACGTCATTACGTGAAAAAGGTCAGTCCCACTGCTGCGCCGCTTCCTTGCCGGAGCGGCGCTCCTGCTTGCGGCGCTGCTTGTTCTGGGCGGGAGGCAGGCTCTTGCGCGCCGCGGCCTGCTCCTTGCGGGCGATGCGCGCCAGCTCGCGGCCCGTCTTGAGGTAGTTCTCGTAGCGCCCGGCGTCCAGCTCTCCGCTGGCGAGGGCGCTTTTGATCGCGCAGCCCTGCTCGCGCCGGCCATGCGTGCAGTCGCCGAAGCGGCACTGCGAGGCGAGCTCCTCGATGTCGGCAAAGGCGCCGGCGTGAGCGGACGACGAGCCGCCCTCGTCCCACAGCTGCAGCTCGCGCATGCCTGGCGTATCCATGAGCAGCGCGCCGCCCGGCAGGCGGAACAGCTCGCGATGCGTCGTCGTATGGCGGCCGCGGTCGTCGCCCTCGCGCACGCCCTGCACGCGCTGCGCGCCTTGGCCCGCCAGCTCGTTGAGCAGCGTCGACTTGCCGACGCCGGAGGAGCCGGCGACCGCGATCGTGCGCCCCGGCTGCAGGTAAGGCCGCAGCTGCTCGAGCCCTTGGCCGAGCTGCGCGCTGACCGCGTGCACGGGGACGCCGGGGGCGGCGAGCTCGACCTCGCGCGTCAGCGCTTCGGGATCGTCGGCGAGATCGGCCTTCGTCAGCAGCACGACCGGCGTCGCGCCGCTGTCCCATGCCGCCACGAGATAGCGCTCGATTCGCCGCAGGTTGAAGTCATGGTTCAGCGCCATCGTCAGGAACAGGATGTCGACGTTGGCGGCGACGACCTGGCCCTCCTGGACCTGGCCCGCTTCCTTGCGGATGAGCGCCGAGCGGCGCTCCAGCAGCGCGTGGATGCTGGCGCGGGAGCTGTCGCCGGGCTTCGGCACGGAGGCGAGCACCCAGTCGCCGACGGCCGGGTAGGCGGTGCGCGACGCCGCGCCGTGCGCGTAGCGCCCGGTCACTTCGGCGAGATGCTCGCCGTCCGCCGCCGCGAGCCGGTACAGATGGGAGAACTGCGCGACGATGCGAGCCGGCTGCAGGCCGGCGGTGGACAAGCCGCCGGCCTGCAGCCGATCGGCCGCTGCGGCGAGCGGCTCTTGCCAGGAGGCGTTCCAGCCGAGCGTCTGGAGGGCTTTTTCGTTCCGGACCGAGAGGCCGGGGGCGGACTCGGTTTCGTCGGTGCGGTTCGGTTCGAACGTTTCCTTCGGTCCGAGCGGTCCGCCCGGCTCGTGGGGAAGGGAGGCTTTTTTGTCATGCGATGGGGTCAAGGGAATCTCTCCTTATCGAATGGGAATGAAAAAAGCCCGCAGCGGCCGGAAGGCCGGTCTGCGGACCGATTGGGGGAGGCGACGGAGCGGGCGAGCGGCGCCGCCTGCCTGCGGAGATCGCGGACGGGGCGCGGCTGCACGGCCGGAAGCCAAGCAAAAAGCCGCAGGAGACGTCGGTCTCCTGCGGCTCATGCGGGGCATGGCGTCAAGCAGGCAGCCTCGGCCCGGATCGGGCGGAAGGCGGCCTGGCCTGCGTCATGCGGCAAGCTCCGTAGAGACCGGCATAGGGACAATCGACGACAAGCGCGCAGCGATGACAGTCACCATAGAACATCGGCCTCCTTGATTTGAGATAGGTCCAGTATAGCTTCCGGGAGATCGGCGGAGCAAGGTAGAGAACGGGTATAGCGGATTGCGGCCGCGTGCGCGTCTGTTCAGTCCGCGCTCGGCGGCAGCCAGTCGATCCGCTCGACGGCGAGGCCGATCCGCTGCAGCAGCGCGGAGCTGACGTACAGGCGGTCGGCGAGCAGCAGGCTCGATTCGCTGTCGGCGCGGACCGTGCCGGCAGGGCCGGTCAGCTCGAACCAATTGCCGATGCCGGTCGTGCCGGGGATTTGGTGCGCTTCGACCTGGAGGCCGGCGGCGTCGATCAGCTCGCGGGCAGGCAGCAGCGTGCGGCCGCCGCGGATGAAGGCGAACGGCAGGTCGACGCCGATGCCGGGAGCGAGAACGGCGCGGGCGACGGGCTGCACGTCGAGCTTCGTCGCGGTCACCGGCAGCTCCTGCGGCTGCAGGTCGGCCGGGGGCATCGCTTTGCCGAGGTCGGAGGGGCTGAGGTAGGGAGCGGCTGGCGCTGCATCGGACCGGATTCGTTGAATCTCTCCCGATGCGGGAGGGCGCAGCGAGTCCGATGCCAGATCAAGAATCGCGGCCGGGCGGTCCGGCTTGTTGTAGCGGACGACGGCCTTGCCGGCCTTGGCGTCGTAGGCGTCCAGTCTCGCGTAGACGAGATGCTTGCGATTGCCTGTGTCCGGATCCAGACGGAACACTTCGTACTGCTTGGCTTGTTCGCTGTACGCCTGGACCAGCTGGCCGCCATCCGGCAGGAGATGGAAACGGCTTCTCCATGTCGACGACCCGACTTCCCTCACCAGGCCTCCCGGCGTGCGGTAGAAAGACAGAAACCATGGCCTATAAGAGTAGCCCTCTTCCGTTCGATACGAAGTCGCGTAGCTCCGGATTTCGGCGATGCCCCGGTCCCCCTGGCTGAACGCCGCCCGGACGATGGCCCGGTCCTCGTCGGGAAGGTAGGAGGCTATCAACGGCGTAGCCCCGCCATACGTGCCGGGCAGGATGAGCATGGCCCCGATGCCGTCGTAGCCGCTCCAGATGATCTGAATGCCTTTCTCGAGCGCATGCCAGGATTCGTCCTTGTCTTGATAGATATGGACGCTCTCATAACGGGTGTCCGAATCGCTCCGGAAGGCGGTGAAATAGGAGCGTCCGCTCTTTTCATCGTAAAAAAGGCGATGGAAGCTCCAGCCATGCGGAACGGAAGCTTCCGTTGAGGAGGAAGCCGCAAGGCTCGCTGTGGCATCCGGGAGGGAGGTCGGGCCGGACGTGGATTCCAAGAGCTCGACTCCGGCCGGGCCGGCCCCCTCGGGCAAGGAGGCGGATGCGCTCGCGGCTGCGGCCGGCGTGGCGGCCATCAGGGCTGCCAGCAGCAATGATGCCGCCCGAGCGGGCAGCAAACGGTTCTTCATGGTCAAGACTCCTTTTCTAGAACAATGGGATTCATGGAAGATAACGGAATTTATATGGTTCAACGTTTGGACGTGCTTGCTCGAAAAAGGTTGCGGGGCAGGAATGGGATCTCTGATTTCTATCTGAAAACGGCTGCGAATGTGCGGGTGCCGGATGAAATGAAAACGCTTTATGATAAAGCCAGTCTTCTTTTGCCTTGCTTCTGCAGGACAAGGAAAATCCGGACGCAACGAAGGAGTGCCGAGCATGAGCGCGAACACGAGCACGGACACGAACGCCACAACGAGCCCGAACGCCGAAGCGGCGGGGACGCTTGATTTTTACAACCATGAGCTGCCGCTGGGAGAAAGGGTCGCGGACCTCGTCTCGCGGCTGACGCTGGAGGAGAAGATCGGGCAGATGCCGCAGTATCAGGAGGAGGTGCCGCGGCTCGGCCTAGCCAAGTACAAGCATGGCACGGAGGGCGCGCACGGCATCGCCTGGCTCGGGGAGGCGACGGTGTTCCCGCAGCCGATCGGGCTCGCGTCCACTTGGGACGATGCGCTGCTGCGGCAGGTCGGCGAGGCGATCGGCACCGAGGCGAGGGTATTCTACCAGCGCGATCCGGAGCGCAACGGGCTGACGATCTGGGCGCCGACGGTCGACATGGAGCGCGACGCCCGCTGGGGCCGGACGGAGGAGGCGTACGGCGAGGACCCGCTGCTGGCGGGCAAGCTGACGGCGGCGCTCGCGCGCGGCATGCAGGGAGACGACCCGGCGTACTTGCGCGCGGTGGCGACGCTGAAGCATTTCTACGCCAACAACAACGAGCTCCATCGCGGCTTCGGCTCCGCCAGCATCGACGCGCGCAGCAAGCGCGAGTATTACCTCAAGGTGTTCGAGCTGGCGTTCAAGGAAGGCGGCGCGAAGTCGATGATGACCGCCTACAACAGCGTCAACGGCGTGCCGGCGAACCTGCTGGACGACATCGAGGGCATCGTTCGGGGCGAGTGGGGCATGGACGGCTTCGTCGTGAGCGATGCGGGCGACGTGCTCGGCACCGTGCATGAGCATAAGCACGTCGACTCGTACGCGGAGGCGGTCGCGCTCTCCATCCGGGCGGGCATCGACAGCATCACGGACGACGCGGAGACGGTCAAGCGCGCCATCCGCGACGCGCTGGAGCAGGGCTTGCTGGAGGAGGCCGACCTCGACCGCGCGCTGGCGCGGACGTTCTCCGTGCGGATGCGTCTGGGCGAGTTCGATCCGCCGGGGCTGAATCCGTACGAGAACGTGCCGGTGGCGATGGTCGGCGCGCCCGAGCACGCGGCCTTGTCGCGCCTCGCGGCGGAAAAGTCGGTCGTGCTGCTGCGCAACGAGCCGGCCGGCAAGGGAGGCGCGGCTGCTGAAGCGGCCGGCCGAGCCGCCGGAGCGGAAGGACGCGCGGCCGGTGCGGAAGGCGCGGAAGGGGCGATTGGCCGCGCGGCTGAAGCGGCGCTTGGCCAGGCGGGAGCGGGCGCCTCGGCCGCAAGCTGCGCGTCTGCCGCAGGCGAGCCGCCGCTGCTGCCGCTCGCGCCGCAGGGACGGATCGCCGTCATCGGGCCGCTGGCCGACGAGGCGTTCACGGACTGGTACAGCGGCACGCCGCCGTACCGGAGCACGCCGCTGGCCGGCATCCGGGAGCGGCTGGCCGGAGCGGGCGAAGCGTCGTATGCGTCCGGCGGCAGCAAGCTGCGTTTGCGCAGCCTGTCGACCGGCCGCTATGTGGGGCGCGGCCCGGTGCTGACGGCGGACGCGGCAGCGCCGGAGGAGGCCGAAGTATTCGAGGCGACCGATTGGGGCTACGGCAGCTGGACGCTGCGCGCCGGATCGAGCGGCAAGCTCGTCACCGACGCCGAGGACGGGCTGACCGCAAGCGCGGACGAGGCGCGCGGCTGGTTCGTCAAGGAGGTGTTCCGGCTGGAGGATGTCCGGGCGGGCTCGGCAGGCGGGGGGCAGGCGCCGAGAGTTGCTGGAGAGCCGGATGGTGCAGAGCTTGCAGGGGCGGGAGGCGGCCGAGAGCGGGAAGGCGCGAAGTTTGCAGGGGCGGGAGGCGACGGTGAGCGGGAAGACGCGGAGCTTGCAGCGGCGGGAGGCGACGGTGAGCGGGAGGGCGCGGAGCTTGCAGGGACGGGAGGCGGCCGAGAGCGGGAAGGCGCGGAGCTTGCAGCGGCGGGAGCCAGCTTGTCCGGGACGGCTGCGGACATCCATCGCGTCGAGGAGAACGAGGCCGGTCTTCGGCGGGTCATCGAGCTGCGCACCTGGGACGGCACGCCGGTCGGCCTGCTGGCGGACGGGCGGCTCATGCCGGCGGAGCTTGCGCCGGCGGCGGAGGTCAACGCTGGCGATGCGGCCAACCCGGACGCCGCCGCCGAGGCGGAGCGCGCCGAGCGGCTGCGGCAGCGCCGCAAGCCGGCGCACGCGGAGCGGTTCCTCGTCGAGCTTGTCGAGGACGGCATCGAGACGGCCGCGCGGCTGGCCGCTGCGTCGGATGCGGCGGTCGTCGTTGTCGGCAATCAGCCTTTCATCAATGGCAAGGAGGATGCGGACCGCCCCGGACTCGCGCTGGCGAAAGCCCAGCAGGAGCTGGTCCGCGCCGTGCTGCGTGCCAATCCGCGCACGGCCGTGCTGCTCGTGAGCAGCTATCCGTTCGCGCTGGAGGGCATCGAGCAGGAAGTGCCGGCGATCCTGCAGGTATGCCATGCGTCGCAGGAGCTCGGCCGCGCGGCGGCCGCCGCGATCTTCGGCGACTTCAGTCCGGCGGGACGGCTGCCGATGACGTGGCCGGCGACGGAGCAGGGGATGCCGTCGATCCTGGACTACGACATCATCCGCAGCGGCCGGACCTACCATTATGGAGACATCCCGGTGCTGTATCCGTTCGGACACGGCCTGTCGTACGCGACGTTCCGCTATGGGGAGCTGATTGTAGATCGGGAGGCGCTGGCGGCGGGCGAGGCGGCGACGGTGCGGCTGGACATCACGAATGAGAGCGGATCGGAAGCCGACGAGGTCGTGCAGCTGTATGCCCGCATCGAAGGCTCGGCCGTCGAGCGGCCGAAGCGGCAGCTGGTCGGCTTCCAGCGGCTGCGGCTGGCCGCAGGGGAGACGGTGACGGCGGAGTTCCGCGTCGAGGCATCGCAGCTGGCCGTCTGGGATTCGGCGGCAGACCGCTGGGCGTTCGAAAGCGGCGTCTGCCGCCTGCTCGCCGGCGCGAGCTCGGCGGACATCCGCGCCGAGGCCGAGCTGCGGCTCGACGGCGAGCCGCTGTCCGTCCGGCAGCTCGGCAATTGGACGGCGGCCTCGTCCTATGACGAGGCGCGCGGGCTCGCCATCGACGCCTGCCGCGACGGCGGCGACAGCGTTCGGCCGGCAGCGTCGGCCGTGCTTGCGGAGGCCGGGAACGGCGCCGACGCTGCGGGTGATAGCGGGGGTGCAGGCTTAGGCGAGGCGACAGGAGCGGGCGCTGGCGGCGCGCGGAGCTGGGCGCGGTACGAGCGCGGCTCGCTGCCGGCGGGGCCGAGCCGTTTCGAAGCGCGCGTGTCCGGCGCGGGAGGCGGCAGCATCGAGCTGCGCCTCGGCGGCCCGGACGGCGAGCTGCTCGCAACCTGCGACGTGCCGCGCACCGGCGGTCCGCAGGCGTGGACGACCGTCGCGGCGCCGCTGGCGCTGCCGGCGGGCTTCGTCGCTACGGCCAAGCAGAACGGCGGCTGGCTCGATTTGCCCGGTGAAAAGACGGAGCATGCAGTCGCGGAAATCGCTCAAGCAGAAGCCTCTCCCGATGCAACCGCGCCGACTGGCGATGCTGCCGCAACTCCGCTCACGCTTCTGCTGCGCGGGGAGATCGGCTTGGCGCGCTTCCGCATCGTTTCGGAACAGCGGGACCGGTAGCTCCATGTTCCTGAAAATTAAAATCCAAGGCACAAAAGGGCCTTGGATGCTCGGAACCGGGCAGGAAGAGCAAATCCAAGGCACAAAAGGGCCTTGGATGCTCGGAATGGGGCAGGAAGAGCAAATCCAAGGCACAAAAGGGCCTTGGACGCTTGGAACCGGGCAGAAAGAGTAAATCCAAGGCACAAAAGGGCCTTGGATGCTTGGAACCGGGCAGAAAGAGTAAATCCAAGGCACAAAAGGGCCTTGGATGGGGAAGCGGCGGAGAACTTAAATGGGACGAGAAGAGGTTGCCCCCTCCTCGTCCCATTTGGGCGTTCCGATGTTTTGTAGAATTCACCCGGTCTTTAAGCCGGATCGCGCTTGATGCGGGCATCGAGCCAGAACGTGCCGAACGGCACGAACGACAGCAGCACCGCCAAGACGACGCGGCCGAGCTTCCAGCGGGCGGAGATCGTGGCGAGCAGCAGCGCGATCATATACAGCACGAACAGTCCGCCGTGGGCGGCGCCGACGATCGTGACGGGCAAGCCCCAGCCGCCCAAGTATTTGATCGGCATGGCGATGAACAGCAGGATCAGAAAAGACCAGCCTTCCAGCAACGCGATGAACCGGAAGCGGCCGACAGCCGTTTTAAGCATGGGAACCTCCTTGGATAATGAAGACGATAAGACAGCGGCCGGCTGCAAGCCCAGAGGCGGATCGGCCCTGGCATGGCCGCCGACAGACGGCCCTTGTCCGTGTAACGCCTGAGGCGAGCTGCGGTTTCGCTTTCTCGGCCGCTAGATGTGACAACTCTGGGACAGTTGCGGCGGGATGGAGATGAAGAAATTCGCTCAAGCAGAAGTGCGGAGGCGAATGACTCGAGCTTCTTCGTAGGGTCGGGCAAGCCTGAAATCGGCCTAGAAATCGGCTTAGATCGCGGCCTTGCTGGTATAAAAAGGGTGTGGTAGGCTTAAAAATAGATAGAGGCCCCGGTGTTGTCGCACCAGGACCTCCGGGAAATGGCTTCCGCATGAAGAGCGGCGGCTTGCCCCCGTAAGTGTCAGCAGTAACAAAATAGACCGCTTACCTTTTCAGGGGTGTGGGCGGTCTACTTCTTTTTCAGGTACGTGAGCAGCGCCAACAGGAACATCCCGAACATGAACATGAGGGATAACGCCTGAAACACTTCCACGAATAGCCCTTAATGCCTATGCGCATTTCTTGAATCAACTATACCAATATTTGCTAGGGTGAAAAGCGAACACAGGAAAAGAAATACAGGATAAGCTACTTCTGCCCGTTGCGCCGTCGGAATGCCGACGGCGTTTCTTTGAGCTGCCGCTGGAACTGGCGCACGAAGTAGCTGATGTTGTCGAAGCCGCATTCCAGCGCGATGTCGGCGATGCGCAGCTCTGTCCGGCGAAGACGCTCGGCGGCGCGGCGCACCCGCAGCGCGTTGAGGTAGGCGATCGGCGTCTGGCCGGTCATTTCACGGAAGAAGCGGCTGAAATGCCCTTCGCTCATGGCGGCTAGTCCGGCCAGCTCGGCGATGCGGATCGGGCGTCCGTAATGCTCCTGCAGATGCGAGATGACCCGCTTGAGCCGCTCGACCTTGGACGCGTCCGCCGCCTCCGCGCTCGCCGGACCGCCGTCCGCGCCGGCGCGCCGGTCCTCCGCCGCGCCGAGCGCGTGCGTCCCGGCTAGCATGAGCAGCAGCCGGCCTTTCACCGCCGCCTCCCAGCCGGGCGGCCGCTCGCGGCACGCCTGCCGCAGCAGCGCGAGCTCGCCGAGCAGCAGCGCGCCCGCCGGCTCCTCCGGCCGCGCATGCCGTGGGAACAGCGCGCGCCGCTCCAGCAGCGGCAGCACGACCCGCTCCTCCACGGCGTCGAATGCCGCGCCCGACAGCAGCGCGCCATGGAAGACGAGCGCGAAGAAGCGGCAGCCGGCGCGCCCGCTCGCATGGGCGGCATGCAGCTCCCCGCTGGGCACGAACGCCGCCTCGCCCGCCTGCAGCAGCAGGCTTTCCGTGCCGATCTGCAGCAGCGTCTCCCCCTCGGCGACGTACAGCCACTCCATCTCCTCATGCCAGTGCGCCTCGATCACATGCTCGCCTGGACCGTACCGATACTCGTAGCTGCCGAACAGCCGGCGCGCCTCGTTGTGGTGGCGGGCCTCCCGCAGGCGCTCGAAGCGCTCCTTGCGCTCGGCGCTTCCTGCTGCAGAGCCAAACGGCTCGCCTTGCGCCGAATCCGCCTCTCCCGTCGAAGCCCCGTCTCTCATCGAATCCGCCTCTCCCGTCGAAGCCCCGTCTCTCATCGAATCCGCCTCTCCCGTCGAAGCCCCGTCTCGCGCCAAGCCCCCGTCTCTCATCGAATCCGCCTCTCCCGTGAAGTTTCATCTCCTGCCAAGCCCGTGTCTCTCCTTGAATCCGCTTCTTCTGCTCCGTCCGGATCAACCATCGGCTGCCCGCCGCCTTCCAGCGAGGCCTTCTCGTTGTCCATAGCCGCGCTTCCGCTCCTCGTCGATCAGAATTGTGTTAGAAAGTTCGCGTAAATCTGCAAGATGAACCGTCCGTCCATCGGTATACTGTCAGTATAACGCTTACACTCCCGATACGGAAGGATGGTTCCTCCCCATGAAATTCACCGACGGAAACTGGCTCGTCCGCGAAGGCTTCGCCATCGACGGCGCCGTGCAGGCGCATGAGATCGTCTCCGAGGACGGCGGCCTGACCGCCTACCTCTCCACGACGCCGCTCCCCGGCCGCGGCGCGATGATCAACACGCAGCTGCTGACCGTGCGCGCCCATGCGCCGCGCGAGGGCATCATCGGCGTGAGCATCTCCCACTTCGAGGGCGGGCGGGAGCGAGGCCCGCGCTTCGAGCTGAGCCGGGCGGCAAGCCCGGACAGCTTCGCCGCGATCCGCGAGACGGACGACTACGCCGAGCTGACGAGCGGAAGCCTTTCCCTGCGCATGAGCAAAGGGCCGCAGTGGTCGATGGCCTTTTATCGGGGAGAGGAGAGGCTGACGGGCAGCGCGTTCAAGTCGATCGCCCATGTGACGGGGCCGGACGGCGAGCCGTACACCCGCGAGGAGCTGGATCTGACGGTCGGGGAGAGCGTGTACGGCCTCGGCGAGCGCTTCACCTCGTTCGTGAAGAACGGCCAGATCGTGGACATCTGGAACAAGGACGGCGGCACGAGCTCCGAGCAGGCGTACAAGAACATCCCGTTCTACCTGACGAGCCGCGGCTACGGCGTGTTCGTCGACGAGCCCGGCGCGGTGTCGCTGGAGGTCGCCTCGGAAAAGGTCAAGAAGGTGCAGTTCAGCCTCCCCGGCGAGACGCTGGACTATTATGTCGTCGACGGCCCGACGCCAAAGGAGGTGCTCGGCCGCTACACCGATCTGACCGGCAAGCCGGCGCTGCCGCCGGCGTGGTCGTTCGGCCTGTGGCTGTCGACGTCGTTCACGACAGAGTACGACGAGGCGACGGTGACTTCATTCGTGGACGGGATGGCGGAGCGCGACCTGCCGCTGTCGGTGTTCCATTTCGACTGCTTCTGGATGAAGGAATTCCACTGGACGGACTTCAAGTGGGACGAGCGCGTCTTCCCCGATCCGGCCGGCATGTTGAAGCGGCTCAAGGACAAAGGCCTGCGCGTCTGCGTCTGGATCAACCCGTACATCGGGCAGCGCTCGCGGCTGTTCCGCGAGGGCAAGGAGCGCGGCTACCTGCTGCGCAAGCCGGGCGGCGGCCTGTGGCAGACGAACCTGTGGCAGCCGGGCATGGCGCTCGTCGACTTCACCAACCCGGACGCCTGCGCGTGGTACGCGGGTTATCTGGACGAGCTGATGGACATGGGCGTCGACAGCTTCAAGACGGACTTCGGCGAGCGCATCCCGACGGATGCCGCGTACCATGACGGCTCGGACCCGCAGGGCATGCACAACTACTACACCTTCCTGTACAACAAGGTCGTGTTCGAGGCGATCGAGCGCAAGCTCGGCCAGGGCGAGGCGGCGGTGTTCGCGCGCTCCGCGACGGCCGGCGGCCAGCAGTTCCCGGTGCACTGGGGCGGGGACTGCTACGCCGACTACGAGTCGATGGCCGAAAGCCTGCGCGGCGGCCTGTCGCTCGGACTGAGCGGCTTCGGCTTCTGGAGCCACGATATCGGCGGCTTCGAGAACACGGCGCCGGCGCATGTGTTCAAGCGCTGGCTGCAGTTCGGCCTGCTGTCCACGCACAGCCGCCTGCACGGCAGCACGTCGTACCGGGTGCCTTGGGCATATGACGAGGAGTCGGTAGAGGTGACGCGGACGTTCACCCGGCTGAAAATGAAGCTTATGCCGTACCTGTACGATACGGCGGCCGAGGCGCACGAGCAGGGCGTGCCGGGCATGCGCGCCATGCTGCTGGAGTTCCCGGACGATCCGGCCGCGGAGACGCTCGACCGCCAGTATATGCTCGGCCGCTCGCTGCTCGTCGCGCCGATCTTCACCGAGAGCGGCGACGTCGCGTACTACGTGCCGGAGGGCGAGTGGACGTCGTTGCTGACGGGCGAGACGGTGCCCGGCGGCCGCTGGCGCAAGGAGCGCCACGGCTTCCTCAGCCTGCCGCTGCTCGTGCGGCCGAACACGCTGCTCGCGCTCGGCGCGGAGGACGGCCGTCCGGACTACGATCACGCCGACGGCGTCGAGCTGGCGCTGTACGCGCTGGAGGACGGCGCCTCGGCCGAGGCGGCCGTGCGCGACCTGAAGGGCGCGCCGCAGCTGACGGCGAGCGTGTCGCGCTCCGGCGGCACGCTGACGCTGCACGTATCCGGCGCAGGCAAGCCGCTGCGCCTGACGCTGCACGGCGGCCTGCCGGCGGCGGCGTCCGTCACCGGCGCGGGAGCGCGGCTCGAGGACGGAGCCGTCTGGCTGAGCGGCTGGGGCGGCGAGGCGACGGTGACGGTCGAGCTGCAGGCGTAGATTCGGGAGCAAGCGAGGCGGCGACAAGGCGGAAGCGAAGACGCAGCGGCGCCGGCGGCAGCGAAGGCGTGTGACGCAGCGGCATGCCCGCGCGATGAGCGGGCATGCCTGTCGCTGTCCCTGGCAGGATGCTGCGATGGATTCGCCTTCAGCTAGGCTTAGCCGTCCAAGGGATGCCTGGGCGGCTTTTGTTTTTGGCCTGAGTCTAGCAAGGGAACGCGCGGCGGCGACTCGGCCAAGCTGCGTGCAGCCGACGGAGCAGCATGAGCCGATGAGGAACGAAAGTGCTTTGAATAGGGGGACGGGCGTGGGACGGATGCAAGCCTGGTTGGCGGGAAGAACGTGGAGCGAGGGAGTCGAGAGTGCCCTGGTCGGAAGGTAGAGCGTGGAACGGATGAGCGAGGGAGTCGAAAGTGCCCTGGTCGGAAGGTAGAGCGTGGAGCGAGGGAGTCGAAAGTGCTCTGGTCGGAAGGTAGAGCGTGGAACGGATGAGCGAGGGAGTCGACAGTGCCTCGATTAGCGGGAGAAGCGGTAAACGAGGAAACGAGGAGGGGGCCTTGTTAGGCCATCTGAATTCAAGGCACAAAACTGCCTTGGATTAGCGGAACCGAGCTTGAAATTCAACCTTCAAGGCATAAAACTGCCTTGGATGAATGGAACCGAGCTTGAGCCTCTCAATCCAGGGCACATATCTGCCTTGGTTCAGCAAAAGGGAGCTTGAACCTCTAAAATCAAGGCACATATCTGCCTTGGATCGGCGGAACCGGTTCAGCCCCCTAATTGTGGAGACTAGACCCCTTCATCAGGGTGTCTCTCTGTATACCTTCTTTTTTGGCCTTCATGCTCGGTCAGACAGCACGCTGGAATCGGGTAAGATCCGGTTTTTGCTCGGAGACCCACGCCATGAAGTCTGCGGGGGAGCGTCGTGCCAGGCTCCCATGCATCTTGCGGTTGTTGTAAAAATCCATAAACTCCTCCACCGCATGGAAGGCTTCATCGAATGTCTCGAACTGTTCCTTGCGCAGCACCCAATGCTCCAGCGTGGCATGAAAGGACTCTATGTACGCATTCATGTTCGGCGTCTTGGGCGGGATGCGTTCGTGGACAAATCCTGCCTGCTGCGCAAGCTCTCCAAAGGCGCGGCTCACGAATTGAGGTCCATTGTCCGTACGAATAATCGGCATGGCTGCGCCTGGGGCAATTCGCTGTTCTAGCGCACGCTTCACCATGCTGCACACCGACTTGGCGCTGCAGCTGGAGCCCAGATGGTAGCCCACAATCGTACGGTCAAACACATCAATCATATCCGCAAGGAAGAAAAATTGGCCGTAGCCAGCCACGTAGCCATATTTAATATCCAGCTGCCACAGCTGGTTGGATCCGGTAATGGTATGGTTTCGCGCCAACCGCCGGGGATGCTGCACTTGCTTTTTTCGTTGGGAATGAAGCACGCCGAGCTCTTGGCAGAACCGGTACGCCTTTTTCTTGTTGATGACAAGGTTGTATTGGCTGCGCAGGCAGTCCGTCAGCATGGAATAGCCGTAGCCGTGCTCTTCGCCGGAAACAAGCTCGAGCAGCCATTCTTTGACCTGCTCGTTGCAGATTGGCTTTCCGGATCGGGTGAGGGTGAAGGAGGAGCAGGGACGCCCGACAGAGACTGGAGCTGGCCGGTCCGAATCGATCCGGCTCCGACGGCTATAGTACGTCGAGCTGGAGACACCGGAGGTGCGAAGAACAGGAGCTACCGCGTGTCCCTGCTCGATGAATGATTCGGCGACGGCAAGCCGTTCATCGAGGCAGGGCGGGTCTTTTTTACAAGTTCCTGCAGAATTTTGTTTTCCAGCTCTTTCTCGCCTAATGCCTTCAGCGCCTGATCGTATTTGGCTTCTAGCTCCGCCAGCCGCTTGGCGTCGTCGATCCGCTGGTCGATCGTCGGGAGGGCATCGTCGCCCATCTTTTCCTGGTACTCCCGCACCCAATTGCGGATGGTCTTTGGAGAAACATCATACTTCCGTGCAAGCACGCCGGTCCGGATCCCAGCCAGCGCCTCCTGAGCCACCTTGTTGCGGACTTCTTCAAAGACCTGATTCCGTTGTCTCATCGTCCTCATCACCTCTTGGATTAAGTGTACCTGATTCCCTAGGGTACTCTCCATTCCAATTAGGGGGCTTAAGAGGAACCAGGGAATGACCCTATCCATCCTGCTCATAAAGACGTTCATACAGCCCAGCCGCCGACTCGCGCTCCTTGCTGCCGACCCGGGGTCCGATCCGCCGACCTGCGGTCCAGCCGCCGACCTGCGGTCCAGCCGCCGACCTGCGGTCCGAGCCGCCGACCTGCGGTCCGAGCCGCCGACCCGGGGTCCGATCCGCCGACCTGCGGTCCCAGCCGCCGACCCGGGGTCCGAGCCGCCGACCTGCGCTCCTTGCTGCCGACCTGCGGTCCCAGCCGAGCGTCTATCCGCCTTGACGAAATCGCTTTCACAAATCTCCGATTTCTATCTGATTTTCGCCCTGATTCATCCCGTAGGAAGCGCATTCTGTATGCGTTACCATGAAGGCATGAGGTTGGCGGACAAACGGCAACCGGCCGAGCGGCGCTCCGACGGAGCGCTGTCGAATCCGCAGTCGGCTCGCCGCGGCGAAAGCGTGCAGATGCGCCCGTAAAACGCGCCGCCAGGCGACGCGCCGGCGCCCGTTGCCTGCAGGCGAGCCGCGCCCGGCATGCGTCTGCGGGCATCCGCCAGCCGAGACAGCCTCGGAAGGCGCGCCGTCAAGGCGCGTCCCCAGGCAAGGAGGTCGAGAGCAGCCTTGGAAGCATACACAGACAAGACGCCCGGCAAGCAGGCGGCTGCGGCCGTGGCCGGGCAGAGCGGACTCTCCCGCTTCTGGAGCAAGATGAAGTCGCAGAAGGTGCTCTACTTCATGTCCATTCCGTTCGTGCTATGGGTGTTCGTGTTCAGCTACCTGCCGCTGTGGGGCTGGACGATGGCGTTCCAGAACTTCAAGCCGGGCCGGACGTTCATGGAGCAGGACTGGGTCGGCTTCAAGCACTTCGTCGACCTGTTCACGGACGAGCGCTTCTACCTGGTGCTGCGCAACACGCTGGCGATGAGCTTCATGGGGCTGATCGTCGGGTTCACGGTGCCGATCCTGTTCGCGGTGCTGCTCAGCGAGCTGAGAGGAAAATACTTCAAGCGGACGGTGCAGACGATATCGTATCTGCCTCACTTCGTCTCCTGGGTCGTCGTCGCCGGCATCGTCACCAAGATGCTGTCCACCGAAGGCGGCGCGGTGAACGACCTGCTGCTCGGCCTGAACCTGATCGACGAGCCGATCCAGTTCCTCGCCAAGGGGGAGTGGTTCTGGGGCATCGTCACCGCCTCCGACCTGTGGAAGGAGCTCGGCTGGAACGCGATCATCTACCTGGCCGCTATCTCCGGCATCGACCCGGAGCTGTACGAGGCCTCGCGAGTCGACGGCGCGAACCGGCTCAAGCAGATGTGGCACATCACGCTGCCGGGCATCCGCACGACGATCTCGGTGCTGCTCATCATGAGCATCGGCCATCTCATCAGCATCGGCTTCGAGAAGCAGTTCCTGCTCGGCAACAACCTGGTCATGGACTACTCCGAGGTGCTCGACCTATACGCCCTGAACTACGGCCTCAACCTGAGCCGGTTCAGCTTCGGCACGGCCATCGGCATCTTCAACTCGGTGGTCAGCATCCTGCTCCTGTTCGCCGCCAACGGCGTGCTGAAGAAGGTCACCAAGGAAAGCATCATGTAAGGAGGGGGTTCCATGGCAAGGGCAACGGCGGGCAGCTTCAACGCCACCCGCGGCGAGAAAACGTTCGACGTCATCAATATCATCATCATGCTGGTGCTCCTCGTCGTCACGCTCTATCCGTTCCTGAACGTGCTGGCGATCTCGCTCAACAACTCCCAGGACACGGTGCGGGGAGGCATCAGCATCTTCCCGAGGCAGTTCACGTTCGAGAACTACCGTGTCATCTTCGCCTACGAGGGCCTGCTCCAGGGCTTGCAGGTATCGGTGCTGCGGACGGTCGTAGGCACGCTGCTCGGACTCGTCAGCGCCTCGATGCTGGCGTTCACGCTCAGCCGCGTGGACTTCCAGGCGCGCCGCTTCGTCTCGGTGTTCCTGGCGCTGACGATGTACTTCTCCGGCGGCCTCATCCCGGTGTACCTGCTCATGCGGGACCTGAACCTGATCGGCACGTTCTGGATCTATGTGCTGCCGGGCATGGTCGGCGCGTTCAACGTGTTCATCATCCGCTCGTTCATCGACGGGCTGCCGTACGCCTTGCAGGAGTCGGCCAAGCTCGACGGCGCGAACGACTTCACGATCTACTGGCGCATCATCCTGCCGCTCTGCAAGCCGGCGCTCGCCACGATCGCGCTGTTCCTGGCGGTCGGCCAGTGGAACGCCTGGTTCGACACCTACCTGTACAACGGCTCGAACGAGACGTGGACGACGCTGCAGTACGAGCTGATGAAGGTGCTTCAGAGCACGCAGCAGGGCGGAGCCAACATGCGGGGCAGCAACGAGGACATGTCCAAGCTGATGAATCAGGTGTCGCCGGAGTCGATCAAGATGGCGATCACGATCGTCGTCACCGTGCCGATCCTCGTCGTGTATCCGTTCCTTCAGCGGTACTTCGTCGGCGGCATGACGCTCGGCGCGGTCAAGGCCTAGCGGGGACAAGAGCCAGAAGCGCCTGTTCCGAGACGGCTTGACCCTGCGGAACGGCAGCCGCCCGGCCCGTTCCATGGGCGGCAGGCAAGGGTTCCGCTTGTACGCCCCCATCACCGGTTAGCCGGGCCGCTTCCTGCGGCCCTTCTAATACAAGCAAGTTGTATGCGCTTCATTTTTGCAAAAGCCGGATCATCGGCATGGCATCGAGCGGCAAGGTCAGGGTCATAAACGAATGGGAGGCCAAACACACATGAAGGTACTGCACAGAAGAAAGACGCGGACCGCGTCGATGCTGGTGCTGGCGGGAATGCTGGCTGTATCGGCCGGCTGCAGCGGCAACGGCAACGGCAACGGCAATGCTCCGGCTACGAACGCCGGCACGAACGCGGGAACGGATGCGGGCGGAGAGGCTACGGCCGATCCGATCACGTTCTCGTTCTTCGGCGCGGACGCCAGCCCGAACTGGAACAACATGCAGGACGAGGTCGGCAAGGCGATCACGGAAAAGACCGGCGTCACGATCAAGGCCGAATACGCGGTATCCGGCGGCGGCACGGACAAGATCGCCCTAATGGCGGCGAGCGGCCAGTACCCGGACCTGGTGTTCGCCAAGGGCGACATCAACAAGCTCGTCGACGCCGGCGCGGTGCTCGACCTGACCGACCTCATCGAGGAGCATGCGCCGAACCTCAAGAAGGTGTACGGCAAGTACATGCAGCGCCTCAAGTACAGCAAGGAAGACGAAGCGATCTACGTGCTGCCGACCAACGATTCCATCGACCAGACGTACTTCGACGCCGGCGGCGGCTTCGAGCTGCAGCAGCGCGTGCTCAAGGAGCTCGGCTACCCGCAGATCAAGACGCTCGAGGACTATGAGAACGCGATCAAGACGTACTATGCCAAGCATCCGACGACGGACGGTCAGCCGACGATCCCGCTCACGCTCGACGCCGACAACTGGCGCATCATGATTACGGTGACGAACCCGGCCTTCCTGGCGACGGGCCTGCCGGACGACGGCGAATACTACATCAACCCCGAGACGTACGAGGCTTCCTTCCATATCAAGCGTCCGGAAGAGCGCGAATACATCCGCTGGCTCAACAAGATGTTCAACGAAGGGCTGCTCGACAAGGAAGCGTTCGTGCAGAAGAGCGACCAGTACAAGGCGAAAATCGCCAGCGGCCGCGTGCTCGGCCTGATCGACCAGGAGTGGGGCTACTCGGACGCGGAGAACGCCATCAAGACGAAGGAAGACGGGGCCTACACGTACGCCCATCTTCCCGTGACGATGTCCTCCGAGTTCAAGGACGCCAGCTTCGCGCCGACGGGCTTCATGGCCGGCTACGGCATCGCCATCACCGAGAGCTGCAAGGACCCGGTGCGCGCGATCAAGTTCCTCGACTGGCTCGCCTCCGATGAGGGCCAGGTGCTCCGCAACTGGGGCATCGAGGGCCAGCATTACCAGGTGCAGGACGGCAAGCGCGTCATTCCGGCCGACATCCAGAAGCAGAAGACCGAGGACAACAGCAACTTCACGAAGAAGACGGGCATCGGACTCTACTTCGCCATGGGGCCTCACTACGGCGACGGCGTGAAGGACCCGAGCGGCAACTACTACACGACGAACTTCCCGGAGCAGATCATCGAGGGCTACACGGCGGCGGAGAAGGAGACGCTCCAGGCGTACGGCGCCTCGACCTGGATCGACCTGTTCCCGAAACCGAGCGAGTTCAAGGAGCGCCCGTACGGCGCGGCCTGGAACATCCCGGCTCCGACCGATCCGGACTACAACGTCATCTTCAAGAAGGCGGAGGACATCATCTGGAAGAAGGTTCCGGAAGCGATCCTGGCGAAGCCGGCCGACTTCGACAAGGTGTTCGACGACATGCTCGCCCAGCTGGAGAAGGTCAACCTCAAGAAGGCGGAGGAGATCTACACCCAGGCGGTCAAGGACCGCGTGGAGCAGTGGTCGGCGAAGTAACGAGTCAAGGCTCCCGCCGCGCGGCAGCGCCGCGGCACGAAGCAGGGCTTCCTGTCCCCCGAGGGGGCAGGGAGCCTTTGGCGGTTGTGCCGAGGGAACCGCTGCCTTACGATAGAGGAAAAAGCTTGCCGAAAGCGCTTGCCCCATAAGGCTCGCGAGGCAAGCGGGCAGAGAGAGGGAACCGCATGCGCGCGCTCGCATCCCGGATGAGCCGGAGCTTTCACAATCTCCGGCTCAAAAACCAGCTGTTCATCGCGTTCCTCATCGTCGTGCTCATCCCCGTGCTCATCGCGGGGCTGTTCCTGACGGCGGCCTATCGGAGCAACGTGCTCGAGCAGGCGACCCGGCAGACGACGAACAACGTAGACAAGATCGTGACGCAAATCTCGGACGTGCTCCGCGTGCCGATCGACCTGTCCGACGACTACATGATCAGCGAGTCGCTCAAGGAGGTCGCCTCCGGCCGCTACGAGACAGTGTATGAGGCGACCAAGGCGCTGTGGGACTTCACGAGCTTCACCGACGCGTCCAGCCTGTACCGCGAAGTGTCCGGCATCCGGCTGTACCACGGCAACCCGACGCTGCTGAACAACGGGGAGTTCGTGCTCGAGACGCCGGAGATCGGCCGCCAGCCCTGGCATCAAGCCGCGATGGGCAGGGACGGCATCCACTGGCGCTACGTCGCCGGAGAGTCCGTGCTGGACGGCAAGCAGCTCAGCCTGGTGCGCCGAATTCCGTTCGCGGAGTACCGCTCCAGCGGCATCCTGGTCATCGAGGTCAACCCCGCCCTCTTCAACGCGATGCTGAAGCAGGAGCCGTACGACACGATGATTGCGGATGCCGACGGGACGATCGCGGCGGCGCGCAACAGCGCCTGGGTCGGCCGCAACCTGAGGGAGCTCGACATGCCCGGGATCGCGGAGCTGGGAGCGGGCACCTATGAGCAGCAGATCGACGGCGAGGCGTACCGCGTCGTCATCGAGGACCTGATGCCCCGCTCCAGCGTGGAGGGGCTGCGGATCGTGAGCCTGTTCCAGGTCCAGAGCATCGTCGGCGAGGCCAATCGCGTCGCGCTGCTCGGTCTCGGCGTGCTCGGCGCGAGCATGGCGGTGGGCTTCGTGCTCATCTGGATCGTGTCTACGATGCTGACCCGGCGCACGCTCGTCCTCTACCGCAACATGTCGCGCATCAGCAAGGGCGACTTCAGCGTGCACTCCGACATCCAGGGCAACGACGAGATCGGGCTGCTCTCCCGCCAGTTCAACTCGATGGTGGCCAACATCCGCGAGCTGATGGCGGAGGTCGAGGACTCGCACCGCCAGCGGATCGCCATGGAGGTGCGGCAGCGGGACATCAAGCTCAAGATGATGGCGAGCCAGATCAATCCGCATTTCCTGTTCAACGCGCTGGAATCGATCCGGATGCGCATCCATATGAAGGGCGAGAAGGAGATCGCCTCGGTCGTGCGCATGCTCGGCCGACTCATCCGCAACAACATCGAGATCGGCTCCCGGCACATCCCGCTGGCCGAGGAGCTGGAGATCGTCCGGTATTACCTGGAGATCCAGAAGTTCCGCTACGGCAGCGACCGGCTCGCCTACGAGCTGGAAGCGGCCGGCGCGGCCGGCGCCACGCTCGTGCCGCCGCTGATCGTGCAGCCGCTCGTCGAGAATGCCGTCGTGCACGGCCTGGAGGGCATCGGCTCCGGCGGGCGGGTCACGGTCCGCGCCAGGCTGGCGGAGGACGGAGCGCTGGAGGTCGAGGTGGCGGACAACGGGGTCGGCATGCCGCCGGAGCGGCTCGCGCAGGTCCGGGAGGCGCTGGATGACGAGGCGGAGGACAAGGGCCATCGCATCGGCCTGCGCAACGTGCATCAGCGGCTTGCGCTCGGCTTCGGCCGGGAGAGCGGCTTGACGGTCGAGAGCCGGGAGGGGCATGGCACGCGGGTCTTTTTCCGCATTCGCGACAAGGAGGGGTAATCATGTTCAAGCTGCTGATCGTCGACGACGAGCCGGCGATTCGGGAAGGGCTGCAGACGCTTGTCGACTGGGAGCGGCACGGCTTCCGCGTGGCGGGGCTCGGGGTCGACGGTGAGGACGGCCTGCGGCAGTTCCGCGAGCTGAGGCCGGATCTGGTCGTCGTCGACATCCGCATGCCGAGGCGCAGCGGGCTGGAGCTGGTCGAGGAGATCCGCCGCTTGGACAGCGCCTGCCGCGTGCTCGTGCTGAGCGGCCATGCCGACTTCGCCTACGCGCAGCAGGCGATCCGGCTCGGCATCGAGGGCTACCTGCTGAAGCCGGTCGACGAGGAGGAGCTGGAGGCGTACGCCGAGCGCATCTCGCTGGCGCTCCGCGAAGAGCGGCGGGAGGCGCGCGGCCAGGCGGAGGAGGCGGGTCGGGAAGCGGCGCTGCTCGCGCTGCTGGACGGCGAGGACGGCGCGCTCGCCGAGGCTGCGGCCGGCTCGGCGCTCGCCGGCGGCTCCGGGCCGTGGCGGGCGCTGCTCGTCGAGCCGCCGGACGGCGGGGCGGCGAGGCTGGAGCAGCTGCGCGAGCGGCTGTCCGCCCATGCGGGGGCAGCCGGGCTCGGGCCGGTCGCGCGGCGCGCCGGAGCGGCCGTGCTGCTCGTGCCCGGAGGCGAGGCCGGGCTGCGGGCCGCGAGGCGGCTGCTGGAGGAGGCGCTGGCGGAGGAAGGCTGCACCGCCGCGCTCGGCGCGGACGCGGGAGCGGGCGAGCTGGCCCGCTCCTGCCGCGAGGCGGAGGCGCTGCTGCGGCATCGCTTCGTGCTGGAGCCGGACCTCGTCCATGAGCGGCTGCCGGAGCCGCTGGAGGCGCGGCTGGAGCCGGGCGGAGCGCGCGGACCTCTGCCCGGGCCGGAGGCGACGGCGCAGCTGGCCAAGCGGCTCGCTCAGGCGGTCGAGACCGGCAACGCGGAGCGGGTGCGCGAGACGCTGGAGGAGGCGGCGTGGAGCTTCGCCGCGGCCGACAGCTCGCGCCCGGCCGCAGCCGGAGCGATGGCGGAGCTGTGCGGGCTGACGCTGTCGGAGCTCGCCTCGTCGATCGACGGCTTCGCTCCGGCGGCGCATGCCGGGCTCGCGGCCGGCGTCTACCGTCAGGACCGTCTCGGCGGCCTGCTGGCCGAGCTGGAGCGCCAGCTCGCCGAGCTCTCCGCGGAGCTGGACGCCGGAGACAGCGGCTCCGTGCTGCGGCGCATGCTCGCGTACATGGAGCGGCATTACAGCGAGCCGCTGCGGCTGGAGATGCTGGCCGGACTGTACGGCTACAACAGCGGCTATCTCGGCAAGCTGTTCAAGAGCCACACCGGCCTCTCGTTCAACGCCTACCTCGACCAGCTGCGCATCGAGCGCGCGATCGCCATGCTCGAGGGCGGCATGAAGGTGCGCCAGGCGGCGGAGAAGGTCGGCTACGGCAACGTGGACTACTTCCATGCCAAGTTCAAGAAAGCGACCGGCATGCCGCCTTCCGCCTACAAGAAATCGGCCGGGTCCGGCTCCGGCCTGTCCGGAGCGCCGCGAATTTGATAGAATAAGGTTCGGTCCGGGAAGCCGGGCGTCCCCGAGCGGGCGCCCGGCCTTTCCCTTTAATCGGGGCGCTACGCCTCATAGGCAGGAGAGATGGTTCGATGCAGGATATGCCCGTCATGACGTTCCGCTGTCCGCCGCTGCCGTTCCTGGTGGACGCGCGGCGCCGGACGTACGGCGCGGGAGAGGAGCACCCCGGCCGGGTCGATCTGGGTTGGTTCGAGCTGCTGTACGTGCGCAAAGGCAGGCTGAGGATCCGGGAGGCGGAGCGGCTGTGGACGGCCGAGGCCGGACAGGCGCTGCTGCTGCCGCCCGGAGGCGCCCGCTGGAGCGGCGGCGCATGCGCCGAAGAGACGGAGGCCGAGCTCGTCCACTTCCAGAGTGCCGGCGAATGGGAGGAGACGGCCGCCGGTGGCGAGCCCTCGCTGCTCGGCGACCACTATACGCATGCGATCCGGCTGCCCCGGCTGATCGACGCCCGGGAGGCGGAGGAAGCGTTCGTCCGGCTGGCCGAGGCTGCGGCCGACCCGGGGCCGGACGGCTTCTGGCTGCGCCAGCTGCGCTTCGGCGAGCTGCTGCGCGCGCTGGAGGCGGCCGGCCGGCCGGCGCTGCCGGAAGCGTCCGCGCGGGCGGTGGCCGAGCAGGCGGCCGCCTATATGAAGCAGCGCTGGCTCGAGCCGGTGAGCAACGCCGAGCTGGCGGAGGCGATCGGGCTCCACGCGGTATACATCGCACGCTGCATGGTCGAGGTATACGGCTGCACGCCGCAGCAGTACGCGCAGTTCTACCGTCTCGACCAGGCCAAGCTGCTGCTGCTGTCGACCGACTGGCCGATCGCGCAGGTGGCCGAGGCGTGCGGCTTCCGGCAGCTGCCGCATTTCACGCGGCTGTTCGCCGCGCATGCCGGCATGCCGCCGCTGCGCTTCCGCAAGCGGTTCGCGCCGGAGCCCCGATCTTCATGAATATTATTCCACCTCCTGCGGATGCTAAGGGCAGCAAGCCACCATCCGGGAGGTAGACCCCATGTGCATCCGTTTTTCCCTCGCCAGCGACATCGGCGAGCTGAAGCAGCAGTTCCGCATCCAGAGGCATGAGCCGCTGGAGACGACACGCTACAACATCGCGCCCACCCGGCCGATCCCGCTCGTGCGCAACGACCGCCACGGCGTGCGCATCCTCGACGAGGGCCGGTGGGGGCTGTTCCCGTTCTGGGCGCGCGATTCGGTCAACGCCGACGCCTCCTCGCTGGAGGCCAAGCCGTTCTTCAAGCGCATGCTGGCCGGGGGGCGCTGCATCATCCCGTGCAGCGGCATGTTCGGCTGGGAGCGCCTGGAGGCGGAGGACAAGGCGGCGCGCCGCGAGGAGGGCCGCCAGCGGCAGCCGCGCGCCATGCATATCCAGGTACAGGGCCGTCCGCTGTTCGGCATGGCCGGCCTGTACGAGGAATGGCGCTCGCCGGACGGACGGCTCGAGCGGGCGGCGACGATCGTCACCGTGCCGGCTTCCGGCAGCCTCTCGCAGTGGCAGGAGCGGCTGCCCGTCGTGCTCGACGAGGAGGGCATGGACGAATGGCTGCATCCGGAGATCCGCGAATTCTCGTTCCTGCGGCGGCATCTGCAGCCGCTGGAGCCGTTCCAGCTGCGCATGTATCCGGTTAGCAATGCCGTCGACGACGAGCGCTACGAGGCGCCCGACTGCATCCAGGAGATTCGCTTGGCCTGACTCGGCTCGGCGGAACCCCTCTATCGGCCCCCAGCAAAAACAGCCTCGCGCGGGAAATCCGCGCGAGGCTGTTCGACGTTTCATCTTACGGAAGGCCTACGCTCGGCCGGCCGCAGTGCCGGAGCCGAAGCCCGGTCAGAGCCCTGAGAGCTCCTCCTCGCGCAGCGCGATCCGTCCGAGCGGCTCGCAGCCCCGTCCGGAACGGACGGCCGCGTCACCCGGTCGTCAGCCTGTCCTTCGCATAGCGGGCCCCGTACGCTTCCAAGGAGGCGGGCGTCTCGGCGAGGAAGGCGTAAAGCTCCAGGTAGTCCCGCGCGACGATCGTGCGGGGCAGGAGCGGCTGAAGGTCCAGCAGGCGGGCCAGGCGGCCGCTTACGAGGACGGCCGGGCCGGCCGGCAGCTGGCAGAACGATTCGGCGTACGTGCGCAGGGCGGGCAGCTGGTCGGACTTGGAGGCCGTCAGGCAGACGAGGTCCGGGCTCCAGCGAATAGCGCTCGCGAGCGCCTGCTCCAGCGTCAGGCTGGCGCCATACTGCCGGGTATCCCAGCCGCGCTCGCGGAACAGGGAGGCGGCCATGCGCAGGCCGTGGTCATGCTCCTCGCCCTCGACTCCGAGCAGCATCGCCCTCGGAAGCGGAGCTTTCCTGGCGCTGCGCGGCGGCTCCGGATTGGGCTGCTCGACCTTGCAGAGCAACCACTGGAAGACGCCGCAGGCCAGCTGCTCGTCCGCTGCGCTGATCCGTCCGCTCGCCCCCAAGCCGCCGATATGCGCCAGCGCCGGAGCGAACAGCTGCTGGAACAGGCTGAGCTGGTTGGCGCCGCGATCCATCCAGCTGCGGACGAGCTCCTGGGCGGCGGCATGGTTGCCGGACAGCAGCAGCTCGGAAAAGTCCTCGATGACTAATTGGCTCAAGTGGAATCCAACTCCCGTCATGGATGTTTTCCTAGTGTACACCAATCCAGGCGGAGGGTTCCATCGCAAATAAAGGCGAAAAACCCCGGGTTATAGCGAAAGATAGGTTCTGAATTTATTTAGAGGAAATGGAAGGGAAAAGGAGAATAGTATCCCTTCTGTGAGTGTTTCCCAGTCCATGTGGAAAAAGGACGTCCAGCTGCAGAACGGGAACGAGGAGGGACAGCGAGTGTCGCGTATCAACCCCGAGCCGGCTCAGGAGGCAACGATGGCGAAGGTCGGCGATTCGGTCCGTGTCGTAGGCATCGGAGCTTCGGCAGGAGGACTGGAAGGCCTCAAAAGCTTCTTTCAGCACGTCAGCCCCGAGAGCGGACTCGCTTTTGTCGTCATCCAGCATCTGTCGCCCGACCATAAGAGCCTGATGAATGAAATCCTGTCTCTGTATACGCCGATGACCATCCATGTCGTGCGGGACGGCATGGAGGTCGAGCCCAATACGATCTATCTGATTCCGCCGCGCAAGACGATGAAGCTGCGCCGGGGCCATTTGTGGCTGGCGGAGCCCCATCCCGACGAGATCCACTATCCGATCGACCATTTCTTCTACTCGCTGGCATCGGACTCCGCCTCGCAAGCGATCGCGGTCGTGCTCTCGGGCACGGGCACGGACGGCACGCGCGGCATCTCGACGATCAAGCGCGCGGGGGGCGTCGTGTTCGCCCAGAACGGCGAGACGGCCAAGTTCGACGGCATGCCGAGCAGCGCGATCGAGACGGGCTACGTGGACTACGTGCTCGCTCCGGAGAAGATCGCGGCCAAGCTCCGCCTGCCCCATTCGCTCGTGCCGAGCGTCACGCACGTGTTCTCATCCAAGAGCGGCGAAGGGGACAAGTCCGAGGCCGCTGTCGCGCTCATTCTCGAAAAGGTGAGAGAGCGGACGAACATCGACTTCAGCTTCTACAAGCGGAACAGCCTGCTCCGCCGGATGGAGAAGCGGATGGCGGAAATCGGCTGCTCGTCGCTCGAGGACTACGCCGAGCGCATCCGCGACGAGCCGGACGAGATTTACGAGCTTCGCCAGGACCTGCTCATCCACGTGACGCATTTCTTCCGCGACACGGAGGCGTTCCATGTCATTCGGGATGCGGTACTGCCCAAGCTGCTGCGGCAAAAGGCGGGGGCCGCCTCGCCCGAGCTGCGCATCTGGACCGCAGGCTGCTCGACCGGCGAAGAAGCCTACTCGATCGGCATGCTCGTTGCGGAAGCGCTCGCCGCCGAGGGGCTGGCGGACCGCGTCCACGTCCGCATCTTCGCCACGGACGTCGACAAGCAGTCGATCGATTACGCCAATCACGGCGTTTATCCTCTGACGATCGAGTCGACGGTCGGCCAGGAGCGGCTGGAGCGATTTTTCGTCCGCCACGGCGATACGTACCAGGTGACGCGCGAGCTGCGCCGCATGATCGTCTTCGCTCCGCATAATCTGACCAAGGATCCGCCGTTCAGCAACCTCGACCTCATCACCTGTCGCAACATGCTCATCTACCTGCAGCCGGAAATGCAGCAGAAGGTGCTGTCCCTGTTCAACTTCGCGCTGGCGTCGGGCGGATATTTGTTCCTCGGCCCGAGCGAGACGATCGGCCGGCTGGACCATCTGTTCGAGACGACGAGCAGCAAGTGGAACATCTTCAAGCAAAAGCAGAAATCGCGGAAGCTGTCGGCGGCGCCGCAAATGCTGCTCGAAGGCGGCCGCAGCGTGAACGCCGGAGCGGACGGCCGGGATCGCCGCCGGGCGTCGATGGGCTCGGACATCCAGGAGAACCGGCGCCAGAACCATTTCTACAGCACGTACGTCAACGAGCACATGCTGCCCTCGCTGCTGATCGACGAGCATCTGGAGGTGCAGCACGTGACGGGAAATATCCAGCCGTTCCTCTCGCCGACGGAGGGCAAGCCGTCCTGGAACCTGCACAAGATCCTCGATCCCGCGCTCGCCATCTCGATCGTGACGGCGCTGCAGCAGATCCGGACGGACCGCATAGAGGAAGTGCGGTTCCGCGATCTCGTCATCCGGACGCCGCATGGGCAGGAGCTCGTGCACGTCGTCGTCCGCCCCTTCACGCGCTCCGCCTCGGCGTTCAGCTCGTACAGCCTCGTCATTTTCCAGAAATCGGACGATCCGGTCGAGGAGGGCGGCAAGCGAATCGATCTGGACGAGAGCGTGCGGCGTCAGATGGTATGGCTCGAGCAGCAGCTGCGGATGACGGAGGACAAGCTCCAGACGGCGATCGAGGAGCTGGAGGCGTCCAACGAAGAGCTGCAGAGCACCAACGAGGAGCTCATCGCCTCGAACGAGGAGCTGCAGAGCACCAACGAGGAGCTGCAGGCGGTCAACGAGGAGCTCGTCACGATCAACTCGGAATACCAGTTCAAGATCCAGGAGCTGACCGAGCTCAACAACGACATGGACCTGTTCCTCGTCAGCACGAAGATCGGCACGATCTTCCTCGACACGCAGTTCTGCATCCGGCGCTTCACCCCCGCGGTGACCAAGGAGATCAACCTGCTCGACGTCGACATCGGGCGGCCGTTTCACCACATCTCCCATCAGTTCTACTATGACGGCTTCATCGAGGACGCCTCCCGCGTGCTGCAGTCGCTGCGCTCCCTGGAGAAGGAGATCAAGAGCCGCGGCGGCAAATGGTACAAGATGCGCATGATGCCGTACCGGACGCTGGAGCATCTGACCAAAGGCGTCATCATCACGCTCGTCGACATCACCGAGCTCAAGGAGATGAACGAGGAGCTGCTCCGGCTCTCCTACGCCATCGAGCAGAGCCCGAGCCTGATGGTCATCTCCGATCTCGGCGGCAAGGTCGTCTACGCCAACACCCCGTACCTGGAGCTGGCCGGCGATACGCCGGAGGGCGTGCAGAGCCGGCATCTGGAGGAGCTCGACGACTGGCAGGCGAGCGGAGTCGCGTTTTCCGACATCTGGTCGCGCCTGCAGGAGGGCGAGGTCTGGGAGGGAGAGCTCGCCGGCCGCCGCACGGACGGGGAGCTCTATTGGGAGCAGGCCAAGTTCCTCCCGATCGTCAAGCGCGGCGAGGTCATCCATTACATGAAGTTGTCCGAGAACATCACCGACCGCAAGGAGACGGAGGAGATGCTGCGCAAGTCGGAGATGCTCGGCGCCGTCGGCCAGCTCGCCGCGGGCATCGCGCACGAGATCCGCAATCCGCTCACGTCGCTCAAGGGCTTCACCAAGCTGATGCAGGAGGACAACCGCCGCAACTACATCTCGATCATGGCGATGGAGCTCGAGCGGATCGAGCAGATCGTCAGCGAGCTGCTCGTGCTGTCCAAGCCGCAGGCGGTCGACTTCCACGCCGTCTCGCTCGGCGCGGTGCTGCGCGACGTCATCATGCTCATCGAGGCGCAGGCGATCATGAGCAACGTGCAGCTCGTGCTGGAGCTGCCGGAGGAGGAGCTGTACGTGCTCGGCGTCGCCAATCAGCTCAAGCAGGTGTTCATCAACCTCATCAAGAACGGCATCGAGGCGATGGGGGCCGGCGGCGTGATCCGCGTGGAGACGGAGGCCGGCGAGGGAGGCATGATCTGGACGCGCGTCATCGACGAGGGAGGCGGCATCCCGCAGGAGAAGCTGGCCAAGCTCGGCGAGCCGTTCTTCTCGACCAAGGCGAAGGGCACGGGCCTCGGCCTCGTCATGACATACAAGATCGTCGAGAACCATCACGGCAAGCTCTACTACGAGAGCGAGATGGGCAAAGGCACGGTCGGCCACGTCGGCCTGCCGCTGCTGCAGGCCGACGCAGGCGCGGGCGAGCAGGGGCAGGCGGGCTGAGGGGCAGCCGTCTCAGCCTTGCCTGCCCGGCTGCCGGCGGCAGCCGCAAGATGACGCCCAGGAGCAGGCTCGAACGATGCCAAGAGACAAGCCGGAGAGAAAGACTCTCCGGTTTTTTTTGGCGTCGGCGCTCATACACTGGGGATAGCCGCCGGGAGGAGCGGCGAACAAGCTTGTTTCAGGGACCGCCAGTTCGGGTAATGGCCTGAAAAGCATGTCCGTTTCCGCCGATAAACCGAAGGAGGACGGAGATCGAGCCGCCCGCATGCGGGCCTGGACAGGGGGAATGGAAGGAAGCCGGACGGTTGTAAGCGCCTCTTCCGATACGCTATACTTCTCTGGATGGGAGTTGCTGGAGAAGCGAAGGGAGGCGGCGCGGATGGTGGTCAAGGGATGGGTGACGGCGGTTACCCTCGGATTCGGAGTGCTGGTCGCCATCGTCGTCGTGATCGCCTATCTGCGTCTCTATACTCGCCAGCAGCAGGATCATTCCGGCGGTCAAGCCGGGGAGAATCCTCCGCGATCGGCGCCGGAACGCCGGTCCGATCCGAACGATCCGCCGGGACATTCGGAGGATTGATTGGAATTTTATTTCCTATCCATGCATCAAGTGCTATAATAGTGTGAAAAATAAAAACATTCACTCATCTGCCGTGGAGTGCCTGCAGCGTAGGGGAGCGGCCGGAGGCCGCTGTTTTCTCGATTGGGATGTTTCGGACTGACCATCCACTGTAAGAGGAGGAGATTTCATGGCCAAGCACAGCCAGAATGAAGTCAAGGAAAGCCTCAAGGAACTCACGAGAATTTTTCAGCCCAAGGATCCGCGCAAGTTCGTCAAGGACTACATCCGCAAATATCGCATCACCGGCGGCTATGAGGATGAATTGACCTCTCTGGTGGAGCATGAAATGGGCAGAATGAAGTCTTCCGTCAGCTGATCGACGATGAATGTCCTATACCGGCCCGCCCCTCCCGCTTGCGGAAGGCGCGGGTCTTTTTTTGCGCTTCTCCCGAATAAGATACAGCAAGCTGGAGGAAGCGGGGGTGGCGCCGGATGGCGGAATGGAAATCGGAAGAGGAAATCGGCTGCATCCGCAGAGCCGGACAGGTCGTGGCCGAGTGCCATGACGAGCTGCGCCGAAGGATCGCTCCGGGCGTGACGACGCTGGAGATCGACCGCTTCGTCGAAAGGCTGATGGCCGAGCGCGGAGCCAAGCCGGCGCAGAAGGGCTATTGCGGCTATCCGTTCGCGACATGCGCGTCGGTCAACGAGGTCGTCTGCCACGGCTTTCCGGACTCGATCCCGCTGCAGGAGGGAGACCTCGTCACGATCGACATGGTGGCCGACGTCGACGGCTGGAAAGCCGATTCGGCCTGGACGTATTCGATCGGCAAGCCTCAGCCGGCGGCCGCGCGCCTGATGGAGGCGGCCCGGCGGGCGATGCTGCGCGGCGTCGCCGAGTGCCGGGCCGGACGGAGGATCGGCGATATCGGCGCGGCGATCGTCCAGGAAGCGCGAGCGCACGGCTGCTCGGTCGTGTCGGCGTTCGCCGGCCACGGCATCGGCCGTTCCATCCACGAGGGGCCGGAGGTCGGCCACACAGGCATCGCAGGCAGCGGCGCGCGGCTCGAGCCCGGCATGGTGCTCACCGTCGAGCCGATCCTCGTGGCCGGCGACGGCAAGGTGTGGATCGACCGCGACGGTTGGACGGCGCGCACGCGCGACCGCTCCTGGTCGGCCCAATACGAGCATACGATCGCGGTGACGGAGCAGGGGCCGATGATCCTCACCTGCTTGCAAAGCGCGGCGGGCCATGCGGTTATCCCCTGAGTTGTCCACATACCCACATTTTCTATCCACAGTATCCACAATCGATTCGGGATAAAAGAAAGCCTCTCCGTGCGCGCGCTTCCATGCGGGCGGGAGCGGCTTTTTTTCGGGTTGCTTTTCCCCATGTGGATAACCTCTTGAGAGAGCTTGTGGAGAAAGGGCGGCACGGCCGATTGTGGATAAGCGGGTTGACGATCGGACGGGACGGATGAGACAATGATCCCGGTTATCATAGGGAGGGAATGGTCGAATGCTGAACAAGTTGAGAGTGACCGGAGCGGTCGCGGAAGCGGGCGTCGTGGCGGTGCTGCGGGCCGACTCCGCCGAGGAGGTCGTCCGCATGGCGCGCCATGCGGTCAAGGGCGGCATCAAGGCGATCGAGATCACGATGACGGTGCCGGGCGCGCTGCGCGCGATCGAGCAGCTGGCGTCGGAGTATTCCAGCCAGGCCGATCCCGACTCGGACAAGTACGCGATCATCGGCGTCGGCACGGTGCTCGATCCGGAGACGGCGCGCGCGGCGATTCTCGCCGGAGCGGAGTTCGTCGTCGCCCCGGCGTTCAATCCGGACACGATCAAGCTCTGCAACCGCTACGCGGTGCCGATCATGCCGGGCACGATGACGATCCACGAGATCCAGAGCGCGCTCGAGCTCGGCGTCGACATCGTCAAGCTGTTCCCGGGCAGCGTCTACGAGCCGAGCGTCATCTCGGCGATCAAGGGGCCGCTGCCGCAGGCGAACGTCATGCCGACCGGCGGGGTGTCGCTGGGCAACCTGCGCGAGTGGGTCAAGGCCGGAGCGGTGGCGGTCGGCATCGGCGGCGACCTGACCAAGGAAGCGGTCCGGACGGGCGACTTCTCGTCGATCGAGCGGCAAGCGCAGGCGTACGTGCAGGCCTATCGCGACGCCAAGGCGGAGTGAGGGCTCATTCGGGCAAGGACGGCTCCCGCCGGTGGCGGAGGGCCGTCTTTTCCGTTAAAATGGATACGGCATAGAAATAAGAAAGCGGTTCAACGAGTCCAAGGAGGCGGAGAAACGAATGACGGAATATCGGATTGAAAAGGATACGATGGGCGAGATCAAGGTTCCGGCGGACAAGCTGTGGGGCGCGCAGACGCAGCGCAGCCGCCAGAACTTCAAGATCGGCTGGGAGAAGATGCCGCTCGAGATCGTCAAGGCGATGACGATCGTCAAGAAGGCGTCCGCGCAGGCGAACGCCAAGCTCGGCGTGCTGGAGCCGGAAAAGGCCGAGGCGATCTGCCGCGCGTCCGACGAGATTCTCGCCGGCAAGCATGACGAAGAGTTCCCGCTCGTCGTCTGGCAGACCGGCAGCGGCACGCAGACGAACATGAACTGCAACGAGGTCATCGCCCGCCGCGCGAACCAGCTGCTCGAGGAAGCAGGCTCGTCCGCGCGCATCCATCCGAACGACGACGTCAACCGTTCCCAGAGCTCCAACGACACGTTCCCGGCGGCGATGCACATCGCGGCGGTCATCGCCGTGCAGACGCGCCTGCTCCCTGCGCTCGAGACGCTGAAGGCGACGCTGCACGACAAGAGCGTGCAGTTCGACGACATCGTCAAGATCGGCCGCACGCATCTGCAGGACGCGACGCCGATCACGCTCGGCCAGGAGATCAGCGGCTGGGAAGCGATGCTGGAGAAGTCCAGCTGGATGCTGACGAGCAGCACCGACGCGATCCGCGAGCTGGCGCTCGGCGGCACGGCG
The DNA here is from genome assembly GCF_012676905.1 of Paenibacillus albicereus. NCBI lineage: Bacteria > Bacillati > Bacillota > Bacilli > Caryophanales > Paenibacillaceae > Paenibacillus > Paenibacillus albicereus. The sequence goes on along the minus strand of NZ_CP051428.1, from coordinate 4,577,337 downwards.
GTCGGCACGGGCATCAACGCCCACCCGGACTATGCGGTGCAGGTCGCGGCCGAGGTGGCCGAGATCACGGGCCACAACTTCGTCACCGCCTCCAACAAGTTCCACTCGCTCACGTCGCATGACCAGATCGTCTGGGTGCATGGCGCGATCAAAGGCCTCGCGGCCGATCTGATGAAGATCGCCAACGACGTGCGCTGGCTGGCGAGCGGCCCGCGCAGCGGCATCGGCGAGATCACGATTCCCGAGAACGAGCCGGGCAGCTCCATCATGCCGGGCAAGGTCAACCCGACCCAGGCGGAAGCGATCACGATGGTCGCCTGCCAGGTCATGGGCAACGACGCGGCGATCGGCTTCGCGGCCAGCCAGGGCAACTTCGAGCTGAACGTGTTCAAGCCGGTCATCGCCTACAACTTCCTGCAATCCGTCGTGCTGCTGTCCGACTCGATGCTGTCGTTCAACGAGCATTGCGCCGTGGGCATCGAGCCGAACCGCGAGACGCTGCAGCGCAACCTCGACCAGTCGCTCATGCTGGTGACGGCGCTCAACCCGCATATCGGCTACGAGAACGCCGCCAAGATCGCCAAGCAGGCGCACAAGGACGGCACGACGCTCAAAGAGAGCGCGGTCAAGAGCGGCCTGCTCACCTCCGAGCAGTTCGACGAGTGGGTGCGTCCGGAGAAGATGACCGGCAAGCGCTGATCGGACGGTAGAAAGATAAAGAACGGACGTCGATGAGGATCGGCGTCCGTTCTTTTTGAACATTTCCCGAAGCGGTAAGGAGGCGAGGCGCTTATGATTCCCTTGGTGTATGACCAGCTCAATCGCTGGGGCGAGGACGACGACTTCTTCCTGGCCTTGCTGGAAAAGGCGGAGGTCAGAGAGCTCGCGGACTTAGGCTGCGGCACGGGCCGGCTCACGACGCATTTTGCAGAGGCTGGCTATCGCGTCACGGGGATCGACCCGCACGAAAAAGCGATCGAGCAGGCTCGGAAAAAAGACGGCTCCATTACATGGATGCTAGGCGACAGCGCCTTGCTGCAGCCCGGCCGCTTCGATGCGGTCATCATGACGGCGAACGTCGCGCAAGTGTTCCTGACCGATTCAAGCTGGCAGCGCGTCGTGTCGGACGCCTATCGGTCCTTGAAGCCGGGCGGACACTTCATCTTCGATGCCCGGAATCCGAAAGCGAAAGCGTGGGAGAAGTGGGAAGCGGATCGTTCCCCGGACCGAGCGACAGATCCGAGAAACGGCGATCCTCTGGAAATTTGGACGGACGGCGAGGGATTCGCGGACAACGTCTATACGTTCTATGAAACGGTAATGAACGCGCGCACCGGCGAGGTTCTTCACCAGGAGCAGATGAAGCTGATCTTCCGCACCTATGAGGAAATCCTTGCATCGCTCCGACAAGCCGGATTCTCGGCCATCCAAGCTTACGGAGATTGGACCTTCGAGCCGGCGACGGAGGCTTCCCGCTCGTTTGTTTTTCACGGCAGGAGCTGATTTTCATCGCTGCTCTCGTTGCGGCATTTTTTGAAGCACACCAAAAAGCTCGCCCCGTGAACGGTTCACGGGGCGAGCTTTTTGCCATGCGAACGGCTCGCGCCGTCAAGCATCGGGACCGTCCGCCGCAGGGGCGTCGTCGCCCTTGGCCTTGCGGCGGCTGCGCCCGAAGCGCACATGGCTCGCCAGGATGCGGATGAAGCCGAGCATGATGCCGATGCCGGCGAACACATAGACGATCGTGAACGCCTTGCCGAAGTCGGTCGCGGGCTCGAGGCTCGAGCCGACCGTCGTGAGCGTCGTCACGCAGAAGTAGAGCGCGTCGATCGTACGCCACCCCTCGACGCCCCGGTAGAATATCGTGCCGGACAGCAGCGTCACGGCGAGGATGAAGAACAGCCCTTGGAACTCCTTGTCCTTGAAGGCGTGGAAAAAGGCGGTAAGCAGCCGCTTGCTCGTGACGATAAAGGAAAACATCGATCCCTCCGAAGCCTGGGCGGGACGCGCCCGCCGGAATGCTCCATAGTGTACCACGCTTCGCGGCGGCCGACAAAAAAGCGGGCCGTATTCGCGCGCCAGTCCGGTCCGTCGAGGCGTGAAGGGCCGCTGACGATGAATCAGATCGTTAGGAGCCCCAAATGGGGCAGCTCCAAAATCGAACGACGCGTCAGGAGCTTAGCCATGCAAAAGAGCTGAAAAATGGACTGGAACCTGCAAAAAGCGGATCTAAGCGTCTGACTCGTCGTTACGTTTCGGGTGACGGATAAAAAACGGTTTTAAGCGTCTCAGCAGTCGTTGGCATCGGATGGAGAGGACGCGCATGAACGCATCATGAACGCCCCGCGCCGCCTGTGGTATGATGGGAGGACGAACATCCGGCCCCTCTCGGACCGGATCCGCGACCACAAGGAATGAGGAAAGAGGCCTGCCATGCATTTGTTATCCATCGAGCACCTGACCAAGACATACGGAGAGAAGAAGCTGTTCGAAGACGTCAGCTTCGGTATCTCCGAAGGCGACAAGATCGGCATCATCGGCGTGAACGGCACGGGCAAGTCGACGTTCCTCAAGGCGATCGCCGGCATCGAGCCGGCCGACTCCGGCAAGGTCGTCATCCCGCCGCGCGTGAGCGTGCGCATGCTGCTGCAGAATCCGGAGTTCGATCCGGAGGAGACGGTGCTGGAGCATGTGCTCGGCGGCGATACGCCGCAGCTGCGCGCGGTGCGCGAATACGCGGCCGCGCTGGAAGCGCTGGAGCTCGATCCGCAGCACGAGGAGCTGCAGCAGCGGCTGCTGCGGGCCAATGCGGCGATGGACGAGCACGACGCCTGGCAGCTCGAGAGCGACGCCCGCACGGCGCTGTCCAAGCTCGGGCTGCGCGATCCCGAGGCCCGGCTCGGCACGCTGTCCGGAGGCCAGCGCAAGCGCGCGGCGATGGCGGCGGCGCTGCTGTCGCCGTCGGACGTGCTCATCCTCGACGAGCCGACCAACCATATCGACAACGAGTCGGTCGCCTGGCTGGAAGGCATGCTCCAGAAGCGGCGCGGCGCGCTGCTCATGGTGACGCATGACCGCTACTTCCTCGACCGGGTGAGCAACCGGGTCGTCGAGCTCGACCGGGGGCGCGCGTATTTCTACACGGCGAACTACAGCCGCTTCCTCGAGCTCAAGCTCGAGCGCGAGGAGCGCGAGGCCTCGAGCGAGGCCAAGCGGCAGAACCTGCTGCGCAATGAGCTCGCCTGGATCCGGCGCGGCGCGAAGGCCCGCTCCACCAAGCAGAAGGCGCGCATCGAGCGCTTCGAGGCGCTGAAGGCATCCGGGCCGGACAAGGCGTCCGTCAAGCTCGACCTGTCCGTCGCCTCGTCGCGGCTCGGCCGCAAGATCGTCGAGCTGGACGGCGTGGCGAAGCGCTACGGCGACCGCACGCTGATCGAGGACTTCAGCTATATCGCCGTGCCGGAGGACCGCGTCGGCATCATCGGGCGCAACGGTAGCGGCAAGTCGACGCTGCTCAAGCTGATCGGCGGCCGCCTGGAGCCGGATGCCGGCGAGGTGTCGCTCGGGCCGACGGTGAGGATCGGGTACTTTTCCCAGGAGCATGAGGAGATGGACGAGTCGATGCGCGTCATCGAGTACATCCGCGAGCAGGCCGAGCAGGTGCGCACGGCCGACGGCACGACGATCTCGGCGGGCCAGCTGCTGGAGCGGTTCCTGTTCCCGCCGGCGATGCAGTGGTCGCCGATCGCCAAGCTGTCGGGCGGCGAGAAGCGCCGCCTGCAGCTGCTGCGCATCCTGAGCGGAGCGCCGAACGTGCTGCTGCTCGACGAGCCGACCAACGACCTGGACATCGCTACGCTCGGCGTGCTGGAGGACTACCTCGAGGACTTCCCCGGCGTCGTGCTCGTCGTCTCCCATGACCGTTACTTCCTCGACCGCACCGTCGAGCGCATCTTCGCCTTCGAGGGCGGCGGCACGATCGTCGAGCATACGGGCAACTACTCGGAGTACGAGGAGAGCCGCGGCAAAAGAAGCCTCTCCGAGCCGGAGCAAGCCGGCGCGGGGAGGCAAGGCGGAGCGGGAGCCGGAGCGGCCGGGAAAGGCGCTTCCGCCGCTTCCGGCGCTGCCGGAGGGGATCGTCCGTCCGGCGGATCCGCGCAGCCGTCCGGCGAGGCGGCGGACGCCGCAGCCGGAGCGGCCCGCCGCGAGCCGAAGCTGCGCATGTCCTACCAGGAGCAGAAGGACTTCGAAGCGATCGACGGCTGGATCGAGGAGGCCGAGGCCAAGCTCGCCCGCGTGCACGAAGGCATGGGCGAGAGCGGCAGCGACTCCGTGCGCCTGCAGCAGCTGATGGCCGAGCAGGCGGAGCTGGAGGCCCGCCTCGAGGAACTGATGGAGCGCTGGACGTACCTGAACGAGCTGTCCGAGCAGATCGAAGCCCAAAAAACGAAGCCGAGGAGCTGACCCGACCATGACGACGCCATCCCTGCAAGACTACAGCCAGGAATCGATCCGCAACATCTACTGCATCGGGCGCAACTATCGCCTGCATGCGCTCGAGCTCGGCAACGAGGTGCCGAAGTCGCCGATGGTGTTCACCAAGCCGACCCATGCGCTCGTCCCGATGGACGGCCGCGAGGTCGAGCTGCCGGGGATGGAGGGCGAGGTGCACTTCGAGCTGGAGATCGTCCTGCGCGCAGGGCGGGACTGGGAGCCGGGCGTGACGGCGGACGAGCTGTTCGACGCGATGGCGCTCGGTCTCGACCTGACGCTGCGCGATGTGCAGAGCCGGCTCAAGGACAAAGGCCATCCGTGGCTGGCGGCCAAAGGCTTCCTCGGCTCGTCGCCGCTCGGCCCGTGGCTCCCCTATCCGGGCCTGGAGGGACTGAGAAGTGCGGACTTCTCCCTGCTGCGAGGAGCGGAGGTCGCCCAGCTCGGCAACGCCGCGGACATGATCTTCGACCCGGACGTGCTGGCCGAGCATATCGGCTCCCGCTACGGGCTGCGCCGGGGCGATGTCATCTATACCGGCACGCCGGCCGGCGTGGCGGCGCTGCTGGACGGAGAGACGCTGACCGCGCTCTGGAACGGCGATCCGGCGGGCTCGCTGCAGGTCAGGCTGCGGCGCTAGGAAGCCGTCCGGACCGTCTGTACCGGGGAGGCTGCTCGCGGCCTCCTATTCGTGCCGGCCGGTCGTCGGCGGGCCGTCGTCGCTTCCTCGCCCTTTCGCGCCGTCCGTTCGCCCGTCCGCCACATCGCGCCGCCTCGCCCTTCTCGTGTTCGCTGGCGCGCGGTCGGCGGCTCCCCGGCGTTTCGCGTCGGTCGCTGATGGCGCCGCGGGCGTTTTCTCGCCCTTTTCGCGTCGTCCGCCCGTCGGCCCTCTCCGCTCCCTCGTTCATAGCCGTCCCCGTCCGCGCATAAGCTGATCGAAGAGGATCAAGCCCCAAGGAGCAGCGAGGACGGTGAGTTGGTGACGAAGTTCAAACGAAAGCCGGAGGCGCATGACCGGGCCAACCGGCTGCGGTTCCACAACGTCAAGGAGCAGCATCTTTCGGTGGGAGACGTAGCCGACCGCCTGCTGCGCTTTGTCGCGGAGGATCCGCGGGCGAGCTATCACTTCGCGATCGGGACGGATTGCCAGGTGCACCCGAACCATACGAAATTCATCACCGGGCTCGTGCTGCACCGGCTCGGCAGAGGAGCGTGGGCCTGCTATCGGCCGTACGTGCTCGGCCGCGAGCTGGATTCCATCCGCGAGAAGCTGGCGCTGGAGACGTCGCTGTCGCAGGAGATGGCCGCCCATCTGGAGGAGCACCGCGTCGTGTCCCGCATGGAGGAGTTGCTGCTGCCTCATGTCTACCAAGGCGCGGAGCTGCGCACGTTCATCGACATCGATGCCGGCACCGAGCCGTGTCTCAATCCGACGGCGCTGTACGTGCAGGAGATGATCGCCCGGGTGGAGACGATCGGGAGCTATGTGCCGCGCGTCAAGCCGGAGGCCTACTGCGCCTCGAGCTACGCCAACCGCTATACGAAGCGCCCGGCCAAGTTCGTCATGTAGCGCCGCCCGAGAGGCGGAGCCTTTTGAAAAGCCGTTTGCGGGCGTCCGTAGACGGCTTTTCGGCTTATTTGCGTCCTCCTGGACGAGTGGCGCGCAAGAAAACGCTTCATAAAAAAGAATTTGACAACAGAAGTAAATCCCCGTAGAGTGGAACCGTTGATTTAAACAACCGTTTAATTCGAAGGATAGGGGATAGAAGAAATGAATCAGGCATTCAAGGCCTTCCTGCAAAGGCCGACGACCAAAGCGGGCATCGCCACCGCGCTGCTCATGCAGGTGGTGTTCTCGATCATCTGGATGACCGGCTACAGCGGCGTGAGCGACCGCATCGACCAGCTGGCGATCGCCGTCGTAAGCGAGGACCGCCAGGCGGGCGACCAGCTGGCGCAGCAGCTCGTGCAGCAGCTTCCGTTCCGGATGGAGCAGGCGGACAGCCTGGCGGCGGCGCGGCAGGAGCTCGACGAGCGCGAGGTGCAGATGGTCGTGCACATCCCGGCGGACTTCACGGCGAGCGTGTCGGATCCGCAGGGCAAGGCTTCGCTGCATTACCTGCTCAACGAGTCCAATCCGGTCATGATTAAAAACGTCATGAGCTCGGTCGCGTCGCAGATTACGGCCGAGGCCAATGCCCGCGCCGCCGCGCAGGGCATCCAGGGCGCGCTGGCCGCCCAAGGCATGCCGCAGGAGGCGGCGGCCGCCGCCGCAGGCAGCCTCGCGCAGCGGGTCGAGGCGGAGCTGGAGTCCATGCACGTCGTAGACGGCATGAACAACCAGATGGTGCCGATGATGCTCGTGCTGGCGTCCTGGGTGGGCGCGATGATTATGGCGCTGAACTTCTTCCAGTCCGGCCTCGCCATCGCCCACTCGACGACGAAGTGGCAGCGCTTCGGGGCGCAGACATCGCTGACGGTCGTCATCGCGTTCGCCGTCTCGCTCGTCTCGGCCGGCTTGCTGACCGCGCTGGGCGGCCAGATGGAGAGCGGCTTCCTGAGCGTGTGGCTGTTCATGCTGCTCGTCCTGCTCAGCTTCATGCTCGTCGCCCAGATGGTGCTGCAGGTGCTCGGCATGGCCGGCATGTTCCTCAACATCATCCTGCTGTCGATGCAGCTGGTGAGCTCCGGCGCGATGCTGCCGAGGGAGCTGCTGCCGCCGTTCTACCATGGCATCGGCGAGTGGCTGCCGGCGACGCGCGCGGTCGAAGGCATGATGAGCCTGCTGTTCGGCGGCCCATCGGCCGGTCCGGACGTGCTGGCGCTGGCGCTGACCGGCGCTGCGGCGCTGGTCGTCAGCCTGGCGGCCGTCGCGCTCAAGAAAGGAATGCTCCCTGCCGCGCGTCCCGCCCAGCAGCCGCAGGCGCAGCCGGAGCCGTCGGTCCGCTGAGGCGGGCCGTCCGGGCGGGAGGCGCTTCATGATGAAGGAAGACGCGCGCGTCCGCATGCTGCGGGCCGCCAAGAAGCTGTTCGCGAAGCATGGCTTCGAGAAGACGACGATTCGCCAGATTTGCGAGGAGGCCTGCGCCAACGTGGCGCTTGTCTCCTATCATTTCGGCGGCAAGGACGGCGTATTCGCCGCGATCTTCAACGAATACTTTCCCGATCGGGACATCAAGTCGCTGGAGCCGGGGCCCGATCCCGAGGCCGATCTGAGGCTTCTCGTCCGGGAGATGACGCTGTTCCGCCGCCGCGAGCCCGAGCTCATCGCCATCATCCAGCAGGAGATGGCGCTCCGCTCCCCGCGCCGGGAGATCATCCAATCCCACAAGTCGCTCATCCAGGTCCGCCTGCGGGAGTGCCTTGAGCGCGGGCGGGCCGAGGGGCGTTTTCGATTCCGCTCGCTCGAGGCGACGCAGCTGTTCGTCATGGGCGCGCTGCTCGCGAATCCGAGCATGATCGACATGAACGGGGTGCCGGAGGTGGAGCGGCTGTCGGTCGAGGAGATCGCCGAGCACTTGGCGGCCTTCGTCGTGGCGGCGGTCCGCGGGCTGCCAGGAGGCGAGGAAGTCTAGGCGCGCGGCAATAGGGCTGCCTTCGAGCAAGCCGGTTTCGACCGGCGGTTCGAAGGCAGCCCTTTTTGGCGATCGCTAGGTATGGAGGGGGCGATCAGGCGGACGCGAACGCCTCCAGCATCCAGGCGTGCTTCTCGATGCTCTCGCGGATGCCGAGCAGCAGATCGGCGGTCACGCCGTCGCCCGCATGCTCGGCGTCTGCGATCGCATGGCCGAGCTCCTGCGCGAGCGTCCGGTAGTCGGAGGCGACGTTGAGGACCATCTCGATCGCGGATTCGTCGCCGGAGCCTTCCTCCAGCGTCGCCGCATCCAGGAACTCGCGCATCGTAGCGAGCGGGCGGCCGCCCGTCGCCAGCACGCGCTCGGCCAGCTCGTCGACACGGGCCGCCGCATCCTCGTACAGCTCCTGGAATTTGGCATGCAACGTGAAGAAATGCGGTCCTTTCACCAGCCAGTGGTACTGCTGGAGCTTGGCGTAGAGGACGCTCCAGTTGGCCAGCTGCAGGTTGAGCGCGGCGTGGACGGAGGCGGTTTCGGCAGGGTTCGTTTTCGTCATGGTCATGAGAGGACAGCTCCTTTTCGGGTTGTTTTTTATATTATTTATTAAATTAAAATTATTATAAATAAGCGGGATTGTCAAGGTCTTCATCCGCCTTGAACCGATTATTCTTTTCGAAGAAGCGTATCTCTTCCCTTTCAAGGAGGCGTCAGGGGACCGATAGGGTAATCAATCCGAACGGTAGGACCAGAGAGAGAACATAGAAGGGACAAGAGGGGGAGAAGGCCATGGTGGACGGCTCGGCTTGCGGACAGGGCTGCCGCTGTGGATATCCTGCCGCCTGACCCGCGGGCGGACGGAGGACGTGAAGGAAATCTTCGAGGGGATCGCGGCGACTCGGGCGGCGCTGCTGCAGGATTGGGCGGAGGAGTACTGGGGCCATATGAAGCGGCTGCGGGAGCAGCTGGAGCAGGAGGCAGGGCCGGGAGGCGTCGAGGCGCTGAACGCCTCGATCGAGGCGGCCTGCGCGGGCGAGAGCGGCCGCGGCTTTGCGGTCGTCGCCGGCGAGATTCGCAAGCTGTCGGAGCTGACAAGGCAGTCGACCGAGCATGTGCGCGCCATCATCGCAGGCATCCACGGCGAGGCGGAGCGCGCGACGGCCTCCATGGCCGAAGGCAGCCGCGCCGTCGAGACCGGCCGGCAGCTGGCCGAGGCGGCGGGCGCCATGCTCATGGCGGCCGCCTCGGGGGACGGCCGCAAGGGCGAAGTCGCCGGCGAGATCGCGCGGCTGATGGAGAGCATCGCGGAGGTGAGCCAGCACAATCGGCGGATCAGCGCCGACGCGGAGCGGCAGATGCTGGAGCTGCAGCGGGGGATGGCGCAGGTGCAGGCGACCGCCGGCGAGGCCGAGGCGATCTCCGGCCAGCTGGAGGGGATGGTCGGCCAGTTCCGCCTGACCGAGTCGCGCGTGCGCTGAAGGGAGCGTCAGGGCAGCCGAACGGACGCTGCGCGCGCGTGAAGAAGCGCAGGACGAGCGTCAGGCGAGCCGAACGGGCGCTGCGCGCGCGTGAAGAAGCACGGGAGGAGCGTCAGGCAGCGGATCGGGCGCTGCGCACGCGTGCGCGTCTGCGAAAAAGCTCGCCGAGCCCGCTATCTTCCGTCTGAGAATCAACGCAAAAAGACCCGCTCGGGTCTTTTTGCGTTCTCAGCAAGAGGAAGCCGACAGCATACGCGGAAGGGGATCGATGAAGGAATCCGGACTGCCTTCATGCGCCATGCGGGGCTGGGAAGGTATCGATGAAGGGGTCGGGACTGCCTTGGTGTGCCATGCGGGGCAGGGAAGGTAGTAATGAAGGAGTCGGGACTGCCTTGGTGCGCCATGAGGGGCAGGGATGGTAGTGATGAAGGGGTCGGGACTGCCTTGGTGCGCCATGAGGGGCAGGGAAGGTATCGATGAAGGAGTCCGGACTGCCTTCATGCGCCATGCGGGGCAGCTGACGATGCTCAACGACTCTTCAAATCGTTAGAGGGTTGTTTTTGTGCAAAATAAGATTCTTGCGACTCGTGAGAAGCTTAGCGGCAGCAAAAAGCCGTCGCGGTGTCGAAAAACGGGACAAGGTCCTGTCTAAGCGTCTGAGGAGTCGTTGGCTTTCGGGAGAGGCGCCATAAGGGACGTCTAAGCTTTTGAGGCGTCGTTAGCGAGGCAAGCGGCCATCCGTTGGCAACAGAAATCAGCCAGCGATCAGGCTCGAGGCCGAGTCGTATGGTCTGCCTGCCGCCCGCGACAATCCGCGATCTCGACGCCCGCCGTCGCGCGAAAGTCCCGGCTGCCCGGCCTGCCGCCCGCGACAATCCGCGATCTCGCCGCCGGCGGCAGTCTGCAAGTTTCAGCGGTCGCCGGTGATGCGGATGCGGTACTCGCGCGATCTGGGGCCGTCGAACTCGCAGAAGTAGATGCCTTGCCAGCGCCCGAGCGAAAGGCGTCCGTCCTCGATCGGCACGAGCTGGCTCGTGCCCGTCGTGAGCGCCTTCAAGTGGGCGGCCGTATTGCCTTCGGCGTGGCGATAGCGCGGGTGCTCCCACGGGTAGACCTCGTCCAGGCGCAGCAGGATGTCATGCTTCACGTCCGGGTCGGCATTCTCCTGGATGGTTAATCCAGCTGTCGTATGGGGACAGTAAACCAGGACTTCTCCGCTCCGGATGCCGGCGGCCTGGACATGGGACTGGACTTGCCGGGTAATGTCGATCATCTCGTCGCGCCTCAGCGTGCGCAGCGTTTCGGTAACAAGCACAGGCCTCGCTCCTCTCTTTTCATGGATCTTCCACCATCAAGCATCGCAGCCATTTTAACCTCTGCTGGCGCGATCCTTCAACAATTGGTAAACTTATGGCACAAGCGGCGAACCAGGTCCATGCCGGCCAGCCGCTCATCGATCCGGAGCTGGCCGCCGGAGCTAGCCTCATGTCCGATCTTACATCTTTTAAGGAGTGGTACAACCTTGACGCATATCCGCAAAGCCATTATTCCAGCCGGCGGGCTGGGCACGCGCTTCCTTCCGGCGACCAAGGCGCAGCCGAAGGAAATGATGCCGCTGATCGACAAGCCGGCGATCCAATACATTGTCGAGGAGGCGGTCGCCTCCGGCATCGAGAGCATCATGATCGTGAGCGGACGCAACAAGCGGGCGATCGAGGATCACTTCGACAAGTCCGTGGAGCTGGAGGCCGAGCTGGAGGAGCGCGGCAACGAGGAGATGCTGGAGCTCGTGCGCGGCATCTCCAAGCTGGCCGACATCGTCTACGTGCGCCAGCGCGAGCCGCTCGGCCTTGGCCATGCGGTGCTGTGCGCGCGCAGCTTCATCGGCAGCGAGCCGTTCGCGGTGCTGCTCGGCGACGACATCCTGCGCTCCAAGCAGCCTTGCCTCGGAGAAATGATGAACTACTACCGCGACACCGGCTCCTCGGTCATCTCCGTGATGGAGGTGCCGTGGGAGCAGACGCATAAATACGGCATCGTCGATCTGGAAGGCGACGGCCTGTTCCCCCGCATCCGCAATCTGGTCGAAAAGCCGGCACCCGGAGAAGCGCCGTCCAACTGGGCGGTCGTCGGCCGCTATGTGCTTGACCCGGCCGTGTTCCGCCTGCTGGAGCGGGCCGAGCCCGGCAAGGGCGGCGAGATCCAGCTGACGGACAGCCTGCAGAAGCTGAACTCCGTGCTGCCGATGCACGCCTACAAGTTCCAAGGCCGCCGCCACGATGTCGGCGACAAGCTCGGCTTCGTGCAGGCGACGATCGACATGGCGCTCGAGCGGGACGACCTGGCCGACGCCGTGCGCGACTACATGCGGAGCAAGCTGCATCCGGAGCCTGCCGCGACCTGAGTCCGGGACGGGGCCTGCGCCAAGCCATCCAGACCTTTGCGGATGGCTTCTTTTGGTTGGCCGAAGGCTTTTTATCCAGGATGATCGTCCTAAGCGGGCGGGATCGAAACAAACGCCCGAGAGCGGCGTAAGAACGGAAGACGCCCTGAACCTCCGAGGAGGGGGCGAATGCAAGCGATGGCGGAGGCATGAAACGATGAGCAGTGGACCGGAATCGACAGATCGGGAATCGGGCGGGGGATTCCGCACCGCATGCCCTTATTGCGGCTTCAAGACGCTGGACGACGAGGCCAGCTTCTGCAGCCGCTGCGGCAAGCCGCTGCATACGGCGGCTCTGCTCGTGCGGCGCCGCGAGCGGGTAGAATGGCTGGAGCAGATTCAAGAAATCGGGACCGCCCCGTCCGGAGCCGCCCCGGACGCGCGCGAGCTGATGGAGCGCATGCGCGAGGACGAGCGGCTGGATCAAGGAGAGGATGGCTCCGACGGAGAGGCGCAGCCCGCCTATGCGCAGCCCGAGCGGCCGGCTGCCGGCTGGCGGCTGGCGCTGCGCCGCACGCGCAGGCAGTGGCTGCCGCCCGCGCTCGCGCTGCTGATCGGCTGCGCGGCCGTCGCAGGCGTGCTCTTCCGCGAGCTGCAGCTCAACGAGCGGGCCGAGGAGTGGCAGCGGCAGGCTTATCGCGAAGCGCTTGCCGGGCGCTATCCGCAAGCGGAGCAGCTGCTGGAGCAGGCCGCGGAGACACGGCCTTCCGGAGCGGGGCTGCTTCGCGATCTCGACATCGCCCGGCAGGCCCGGCGGCTTGACGATCAGGTCAAGGAAGCGGCCAGGCTATTGGAGAGCGGCCGGCTGGAGCAGGCCGAAGGCGAGCTCAGGCAAGTGCAGGCGGCGGTCGCGAACCGCCAGGAGCGCGTATTCGATCCTGTCCGCGGCCGCATCGGCGACGAGGCGGCCCGGCTCGCCGTCAAGCAGGTATCGGAGGAGCTGGACGGGCTCGGCAGCGTAGCGGAGCTCGCGGATCGGCTGCAGCGCCTGCGCGGGCTGCAGGATGCCGGCGCCTCGCAGCTGCGGCAGCGCATCCTCGACCTCATCGTCGAGACCGGCTCGGCCAAGGCCGAATCGCTGCTGCGCGGGCGCGACTACTCCGCTGCGCTCGCGGCCGTCGCGGAGGCGCGGGAGCATGCCGGTGCGGTCGAGCCGCTCAAGGAGCTGGAGGAGCGAATCGGACGCGAGCGGGAAAATTACGAGCAGCAGGAGCGGCAGCGTCTGGATGCGGCCCGCCAGATCGCATACGACGAGCAGTTGCGCAACCGTACCGCCGCCGTGGCGGTGAGGAACGTCAAGGTCAGCCGCGACGAGCAGGGCAGGGCCGTCGTATCCGGCGAAGTCGAGAGCAAGGCGACGCGGGGCATCCATTCCGTGCAGCTCGAATACAAGCTGCTCGATGCCGAAGGCCGCGGCGTCGGAACGATTACGGCCGGCACGGAGCCGGGCGTGTCGATCGAGCCGGGAGGCAAGGCGTCCTTCCGGGGCGTCGGAACGATGCTCCCGGGCAATCTGTCCGCCGTCATTACGAAGGCGACATGGTACATTGAGTAGCGGCCGAAAAGAGGGAACCGTATGAAATGGAAGACGAGCTGGCCGGCGGCCCTTGCCGTCCTGCTGCTGCTGGCGGGCGGAGCGGCCTCGGTGGCGATCCGCCTCGACTTGCCCCGGCAGGCCGGAGCGGAGCCGCTGCTGGCCGTCCTCCCGAGCGGAGGAGCGGGCAGCGCCGGCGCTTTGAAGGAAGTCATTTTCAACACGCAAAAAAAAGTGTTCACGATCCAGAGCGACAGCGGCCTCGGCTCGGGCTTCCTGTACAACGACCGCGGCGACCTGCTGACGAACGCTCATGTCGTGACAGGCTCGCGCACGGTGCGGGTCATCGCCTCCGATGCCAGGGAGCTGACCGGGGAAGTCATCGGGATCGGGGCCGAGCTCGACGTCGCGGTCGTGCGCGTGCCGGAGCTGGCCGGCTCCCAGCCGCTCAAGCTGGAGCGGGCCGGGCGGGTCGAGGTCGGCGATCCGGTGCTGGCCGTCGGCAGCCCGCTCGGCCTGCAAAGCACGGTCACGACCGGCATCGTCAGCGGCCTCGGCCGCAGCTTCGCGATGAAGCCGTACGTGTACCGCAATCTGTATCAAATCTCGGCGTCGATCGCGCCGGGCAACAGCGGCGGTCCGCTCGTCGACCAGCGCACCGGAGCGGTGCTCGGCATGAACTCGGCGGAAATGCAGGACGGAGAGATCGGCTTCAGCATCCCGATCGCGGACGTGCTCGGCCTCGCCGAGGGCTGGTCGAACCGTCCCATGGAGGAGCTGCCCGGCGTCAAGGACGACGAGGCCGAGACGGCTGCGGGCCGGAAGACGATTACGGACTATGCGGGCTACCTCGTGTCCCGATTCTACGAAAGCTTGAGCAACGGCGATTACCTGTATGCCTATTCGCTGCTCGGCTACAGCTGGAAGGCGCAGGACCCGTACGAGGACTTCCGCAAAGGCTACCTGCCGACGAAAAACGTCGTCATCAAGAGCCTGAACGTGACCAAGAACGGCGAGCGCAGCGCGACCGTCAAGGCGGTCATCGAGGCCGAGGAGCATGGACAGGACGGCGCGAGTTCCAAGCGCAACTTCGAGGTGACGTACAAGGTCGGCTACGAGAACGACCAGCTCAAGCTGATCGACGGCAAGGGCAGGGAGCTTGATGCGGCAGGCCAGGCGGCTCCGAAAAAGAAAGGCTGAGGAAAAAGGCCGAGGAGCGAAGCTTGAGGAGCAAGCTTGTGAACAGGAAAAAGCAGCCCGGGACCAGCTTCGATGCTGGCTCCGGGCTGCTTTTCGCATGGCGGCGCGGCGGAAAAGCTAGCCCGCGGTGGATTCGAGCTGGGCGGAGAGCGCCTGCAGCCGCTCGCGGAGGAGCACGACCTCGCCGATGACGATCAGCGCGGGACTAGCGGCTCCTGCCGAGGCGGCCAAGGAAGGCAGCCCGGCGAGCGTGCCGACGAGCGTCCGGCTGCCGGGCGTCGTGGCGCGCTCCACGATCGCGGCCGGGGTGCCGGCCGGCTTGCCGTGGCGGAGCAGCTCGGCTGCGATCGCTTCCAGCCGGGAGATGCCCATGTAGACGACGAGCGTGTCGACGCCATGCGCGAGCAGATCCCAGCGCGGCTCCGGAGATTCCGCGCTCGCCCGCGTGCCGGAGACGCAGGCGAAGGAGGCGCTAATGCCGCGGTGGGTGAGCGGGATGCCCTCGGCCGCGGCGGCGCCGGAGGCGGAGGTGAGGCCGGGCACGAGCTCCCACGGGATGCCGTGCCGCGCCAGCTCGAGCGCCTCCTCGCCGCCGCGTCCGAAGACGAGCGGATCGCCGCCCTTGAGCCGGACGACGGCCAGCCCTTGCGAGGCGAAGCGCACGAGCAGGGCGTTGATCTGCTCCTGGCTCATGGCGTGGCGGCCGGGCGCCTTGCCGCAGTAGATGCGCCGCGAGGAGGGGGAAGCCTCCTCCAGCAGCTGCGGGCTGACGAGCCGATCGTACAGGATGACGTCCGCCTGCTGCAGGCGGCGCAGCGCCTTGACGGCGATCAGCTCGGGATCGCCGGGGCCGGCTCCGACGATCGAGACCAGGCCCGGCTTCATGACTGGCCCTCCCGTCCTGCGGAGGCGGCGGAACGGTCCGCCGCGCCGCGCGCGGCCTCCCGTGCGGCGGGAGCGTCCGCATGCTCTCCCGTGCTGATCCATACGCCGTCGTCCGGACGCTCCTCCATCTCGACCCAGACGCTGCCGTCCGCATCGACATCCGCCGCGTAGGTGCGCACGGACCCCTCGTCGGGCGCCTGCGCCTGTCCGGTGCGCAGGTCGATCCTCCAGTCATGCAGCGGGCAGTGCACGGCCGAGCCGCATACCATGCCCTCCGACAGCTTGCCGCCCTTGTGCGGGCAGCGGTTCTCGACGGCGAGCACCTCGCCGTCCGTCAGCTTGAACAGCGCGATCTCCTCGCCGCCGACGACGGCGATGCGCGAGCCGAGCGCGTCGATCTGTCCGGCCTGGCCTACCCGGTGCCTGCTCATGCCTGCTCCCTCCCTGCGGCCGCGAGCGGCTCGAAGTTTTTGCGCAGCTCCGGATCGCCGACGATCTCCTGCCAAGGGTCCTCGAGCGTGGCGAGAGCCTCCTGCAGGCGCTCGTTCAAGGCGATCCGCTCCTCCGCAGAGGCCAGCGCCTCCCGGATGGAGCCGATTCCGACGCGCTCGACCCAGTGGGCGGTCCGCTCGCCCCAGGCCGCCGTTTCCCGATAGTATTGAAGGAACGCGCCCGACCACTCCATCACTTCCTCCTCCGTGCGCACGACGCCGATCAGGTCGGTGGCCCGCACCTTGACGCCGCCGTTGCCGCCCGCATGCAGCTCCCAGCCGCCGTCGATCGCGACGACGCCGAAGTCCTTGATCGTCGCCTCGGCGCAGTTGCGCGGGCAGCCGGACACGGCCATCTTGAACTTGGCGGGCGTGCTGATGCGCTCGTAGGCTTTTTCCAGGCGGATGCCCATGCCCATCGCATCCTGCGTGCCGAAGCGGCAGAACGTGTCGCCGACGCAGGTCTTGACGGTGCGGAGCGCCTTCCCGTACGCGCTGCCCGACGCCATGCCGAGCTCCTCCCACATGCGGGGCAGATCCTCCTTGCGCACGCCGAGCAGGTCGAGCCGCTGGCCGCCGGTGAACTTGACGAGCGGCACCTGGAAGCGCTCCGCCACGTCCGCGATATGCTTCAGCTCGGCGGGACTCGTCACGCCGCCGTAGATCCGGGGCACGACGGAAAACGTGCCGTCCTTCTGGATGTTGGCGTGGTAGCGCTCGTTCGCGAAGCGGGATTCCTTCTCGTCGCGATGCGAGCCGGGCTGCAGCATGCCGAGGTAGTAGTTGAGCGCAGGCCGGCACTTGGAGCAGCCCTCGGGCCGGCTCCAGCCGAGCACGTGCATCGTTTCCCTCACGCCGGAGAGGCCCATCGAGGCGATCGCCTCGACGATCTCCTCGCGGCCGAGCGAGGTGCAGCCGCAGATGCCTTCCTTGACCTGGACGACGGCGTCGCCGGCCGTCAGCTCCAGCAGCCCCTCGACGAGCGGCTTGCAGCCGCCGCAGGAGGCGGACGCCTTCGTGCAGGCCTTGATGGCGGCGAGGCTCGTGCAGCCGCCGGAGACGATCGCCTGGACGACCGCCTCCTTGCTGACGCCGTTGCAGCCGCAGACGATCTCGTCGCCCGGCATCGCGGCGAGCCGCTCCAGCGGCGAGGCGGCGGTGCCGCCGGAGCCCGGAGCATAGCCGAGCAGCAGCTCCTTCTCGCGTCCGGCGATCGGCTCGCCGCTCTTGATGAGGTTGAACAGCATCGCTCCGTCGGACGTGTCGCCGAACAGCACCGCGCCTTCCAGCCGGTCGCCGCGCACGACGAGCTTCTTGTAGACGCCGGCCACCTCGTCCTGCCAGCGCAGGGACCGGGCGCCTTCTCCGCCCATGTAGTCTCCCGCCGAAAAGACGTCCACGCCTGAAACCTTCAGCTTGGTCGACGTGACCGAGCCCTTGTAGCCCTCCGTCGGCACGCCGGCCAGATGCTTGGCGAGCACGGCGCCCTGCTCGTAGAGCGGGGCGACGAGGCCGTAGGCGATGCCGTCATGCTCGGCGCACTCGCCGAGGGCATAGACGCCGGGCGCGCTCGTCGCCAGCTCGTCGCCCACGATGACGCCGCGCCGCGTCGCGATGCCCGCTGCGGCGGCCAGCTCCGCGTTCGGCACGATGCCGACGGCCATGACGACGAGGTCGGCGTCCAGCCGGCCGCCGTCCCGGAACTTCAGCCCGGAGGCGCGCCTCCGTCCGGTGATCTCTGCCGTCTGGGCGTTCAGCCGGAACGTCATGCCTTGCCGCTCCAGCTCCTGCTGCAGCATCAGGCTCGCCGCCGGGTCAAGCTGGCGGTTCATGAGCAGGGTCGAGTTGTGCACGACCGTGACGTCCATGCCGAGGTTGAGCAGGCCGCGGGCGGCTTCCAGCCCGAGCAGGCCGCCGCCGATGACGGCCGCCCGGCGGTAAGTCCGGGACGCCTCCAGCATCGCCCGGCAGTCGCGGATGTCTCGGAACCCGATGACGCCTTCCTTGTCGGCGCCGGGCACCGGCAGGAGATAGGCCCGCGACCCGGTCGCGAGCAGCAGCACGTCATAGGAGGCGCTGACGCCTTGATCCGACGTGACCGTGCGCATGGCGGTATCGATGGAGGTGACAGCATGACCGGCGTGCAGCGTGATGCCGTTGTCCTCGTACCAGCTCCAATCGTTGAGCACGATATCCTGCAGTCCCGCTCCGCCGTCGGCAAGCACGGCGCTGAGCTGGATGCGGTTGTAGTTCGGATGCGGCTCCGCGCCGAAGATCGTGATCGAGTAGGCGTCCGGCGCCAGCTTGAGAAGATGCTCGATGCAGCGGATGCCGGCCATGCCGTTGCCGACGAGGACAAGCTTCTTGGGGATGGTCATCGTGAAAACTCCCTTCGGATCGGCGGCGGCCTGCGCCTCCGAGAATCGGATGAAGACAGAAAAAGCCTGCGGGAAAGCCGGGATGGACGGGGAAAAGCGCCGTCGGCCGGGATTCCTGCAGGCTTCGTTGCCGTAGGATGGATACGCCGTTGTATCCGGAACTGCGATGAGGTGGATTAGGGCAACTATACGTCATGCTTGATTTGGTGTCAATATAGCTTACACAAATTTCGATTGTTTTTCTTTTGAACGAAATTCATTCGATTCTATCGACAATCCGAAAAGCGTTGTGTTATAAAAATTTACATAGACGCATCGAGGATTCAGATTGCGAAAGCGGAAAGGAGCGGATGTCCATGCGCGCGATCGTCCTGATCGCCCCGAGGGAACGCGGAGCGGAGCCGTCGGCGGGAGCGGCGGAGGCCGGGCCGAAGCCGGAGGCGCTGCTGCGCGCATGCGGCTATGCCGTGCTGCGCGCGGCGACGGCGCAGCAGGCGGAGACGGTGCTGCCGGAGGCGGATGCGGCCGTGCTGCACATGCCGCTGCCGGAGGTGGGCGGCTGGCGCGGCGCGCTGGCCGGAGGGCGGCCGGTGCCGCTGCTCTGGTGGTGCAGCGCCGAGGCGATGGGCCGCTCGGCGGCGGCTTGCGAGGACGACGTGCGGCTCGACGGCCTGCTCACCCCCGGCATGAGCGCGGGCGAGGTGCACTGGGCGCTGCAGCTGGCCGGCAAGGCCTGCATGGAGCGGAGGCAATGGGAAGAGGAGCGCAAGCGGCTCATGGGTCGGCTGGAGGAGCGCAAGTGGATCGACATGGCCAAAGGCATCCTGGCGGAGACGCGCGGCCTGAGCGAGGCCGAGGCGTACGAGCTGCTGCGCTCGCAGGCGATGGAGGAGCGGCGGCGCATGGTCGACGTCGCCACCTCGATCGTCAAGGTGTACCAGCTGCTGCAGGACAACACGAAGAAGGGGGCGAGGCGCCCATGATCGAGCTGCTCAAGGAAGTGGGGCGAGGCAAGCGGGGGGCCAAGGATCTCGGCTACGAGGATGCGGCGAGGGCGGCGGAGGCGATCCTCGGCGGAAGCGCGACGCCCGCTCAGGTCGGCGCGTTCCTGATCGCAGAGCGGATCAAGATGGAGAGCGTGGAGGAGATCGAGGCGTTCGTCCGGGTGTGCCGCTCCTATGCGGAGCGGGACGGGCAGCAGGGCGGCGTCGACCTGGCCGGGCCGTACGACGGGCGCAAGCGCTCGTTCATGGCGACATTCCCGACGGCATTCGTGCTGGCGGCGGGCGGACTGCCGGCGACGCTGCACGGCGCGGCCCCGCTTCCTCCCAAGTGGGGCATCACCTTGCACTCCCTGCTGGAAGCGGCGGGCCTGCGGCCGGACCGGCTGCCGCGCGCCGCGCTGCAGGCGGCCGCCCGCCGCACGGGCGTGCTCTACGTCCCGTCGGAGAGCTGGTGCCCGCCGCTCGCGCGGCTGCGTCCGATCCGCGAGCAGCTCGGCCTGCGGACGGTGCTCAACACGGCGGAGAAGCTGCTCGATTACGGGGGCTCGCCGCATCTCGTGTTCGGCGTCTACCACAACACGGTGCTGGAGCGGATCGCGCGCCTGCTGACGGGGCTCGGCTACGGGCGCTCGCTCGTCATCCAGGGCGCCGAGGGCTCCGAGGACGTGCATGCGGGCCGTCCGACGCGCATGTATGTCGTGGAGAACGGGGAAGCCCGCCTGCAGGTGCTCGATCCGGAAGCGCTGGGCCTCGAGCTGGAGGACGAGGAGCGCGACTGGACGGCGGAGCGGCAGCTGGCGGCGGCCGAAGCGGTGCTCGCAGGAGAGGGCACGGTCGCCCATGCCGGGGCGGTGCAGCTCAATGCCGCGCTGCGCCTGCAGCTGGCGGGGCGCGCCGATTCGCTGGAGGAGGGCGTGTACATCGCCAAAGCGCTGCTCGACGACGGATCGGCGCTGGCGGCCTACCGAGCCTGGCTGGAGATGCTCGCCGCGCCGGGCGCGGAAGCGGCGGAGTAGCGGGCCGGCGCAGCGGCTTTTCGACTCCCGCCCTCCTGCTCTCTGCCTTGACAAGCCGAAACGGCCCGTGATATATAAACGATGCTGGCACTCGAACGAAGAGAGTGCTAAGCTTCATGCACGAAGAGGAGAGAGTCGAAGTGGAAAAGAAACCGTTCCTGGCGGAGTCGAAACGCCTTCTGGACATGATGATCAACTCGATCTACACCCAGAAAGAAATCTTTCTGCGCGAACTCATCAGCAACAGCAGCGACGCCATCGACAAAATCTACTATAAAGCGCTTACCGACGATACCCTCACGTTCGATCCGGACCGCTACTGCATCGAGGTCAAGCCGGACAAAGAGGCGCGCACGCTGACGATCTCGGACACCGGCATCGGCATGACGCGCGAGGAGCTGGAGACGAACCTCGGCACGATCGCCAAGAGCGGCTCGCTCGCGTTCAAGCAGGAGAACGAATCCAAGGACGGCCGCGACATCATCGGCCAGTTCGGCGTCGGCTTCTATGCATCGTTCATGGTGGCGGACAAGGTGACGGTCGTCTCCCGCGCGCTCGGCGAGGAGCAGGCCTGGCGCTGGGAGTCCGAAGGCGCGGACGGCTATACGCTCGAGCCGGCCGACCGTGACGGCATCGGCACGGAGATCACGCTGCACATCAAGCCGGACACCGAGGACGACAGCTATGACGATTACCTCAACGAGTACCGCCTGAAGGCCCTTGTCAAGAAGTATTCCGACTTCATCCGCTATCCGATCAAAATGGAGCTGTCCTCCAGCCGTCCGAAGGAAGGCGCGGAGGGCGAGTTCGAGGAAGTCTCGGAGCAGCAGACGGTCAACAGCATGGTGCCGATCTGGCGCAAGAACAAGTCCGAGCTGAAGGCGGAGGACTATGAGAGCTTCTACCAGGAGAAGCGCTACGGCTTCGACAAGCCGCTCGCGCATGTCCACGTAAGCGCCGACGGCGCGGTCGTCTACCAGGCGATCCTGTACGTCCCGGAGACGATTCCGTTCGACTACTACACCAAGGAGTTCGAAAAAGGGCTCGAGCTGTACTCCCGCGGCGTGCTCATCATGAACAAATGCGCTGACCTGCTGCCGGACTACTTCAGCTTCGTCAAGGGCATGGTCGACTCCGAGAGCCTGTCGCTCAACATCTCCCGCGAGATGCTGCAGCATGACCGCCAGCTCAAGCAGATCGCCAAGAACATCGAGTCGAAGATCAAGGGCGCGCTGCAGGCCATGCTCAAGAACGAGCGCGAGAAGTACGAGAAGTTCTTCGGCGCGTTCGGCCGCCAGCTCAAGTTCGGCGTGTACAGCGACTATGGCGCGCACAAGGAGACGCTGCAGGACCTGCTGCTGTTCACCTCGTCCAAGGACAAGGCGCTCGTCACGCTGGCGGAGTACGTCTCCCGCATGCCGGAGGACCAGAAGTACATCTACTACGCGAGCGGCTCCTCCGCCGAGCGCATCGAGAAGCTGCCGCAGACCGAGCTCGTGCTCGACAAGGGCTACGAAATCCTCTACTTCACCGACGATATCGACGAGTTCGCGATCCGCATGCTCATGAGCTACAAGGACAAGGAATTCCGCTCCGTATCGAGCGGCGATCTCGGCATCGAGGAGGAGAGCAAGCCGGAGGACGAGGCGGCCGACGAGGAGAACAAGCCGCTGTTCGAGGCGATGGCGGGGCTGCTGGGCGGCAAGGTGAGCGCGGTCCGCGCTTCCAAGCGCCTGCGCAAGCATCCGGTCTGCTTCGCGACCGAGGGCGACCTGACGATCGAGATGGAGAAGGTGCTGGCCGCGATGCCGGACAGCTCCGGCGTCAAGGCGCAGAAGGTGCTTGAGATCAACACCGGCCACGACGTGTTCCGCGCGCTCAAGGAAGCCCATGCCGCCGATCCGGCCAAGCTCGAGCTGTTCACCTCGCTGCTGTACAGCCAGGCGCTGCTCATCGAGGGGCTGCCGATCGAGGACCCGGTCGAGTTCACGAACCAGATTTGCCAAGTGATGGTGTAAGGCTTCTGCCTGGAAGGCAAAAGCCCCGGAGCCGCTCTCCAGCGGACCCGGGGCTTTTCGCCGTGCGGACGGACTAGGGCTGCGGCGGGAAGGCCTTTCGCTCTCCGTCACAGCTCGGACGAGGCGGCCGGGGATGCGGAGGCCGCCGGCGCCGCGGTCGGAGAGGCCTTGCCGCCGCCGCTGCCCATCCAGCCATGCCGCCAGCGCAGCTGCATGACGGCGATGAGCGCCATCGCCGCTGCCGCGACGAGGCTCAGGATGAGGAAGCCGGGCGTGTAGCTGCCGGTGGACTGGTACAGCCGGCCGAGCACGAGCGGCAGCGCGTAGCCGCCGAGGCCGCCGGCCGCGCCGACGATGCCGGTCATGAGGCCCAGCTCCCGACCGAAGCGCTGGGGCACGAGCTGGAACACCGAGCCGTTGCCGGCGCCGAGGCACATCATGCCGACGAACAGAAGCGTCAGCGTGACGGGCAGCGGCGGCAGCGACGAGACGGAGGCGAGCAGCAGCGCCGCGCCGCCGTACAGAATCGTCAGCATGCGGGCGCCGCCGAAGCGGTCGGACAGGTAGCCGCCGATGGGACGGAACAGGCTGCCCCCGATGACGCACAGCGTCGCGAAGTCGGCGGCCCGCACCGGAGCGAGGCCGTATTGGGCGTTGAAGAAGATCGTCAAGTAGTTGGAGAGCCCGACGAAGCCGCCGAACGTGACGGCGTAGAGCGCGCAGAACACCCAGGCGTCGCGCTGCTTCATGATGCCCGCGTATTCCGATGGACGACGCGGAGCGGGGCGGTTCGGGCTGTTGCGCGCGAGCAGCGTGAACAGGACGAGCACGACGGCGATCGGGAGGATGGCGAGGCCAAACACGATTTCCCAGCTGCCGTAATGCGCCGCGAGGCGGTTGGCGAACAGCGTGGCGAAGACGGTGCCGCTGTTGCCGGCGCCGGCGATGCCCATCGCCAGCCCCTGATGCTCCTTGGGGTACCACTGTCCGGCGAGCGGCAGGGCGGCGGCGAACGAGGCGCCGGCGACGCCGAGCAGCAGGGCGACGACGTACAGCTGCCCGAGGCTGTCCACGACCTGCCATCCGAGCACGAGCGGGAGGATCGAGACGAGCATGCCGATCTGTCCGGTCCGCTTAGGACCGATATAATCGGCCAGGAAGCCGAAAACAAGCCTCAGGACCGACCCGCCGAGCACCGGCAGCGCGACCAGGTTGGCCTTCTGCACGGGCGTCATCGGGAAGTCCGCCGCGATGACGACGGCCAGCGGCCCGATCAGCACCCAGATCATGAAGCTGACGTCGAAGTACAGGAATGCGCTCAGCAGCGTCTTTTTGTCTCCGCTTTGCCAGAAGCTTTTTCTCTCCATCGTAGGTCCTCTCCTTTGTCGACCGGCAGCCGCGATCCGGAGCCGAAGCCGCAAAAAGCCGCAATCCGTCCCTGAGAGGGGAGGACTGCGGCATCATTGCCGGCGCATCGGCCCGTACGGCGCTGTACGGTCGTGTTTGACAAGTTCGAGTATAGGGATGCGGCGACTTGTATGTCAATATAGCTGACGTAATTTTATTTTACTGCTAATTGCGTCAGCTATATTGACATCATTTTCCGGGTCGGCTAAGCTGGAACCAAACCTTCCGGCACAAAGGCGTGCCGCTGGACCGAGAGCAACGAAGCCCTCTTCTTCTTCGCGCATGGAGCCTGCGCGGATGGAAGCGGGCTTTTTTTCTTCTTGAGGCGGGAGGCGGCGTCGATCGGGACGGACAGAGGGGGCGGACGAAATGGAGACGGGCGCGGGCGGCAGAGGAAGGGGCGGGCAAAGCGTGGCGGAACCGGGCGCATGGCAGGAGGCGCTCGGGGCAGGCGGGGCGGCGGGCGTGCCGACAGGTCCGGCGGCGGACGCTTCGCCGGAGCTCCTGCACGGGCCGGGAGCGAAGCCGTCGGAGGCGGCCGATCGGCCGGAGCTGCCGTTGAAGCTGGCGGAGGTCGAGGAGGCGGTGCGCCTGCTGGCCGACGAAATCGCTCCGGTCGGCATGGAGGGCGTTCCGCTGGCGGATGCGGGCGGGCGCGTGCTGGGGGAGGCGCTGCTCGCCCGGCAGCCGCTGCCGCCGTTCCGTCGGGCCGCGATGGACGGCTATGCGGTGCGGGAGGCCGACCTGGCGCCGCCGGACAAGGGCGGCGCGGCGCGTCTCTTCGTTGCCGGCGAGCGGCGGCCCGGCCGGACCTGCGGGCTGCAAGAGCCGCAGCCGGGAACGGCGCTGCGCATTTTCACCGGAGCGCGGGTGCCGGAGGGCTACGACCGCGTCGTCATGCAAGAGCGGACGCGGCGGCTGCCCGGCGGCGGCGTGGAGCTGGACCGCCCGCCCGGCTCGCCGACGCATATCGCGGAGATCGGCGAGGACGCGCCGGCGGGAGCCGTGCTGCTGGAGGCGGGAGCCCGTCTGCGGGCGCGGCAGATCGCGCTGCTGGCGGCCGATGGCCGGGATGAGGCGCAGGTCCGTTGCCGGCCGGCCGTGGCGATCGTGCCGGTCGGCGACGAGCTCCGCCG
This sequence comes from Paenibacillus albicereus, assembly GCF_012676905.1. Lineage (NCBI taxonomy): Bacteria > Bacillati > Bacillota > Bacilli > Caryophanales > Paenibacillaceae > Paenibacillus > Paenibacillus albicereus. Next base: position 4,552,284 of record NZ_CP051428.1, on the reverse strand, counting down.
GCCGGGGCAGCCGCTGGGGGGAGCGGGCATCTATGATTCCAACAGCGCGATGCTGGCCGCCCGGGTGCGGGAGCTGGGCGGAATTCCGACGGCGCTGCATCCCGTGCCGGACGATCCGCGCCGCCTGGCCGAGGCGATCCGGGAGGCGGCGCTGCGGGCCGATCTCGTCGTGACGTCCGGCGGCGTGTCGGTCGGCGACTGCGATTATGCGCATGAGGCGGCTCGCTTGGCGGGAGGCCGGATCCGGGTCGACAAGATGAAGATGCGGCCCGGCACGCCGACCTCGGCCTACCGGTTGCCGGACGGGACGCTGCTGGCCGCGCTGTCGGGCAACCCGTCCGCCTGCTTCGCCGGCATGGAGCTGCTCGTCCGCCCGCTGCTGCTGCGGCTTGCCGGACGCGCGGACTGGATGCCTCGCTGGCGCACCGGCCGGCTCGCGGCCTCCTTGTCCAAGCCATGCCCCTATCCCCGGTACATCCGGGCGGCGGTCGGCGAGGCGGAGGACGGCTTGGCGCTGCTGCTGCCGCTTGCCGGAGACCGCTCGGGCAACGTCGCCGCCTTCGCCCGCGCCGAAGCGCTCGCCTGCGTGCCGGCCGGCGGGAAGGGCGCGGCGGAAGGAGAGCAGGTGCGCTGGCTCGCGCTCGACGCGGACTAGCGCGTCCGGGAGGCGCGCGGACAGGTCTCGATTGGAGAGGGAAGGACGAGAAGGAGGGGGAAGGGCCATGGCGGAACGCAAGGAGAGGCTGGTCGTCGCAGGAAACGGCATGGCGGGCTTGAAGCTGCTGGAAGAGCTGGCGAAGGCCGCCCCGGGGCGATATGAGATCACCGTGTACGGCAGCGAGCCGGTGCCGGCCTACAACCGCATCCTGCTGTCCAAGGTGCTGCAGGGAGGCGTGCGGCGGGAGGAGATCGAGCTGAAGGCGCGCAGCTGGTACGAGGAGCAGGGAATCGAGCTGCGCACGGGCGAGGCGGTCGTCGGCTTGGATCCCGGCGCCCGCGGGCTGCGCACGTCCGCCGGCCGGACCGACCGCTATGATCGGCTCGTGCTGGCGACGGGCTCCTCCGCCTTCATCCCGCCGATCCCCGGCGCGGACAAGAAAGGCGTGATCGCCTTCCGCAGCCTGGCGGACGGCGAGGCGATGCTGGAGGCGTCGCGCTCGGGCCGCAGAGCCGCCGTCATCGGCGGAGGACTGCTCGGTCTCGAAGCGGCGAGGGGCTTGCTGCATCTCGGCATGGAGGCGCATGTCGTGCACAACGCCGCATATTTGATGAACCGCCAGCTCGACCGGCAGGCGGCCCGGCTGCTGCAGGCGGAGCTGGAGCGGCAAGGGATGCGGTTCCACCTGGCGCGGGACACGTCGGAGGTGACCGGTATCGGCCGGGCGAGCGGGCTGCGATTTCGCGACGGCAGCCGCCTGCAGGCCGATCTGATCGTGCTCGCCGTCGGCATCCGCCCGAACGTCGAGCTGGCCCGGGCCGCAGGCCTGGCCGTGCGGCGGGCGGTCGAGGTCGACGACCGGATGCGCACGAGCGACCCGTCCATCTACGCGGTCGGCGAGTGCGCGGAGCATCGCGGCATCGCCTACGGCCTCGTCGCGCCGCTGTACGATCAGGCGAAGGTGCTGGCGCGCGAGCTGGCGGGAGCCGGCGGAGAGTCTTATCAAGGCTCCATTCCCTACTCCCAGCTGAAAGTGGCCGGCATCGAGGTGTTCTCGGTCGGCGATGCCGCCGGACATGGCGAGGAGGAGACGGTGCAGCAGGCCTACGACGGCTTGCGCGGCACGTACCGCCGCGTGCTGGCGCGCGACGGGAAGGTGACCGCGGCGGTGCTGTACGGCGACGCTTCGGAGGGTCCTGCGCTGCTGGAGCTGGTGCGGCGCGGCGCGGCGCCGGAGGAGCTGGCCGCATCAAGGGCCTCCGGCAAGGAGGCGGAGGGAGGCGGATTGTCGCTGCGGGAAGCGATGGCGGCCGCCCTGCCGGACGCGGCGACCGTCTGCGAGTGCAACGCCGTCGCCAAATCCGCCATCCTGGAGGCGGTGGCGGGAGGCTGCGGCACGGCGGAAGAGGTGCGGGCCTGCACGGGAGCCTCCGGCTCCTGCGGGGGCTGCCGGCCGGTCGTCGAGGCGCTTGTCCGCTTGGGCGCCGCAGGCGGACCCCAGGCGGGGCTGGGCGGAGCCGCCTCCCCCGCCGCCGGCGCGGCTGCCGGTGGGGCTGCCGGTGGGGCTGCTGGCTCCGAGCCGCCGCCGTCGCTGCCGCTGCCGCTCTGCGGCTGCACCGACTTGTCGGCGGCCGAGCTGCCGGCCGCCGCGGCGAGGCTCGCGGCGGAGAGCGGCGGCGCCGGGCTTTCCCCGCGCGAGCTGCGCCGGCTGCTCGGCTGGCGCGGGGAGGGCGGCTGCGGCGAGTGCCGGACGGCGCTTGCTTTTTATGCGGCGCGGCACGGCGGGGCGGCTTCCTCCCTGGCTTCGGCGCAAGGACTGGGGCCGGACGCCGTCGTCCGTGCCGGACGCTCGGAGCGCCGGGGGATCGGCGAGGAGACGCCTGCGCCGGGCGAGCGCGAGGCGGTGGAGGCGGCCGACCGCATGCAGCGGCGCTGGCGGCGGGTGGCCTGGCCGTCGCCGCTGCGGGCGGCGGTGTCGCCCGGACCGGATGCGCCGGCCGGCGCGCTCGTCGCCGACATCGGGCTCGCGCTGTCGCCGGCGGGCTGGGAGCTCACTGCCGGCGGCAGCGCCGAGGGCGTCGTGCGCGGCGGGCGGCTGCTGGCCGTCGCCGAGACGCTGGAGGAGGCGGCCGAGGCGGCGGACGCCTGCCTGCAGCGGTACCGGGCGGAGGCCAGGTGGGGCGAGCCGCTCTGGCAATGGCTGGAGCGGACCGGCGAGGCCGCGCTGCGCGAGCTGCTGGCCGACGCTTCCTCGCGGCGGGAGCTCGCCGGGGCGCTGCGTGTCGCGGCGGCGGAGAGGAACGGAGCCGACGGCGAGAAGCCCGAGCCGGCGCGGCTCGACCGGAGAAGGGAGAAGGAGGCATGTCCATGACGACGATTCCGCTTGCGGTCCGGGAGCTCGATGCCCAGTGTCCGTATTGCAGCGTGCAGTGCAAGCTGCGGCTGACGCCGGAGCCGATCCCCGGCGGCGAGACGGTTCGCTACCGCGCCCAAGGGGTTCCCAACGCCGCCTCCCAAGGGCGGTCCTGCGTCAAAGGGCTGAACGCGCATCAGCACGCGTTCAGCTCCGAGCGGCTCCTGCAGCCGCTGATCCGCCGGGAGGGGCGGCTCGTGCCTTGCGGCTGGGACGAGGCGCTGGACGCCGTCGCGGGGCTGTGGCGGAGCCGGATCGCGGCCGGAGATCCGGATGCCATCGGCTTTTACGGCGGGGGGTCCCTGACCAACGAGTCGGCCTACTGGCTCGGCAAGTTCGCCCGCATCGGCGTCGGCACGCGGCACATCGACTACAACGGACGCTTCTGCATGTCGGCGGCGGCTTCGGCCGGCGTGCGCGCGTTCGGTCTCGACCGGGGGCTGACGTTCCGCCTGTCCGATATTCCCCTGGCCAAGTGCATCCTGCTGGCCGGCACGAACGTGGCGGAGTGCCAGCCGACGCTGATGCCGTACTTCAATGAGGCCAAGGAGAACGGAGCGTACTTGATCGTGGTCGACCCTCGCCGCACGAAGACGGCCGAGGCCGCCGACCTGCATCTGCAGCTGCGTCCGGGTACCGATGCGCTGCTGGCCGTCCTGCTGCTGCGGCTCGTGCTGGACGAGGGGCTGGAGGACCGCGGCTTCATCGAGTCGCGGACGGAGGGCTTCGAGGAGGCGAGGCGGCAGGCGGAGGCGCTCGATCCCGACGAGGCCGCAGACCGCTGCGGATTGCCGCTTGCGGACGTGCGGCGCGCGGCGCGGGCTTACGCGGGCGCGGAGACGGCGATCCTCTGCACGGCGCGCGGGGTGGAGCAGCAGACGGACGGCCACGAGGCGGTGCGGCAGCTGCTCAACCTCGTGCTGGCGACGGGCCAGATCGGGCGTCCGGGCTGCGGCTACGGAGCGATCACGGGGCAGGGCAACGGCCAGGGCGGCCGCGAGCACGGCCAGAAGGCCGACCAGCTGCCGGGCTACCGCTCGATCGAGGATCCGGCCGACCGGGCGCATGCCGCCGCCGTATGGAACGTTCCGCCGGAGTCGATTCCAGGCAAGGGCGTATCCGCCTTCGACATGATGAGGCTCGTCCACGAAGGCCGCATCCGCTCGCTGCTGGTCATGGGCTCCAATCCCGTCGTGTCCAATCCTCATGCGGGATTCGTCGAGGAGGCGCTGGGCCGGCTGGAGCAGCTCGTCGTGGCGGATCTGTTCCTGACGGAAACGGCGCGGATGGCGCATGTCGTGCTGCCGGTGGCCTCCTACCTGGAGAACGAAGGCACGCTCACCAACCTGGAAGGCCGCGTGCTGCTGAGGGAAGCGTCCATGCCGCCGCCCGGCGAGGCGCGGGCGGACTGGGCGGTGCTGAACGCGCTCGCGGAGCGGCTGGGGCGCAAGGATCGGTTCCGCTGCGGCTCGGCGGAGGCGATCTTCGAGGAGCTGCGCCGCGCGAGCCGCGGCGGAGCCGCCGACTACTCGGGCATCTCCTACCGCCGGCTGCGGAGCGAGGGCGGCGTCTACTGGCCCTGTCCGTCGGAAGAGGAGGACGGGCAGGGACTGCTGTTCGCGGACGGCTTCGCCCGTCCCGGCGGACGGGCGCAGTTCGCTGTCCGGACGGCGGCCGGCACCGGCGCGGTCGACGAGACGGACGGCGGCTACCCGCTGCTGCTGACGAACGGCCGCGTGCTCGCCCACTATTTGACCGGAGCGCAGACGAGACGCAGTCCGGCGCTTGCTTCCCGGGAGCTGGAGAGCTTCCTGGAGCTTCATCCGCGAACGGCGGCCGCGCTCGGGATCGAGGAAGGCGAATGGGTGTCCGTCGTCTCCCGCCAAGGAGAGTTCGCGGCGCGCGGCCGCCTGAACGCCGGCATCCGCGAGGATACGGTTTTCGCGCCGATGCACTGGGGAGGAAGGCAGAACGTCAATCGGGCGACGAGGCCGGAGCTCGATCCGGTCTGCCGCATGCCGGGCTTCAAGACGACGGCGGTGCGCGTGCGGCCGCTGCGGGGAGGCGGAGCATGAGGCAGGAGCAGGCGGGTCGGACGGGGGCGGCGACTGCGGAAATGGAGCTCGGCGGGCCGGCCGCGATGGATGGATTCATCCTCGCCGGCGGCCGCTCCAGCCGCATGGGCAGGGACAAGTACGCCCTGCTCCTGGAAGGGCGCACGCTGCTCTCGCGCATCGCGGAGCGGATGGCCCCGGCCTGCGGCTCCGTGCGTGCGGTCGTCGCCTCTCCCGGGCAGGCGGAGCGGGTGCGCGCCGCCGCGCCGGAGCTCGCGGCGCCGGTGCTGGAGCCGCATGCGGGCGAGGGGCCGCTGGCCGGCGTGCACGGCGCGCTGCTTGCCGCCGAGGCGCCGCTGGTCTGGCTGGTCGCCTGCGACATGCCGTTCGTCTCGTCAGCGGCCGCCGGGCGGCTCGCGGCGGCGCTGGAGCGCTGCGGCTCCGCCGGCTGCGCGGCGCCTCGGATCGACGGCCGGCTGCAGCCGCTCCATGCGGTATACCGGCGGGACGCGTCGCTGGCGGCGGCGGATCGGCTGCTGCACAGCGGGGAGCGGCGCCTGTCGGCGCTGCTGGAGGAGCTCGTCCCCATCGCGATTGAAATCACCGGCCGGGCGGCGCCGATGCCGATCGGCTTCAACATGAATACCCCGGCGGACTACGAGGCCGGCATCCGGCTGGCGGAAGGAGGCGGCGAATGACCGCGATCATGCAGCTTGTAGGCAGCAAGAACGCCGGCAAGACGACGCTGCTGTGCCGGCTGACGGAGGAGCTGGCCGGCCGGGGACTGTCGGTCGCGACGATCAAGCACGACGGCCATGAGCTCGAGGACGAGCGTCCGGGCTGCGACACGCGGCGGCACCGGGAGTCGGGAGCCGTCTGGTCGGCGGTCAGCTCGGCTTCGCGAGCTATCCTTGTGGAGGAGCGGGGCCTTTCGCTGCCGGAGCTGATCCGGCTCGCTCCGCCGGTCGACGTCCTGCTCGTCGAAGGATTCAAGCGGGAGCCGCTGCCCAAGCTGCTGGTCGCCCGCTCGCTCGCCGATCTGGAGCTGCTTCCGCAGCTGGCCGCGGTGGCCGGCATCGCGCTGCGGGCGGAGCTGCATGCCCGCAGCGGCAGCCTTGGCTTGCCGGACGGGATTCCGGTGCTCGGCGTCGACGAGGCGGAGGCGCTCGCGGACCTCTCGCTGGCGGCCGGAGCTCGGGCGGGCTTCGGCTGTGGGGCTCCAGGTTCGCGAGGGCACCGGGCCGGCCGATCGGAGGGCTGATCGATCTGTAGAGCGGAGGCCGCCGCGATGGCCGACGCGGAGACCGGCAATCGGAGAGCGGTGGCCGATGCGTAGACCGGCGATTGGAGAGCGGTGGCCGAAATGGAGACCGGTGCGTAGACCGGCGTTCGGAGATCGGTGGCCGACGCGAAGACCGGCGCTCGGAGAGCGGAGAATTCCGGCACAGGGAAGATGTATCGCGGCGGAGCCGAGGCGTCGTCGCAGGAATGAACGGCCAAATAGGCTCTTCCGGATCATCCGCAAAGGGCGGCAATCCGGAAGAGCCTTGGCGTGCTGGCGCGGTGATGATGCCGAAGCGCGGTCCGGCCGCCTAGCTCGGGCCGATGACGATCAGCTCGATGCCGATCACGTCGCGGCGGTGGACGGGGAAGCTCAGCAGGGAGTGGGGAATCTGCCGCCCGTTCAGCCGGAGCACGTACTGGACGCCGCCGCCGATCCGTACGTCGTCGGTCGTGTCGTTGCGGACGCCGCCGACGGCCTTCACGCCGCTCGTCGTCGCCTGGACGACGCCCGTGTAGTCGAGCGCCTGGGCGATGTTCATGCCTTCATAGAACGGAATCTGGTAGTCTTCCGTCACGTAAGGGAACGACTCTCCGCCGTCGATCCGTACCGTCACCGGGGCGGGAGCGTTCGGCGTTACCGTGGGTCCGGGCGGAACCGAGCCGATCGGCGCCATGGCGGAGATCGTCGCCGTCTCCGGCGTCGGACTGGCCGCCGATGCAGGCACCGCCGGACCGGCAGCTCCGAACGGGAACGGCCCCGGACCCGGCGGAAACGGCCCCGGACCAGGCGGCCAAGGCCCCGGCCCCGGCGGGAACGGCCCCGGCCCGGGCGGCCAAGGTCCCGGCCCCGGCGGGAATGGCCCCGGCCCGGGCGGCCAAGGCCCCGGTCCCGGCGGGAACGGCCCCGGCCCGGGCGGCCAAGGTCCCGGCCCCGGCGGGAATGGCCCCGGCCCGGGCGGCCAAGGCCCCGGTCCCGGCGGGAACGGCCCCGGCCCGGGCGGCCAAGGTCCCGGCCCCGGCGGGAACGGCCCCGGCCCGGGCGGCCAAGGCCCCGGTCCCGGCGGGAACGGCCCCGGCCCGGGCGGCCAAGGCCCCGGACCCGGCGGCCAAGGCCCCGGCCCGGGTGGCCAAGGCCCCGGCCCCGGCGGGAACGGCCCCGGCCCGGGCGGCCAAGGCCCTGGTCCCGGCGGGAACGGCCCCGGCCCGGGTGGCCAAGGCCCCGGCCCCGGCGGCCAAGGCCCCGGCCCGGGTGGCCAAGGCCCCGGCCCCGGCGGGAACGGCCCCGGCCCGGGCGGCCAAGGCCCCGGTCCCGGCGGAAACGACCCCGGACCGGGCCCGGGGAAGCCGCCGCCATGCCCTAGCGGAGGGAACAGGCCCCCGCCTAACGGCGGAAAGAGCGTCGGCGGTGCCGGGGGAATGGGCGGCGGCGCAGGCTGGAATGCGCGAGGACTGCCGCATCCGCAGTCTCCCCCCGCCTGGACATAGCGATAGGCGCTGTCGGGGGCGTAATACAGGTAAGGTTGTGACATACCGGTCGAAAGGCTCCTTTCGGTCTCGCGCATGGCTTCGACAAAACGCAGGATGTCTTAGCCTATGCGGCTGGAGCCTATCCACTTGACCGGGCGAGGGATTTTTTCCAGATTTTCGAGCGGAGCAAGCTTAACGAAACTCACGAACGCTATGTAGTCGAAAAACATAGGTTGCGAGCTCGTAACGAAACTCAGAAGCTTTATTTGAACAAAAGGGGAGCTTTTCGCCGCTTTTCAAGCAGATTAACGCCTCTGAGTATCGTTAGAATTTATGAAGCGGCTTTTTTGGCGAAATAACGCTTCTGAGTATCGTTAGATACAAGGGAGAGAAATCCGGCCTTGAATGCATAGCTGATGCAAAGAACCAGCCGGAATCTCGGAGAGGCACTGATGGGCTGGTTCAACTGGCCGATCCGCCGACCCCTGGCCCCGCCGCGCCTCCGCCTCCTAGCCACGCCCCTCGCGGCCCCGCCGCGCCTCCGCCTCCTAGCCACGCCCCTCGCGGCCCGCCGTGCCTCCGCCTCCTCGCCACGCCCCTCGCGCCCGCCCGCCGCGCCGCCTGCCGCGCCGCCTGCCGCCGGCCCCTGGCCTTGCCCCGCGCCTGAACACGCAAAAAAGCCTGTCCGCAGCATATGCTGCGGACAGGCTCGGCAGATCGGGCGAAGGCTTACTTCGCGGCTGCTTCGTAGCGCTTGCCGACTTCGTCCCAGTTCACGACGTTCCAGAACGCCTTGATGTAGTCGGGACGTTTGTTCTGATACTTGAGGTAGTAGGCGTGCTCCCACACGTCCAGGCCGAGCAGAGGCGTTTCGCCTTCCATGATCGGGCTGTCCTGGTTCGGGAGGCTGTACACTTTGAGCTTGCCGGCTTTGTCGGCGGCGAGGAAAGCCCAGCCGCTGCCGAAGCGCGTCGTAGCCGCCTTGGCGAAATCTTCTTGGAACTTGGCGAAGCCGCCCAGCTCGCTCTCGATCGCCTCAGCCAGCTTGCCCGTAGGAGCGCCGCCGGCGTTCGGGCCGATCGTCGTCCAGAACAGGCTGTGGTTGGCATGTCCGCCGCCGTTGTTGCGGACGGCCGTGCGGATGGATTCCGGCACGCTGTTCAGGTCGGCGATCAGGTCCTCGAGGGACTTGGAGGCCAGCTCGGGAGCGGACTCGAGAGCGGCGTTGAGGTTCGTCACGTACGTGTTGTGGTGGCGATCGTGGTGGATCTCCATCGTCTGAGCGTCGATATGCGGTTCCAGAGCGTCGTTCGCATACGGAAGTGCTGGAAGTTCATGGGCCATGATCAAAAAACCTCCTTAAAAGATATGTAGCGATTCCAGATTATTATCCCTCAAGCCCCTGAATAAATCAACATTTTTCTTTCAAAAGTCCAGGGGCGGCGGAGCGGCTTCTCCGCATGGAAGAGGATCGGTCCGGCATGCCGGCCGACACTAGAATGCCACGAAAACGATCCATTATTCTTACCCGTACGTTATAAAGTTCAAACGATCGAGTAAGCGTTACCAATAAAGCGCTTTCAACGAATTGTAAGCGCAATGTTAAAATTAATGCGGTTTTTTGGACAAAAAACCTAGCTTTCCTTTACTTTTGTCGTATAATCAAACTTAGCTTTTACCAATGACATTGAATGTAAGGGAGCTAAGCATTCATGCATGTTCGTTCTTTCCAGCTCGCCGACTACCACGGCGCGACCTCCTTGCTGCAATCGGTCCTGTGCGAAGAGTGCTACGAGGAAACGAAGGAAGCTCTCACCAGGCAGCTGTCCTGGGACAGCGATCTCGTGCTCGTCGCATCGGATGGAGATCAAGTCGCCGGCATCATCATCGGCACGATCGACAACAACCGAGGGTACTACTACCGTGTCGCGGTCCATGCGGACTTCCGCGGACGCGGCATCGCCAAGGGCCTCATCTCCCGGCTGCGCGCCCGCTTCGAGCAGCGCAACGTCTCCAAGATTCTCGTCACGGCGGACAAGCATAACGAACCCGTACTTACGCTCTACAGCTCGCTCGGCTTCGAGCCGAACGACTTCTATCATTCGTTCCAGAAGCTCAGCATCGTGGCGGGCTAGGACGAGCCCTGGCCGGATCTTCTCCGGACAGCGGCTCGCCGGCCGAGCCGCCCTTACCTTGAAGCATGTCCGGCGTCCATTGATTTTGGCGCCTGGATATGCTTTTCTTATTATGATGAAGGTTAAGTCAGGGAGTGCGTAAGTGGACACGTATCGGCGCTGTTATATCAAGAGCTTCAAGCACGACGGCCATCTCCATCGCCAATGGCAGAAGAACTGGCTCGTCCCCGAGCGCTTGCTGCTGCCGCAGCAGGCCGAGGAGAACATGATCGTGCTCATCAACAACCAGACTCCGATCACGGAGGCGGACGGCTCGGTATGGGTCAGCCGCGTGCCGGCCGTATCCTTTTTCCTGCCTGGCAAATGGTACAACGTCGTCGCGATGATGGAGGACTTCGGCATCCGGTACTACTGCAATCTGGCGTCGCCGCCTTATTTGTCGGGCGACGTGCTGACGTACATCGACTACGACCTCGATGTCATCCGCACCGCGGGCGGCGATCTGGCGGTCGTCGACCGCGACGAGTACGAGCGCCACAAGGCGGATTACCGCTATCCGCCGATCATCGATGCCAAGGTCGGCCAGGGCCTGCGCGAGGTGACGCAGCGGATCCGCGGCGGGAAGCCGCCGTTCGAGGATGAGATCGTGCTGCAGTATTACGAGGCTTGGACCCGTCGTCCGGGCCGCGAGGAGGAGGGGCCGGCATGATGACGGAGCCTGCCGCGGCCGAGCGCCCGCTCGAGCCGGAGCGTCGCCGCGCCGCGCGGCGGCGCGAGCGGTCCGCGCTGCTGCGGACGGCCGTCGTCGTAGCGGCCGTCGTGCTGTTCCTGAACCGGTTCGTGCTCAACCTGTCGATCGTCGAGGGGGACTCGATGAGGCCGACGCTCCATCCCGGCGATTGGCTCCTCGTCAGCCGGCTCGCCGGCGACGCGCTGCCGATCCGGCTGAACGACGTCGTCATCCTGCAGGACCCGCGTCCGGAGGACGGGAGTCCGGGGTACCTCGTCAAGCGCGTCGTCGGGCTGCCTGGCGACCTGGTGGAGCTGCGCGAGGGCAAGCTGCTGCGCAACGGGCTTCCGGTGGCGGAGCTGTACGCGGATCCGGTGCCGGCGCTGGAGAATTTCCAGCCGGTGCAGGTGGAGCCCGGGCATTACTTCGTCCTGGGCGACAACCGGCAGTGGAGGGCGAGCCGCGACAGCCGCACGTTCGGCGCGGTCGACGAGAGCGACATCACAGGCCGGGCCGAGCTGCTGCTCTGGCCGTTCGTCCATGCGGGACGCCTGTAGGCGCCGGGCGACCGGAGCGAGTCCGCCGTCCGCCGATCGCGGCGGGGAAGGAGCGATAGCATGAAGGAAGTGACCGTATACACCGACGGGGCGTGCTCCGGCAATCCGGGTCCCGGAGGCTGGGCGGCCGTCTTGTTCTATGGCGACAAGCGCAAGGAGATCTCCGGCGCGGAGCCGCATACGACCAACAACCGCATGGAGATTCAGGCGGTCATCGAGGCGCTGGCGCTGCTCAAGGTGCCGTGCCGCGTCAAGGTGCACAGCGACTCGGCGTATGTCGTCAACTGCTTCCAGAACAACTGGATCCGCGGCTGGCTGCGCAACGGCTGGAAGAACAGCAAGGGCCAGCCGGTCGAGAACAAGGAGCTGTGGCAGCGCCTGTGGGACCTGATGGGCACTCATGAGGTGTCCTATGTGAAGGTCAAAGGACATAGCGACAACGAATGGAACAACCGCTGCGACGAGCTGGCCGTAGGCGCCATCAAGGCGATGAGGGCTGGCGGCAAGGGCTAGAGGAGCGGGGGCCGCGCGGCTGCGCGGCCCTGTCTTTATTCTGGGACGGGCCTAATCGGGACAAGCTGGGGAGAGGAGGAGAGGACGATGGCGCAAAGGCGGAACAAGCCGGAGGCCGGCTTCTGGGAACGGCTCAAGGCCGAGATGAAGGAAGCCGCCTATGACCTCGGCATCGACGATATCGGCGTGGCTTCGCCCGAGCCGTTCACCGCGCTCAAGGGACGGCTCATCCGCCACCGGGAGCTGGGCTACGAGTCCGGCTTCGAGCCGAAGGACATCGAGCGCCGCTCCGATCCGTCGCTCCTCTTCGACGAGCCGCTGTCGATCATCGCGATCGCAGTCGCCTACCCGTCCAAGCTGCAGGACCCGCCCAAGTCGGAGCCCGGCGCGCGGCGCGGCATCCTGTCCCGTTCGTCCTGGGGCGAGGACTACCACACCGTGCTGCGCGACCGGCTGGCGCGGCTGGAAGCCTGGCTGCGGGAGCGCGTGCCGGAGCTGCGGGCGGAATCGATGGTGGATACCGGCGAGCTGAGCGACCGCGCGGTGGCCGAGCGGGCGGGCATCGGCTGGAGCGGCAAGAACAGCTTCATCCTGAACCGCAAGCACGGCACCTACATCTTCTTGGCCGAAATGATCACCAACCTGCCGCTGGAGCCCGACGAGCCGGTCGAGGACGGCTGCGGCAGCTGCACGAAGTGCATCGACGCCTGCCCGACGGGCGCGCTTGTGGGCCCCGGACAGCTCAACGCGCAGCGCTGCGTCTCCTATCTGACACAGACCAAGGAGATGGTGTCGGACGAGCTGATGCGCAAGATCGGCAACCGGCTGTACGGCTGCGACACCTGCCAGATCGTCTGCCCCGTCAACCGGGGCGTCAACGTGACGCGGCATCCGGAGTTCCGGCCCGATCCCGAGCTGGTGAAGCCGCTGCTGGAGCCGCTGCTCGAAATGAGCAATCGGGAGTACAAGGAGCGGTACGGCCGCAACGCCTCGTCGTGGCGGGGCAAGAAGCCGATCCAGCGCAACGCCGTCATCGCCCTCGGCAACTTCAAAGAGAAGTCGGCGGTGCCTGCGCTTATCCGCGTGCTGCGAGACGATCCGAGGCCGGTGCTGCGCGGCACGGCCGCCTGGTCGCTCGGGCGGATCGGCGGCCCGGAGGCCGAGGCCGCGCTCGCGGAGGCGGCGGAGCGGGAGACGGATGAGGAGGCCCGCTCCTGGGCGGAGCGTTCGCTCGCCTCGCTGCGGGAGGGGGCGGCGGACGGAGCGGCTTTGTCGCAGGCGGAGGCCATCCCGGAGGCGAGCGGAGAGACGGGACGCCCGGCGGCGCAACGCCCGGACGAGGCGCCTGCGGAGCTCGGACCGATGCCGGCTGGAGGCGCTTTTGAAATTGCGCCGCCCCCCCGTTAATGCTAAGATGGAAGAGCTCTATTGACCTTGGATAAAGGACAGGTGAACCGCGCGTGGAATGGTACAATATCGTCATCCCGATCGTCACGCTGATCGTCGGCTTGGTGGGCGGCTTCTTCATCGGCGTGTTCTATCTCCGCAAGCAGATGGAGAAGATGCAGTCCGATCCGGAGATGCTTCAAAAGATGGCCAAGCAGATGGGCTATAACCTCAACAACAAGCAGATGCAGAAGGCTCAGCAGATGATGAAGGGCCAGCAAGGCGGACAGCAAAAATTCATCCCGAACCAGCGTGGCGGCAAGCGCAGATAACGCGGCAGCCGCCCGCTCCTAAAGGAAGCCAGGGAGGCCGCGATGGCAGGTTTGAAAGATTACTCCAACTCAATGGTCGCGCGCAACCGCGAGCAGATCGAATACCATCTCCGCGAGATCCTCAAGCTGGTGGGCGAGGACGTCGAGCGCGAAGGGCTGCTGGACACGCCTGCCCGCGTCACCCGCATGTACGAGGAGATCTTCGCCGGATATGAGGTCAATCCCGCCGACGTGCTCGGCGTGACGTTCGACGAGAACCACGAGGAGCTCGTCATCGTCAAGGATATCGTATACTACAGCCAGTGCGAGCATCATATGGCGCCGTTCTTCGGCAAGGTCCATATCGGCTACCTGCCGAACGGCCATATTCTCGGACTGAGCAAGATGGCCCGCCTCGTCGAGGCGGTCACCCGCAAGCTGCAGGTGCAGGAGCGGATCACGTCGCAGATCGCCGACATCCTCGACGAGGCGCTGTCGCCGCAGGGCGTCATGGTCGTCGTCGAGGGCGAGCATCTGTGCATGTGCTCCCGCGGCGTCAAGAAGCCGGGCAGCAAGACGATCACCTCCGGCGTCCGCGGCGAGTTCCGCTCGAACAGCGCGCTGCGCGCGGAGTTCCTCTCGCTGCTCAAGCAGTAGCGGTTGTACGCATGGGCAAAAGCCCGTCAGCCTGATGTCCAGGCTGGCGGGCTTTTGCTTTTTGCGGGAACCCCGCGCCGGCTCCGCTTCCGGATGTCCGGGACGAGAGGCGCAGAGCGGCTTTCGCCACCGGAACGAGGAATCCGGAGCAGCCCGTCAGTAAGGCTCCCAGGCCAGCGTCCGCGCTTTTTCGAACCGCTCGCTCACATAAGGCCAGTTGACGACGTTCCACCAGTCCTTGATGTAGTCGGGCCGCTTGTTCTGATGCTTGAGGTAGTAAGCATGCTCCCACACGTCGATCGGCAGCAGCGGAATCGCGTCCCACTGCGACAGGTTCTGATGCTTCTCCGCCTGCAGGATCTCAAGCCTGCGGCTGCGCGGGCTGTAGACGAGGATCGTCCAGCCGCCGCCCTCGACCTTGGCCGCCGCTTCGGAGAACTGCTTCTTGAACGCATCGAAGCTGCCGAAGCTGCGGTCGATCTCGTCGGCCAGGGCGCCGACGGGCTTGCCGCCGCCTTGCGGCGACATGGCCGGCCAGAACAGCGTGTGCAGGTAATGCCCGGCGCCGTTGAACGCCAGCTCCCGCTCCCAATGCTTCACGAGGGCGAAGTCGCCGCTCTTGCGCGCCGCCTGCAGCTCCTTTTCGGCCTTGTTGAGGTCGTCCACGTACGTCTGATGATGCTTGTCGTGATGGATGCGCATCGTCGCCTCGTCGATGTACGGCTCCAGCGCGTTGTACGCATAGGGCAAAGGAGGCAGCTTATGGCCGCCGATCGGCACCTGCGGCATCGCGCCGCCATCATGGCCGGTGCGGGGAGGCGCTTCCGCGCGGGCGGGCGGCTCCGATGTCGAAGCGGCCGGCTCGCCCGCACCGCCCTTTCGCGGCTCGAAAGGCTCCGGCTCCGCCGCCTCGACGCCTTGGCGGAGCGCCTCGGCGCGCGCGAGGCAGGCGGTGGAGCTTCGCAGCGCCTCGTGTACGGCCGAGCGCGCCTGCGGCTCGCGGCCGAGCGCGGGGCTGGCCGCGAGCAGCTGCAGCAGCTGCTGGACGAGCACGCCGCTTTGGGCGGCGGCGGCCTCCAGCAGCTCGGCCGGCTCTCCGGCGACTCCGGCCCCTTGCGTCTGCGAGCGCGCCTCCAGCAGCCGGTCCGCTTCCGCAGCCGTGCGCTCCAGCAGCGGCTGCCATTGCTGCAGCACGCCGGCATAGGCCGGCTCCAGCTCGGCGGCCAGCAGGATCTGCTCCAGCCGGTCCGCCTCTTCCTGCTTCCATTGCTTGATTTCCTTCAGCAGCCTCGGCTGCGCGAGATCGGATGGCGCTTGGGTCATGGGGAAACCCTCCTTTTGGTGGTCGGACCGGGGGGCCGCGCGTCGATCGCGGCTGCTGGCGGACGCATGGCTCTCGCTTAGGTGTATTCGGCATGCTGCCCCCGATATGAGCGCTTTAGAAAAAAAGGAATCGCGGACGACGACCCTTATTAAAGCTATCGCGGGGACATGACCGACGGCTCCACTTGTTTATATTTATTTTAAGAGTAATTGCAATCCAATGATGTTCAGACCACAACCCGGCACCTGACCATCGGGTCGTCGGCGCTGTTTTTGATGAGAAAAGCCTTTGAGGATGTGCAATTCGGAGGGGATGTTCCCCAAGCGGCGGCTGCCCCGGAAGGTGCAATCGGGTAGAGCTCGGCGGGCAAAAAGAGGTTAACTTTTAATAGAATTAAAGGATATAATAGGAAGAAAAGGGGGGCCTTCATGAAGAAGAGATCGTGGCTCTTGCTCGCGACCTGCGGTTCGGTGCTGGCGGGCGGCATCACGCTTGCCGGCATGAAGCAGAATCCAGCCGAAGCGAACAGCTCGACGCTGCCGGAAAGAGCGACTGAGGCCAACCAAGCCTACGAGGCTCAGAAGAAGATCGCAAATGCGCCAGGCGCGACGACAGAGGAAGAGCAGAAGCTGAAAGAGCTGGCTACAAAAGCGGCCGACCTGGATTCCGCCTTGAATCCTAAAAGCGATCTGGAGGAATTCCAGGAGGTATTCACCGGCTACAAGGACCTTCACCTGATCCACAGCTCCCACTATGAAGATAAAAAGGACTCGACCGATCCTGCCGTCCAGAAGGTCCTGCATTCTCTAAAAGAGAAAGGGGAGCTCATCGCTCGGTTCGAGAAGCTGCAGCAGGCCAAGTCGTTGACGGGAGAGTCGCTGCTTTCCCGATTTTTAGATGAAACGGACCAGTTGAACCGGGAGCTTTATCCCGAGCGATTCAAGTAATCGCCCATGCGCAGAAATGGAGCCGCCCCACAGGGAGCGGCTCTATTTTTAGGTTCGCGTCATTCGTGCGTCGTACGCGGCAACGGTCTCGTGGCCGCATCTCGCGTCGTTTCGTTCAGGCGTCCAGCCGGCCTTCCTGCTCCAGCGACTGGTTGACTTGGCTGAGGAACAGCGCGGCGCGCTGGATGTACTCCTTGGGATGCTGGCGGAACAGCAGCTCATGCTGGCCGCCGTTCACGATCCATTCGCGCGACAGCGGATTCGTCTGCCGGGCAGCGATCGTCTCCGCGGACTGGTAGGAGGCCTTGGCGTCCATCGTGCCGTGGATCATATAGATCGGGATGGAATAGTTCGTGCTCAGCACCTGCTCGGCCGGGATCTTGTTG
The DNA here is from genome assembly GCF_012676905.1 of Paenibacillus albicereus. Lineage (NCBI taxonomy): Bacteria > Bacillati > Bacillota > Bacilli > Caryophanales > Paenibacillaceae > Paenibacillus > Paenibacillus albicereus. The sequence continues at coordinate 4,535,462 of NZ_CP051428.1, read as the reverse complement.
AAGTCGACGCCGGTCCAGAGGGGCAGCAGCTTCTCGATGAGCGGCAGCGACAGGCGGGGCAGGTCGATGATGTTGCGCACGTTGTCGAACAGCGTGTCGGGGCTCGCCACGAAGGTGCTGTCGAGGATCATCGCATCGATCGCATCCGTCTGCAGGGCGGCCTGCAGCGCCGTGCCGGCGCCCATGCTGAAGCCCCAGACGACGACTTCCTTGGAGCCGCTCTCGCGGACGTAGTCGACGGCGGCGAGCAGCTGCTGCGACTCCTCCCAGCCGCCGGTGGCCGGAGCGCGATACTGCTGGGAGGCATAGCCGTAATCGAACATCAGGACGTTATAGTTCAGCCGGTGGAGAAGGCTGGCAAGGTCATACATCGGCACCCACGTCTCCTCGCGGTTCGCGCCGTAGCCGTGGCTAAGCACGATCGTCCGCTCGGACTCGCTCTGGATCGAGCGGCCGGGGGAGGCGGGAATGTACCAGCCGCTCACGGTCGTGCGGCCGCTGAGGCTCGGAAAGGCGACGTCCTCGTAGGCGAGACCTTTGGCCTCCATCGGGTTGGAGTGGACCGGCGCGACATACGGATAGGCGACCATCCAGGCGATGTAGCCGTGGAAGGCGGCGACGAGCAGCAGCAGAAGGGCGGCTCCCGCCGATATGGCGGCGACGAGCGCGTTGCGGCGCGTGTCGCGGCGGGGAAGCGGGGAAGATAGGGGAGGTTCCAGCTGCAGCGGCGGATTCAGCGGCGTGTGCAGGGCAGAGCTGCTCATTTCGTCTTCCCCTCCCTTGTTTTGTAAGCGTTCTAAGTCCTTGGTACTACTACTTTATGCGTCGATCGTCCGGGCTGTCAATTGATGTCGAGCAATTGTTAAGCTCTTGTAATGTTGCCGTAAAATGAAGCCGTTTCTTTACGCGATAAAGGAAACGAGTTATACTAGGAGAATCTTAGTTTCACTCAATGAAACTGTTTGAAGGTAGACGAAACGCTTCATCTCCCCTATAATGATAATGATTCTCAATGAGAACGGAGAAGAAGCACCCGCTTCTCCGCCCCGGACAAGAAAGCAGGTGAGCGCATGGAACCGTCCCGCACCGGCAAGGCCGAGGATGGAAAATCGAATGTAAGGGCCGTGGAGAGGGCGCTGGATATCCTGCTCTGCTTTACGACGGAGAGCGATCTGCCTATGACCGAGATCGCCGAGCGGGTCGGGCTGCACAAGAGCACCGTGCATCGGATGCTCGCCACGCTGGAGGACAAGGGCTTCCTCGAGCGCGACCGCAGCTCCGAGCGCTACCGGCTGGGCATGCGCATCTGGGAGCTGTCGGCGCATCGGTCGCGCTCCGGCGACCCGGCGGTCATCTGCTTGCCGGAGATGGAGCGCCTGCGCGACACGCTCGGGGAGACGGTGAGCCTGTACGTACGGGACGGCAGCGAGCGGATCCGCATCCAGGCGGTGCAGAGCAATCAGGCGATCCGGCGCGTGGCGCCCGTCGGCGTACGGCTGCCGCTGTACGTCGGGGCGTCGAGCAAGGTGCTCATCGCGTTCGCGGAGCCGGGGCTGGCCGCCCAGATGATGGCTTCGGAGGCTCTGCCTCAAGGCTTTGATCCGCAGTCGTTCCGCGAGCAGCTGGAGGAGATCCGGAGGCTCGGCTACGCGACGAGCATGGAGGAGCGCGAGCCGGGAGCGGCGGCGCTGTCGGCGCCGGTCTTCGACCGCAGCGGCCGGCTGGCGGCGGCGCTGTCCGTATCGGGACCGGCCGCGCGCTTCACGCCCTCCATCATCCGCGAGCAGTCGGCGCTCGTCGTCCAGTCCGCGACGCGCATGGGCGCGATGCTGCCGGGCTGAGCTTGAGGCTCGCATGCCTCGCTCCGGACAAGCCAGATGAGCCGATGAGTCCCTTGGGCACGGAGTCTCCTGCTCTTGTTTCCTTAACACGCCAAGCCCCGCATGCGCTGCTTTTCAGCAGCGCATGCGGGGCTTGGCGTTTGTTCAATTCCGATACTTGATCGACTGCTCACGGGACACGGGATAGGTGATGACTTTGTCTTGGTCGAGGTTGTGGAACAGATTGACGGCGTGGACCTGGCTGTCCTCGTAGGTGTTGAAGTAGTACATGCCGGATTGGCTGCACATCGAGCTTGTATAAAGGGTGAAGGTCGGGTCTCCGTCCTCGATTTCCCCTCCTCGCTGGACCGCGCAATACTCAAGGATTTTCAAGGTGTTCAGCAATCCTTCCGTTTCCGTCGCGGCCGGCTCGATATGATTGCGGAGAAAGGCGGCCCGCACGAAACGGGAGGGGGAGGAGTAGTCTCCCGGAATGCCGTAATTGCCGCTGGACAGTTCCGGCGAACGATTGATCTGGTAGTCACCCCAATAGACGTTCTCGGCTTTGTTGACGGGGGTGAGGTTGACGTACAGATTCAAGTTCACGAGATGCCAGCGGAAGTCCGGGCTGTTGGCGAAGGCGCCGACCTTGTTCCGATATACGCTCACGCCTTCGCTCGTGCTCTCGATGACGATGGTCCGATTGTTGCGGTCGGTGAAAATCCAGTGCAGCGGCGGGATCCTCTTCAAAATATCGAATTCGATCGCGACAAGGCGGGTCTTCTCCAGGTGCTCGACAATCTGGTCGGTCAGCCTGAACTGGGACAGGACATGAAGCAGGTAGTCAAAAGGAGCGATATTGAATTTCTTCACGTCCGGCTGCTCTTCGTACCGGGCGAAGCCATCGAAGTAATGCACCACGCCCATCAGTCCATGCTCGTTCATGCCGTCGAACAATCCGATCTGCTGCTCGCCTGGCGAAGCTCCCATGCCTAAAACGGCATAGCGGCTGGATATGTACCGGTCCTCCGCCCGATTGAACCATCTATACCTGCGCGGAAGAAAATACACCTTGTAGTCGACCGGGAGCTCGCTGAAATCGAAATTGCGGGCTAAGAACGAATGGCGATCCGAGGTGGTCATCGTGACGGCGGTGCACATTTCAGGTCCCCCTCACGTTTTTAGAAAAATATATGTGAGGCCGATTGACTTATGCTCAGCCTGGAATAAACCGGCAGCAAAGCCGAATCGTTCATGACTTCCATTATTCACGAACTAAATAATCGTTGACATAAGAGGTCAGCCTGGCTAGTATACTATAGCATAGTAAAACACTAGGATATAAAGGGGATGTCTTCATTGTCTACGGATAACAATCTCGTGCACGCGTTCCAGACGAACTGGGTCAGCCTGCTCGTTTCCCTTGTGGTCGTCGGCCTGCTCGTCTGGCTGGCGCGCCGCCGCGTCGGCTTCGGCTATCGGGTGCTGATCGCGCTCGGCATCGGTCTGATCGTCGGCGTGTCGCTGAATGCGCTGGAGCTCGACGCCACGAGCATCGGCACGATCGGCTCCATCTACGTCAACCTCATCAAGATGCTCGTCATTCCGCTCGTGGCGGTGCTGGTCATCTCCAGCATCTCGTCGATCTCGAGCCTCGGCCAGCTGCGCAAGATCGGCACGAAGACGATCCTGCTCTTCATCGGCACGACCGGCGTGGCGGCGCTGATCGGCCTGCTCGTCGCGCTGGCGTTCAATCCGGGGGCGGGCATCGCCCAGGAGACCCCGGAAGGCTACGAATCACGGACGATCCCGACATTCTCCGAGGTCATCCTGAACCTCGTGCCGTCCAACCCGATCGGCGACATGGCCGACGGCAAGGTCGTGCCGGTGCTCATCTTCGCCATCTTCCTCGCGGTCGCGATCGTACAGCTCGGCTCGCGCAAGCCGGAGGCGGCGGAGCCGGTGCGCCAGGTCGTCGAATCGTTCAAGCAGGTCATGAACCAGGTGACCAAATACATCATCCGCCTGACGCCGTACGGCGTGTATGCGCTGATCGGCTCGATGGCCGCCCGTTACGGCTTCGATACGCTCAAGCCGCTCATCAGCCTGATCCTGGCGACGTACGTCGCGCTGCTGCTGCATTTCATCCTGACGTTCGGCTCGCTCGTCACGTTCTGGGCGAAGCTCAATCCGTTCAAGTTCCTGCGCAAAATCTACCCGACGATCGCCGTCGCCTTCACGACGCGCAGCAGCTATGCGACGCTGCCGGTCAACCTGGAGGTCATCACCAAGCGGCTGCGCGTGTCGCCGCGCATCGCCAGCTTCGTCGCTCCGCTCGGCGCGACGATGAACATGAACGGCTGCGGCGGCGTCTGGCCAGCGGTCGTGGCGGTCTTCGTCGCCGAGGTGTACGGCGTGCCGCTCGGCATCTCCGACTACATCCTGATCGTGCTCGTCAGCACGATCTCCTCGATCGGCGTCGCCGGCGTGCCGGGACCGGCGTCGATCTCGACGACGGTCGTCCTCACCGCGCTCGGCCTGCCGCTGGAAGGCCTCGGCCTCGTGCTCGCGATCGACGCTGTCGTCGACATGGGCCGTACGGCGGTCAATGCGACCGGCACGACGGTGTCGTCGCTGCTCGTCGCCGTGTCGGAAGACGAGTTCGACCGCGAGAGCTACAACCGCGACGAGGAAGAGGAGCTGGAGCTGAGCCGCGCGTAAGGCTGCGGGCATAGCGGCATAGCGGCATAGCTGCAAGGGCGAAGACGGGACGAGACGGAGGTGGACTCCGCTTCGTCCCGTCTTTGCCTTTTTCATGGCGGAGTGCGGCGAGCCGGGCTGGATGAAGCTAGGCGGGCAATCGAGTGTCGACGAATCCACCAACCTCCTCCATTGTATGGATAAGATAGGCGCATAGATGAAAGGCGAGCTCGAGCGCATTCGGCTAACGACGAACAGGCTAACGACGAACACGCTAGCGACGAACACGCTAACGACGAATCAGGCTAACGACGAACACGCTAACGACGAACAGGCTAACGACGAACAGGCTAACGACGAATCAGGCTACCGACGAATCAGGCTAACGACGAATCAGCTCGTTAAGAGGCCGAATTCATGCCTAGTCCTGAGCTAACGACGAGTGAGGAGCTTAGAGACGGCAAGAGGCATTTATTTGCTGAGAATAACGTCAGGAGGAGGCTCTAAGCGTCTGATACGTCGTAAGCTCAAAGAAAAGCGGGAAAATAGGCTTCTAAGCTTCTCAGGCGTCGTTAGGGCATGAAGCCGCTGCCATAGGTGCCAAGGGTGCCGGCGCAAGAGCGGCAAGACACGGGAGCGGCAAGACACAAGAGCGGCAAGACAAAGGAGCGTGAAGCGATCATGACCAGCATCGACAGCGGGCGCTGTCCTCTGTGCGACGGGGACAACGGATGCGCGGCGGCAGCGGGGCGGGATCCGTCCGGCTGCTGGTGCATGGAGGCGGCCTTCCCGCCCGAGCTGCTGGAACGGGTGCCGAAGCCGCTTCAAGGCCAGGCATGCATCTGCGACGATTGCCGCAGGACAGCCGCCGGCGAGCAGGGCTGACGCCGCCCGAAAAGGATGGAGCGCGCCTGCCGGGCCATGCGAGCCTGGGTCGATGGCAGGCGTGCGATCGGAACAGGAGCGGTTCCCTCCCTGTTGGAGCTCCCGAAGCGGCGCGGGCTCGACCCAGGAGCGGCCCCGTCCCCATAGACGCAGCGAAGCCCCCGAGGGACAAGCCCTTCGGGGGCTTCCTGCATGAGCATCATGAGCATCAGGGATCAGCGGATGGTCCGAGCGGCGGGTTACATCGAGTGCTGGATATGGATGTCGGATGATTCGATGAGGTGGTGCCTTCTCCAGAAGGCGGTGGCGGGAAAGGGCATCGCTTCCCTGGAGCTCGGCTCCAGAGCCTTGCGCAAAAGACGGTCCCGATGATCGCTGATCCATTCGGCGTCATAGTAGAGCACCGACATGGCCTCGTCGCTCGGAACGCCGACGAACGCTTGGAACCAGCTGCTCCAGCTCTGCCAATCGGAGGGAGCCTCGGAGTAGGACATCGTGACGACGGCACGGTGCAGGCTCGAGCCTGCATAAAGATGAAGCGCGACCAGATAGTCGCCGCTGCCTGAGGCGAGCATCGCCGCGGTGCGGCTGATGAACAGGTCGATGCGGCGGATGCGGCGGTCGGGAGCGAGCGGCTCCTGGCCGATCAGCTCCGCGCGGAGGTCGTGTAGACCTGCCTCCTCGACGGCATCGGACGTGTCCAGCACGACGGGAAGCGGCAGCGCGACGGAGCAGGCGGTTTCCTGCTCGGCGACGGATGCGGCGGAGCAGGCGGTTTCCTGCTCGGCGACGGATGCGGCGGAGCGGCGGACGGCTCGCAGCCGTCTCGGATCCGGACCGCCCGTAAAGCGTTCCTGCAAAGACATGGTCGAACCTCTCCTTTGGTTGCTTACGGGGTTAGCTGACGGATTCGGGCCAAGAGAGTAGCCCTACCGGGCGCAGACCGCAGCGGCTTCGGCAGCCGCGCATCGGGTGCGCGCCGGATTCACCCCGGCAGGCGCGAAAAGACGCCTGCGGTTGGTTCCCCCGCTTCCACCTTCGTGGAATTCAGCAGAATAGAAATGTGCTGAACTTTATCATACTTCAGGTCAGCCTGTCTTGTAAAAGGCTATATTTAGCGAAAATTCGATGGAAACCTGTCGGGAACTCGTCCAATCGGACCGATCATCCCTCTAAAGCGCTTTCGTGGAATCGGTTCATAATCCGGGCCGCGTCCGACATAGGATGGGAATTAAGATGGACGAATAGCGCTTCGGAGAGAGGATGGGGAAGGATGCCGCGGATCAAGGTGGGAAAAAGGCCTCCGCAAGCCGATGCCGGCGAGGCGGAGCGCCGGGGCGGCCCGGCGGAAGGCTGGCGCGGCGCCGTGCAGCGCTACGTGCAGGCGTGCAACCAAGCCGAGGTGGAGCTGCGCGACGGCGCGCTCGCCGGGATCATGACGGACGCGGACCATCGGCTGCGCCTGCTGCAGCGGCTCCAGCGGCAGCGGGAACGCGCCGAGGAGCGCGACCTGCTCACCTCCCAGTGCGAGACGCGGGCCGCGCTGGTCAAGATCAACGAATCCGGCGCGGAGGTATCGGTCGTGCTCCGGCTGCATCTGAAGCGGCATGTCCAGCACAAAGGGCGGCAGTATACGGAGGAGCGCATCGAGCGCGAGCGGCTATGGCTGGATTCGGGCGGCCCGGACGGAGGCTGGCGGCTGACGCGGGTCGAGCCGCTCGTGGGGGAGCGGCGTCCGCGCTACGGCCATGCCGCGGCGGACAGCGCGCTCGCCGAGCATCGCTCCTACGGCAACGGCGGGGGCAGCGGCATCCAGCCCCCCGGCGCGCCGCGTCCGTTCCTCAACCATGGCGTCGTGCCGCGGATCAACACGCGCTCCCGCGCCGTCCGCTACCGGCGGGAGCTGGCCGCCGCCTACGCGGACCAGTGGTGGAACGAGCCGAACCCCGCCTACGAGGAATTCGAGGTCAACTGCACCAATTACGTGTCGCAGAGCGTCTTTGCAGGGGAAGCGCCGATGAACTATACTGGGAAAAGGGAATCCGGCTGGTGGTACAAGGGACGGACGGGCGGCCAGGAGCAATGGAGCTACAGCTGGGCCGTGTCCAATGCGTTCCAGCTGTACTTGAGCTTCCCCCGCTCGTCCGGCATGAGGGCGACGCCGGTGGAGAGCGCGGCGGAGCTGGAGCTCGGCGACGTGATCGCCTACGACTGGAACGGCGACGGCCGCTTCCAGCATACGACGATCGTGACGGCGTTCGACGGGGACGGCATGCCGCTCGTCAACGCCAATACGGTGCCGAGCCGCCACCGCTACTGGGATTACAAGGATTCATACGCATGGACGGAGCAGACCCGCTACCGGTTCTATCATTTGAGCGACAGCATGTAAGGCAGCACGGCCAGGATGCCCGCAGCCGGTCCGTATAGGCGGGCCCGGTTGTTGGCATCCTCATTTCGAGAGGGTACCGGAGGTCAACCATCATGGGAGAGAAGATTCGCGTCGGACTGGTCTACGGAGGCAAGTCGGGAGAGCACGAGGTCTCGCTGCAGACGGCGCTGGCGGTCATGGGGGCATTCGATTTCGACAAATACGAGATCCAGCCCTTCTATATCACCAAAACGGGCGAGTGGCGCTCGGCGAGCGTGCTGCTCGCGGCTCCGGACAGCGTGGAGCAGCTGAAGCTGGAGGGCGGCGACAGCAGCATGGCGCTCGCGCCGGTATTCGGCGGCCTGGCGCCGGCGCCGGCGGGCGAGACCGCGCTGCAGGCCGCCGCCGCCGCGGCCGCGCCGGAGAAGGCGGTCGACGTCATCTTCCCGCTGCTGCACGGCACCTTCGGCGAGGACGGCACGATCCAGGGCCTGCTCGAGATGGCGAACATCCCGTATGTCGGGGCGGGCGTGCTCGCCTCGGCGGTCGGCATGGACAAAATCACGATGAAAAAAGTATTCGCCCACGAAGGGCTGCCGCAGTGCATCTACCGCAGCTTCAACCGCACGCAGTGGGAGAAGGACCATACGTTCTTCGTCATGGAGATCGAGGTCGCGCTCGGCTATCCGTGCTTCGTCAAGCCGGCCAACCTCGGCAGCAGCGTCGGCATCTCCAAGGCTAAAAACCGCGAGGAGCTGATCGCCGCCGTGGAGCTGGCCCTGCGCTACGACCGCAAGGTCGTCGTCGAGGAGTTCGTCGACGCGCGCGAGATCGAGGTGAGCGTGCTCGGCAACGACGAGCCCCGGGCTTCCGTGCCCGGCGAGGTCATCAGCGGCGCGGACTTCTACGACTACAACGCCAAGTACGTCGACGGCACGAGCATCATGCAGATTCCGGCCGACCTGCCGGACGAGACGGCCGAGGCGGTGCGCGAGATGGCCATCCGCGCCTACCTGGCGATCGACGGCTCGGGGCTCTCGCGCGTGGACTTTTTCCTCCGCAAGAGCGACGGCCAGCTGCTCATCAACGAGGTCAACACGATGCCCGGCTTCACGCCGTACAGCATGTACCCGCTGATGTGGAAGGAAACCGGCCTGTCGTACCGCGAGCTGCTCGACACGCTGATCGAGCTGGCGCTGGCGCGCCATGCCGACAAGCAGAAGATCCAATACGGCGGCTGATCGGCCGCCCGAAGCGTGCTTTCCCCAGGCAGAGCCTTGCGCTGGGGAGGCGCTTTTTTACATACAGAGGAGGGACAAGCAATGGGCTTCGCCACCGAATTCAATTCCGTCTGCAAGTTCAAGTCCGAGCAGGAGCTGTACGAGCTGCTGGAATACGGCAAGGGCAAGATGGTCAAGAGCGGCTTCCGCGTCTTTCCGACGGGCCAGAAGGTGATCGCCTATACGCCGGACAACCGGGCGATCGCGATCGTGCGCATCCTCGCCTCCATCGCGGAGATCAACTTCCAGGGCCAGGAGGTCACCCAGGTCGAGATGGAGCTGGTGCGCAAGCTGACCGAGGAAGAGTCCCGCGTCCAGACGGCGCTCGCGCATGAGATGTTCTTCGGTGAGCGGAGATGATCGTCCGCTTCGGCTTTGTCGCGATGAGCCTGCTGCTGGAGAACGCCTCTCCGTCGCGCACGATGACCTACACGAACTTCGCCAAGCTGGGCGACCGGGAGGCCGCTCTCGCCAGGCTGGAGCGCATCGCCGAAGACAACCTGCGCAGCACGCTGCGCATCCTGAAGAACAACCGCTTCTCGGATATCCATATGTACCGCTTCTCTTCCAAGCTCATCCCGCTCGCTACGCATGAAGCGCTGCAGGATTGGGACCCGTATCCGGCGCTGGCCCCGGCGTTCTACGACATCGGCGCGTACGTGCGGGAGCACGGCATGCGCGTCAGCTTCCACCCCGACCACTTCTGCGTGTTCAGCACGCCGCGGCCGGAGGTGCTGCGCAGCTCGATCCGCGACATGGAGCATCATGTCCGCATGCTGGAGGCGATGGGGCTGGACGAGCGGTCCAAATGCAACATCCACGTCGGCGGCGCGTACGGCGACAAGGCCGTGTCCGGAGAGCGCTTCGTCCGCCAGTTCGTTGAGCTGCATCCGGCGCTGCGAGGGCGGGTGACGCTCGAGAACGACGACAAGACGTTCAACGTGCGCGAGACGCTGGACATCGCCGAGACGACAGGCAATCCGGTCGTGCTCGATATCCATCACCACTGGGTCAACGACGGAGGCGAGACGGCGGAGTCGCTGCATGGCGAGCTGTGGCCGCGCATCGCCGCCACGTGGCGCCGGGAGCAGGAGCGGCTCGGCCTGGACGGCGGATCGACAGGGCTGCCGCCCAAGATCCATGCCTCCAGCCCGAAGAGCCTCAGCGACCCGCGCGGCCATGCCGACGGCGTGGAGCCGGGGCCGCTGCTCGCGTTCCTGCGCAGCGTCAAGGACTCGGTGACGCACATCGACTGCATGCTTGAGGCCAAGGCCAAGGACCAGGCGCTCGTCTCGCTCATGGACGAGATGCGCAAGCTGGAGGCGGCGGGAGAAGGCGTCCGCGTCGTGGACGGCTCGACGATCGAGCTTTAGTGCGGACGGCTGCGGCCTGACGCCTGCGGCTGTCGGCCCTGCCCTGGCATCGTCGCGCATCCGGGCTTGTCCGAACAGAGACAAAGGAGAACAAACGAATGCTTGAATGGATCCTCATCTTGCTGACGGGCGTCGTCGCGTCGGTCTTCGGCAGCATCGTCGGCCTCGGCGGCGGCATCATCATCGTGCCGGTGCTGCTGCTGCTCGGCCCGCAGCTGACCGGCGCGCCGATCCCGGAGGCGACCGCCGTCGGCACGTCGCTGGCGGTGCTCATCGTCACGGCGCTCGCTTCCTCGCGCACGTACGCCAAGCAGCGCAAGGTGGACTTCCGCAGCGCGTGGCTGCTGTTCATCACGAGCGGCCCGGGCGCGATGGCCGGCTCGGCGCTGACGTCGCAGTTCCACGGCCCGGCGTTCCAGCTCAGCTTCGGCATCTTCATGCTGCTGATGGCGCTGCTGCTCATCCTGCGCGACCGCATCAAGCCGTCGGCGCGCCGCTGGCCGGTCACGGTGCGCATGACCGACGGCGCGGGCGTCGAGCATGTGTACGGCTACAGCTTGCCGCTGCTGCTCGGCATCGGGCTGCTCGTCGGCCTCGTGTCCGGCCTGTTCGGCATCGGCGGCGGCTCGCTGTTCGTGCCGGTCATGGTGCTGCTGTTCGCGTTCCCGCCGCATGTGGCGACGGCGACGTCGATGTTCGTCATCTTCCTGTCGTCGATCAGCGGCAGCATCGTGCACGGCGCGATGGGCGAGATCGACTGGCTGCTCGTTGCGGCGCTCGCGCCGGGCGCCTGGCTCGGCGGCAAGGCCGGCGCCTGGATCGCCAGCCGCATGAGCGGCAAGGCGATCCTGTGGCTGCTGCGGGCGACGCTGCTCGTGCTGGCTGCGCGGCTCATCTGGCAGGGGGCGTCCCAGTTGTAAAGGGGCGCTCCGGCCCATGTCGCTCGAGTCCGAATACGGATGCCGGTCGGATACCGAAATGGCATCCGTATTTTGCATTCGCATAGTGGAAAGGCTTACATTTAGAGAGAAGGAAACGGGGGGAGAGGCATGAACGAACCGATCGTAGGCAGCAAGAGCTTCGCGGCGGTGGCGATCAACTGCGCGTCCAAGGCGGGGGAATGGATCCAGTCCAAGCTCGGCGCCTACCAGATGCTCAAGGAGAAGCAGTCTCCGCATGATCTCGTCACCGAGGTGGACAAGGGCGCGGAGAAGCTGATCCGCAGCCTCGTCATGATGAACTTCCCGGAGCACTCGTTCCTCGGCGAGGAAGGCGTGGAGCCGGGACCGGCCGCCTCGGCGCGGGCGCTGGAGGACGTGCAGGAGGCCGAGTACCTGTGGATCGTCGATCCGGTCGACGGGACGACCAACTTCGTGCACGGCTTTCCGTTCTTCACGGTGTCGATCGCGCTGGCGCGGCGCGGGGAAGTGATCCTCGGGGTCGTGTACGATCCTTCGGCGGACGAGCTGTTCATCGCGGAAAAAGGCAAAGGGGCTTACGTCCACGGCAAGCGCATGAGCGTGTCGGGCGAGGAGACGCTGCGGACGAGCCTGCTGGCGACCGGCTTCCCGGCGGAGCATCGTCAGGCGCTGCCGCGCAACCTGGCGCAGCTGCAGCGGATCGCGCCGCAAGTCCGCAACATCCGCTCGGGCGGCTCCGCCGCCCTGCATCTGGCCTACGTGGCGGCCGGCAGGCTGAGCGGCTTCTGGGAGGTCGGCCTCAGCAGCTGGGACATCGCCGCGGGCGCGCTGCTCGTGCAGGAAGCGGGGGGCCGCATCGGCGATCAGGACGGCACGCCGTACCATCTGGGCGTGCGCGACGTGCTCGCGACGAACGGCCGCATCCACGAGGAGCTGCAGGCGGAGCTGGCTTTGCTTGCCTCGGAATGACGAGGACCGCCGGAGAAGCGGGGAGACGGGCAGCAAGCGGAAGCGGACCGCTATCCGGATCCGGGGATGACGGAAGCCGCAGGGGCGGTTCGGCTATAGCCGTTTTGCGCATGGCGCTTCGGGGCAAAATAAGCTAAACTAGGCGATAGGAATCATCAATCGGACAAGCATGGAGGGATACACATGACCGAACGCAACGAAGCGGCCGAAGTCCAAGCGGACGGAGCGGCGGCGGAAGCCGAAGAGGCGCAGCCGAAGAAGATGTCGCTGGCCGAGGCGGCCAAGCTGAAGCTGCAGCAGAAGAAGCAGTCCCAAGCCGTCGGCAAGCAAGGCCAGGGCGGCGCCCAGGGCGGAGCGAAGGAGCTGCGCAGCCAGCTGAACAAGAAGCCGAACAACCAGCGCCGCCGGATGGGCGTCTAAAGCGGATGAACCAGCCTTACGAGAGCGACAAGGCGGAGCGCCTGAGGCGCAATGCGGCGGCGCTGCTCCAGAAGATCAAGCCGGACGCCAAGTACGGCGACCGCGTGCCGCCCGGCCAGACGGTGACCGATCGGTTCCCGATCCTTCACGAAGGGGCGGTTCCGGTCTATGACATGTCGACCTGGGACTTGCGCGTGACCGGAGCGGTCCGGGAGGAGCGGCGCTTCTCGTTCGCCGAGCTCGAGGCGCTGCCGCGCGTGAGCGTCATGCGCGACATCCACTGCGTCACCCGCTGGTCCAAGATGGACACGGTATGGGAGGGAATCCTGTTCCGCGACTTTCTCCAGCAGCTCGGCATCGAGCCGATGCCGGAGGCGAAGCATGTGATGGTGTACGGCGACTACGACTACGAGACGAACGTGCCGCTCGCCGACCTGATGGGCGACGACATCCTGCTCGCCTTCCGCTTCGGCGGAGAGCCGCTGACGGACAAGCATGGCGGTCCGCTGCGCCTGGTCGTGCCGCATCTGTACTTCTGGAAGAGCGCCAAGTGGCTGCGCGGCTTCGAGTTCATGGCCGAGGACCGGCCCGGCTTCTGGGAGCGCAACGGCTTCCACAACGAGGCCGACCCGTTCCGCGAGCAGCGCTACTCCGAAGAAGGCTTCGAGCTGCCCGAGGACGAATGGGTGCACAAGGACTACGATTGAAGAAAACGGACTCATCGTCCGCCCGGAATTCGCGGCTTGCGCCTGGCGTGAGCCTTTCAATCGACGGCTGCGGCCGCCTCGCTTTCGCGAGGCGGTTTTTTTATTTCTAAACTATTTGACATGGATATAGTTAAAGGAGTATAAATATATTATTGCTTTAACAAAGGGGGCGTGAGAGTGGAAGCGGAGGTCAGTCGATTTCATGCGGCCGTGCAGGCCTTTATCCAGTCGATCGAGCTGTCCCTGCCGGAGCTGCTCAAGGAATGCGGGCTGACGCGGACGCAGCTGTTCGCGCTCTATATGGTCAAGGTCAAGGGGCCGTGCAAGCTGGCGCTGATCGCCGACAAGATGGAGGTCAAGCCGAGCGCCGTCACCGTCATGATGGACCGGCTGGAGGCGGGCGGATGGGTCAAGCGAAAACCGGACACCGTAGATCGGAGGGCCGTTTTCGTCGAGATCACCGAGGAGGGCCTGCGGACGCTGGACGGATTCATGAAGCTGCGGGAGCAGATGATCGGAAGGCGGCTCGCCAGGCTGACGGACGAGGAGCGGCTTCTGTTGACCGGGCTCATGGAGAAGCTGGCGGGGGAGGACGCGCCCGCGGAACAAGAAGAAGCGGCAGAGGCTTGAGGCCAGCCGAACGCAACAAGAGGGCATCAGACAAAGAACAGAAACGAGGAGAACGAGAGCCATCATGGAACATTTAACGCACAAACGAAAGCTGTCGATCATGATCGCCGTCATGGCGGCCATGTTCTTCGCGGCCATCAACCAGACGATCACGAGCACGGCGATGCCGCGCATCATCGCGATTCTCGACGGCATGGAGTACTACACCTGGACGATCAACATCTACCTGCTGACCTCGACGATCGCCACCATCCTGGTCGGCAAGCTGTCCGACATGTTCGGGCGCAAGCCGTTCATCCTGGCGGGCATCCTGCTGTTCATCATCGGCGCGTTCCTGACGGGCACGTCGACGGACGTTTATCAGTTCATCATTTACCGCGGCATCCAGGGCATCGGAGCGGGCATCATCCAGTCGACCGCGTTCATGGCGGTCGGCGACTTGTTCCCGCCGCGCGAGCGCTCCAAGTGGATGGGCCTCATGACCGCCGTCTTCGGCTTCTCGAGCGTGCTCGGCCCGACGCTCGGCGGCTACCTCGTCGACCATCTCGACTGGCACTGGCTGTTCTGGATCTTCCTGCCGCTCGGCATCGTCGCGTTCGCGATGATCTGGATTCTCTTCCCGAAAATCGAGCGCGTCAAAGGGGAGAAGATCGACATTCTCGGCTCGCTATTCCTTACGACGACGATCGTGCCGCTGCTGCTCGGGTTCTCCCTGGCCGGTCCGAATCATGCTTGGGGCTCGCCGGAGATTCTCGGCTTGTTCGCCGCCGCGCTTGTGTCCGGCATCATCTTCGTGCTGGTCGAGCGCTCCGCCAAGAGCCCGATCCTGCCGCTGCATCTGTTCAAGAACGGCATCGTCACCGTCTCGAACCTGATCGGCTTCCTGATGAACTTCGGCATGATGGGCGCGCTCATCTACCTGACATTCTTCGTGCAGGGCGTGCTCGGCATCTCCGCGACGTACTCCGGCTACGTCACCATGCCGATGTCGATCTTCATGGTCATCACCAGCGCGCTCATCGGACAGCGCATCTCCAAGAGCGGCAAGTACAAGCGCTACGCCTTGATCGGCGTGCCGATCATGATTCTCGGCATGGGCATCATGGTGCTCATGAACAGCGTCGGCATGGCCGTGCTGAGCATGGCGATCTTCGGCATCGGCATCGGCATGGGCATGCCGGTGTTCTCGCTGGCGACCCAGAACGCGGTCTCCCACTCGGAGCTCGGGGTCGCCACGGCGTCCTCGCAGCTGTTCCGGAACCTGGGCGGCACGATCGGCATCGCCGTCATGGGCACGGTCATGTCCAACACGCTGACCAAGAACCTCAAGGATACGCTGACCTCGCCGGACATGCCTGACCTGAGCCAGCTCGATCCGACGGTCGCGCAGCAGCTGACCGGGTTCGCCAACCCGAACCTGCTCATGAACAAGCCGCTCATCGACGAGACGGCCGCCTCTCTGCCGGAGCAGGCGCGGACGCTGTTCCTGCAGCTGATCGAGCAGTTCCGCGGCGCGCTCGGCGATACGCTGGCGCTCGTGTTCCTCGTCGGCACGCTCGTGCTCTGCGTCTCGCTCGTGCTCGTGTTCTTCCTGCGGGAGATTCCACTCCGCACGTCGAACGAAACCGCTCCGGCACCGGCCGAGGGCGAAGGCCCGGCGAAGGGCCAGCTGCAAAGCGAGAGCTAATTCGCTCATTGAACATTTGGAATGTGGAAAGAGCCTTCCCGGTCCGGTCCGGGGAGGCTTTTTTTTGTGGCTGAAGGAAGGGCTATCATTCATGGAACTGCCTCTCCGTCAGAGGACGCCGAATGCCATGCCGCCCTTGGCGGAACCGCTCGCAGCTGCGGACACCGGCTCAGTCGCGGCCCGCCTCGACAAGCTTGCGGGCGATCAGGCCGGGATGCGTCTTCACCGTCGACATGTGGTCGCCCTCGGCCTTGATGAGGCGGAAGACGCCGAGGCGGCCGGACATATGCGGATGCCAGCCGTAGCCTTCGCCCTGAGGGAGGACGCCGTCGCTTGTCAGATACAGGTAGCTGCGCGGAATCGTCAGGCCGTAGAAGCGTTTCAAGTCGAGCTTCTCGAACAGCGGTCCCGCCGGCTCGGGAAGGACTTGCCGGTGCAGGTAGCGCGCGAGCGGACCGTCGGCCAGGTTGGCGAACGTCTCCCGGTACAGCTCGTAGGGCATCGGAATCGTCTGCCCCCCGGAAGCCTGCGCCAGCTGCTGGAACTGCTGCACGACGGGCGGGGGCAGCTGGTCGGCGACGGACTGGCCGTCGAGCAGGACAAAACCGTCCATGAACACGATCCGGCCGATGCGCTCCGGAATTCGCTGAGCGACCGTCTGGATGACGGAGCCGCCGAAGCTGTGCCCGACGAGCACGATGCCGCGCAGGTCCCGGCGGGCGATGTCGTCCGCGACCGCCTCGGTGATCTCGGCGTGCGTGACGTCCGTGCGCGGGTCGCCGCCGTGGCCCGGATACTCCGGGGCGAACGCTTCGTGGCCGAGCCGGTTCAGCTCCGCGGCCGTTTCTTTCCAGTACCCCGCGTCCGCCCAAGAGCCGTGCACGAGTACGAACGTCAGCTGCTTGGCGCCTGCTGCGCCGCTGTAGACATGGGTCATGTTCAGGTTCTCCTTTCCGTGGATGGAGTTATGGAGAGAATATGTGGAATCCGCGCCGGCGATACCCGCTGCCAGGCCGTTGTGGTAAGCTTTAGGCAGGAAGGCATTATGTGGACGAGGTGATCGGCGTGGCGCAAGAGGCGGCAAGCTTTGATTTCGGCATCATCAAAATGTTCTATCATATCTCCCCGGAGGGAGCGGACGAGCCGCTGTTCGAAATGGACGCGGACCGGTTTTTCGACGCGGAGACGCTCGGTAAGGCGTTGGACCTGGGCGGATCGACCGTGCAGGCGACGAGCCGCGCGCTGCCGGCATCGTTCGTCGGGACGACGCTCGGCAAGCTGTTGCTGACGCAGGTGTATCTATACGGGATGTACGGGTCGGTGATCGACCTGTCTCCGGAGCGGCTGACGTTCCAGATCGAGGCGCATGACGACCATGCGCATCTCGGTTTCCGCATCAAGGAGCTGCTCGCGGAGACGGTCCCGACGGAGGGGGCGGCGCGGCAGCTGGCGGAAGCATGGACGGCGCATGTGCGGGCGTTCCTGCGGCCGGCGGTCGAGGCGGCAGCCGAGGCGGCGGCGATGAAGCCGGCGGCGATCTGGCAGCAGTACGGCGCGATGGCGGAGTACATGAAGGAATACGCCGCCACGCTGGCGCTGCCGGAGCCGGTGCAGGAGCGGCTGTCGTTCGCCTTCCGCGTGCTGGCGGAGGACATTCCGGCGGAGGCGTTCGGGACGCGGCGCAACCCGTATCAGCACAATCCGCGCTACTGCGACAATCCGTACCCGACCGGCGGCGACAAGCTCATGATGCAGTCGTCCTGCTGCCTGTACGACCAGCGCGAAGGCGGCGTGAAATGCTACACCTGCCCGATGCTGACGCCGGAGCAGCGCGCGGAGCGGCGCGAGCAGGTGCTCGCGGAGCAGGCGGGGTAGACGGGAGAAAGGCGAGGCTGGCCCGGAAGGGAGGTGGGCAGAGAGCATCGGCATTTGCAATCGGACTCATTCAATTATTGAAGGAGGAATTGGAAATGTGGAATGAACCTGCCGGCCGCCGAAAAAGACGGCCGCTGAAATGGCTCGGCTCGATCGCGCTCGCGGCGACGCTGTTCTCCCTGTCGGCGATGCCGGCCTTCGCGGCCGCTCCGGCCAAGACGGTGAACGCCTCGGCGACGCTCGCCTACAACCTCAAGGGATTGACTCACAACGTCGCGGTGCAGAAGGCGTATATCGCGGACAAGTACCTGTACGTCACGCAGCGCTCCGGCGGCGACGTCTATCTGTCCCGGCTGCTCATGAGCGGCAGCAACGCCACCTATGTGGACGAGATGAAGATTACCAACTCCGGGCATGGCCAGACGCTGGATATGTATACGTACAACGGGGAAAATTACTTCTACGTCAGCTCCAAATCCGATCCGAGCACCTCGTACTACTGGTCGCTGCAGGTCGCTCGGCTTCAATACGTGCCCGGTACGACCGTCGACTACACGGACCTGCATCGCTTCACGTACTTGAACTATGCCAACAAGACCGGCTCCCGTCTCGGCGACACGTACCGTGTCGACGGGGGCGGCAACAGCACGCACACGTTCTTCCGCGTGCAGACGGCCGAGGGCGGCGTCACATGGGCGATCTACGACACGGTCAAGCTCAACCAGCTGCTCGACGCGAGCGAGCAGGTGCAGCTCGACAGCTCGGCGGCGGTCAGCGCTTGCGTGAGCAGCTTCACACAGACAGGCGACGGCATCGTCCGCCCGAACGGGTCGTTCCAGGGCGCGGACATGCTCGGCAGCACGCAGCTGTACACGTCCGGCGGAGCCGAGGGCGAGACGCCGCAGATCGCGTACATGACCAGCTCCGGCTCGTACCGGACGCTGGCCAAGATCACCAACGTCGGCACCCACGAGATCGAGGGCGTGCAGACGAAAAACGGCAACGTCTACTTCGTCATCGTTACTGATCCGGTGAACAAAAAGGACACGCAAAAGGTTTATTACGTGCCAGATAGCTTGTTTGATTGAATGGTTCAGTGAAGCCAGCCCCGGTGAGCGGGGTTGGCTTTTTTTAATGAAAAAAAATGTTATTCAGCGAGTTGGGGAGAGAGCCCTTTTCGTAGGGGAGGAAGAAGGGCAGAAAGCCCTGATGCTGCGTTTCAATCTGGCCACAGCCAATGCACCGAGACGCGGCGAGCAGTTTCAATCCAGCTCCCCATGCGGGGAGCGACTTTCCTTGTTCAATGCTTCCGTTCATTTCTTGCACGTTTCAATCCACGCTCCCCCGTGCGGGGAGCGACCGAAAAAATAACGTTTTCATATCCATGTGATTTAGAACAACAACTCTATCATCACAGGCATGAATGTTCCTTTGACAAAAAAACATCTTAATTTTGACTAGAATCGACAGATTTCGAGCGATTCTTGGCATTCGCACTTGCTCTTGATCTATCTATGATAAGCAAATTTTAAGAGGTACTCCAGCCAATTCTTAGACACTCACACTGAGTGTAGAAAACAATTGGAATTGGTAAAAAAATAAAAAAGAAGGAGGATTATGTATGAATTTGGCGAATCAAATTCAATGAGAATTAGGCTTTAAGCACCGGGCATAAAGTCCTTGTTGGAGGGGCGGGAAATGAAGGCTCTCATCAGTGTCGATTCATCGAAGTACATCGCGCATATCCGAAAGTCAGTCGGGTGTCGGGAGAGCGTGCATGAGCATCTGATGAATGTCATGCGACACGCTGAATAGTACGGCGGAAAAACCGGTATGAAGCACCTTGCTGGCTTATCCAGATTGCTGCATGACATGGGCAAGGTATACCGTTAAATTCAAACCTATCTTCGGATCCGTTGTCCCAAAACGTGGCGGAGTGGAATGCCCATTGCATTGTTTCGCATCATGGTGGACGGAAGGGTTATTTGAGTCCCGATGGATACTGCCCTTTTCTGGAGCGGGTGTCGACCCCAGTAGAAAAAATTGCCGGAGTACGATCGCGCCGTCGAGGAGTTTTAGCCTCGTTAGAATAAGAAGCTTAATGGCCTTGACACTTAAAAAGTGATCTTCTACACGGGAGGGTGCAAGGTGATATTTTATGCGCACAGCAGAGATGACGGATGTTTTCAATTATTAAAGGATCATCTTGAGGCGGTTGGCCAGCTGTGCAAAAAAAATGCGGATGCCTTTGGCGCTGGGGAATTGGCTTATCTGGCCGGACTGCTTCACGATATAGGGAAATTCTCGGAGCAATTTCAGCAACGGGTGCGAGGGCGTAATGTGCGTGTAGATCATTCCACCGCCGGAGCGCAGTGGATTATGGACAAGCCTTCTTATCACCAGCATATCGGTAAAATCGGAGCTGCCAAGTATATGGCGCAGTTGGTCGCCATGGCGGTGGCTGGTCATCATGGGGGGCTTCAAAATTTCGGCACGCAGGATGAGGAAAGCTCGTTCAAAAAGCGAATGTCCAAGAGAAGCGACGAGGTTCCGCCTTGGCTGTCGGCATGGGAAGAAATGACCATTCCGGCGGCTAAAATTCCATTTCCCCCTTCGCTATACAAGGAGCTGCTAACTGAGAAGAAAGCGCTGCTTGCCTGGAAATATAGCTTTTTGGGCCGCATGCTCTACTCCTGTCTGGTCGATGCGGATTCAGTTGATACGCGCAATTTTACAAGCGAAGCGGATCGCCTTCTAGTGGAACAACAAAAGCAGCCGTCGATGGTGGAATTGTTGCAGCGTTTAAACCAGCACCTGCTCCCTTTTGAGAAGAAGGAGCCTACCGGCATTAATATTCAGCGGAGGCTAATTCAGCAAGCATGTAGACGTCGAGCCAGACAGGAGAATCGACAATTGTTTGCCTTGTCGGTTCCGACAGGTGGGGGCAAAACGCTTTCCTCCATGGCTTTTGCTCTGGAACATGCGGTGGAGCACCAACTACGGCGCATTATTTATGTCATCCCATTTACGAGCATTATCGAGCAAAGCGCCGATGTGTTCCGCAAAGCAATTGGAGACGACGCGATATTGGAGCATCATAGCAACTTTAATTTGGAGGAATACGAGGAGAATACCGATCCCCAAAAGGCAAGGTTGCTTAAGCTCAGTGCGGAAAACTGGGACGCGCCGGTTGTTGTAACGACGTCAGTTCAATTTTTTGAATCGTTGTTTTCAAATAAACGCAGCCAATGCCGCAAGCTTCACCAGATTGCCGGATCGGTCATTGTTATTGATGAGGCGCAAAGCTTGCCAAGGGGTTATATGATGCCTTGTCTGCATGCTCTGCAAGAGCTGGTCGATCATTATAATTGCTCGGTTGTGCTTTGCACGGCCACACAGCCTTCATGGGACAAGTTGGGCTTCCCGGCGTTGGAAATTATGGACGAGCCATCCCCGCAAGATTTGATGGTTTCCTTTGAACGAGTCAAGATGACTCCTTACGGCTCGGTCGATGAAGCGGTATCGGATGAGACGGTGGTCGAATGGATGCTGGGAGCGCAGCAAGTATTATGTATTGTAAACACTCGAAAACATGCCAAGTTGCTGTTTGAGCGATTCAAGATGCATGCGTCCGAAGTAGACGGTCTATACCATCTGAGCGGACGTATGCATCCGGCCCATCGCCAAGCCGTCATAAAAAAAATCCGTGAGCGGCTCGCTGATTCCCGCGGTCTGCCTTGTCGTGTCGTTTCAACGCAATTAATTGAAGCAGGGGTAGACATTGATTTCCCGCTCGTGCTGCGAGCTATGGCTGGCTTGGACTCGATTGCGCAGGCGGCTGGTCGCTGTAATCGGGAGGGTAAGTCTGAGTTGGGTGATTTGCGTGTTTTTTATCCCGAACGACATGGCATGCCGTCAAAAGGATGGATGAAAGAAACGGCGGTGGAAGCGCAGCATGTGCTTCGCTATGAGAACAATGGGCTGTCGCTATCGGCCATTAAAAACTATTTTAATCGCATCCACGGTCTCTGTGACCATACGATGCGAAAAAAAACAGATGATCGCGGAATTATGGAGTTATTAAAATTAAAAAATACAAACTTTGAGATTCCTTATAAAGAAATTGCAAATCGATTCGAGTTTATTGACGGTCAAATGGAAAGTATAATTATCCCCTTTGAATTTAACAAAAAAAAATCAACGAGAGCAAAGAGAATGCTTGAGGAACTTCAACATAGCCAAAATCCGGCAAGTGTCTTACGTAAATTGCAAGCGTATTCCGTGCAGGTGTATCGACATGAGTTGCAGGCGATGCTACATGCCGATTTGCTGAAGTTCCAAGGAGGCGTGTACTACTTGATAGATTCATCCTGTTATGATTCGAAAATGGGTCTTGTGCAGCCGGGTAATTACATTGAGAATGGCATACCAATCTTTTAGAAGGAGCTGCTCGAATGGGTTATGGAATTAACCTCAAAGTTTGGGGCGATTACGCTTGCTTTACAAGGCCTGAAATGAAAGTAGAGAGGGTCAGCTATGATGTAATGACCCCATCAGCGGCCAGAGGCATTTTGGAAGCAGTCCATTGGAAACCTGCCATTCGGTGGGTGGTAGATCGGATTCATGTGCTGGAGCCGATTCGGTTCGAGAATATTCGGCGCAATGAGGTGGAATCAAAAGCATCGGCTAAAAAAACGGCGATTTATGCATCAGAGGAACGGCAACAGCGAGCTTCAATGGTGCTCAAAAATGTGGCTTATATCATTGAAGCCCATTTTGAGATGACGGATCGCCAGGGAATTGAAGACAGCCCGGAGAAGCACTACAACATTTTTTTACGTCGGGCGCGGCAGGGACAATGCTTCCATCGCCCTTATTTTGGCACGCGGGAGTTTCCAGTGAGCTTTGAACTTTTGGAGGAGGAGTTGGCGGATGCGGTCTGTCCGCATCCGGGCACGATCGATCTAGGCTACATGCTTTACGACCAGGACTTTCAGCTTAACGACAAAGGAGAGGTAAAGACTGTCACCCCTTATTTCTTCCGGGCGCAAATGGTGGATGGCGTTATCCAGGTACCAAGCCGGCAGGAGGTGTTCCGATGATTTTGCAGGCGCTGTATGCTTATTACTTCAAGTTGCTGGAGCAGGACGGGGAAGACTTGCCGAAGGACGGATATTCAGCAGCGGCGGTATCGTTTGAAATTCATCTGGATGCGGATGGGCAGGTCTTAGATATTACCTCCGATACGAACACAAAGGGCAAAACACTCAAGCACAGCTACAATGTGCCGGAGCAGGGCAAACGAACTGTAAATATTCATCCCTATTTTCTGTGCGACAAAGGAGAGTATTTGTTCGGCGCTGCACTAAAAATGAGGCCTGGTTGCCGGGAAGCAATGCAGACGCTGTGGCGAGAGGTACTAAGCTATGCGGACGCCGGCAATGCGGAGCGGTCGCCGGAGCTTGCGGCTTTGTTACGGTTTGTCGAGTGGACGGAAGAGGAGCTTTCCGCGCAGATCCATGCGCGAATACCTGAAGAAACGCGCGCCGAGCTGACCGGCGGCGGCCTAAGCGTGTTAAAGTATGCGCCCACCGGCCGTTTCCTGCATGATGACCCGACAGTACAAGCCGCTTGGGAGCGGTATTCGCGCCGAAATAAGAGCGATGCGGGAGATGATAGCCTGCTGCAAATTTGTCTGGTGTCAGGAAAACAGGTTTCAGTAAATGAACTTGCCCGGCTGCATCCAAATATTAAAAATGTAATCGGCGCTCAATCGTCTGGCGCGGCCATCGTATCGTTTAATAAAGAATCGTTTCTTTCATATGGAAAAGAGCAGTCGTATAATGCTCCTACTTCAAAAAAAGCGGCGGACGCCTATGGCTATGTACTAAACAAGTTGCTTTCTGATCCAAAACATCACGTGCGTATGAACGACATGACGGTTGTGTTTTGGGCCGATTCCAAACTTGATCACGCACAGATGCTTTTAGCTCGGATGTTTCAGGAGGAAGCCAATAACGAAGAAGACAGCGACGGACATCCGCCCGATCCCGAAAGCATCCGCAAAAGGGTGGATAGCGCGGTCTCCAGAGTACGTTCCGGACAGGAGTTTCACGACACATTCTCCGATTTAGATCCGGAGACGACCTACTACGTATTGGGCGTGTCTCCCAATGCAGCCCGTTTGTCCGTTCGCTTTTTTTATCGGGGGACGCTTGGCGAGATCGGAGAGAAAGTGTGGCAACATTACAAGGATTTGTCCATTGTCGGATTGGAGCGAACGCCGACGATGAGGAGACTGCTGCGTGAGCTGGCAGTAGGTCACGACTTTAAAAACATTCCGCCCAATATGGAGGGTCAGCTATTCCGTACGATTATGCAAGGGCTGCCATATTCAAAAGCAATTTTTGCTCAATTAATGAACCGGGTCCGGGCGGATGTGGACGAGCCGCGAAAAGGATTATATAAAATCGGCACCATCAGGGCGGCAATGATTAAAGCCTATTTGCTTCGCGCGTATCGAAACAACGGCTTGAATACGAAGGAGGAGGATTTGACCGTGGCGGAAAATGTACACTCGACCAACATAGCTTACAATTTGGGCAGACTTTTTGCTTGTCTGGAAAAAACGCAGACGGATGCACTAGGTAAGGGGATAAATTCAACCATTCGCGATCGTTTCTGGGGAGCTGCTTCTGCTTCCCCAGCCACCGTATTCCCAAGGTTAATGAATTTGGCTCAGCACCATATTTCCAAGGACGAACAGCGGGGGATTAGCAACAACAAAAAAATTCGTGAAGTAGTGGATTTGTTGCCGGAACGTTTTCCATCCCGCTTGACGCTAGAGGAGCAAGGCATGTTCGCAATTGGTTACTATCATAAACAGACGAGCCTCTATAGCATCGCAAAAGGCACCGATAAACTTGGTGAAAACGGCGGAGCGCCTGGGGATGAAGCCCTCGAGACGGCGGAGTAGTTTTTATGCTGGCATGAGTTGGACCTCTGTAACAAACAAAATAAAAGCTTGAAAGGATATGATACAGATGAAAAAAACACCACTTACTAAACGTTATGAATTTGTGCTGTTGTTTGATGTGGAAAATGGAAATCCGAACGGCGATCCGGATGCCGGCAACCTCCCGCGCATTGATCCGGAAACCGGCTGCGGGCTCGTGACTGATGTTGCGCTTAAACGGAAGGTGCGCAACTATGTGGAGCTGGCGCAGGAGGATGCCGACTCCTATGCAATCTATGTCAAAGAAGCCGTAGTTCTGAACAATTTAAACAAAGAAGCGTTTCTCCATCATCCGGAGATGGAGCTAAAAGAAAGCAAGCCTGAAAAGATGGCGGCAAAAAAACGGGAGGATCAGCAAACGCTCGCTCGTTGGATGTGTGATAAATATTACGATATTCGGACGTTTGGCGCGGTAATGACGACGGGAATCAACTGCGGTCAAGTGCGCGGACCGGTGCAGTTCAGCTTTGCCAAAAGCATTGATCCGATTGCTCCGATGGATGTGACGATTACCCGCATGGCTGTCACCAATGAAAAAGATGCCGAGAAGGAGCGGACGATGGGCCGAAAAAGCATCGTGCCGTACGGCCTGTACCGCATGGATGGATTTATATCTGCGCCGCTGGCCAATCAAACGAACTTCGGCGAGGAAGACCTGGAGTTGTTATGGACGGCGCTGGTTAATATGTTTGACCACGACCGTTCTGCTTCCAGAGGCAAAATGGCAGCTCAAAAGCTGATCGTATTCGAGCACGAAAGTCGTCTTGGAAACGCACCGGCGCAAAAACTGTTCCAGCTAGTTTCAGTGGAGAGAAAGCCAGATGTGAGTCTTGCGCGAGCATTTGACCATTATGAACTGACTATTTTGCCGGCTCCGGCGGGCGTACGTATTTTGGAAAAGTTGTAGTTCGCGATGGCGTAACCGTTCAGAAAGAGCATGTAAAAAAATGTTTAATATCCTAAACTTATATTTATCGAATTCTTCGGGACCATAGATAGGAATCACTATAGAGAGTCATTCAGGTTGTGACTTTCAGAATAGCGAAGGTGGGTGAGAACTTTGACTAATGTCAGAAAACAGCTCACCCGCCCGTCTTCTTATGTAAAGTCGCTTATCAGATGCTGGACGCGTTTAACGAAGGTGACTTAGCGGTTCTCACTGCCCCTCTTTACAATCTAGTAAGAAGTTTAAGTCTGCATCTCGTTGAATCAATTGGTGGTTCTGGGCCGCTCCTCGTGCAGGAGAGTGTTTACGGACGTTTTCTAGCCCGTGGGGGAAGCGAGAGGCAATGTCGTGCTCCGTAAAGAGCAATATCGCATTTCGGATGAGGAGCAGCGAAGCGCGCTTATGGCGAGAAACATGATTGTCGGCAAGCTGTACAACTCGAAGTGGGTGCTGGAAAGGGCGGTTCGCGAACATTCGCTGCGCGTGGACGGAGCGGCGCTGAAGCGGGTGAGCGCTTCTATGACAGAGTTGATCCGTCTTGTGCGTCAAGTCGAGGATCTTGATGTGCTGCGCGGGCTGGAAGGCTCGGGTGCTGCTCAGTATAGCGGCGTTTTCAATGAACTGATCCTGCAACAAAAAGAGGCGTTTTTCTTCCAAGGTCGCAGCAAGCGTCCGCCCCTCGACAATGTCAACGCGCTGCTGTCTTTTGCCTATTCCTTGCTTGCCAGTGAGATGAGGGCGGCACTAGAGGCGGCGGGTCTTGATCCGTATGCGGGCTTCATGCATCGAGATCGGTCTGGAAGGGCTTCTCTGGCGCTTGATCTGATGGAGGAGCTGCGGTCGGTCTATGCCGATCGGTTCGTCTTGACTCTCATCAACAAAAAAATGGTCACCGCAGCTGGGTTTACCCGAAAAGAAAATGGAGCCGTCCTCATGGATGACGACACCCGCCGGACTGTAATCAAGCATTGGCAAGAGCGGAAGCAGGAGAAGATCATCCATCCCTACTTGAATGAGTCGATCTCGTGGGGACTGGTGCCGCACGCTCAAGCGATGCTGCTGGCACGGACTATTCGCGGCGATCTGGAGCAATATCCGCCTTTGTTTTGGAAGTAGGAAGGAGGGCGACGGCTGCTTGTTCTGATTACGTATGACGTGAGTACGACGACAGGAGAGGGACGAAGGAGGCTGTCCAAGGTGGCAAAGACGTGCCAGGATTACGGACAGCGGGTCCAGAACTCCGTGTTTGAGTGCATCGTAGATGCCGCGCAGTTCCGCCGTCTGAGGTTTGCCTTGGAGGAGCTGATTGATCCGGCGACGGACAGCTTGCGGTTTTATAACTTGGGTGACAAGTATAAGAGCAAGGTGGAGCATGTCGGTGCGAAAGCCTCGTATAACATGGATGGACCGCTGATTTTATAGGGTTGAAAGGTGGTGCGAATGGGAAGCTCCCATGAAATCCCCGGGGGATCCGCACCTCAGAATTTGTTGAAAGATGACGAAAAATCTATGAATTAATGAGTGTCAATTGTTTTTCTATGCTTCATAGGTATGATTAAAAGAAGCGTTTATATTAAAATAGGTATGAAAACGCTATTTTTTGTGGTCGCTCCCCCTGTGGGGGCGTGGATTGAAACGGCGTGATCTCGACCCGCGCGGGCGATCACTGGCGAGTCGCTCCCCCTGTGGGGGCGTGGATTGAAACGCCCTGGTGAAGCTTGTGTCGGAGCGGCCCCTGATGTCGCTCCCCCTGTGGGGGCGTGGATTGAAACTGCTGCGCCATCGCCTGTTGTAACGCCTGCTGCAGTCGCTCCGCCTGTGGGGGCGTGGATTGAAACCTCCAGGACATGGAGGCAATCATCATCGATGACATGTCGCTCCCCCTGTGGGGGCGTGGATTGAAACGCCAACCAAAGCTCCGAAAAACTGGCTGCGACCTGCGTCGCTCCCCCTGTGGGGGCGTGGATTGAAACTCCTCGTACCCCTTGACCATCGCACTGAGCGATTCGTCGCTCCCCCTGTGGGGGCGTGGATTGAAACTTGGCGGGATGTTGGTCATCAGCTTTTCGTAAATGTCGCTCCCCCTGTGGGGGCGTGGATTGAAACCGGGGCGTGGTTGGAAGTTGTCCAGCGTCGCCCCTGTCGCTCCCCCTGTGGGGGCGTGGATTGAAACTGAAAGTCCGTTAGGTAGTGAACGGCCTCGGACGTCGCTCCCCCTGTGGGGGCGTGGATTGAAACCAGATTGAGACGGTTGATGATGGCCGCGCTCGGGTCGCTCCCCCTGTGGGGGCGTGGATTGAAACACCGAGGGTCGCATCTTCCACAGCACCAGCATGACGTCGCTCCCCCTGTGGGAGCGTGGATTGAAACTCACGCCGCCATCTGAAAGCGTCTTACGCGTCGTGTCGCTCCCCCTGTGGGGGCGTGGATTGAAACCGCCATGTTTGCGCAGCTCTACCAAAAAGACATCCGTCGCTCCCCCTGAGGGCGTGGATTGAAACTTTGCTCTGCCATATGAGATGCAAGTACAATGTGGTCGCTCCCCCTGTGGGGGCGTGGATTGAAACTTGATGTACTCGCGCGCATGGTGCATGATCGCTCGCGTCGCTCCCCCTGTGGGGGCGTGGATTGAAACAACGAACAGGACCTCGATTTTGGCGCCGTCAGTGGTCGCTCCCCCTGTGGGGGCGTGGATTGAAACGGTTGTCCATTTGGGGGATGCTGCTGGAACTCATTGTCGCTCCCCCTGTGGGGGCGTGGATTGAAACAATTTCGCGGGAAACAGATTAATTTTTCCTGTTGGTCGCTCCCCCTGTGGGGGCGTGGATTGAAACTCTGGACTGATCTGGCCTAAGATAACATCATGAAGTCGCTCCCCCTGTGGGGGCGTGGATTGAAACATGCCATTTCACGCACCGATCAAGCATCTCTATGACGTCGCTCCCCCTGTGGGGGCGTGGATTGAAACCACGGCCTCCAGGTCGAGCGCGATGCTAGCCTCCGTCGCTCCCCCTGTAGGGGCGTGGATTGAAACATCAATGCGACGCTCCGGCAGATCATCGACGATTGTCGCTCCCCCTGTAGGGGCGTGGATTGAAACAAAAACCATCATGCCAAGCGGTTCAAGGTGCTGACCATCGCTCCCCTGTGGGAGCATGGAGAAACAGCTCATACTACATGAATGTTAATATGTACGATCAAGTCGCTCCCCGTCCGGGGAGCGTAAATTGAAACAAGTCCATAATGAATCCCTTTATGTATGGAGAGCGTGGACGGAAACAGCAAATAGCCGCAGGCCCGTAGGCGTCGGCTATTTTTTGGTGGCTCCCCATCCAGGAAGAGAATCGATAGCGCAAGCTTCAGCTGCATCGCCAGCCAGCTTGCAGCTATCCGCTCTTGAGGCACTCGAACACATGACAATCCGCTCCCGGACCATACCCGTCCTTCACCTCGTGGACGGTCACCTGGCCGAAGCCGTTGGCATAAAGCCGCTGCTGAAACTCGTCCTTGGCATACAAACGAAGAGAGTAGTCCATTTGCTCCCGCTGCAGGGTAATTCCATCCCGGCGAAGCTCGTAAAGAAGCCGGGTGTGCAATACGCTCCGCTCGGGATCGTACTCGGTCCGCTTGCGCTGCATGATCGTCTCATCCTCGAACTCGTTCTTCAGGATGGACTCATCCGAGCTGGCCTCCGGTTCCCCTTGCTTGAGCACAATGGTGAGCAGCAGCTTCCCGTCGACTTCCAGCACGTCGTTCAGCCGCCTCAGACTGGCATCGACGAGGTCCTCCGGCAGCAGCGAGAACGATCCGAACGGAATGAGGATCAGGCCGTACTTGCTCCCGCTCCGAAATTCCTCCAAGCTCTGCCGGCTAAGCTTCGGCCGCAAGCCCATCCGCAGCGCCTTCTCCCGGCAAGCCGCAAGCATGTCCTCGGACAAATCGAAGCCCTCGATATCGATGCCCCGCTGCAGCAGGGGCAGCAGCATCCGGCCATTGCCGCACATCGGCTCCAGCACGCGCAGTCCTTCCTTGCCTGCGAACGCCAGGAAGAAGTCCAGCTCTGCGCCTTCCGCCATGGACTTGTCGCTCTCGTACATCTTGGTGCACAACTCTCCGTAATAGCTCGATTTCAACGTTCCAACCCCCAGATCGGTCGACATATTCGTGGAATGATCTGGATGGAATTCTCTGCTTTCGTCGGAACTCCTGGGTTCAATTCGGCTACAATCGTTTTTGACCGCTCCGCTACCCGTGACAAACCTTCGAATTCCCATTCTAATCCGCCGCCAACACCGTCTCCGACAGATGAAAATCCGTCCCCGATGTGCTACACTACGGGAATTGCACCAAATTCGGGGAGGTAGCGCAGCTACATGCTTATCATAGGTATCGCAGGCGGCACGGGGTCGGGCAAGACGACCGTGGCCCGGTCGGTCATCGAGCGGATGGGGACCGGCAATGTGACGTTCATCTCGCAGGACAACTACTATCGGGACAGGCCGGAGCTGTCGTTCGCCGAAAAGGAAAAGATCAACTACGATCATCCCTTCGCGTTCGAGAACGAGCTGCTCGTCGAGCATCTCCAGCAGCTGAAGCGGGGAGAGCCGGCCGAGGCGCCGGTCTACGACTTCACGATGCACGCGCGCAAAACGGACGAGACGGTGACGCTGCTGCCGAGCAGCATCGTCATGATCGAGGGGCTGCATGTCCTTTCGGACGAAGGACTGCGCGAGCTGCTCGACATCAAGGTGTTCGTCGACACCGACCCGGACGTGCGCATCCTGCGCCGCGTGCTGCGCGACATCGAGGAGCGCGGCCGCTCGATCCACTCCATCCACGACCAGTACATGCAGACGGTCAAGCCGATGCATGAGGCGTTCATCGAGCCGTCCAAAAAATACGCCGACCTCATCATTCCCGAGGGCGGCCACAACGAAGTGGGCATCGGCGTCCTCGCCTCGCTCACCGAGAAATACCTGAGCAGCGGCCATTATTGAGCGCCGCTCGCACCAGCCGCCGACAATTTCCGGCGGCTTTTTCTTTCTCGCTGGGCCTTATGCCGCGTTCCAGGTTGCGAACCAAACCGCCGGCCGGCGAGCTCCAACGAAACTCAGAGACGCTATTCCATCGAAATAGCCGGTTTGCAGCAGCTAACGAAACTCACAAGCGCTATTCCCCCTCAAACGGCGCATTTACCACACGAATGAGGCGAATAAGACGCCTCAGGTTCGTTAGCTTGGAAAATCGACGAAATAGGGCCTAATAGCGTCGCTGAGTTTCGTTAGAGCTGGAACGGGGAACGGGGAACAGGGGAATAGGGGAACGGAGCACGGGAACAGGGAACCGGGAACGGAGCACGGGGAACGGAGCACGGGGAACGGGGAACAGGGGAAGGGAACAGGAGCGGCCCAGCAGGGAACGTCGACCCACCTGAAAAATAGTAACCCTATCTAGAATGCGGGGCCTACTTTTCGACAGCTCAAGCGCTTACAATGACGGTACGGCAAGCGAGCGAGAGGGCTTACGCCGGTAATCGGCAGCAGCTGACGCTCCGCGTAGCGGGAATAAAGACCGCCATACGGAGCCGCAGCCGGCGCATGTCCGCTCGCGGCGATAATAAGACGCGGTGAAGCGTCGAAGGCGCATGATGAACGCATCAACAACGCACCAACAACGCACCAACAACGCATCAACAACGCATTAACGACGCATCAACGACGCACCAACGACGCATCAACGACGCATCAACGACGCACCAACGACGCATCGACGACGCACCAACAACGCACCAACAACGCACCAACAACGCACCAATAACGCACCAATAACGCACCAACAACGCACCAACAACGCACCAACAACGCACCAAACAACGCATCAACAACGCATCAACGAAGCAGCGAGGCAAGGAAAGCGGAGGTGCAAGCAGCATGGAACCAAGCGCACAGGCCGATCTCAACACGGCCGGCCCGGAGGCGGGCAGCGAGCGGTGGAAAAGACGGCTGAGGAAAATCTACAGCCAGCGGTATCTGCAAGTGATGGCGCTGCTCGGCGTCGCATGGATGGTCATCTTCAACTATATCCCGATGTACGGCATCATCATCGCATTCAAGGAATTCGACATCATCTTCCCGGTGTCGCAGGCCCCGTGGGTCGGACTCGACCACTTCAAGGAATTCCTCGGCGACGAGGACGTGTGGAACGTCGTGCGCAACACGCTCGGCATCAGCCTCATCAAGCTGGTGATCGGCTTCCCGCTCCCGATTATCTTCGCCCTGCTGCTGAACGAGGTCCGCTCGGTGCTGTTCAAAAAATCGATCCAAACGATCACCTACCTGCCCCACTTCCTGAGCTGGGTCATTCTCGGCGGCATCCTGACGACGTGGCTGGCAGACGTAGGCATCATCAATAAAGTGCTGATGGCGTTGAATGTAATCGATTCCCCTATCACCTATCTGGCCGATCCGAAATACTTCTGGACGATCATCATCGCCTCGGACATCTGGAAGGAACTCGGCTGGTCCGCGATCATCTATCTGGCGGCGATCAGCAGCGTCTCCCCGGAGCTGTTCGAGGCGGCGACGATCGACGGGGCCGGACGGTTCCAAAAAATCTGGAACATCACGCTGCCCTCGATCATGGGCACGATCACGATCCTGTTCATCCTCGCCGTCAGCGGCGTGCTGAACTCCAACTTCGACCAGATCCTCGTGCTGCGCAACTCGCTCAACGAAAGCGCCAGCAATGTCATCGACGTGTACGTCTACCAGACCGGCCTCGCCGACGGACGCTACTCGTACGCCACGGCGGTCGGCCTGCTCAAGTCGGTCATCGCGCTCGCCCTGCTGCTCGGAGCGAATACGCTTACGAAGAAAATGAACGGAACGTCGCTGTTCTAGAAAGGAGGACCCCTCATGTTCAGTCTCAAGCGCCAGACGCGCGGCGAAGCGGCGTTCGGAATCTTCAACTCGATCCTCATGCTCGCGATCTGCTTCGTGACGCTCTACCCGATCTGGTACGTGCTCGTCAACGCCTTCAACGACGGCCAGGACGCGATGCGCGGCGGCATCTACTGGTGGCCGCGGCAGTTCAGCCTCGACAGCTTCATCGCGGTGTTCCGCAGCGAAGGCATCATGACCGCGATGGGCATCACCATCGCCAAGACGCTTCTAGGCGTCGTCGTGCACGTGTTCTTCACGGCGATGGTCGCCTACGCGGTCAGCCGCCGCGAGCTGATCGGCCGCAACGTCTACATGCTGCTCGGCACGTTCACGATGTTCTTCAGCGGCGGCCTGATCCCGTACTATCTGCTCATCCGCGATCTCGGCCTGCTCGACAACTTCCTCGTGTACATCATCCCGGCCGCGTTCAGCTTCTTCGACCTCATCATCTTCCTCAGCTTCTTCCGCGAGATTCCGGCGGGGCTGGAGGAGGCGGCCAAGATCGACGGCGCGAACGACCTGACGATCTTCACCCGCGTCGTCATTCCGGTGTCGATGCCCGTCATCGCGACGATCGCCCTGTTCCACGGAGTCTACCAGTGGAACGATTACTTTACGGGGATGATCTACATCAACAACACCGACATGCAGCCGATCCAGACGTTCCTCTACCGGGTCGTCGCCCAATCGAGCTCCAACCAGATGCTCGGCGCCATGCCGAGCGGCATGACGATCTCGGTGTCGAGCCAGTCGCTCAAGCTGGCTACGATGGTCGTCACCACCGCGCCGATCGTCATCGCGTATCCGTTCCTGCAGAAGTACTTCGTCAAAGGATTCATGATCGGCTCCATCAAGGGCTGACTTGACTCATACATCCACTACCTGATAGAAAAGGGGCATCCTCACAATGGGTAAGATGCGCAAAGCAGCCACAACCCTGCTGGCTCTCGCCATGACCTTCTCGGTCGCGGCCTGCTCCGGCAACAACGGCGGCACCAATGCCGGCAACAGCGGAGATTCCGGCGCGAGCCCGGCTCCGTCCTCCACGAATACGGAAGCGTCCGCTTCACCGGCTCCGTCCGGGGACGCCGCGCCAGGCTGGCAGTCCGACACGTCTCCGATCACCTTCGACTGGTACATCAACTTCAGCTGGTTCAACAAAAAATGGGGCGGCGACGCCACGGCCGAATACATCACGAAGAAGACCGGCGTAAAGCTGAACTTCATCGTGCCGGCCGGCAACGAGAACGAGAAGCTGAACACGATGATGGCGTCCGGCTCGCTGCCTGACTTCATCACCCTCGGCTGGTACGAGGAAGCGGTCAAGAAGATGATCGCCGGCAAGCTGGTGCTGCCGCTCAACGAGCTGGCCGACGAGTACGATCCGTACTTCTTCAAGGTCGCCGACCCGGCGAAGGTCGGCTGGTACACGCAGCCGGACGGCAACATCTACGGCTACCCGAACGCATCGTCTTCGCAGTCGGACTATGAGAAATACGGCGAGAACTTCACGTCGAACCAGACGTTCGTCGTCCGCAAGGACATGTACGAAGCGATCGGCAGCCCGGACATGAGCACGCCGGAGGGCTTCCTGAACGCGCTGAAGGCCGCCAAGGAGAAGTTCCCGGAAGTCAACGGCCAGCCGCTGATCCCGATCGGCCTGCATGAGTTCAATGATACGGTCGGCAACGACTCCCTCAACGACTACCTGCAGAACTTCCTCGCCATTCCGCGTCAAAAAGACGGCAAGCTGTACGACCGCCGCCTGGATCCGGAGTACCTGAAGTGGCTGAAGGTGTTCCGCCAGGCGAACCAGGACGGCCTGCTCGCCAAGGACATCTTCATCGACAAGCGTCCGCAGATGGAAGAGAAGATCGCTCAGGGCCGCTACTTCGCGATGCTCTATCAGCGCTCCGACTTCGCCAACCAGAACCTGTCGCTGTTCCAGAAGGACCCGAACTCGGTCTATATCGCCGTCGAAGGTCCGAAAAACGCCGCCGGCGACCAGCCGACGCTGTCCGGCCCCGGCATCTCCGGCTGGACGGTCACGCTCATCTCCAAGAACGTCAAGGACAAGAAGCGCGCGATCTCGTTCCTCAGCTACCTGATGAGCGAAGAGGGCAACAAAGACATGTTCTTGGGCGAAAAAGGCGTGACTTATGATACGATTGACGGCAAAGACCAGTTCAAGCCGGAAGTGCTCGAGCTGCTGAACAAGGACCGCGCGGCATTCGATCAGAAGTACGGGGCTTCCTACACGTACTGGATGCTCATGGACACGAACATGAACCTGCAATGGGCGCCGCCTAGCGTCGAGCCGTCGAAGCAGCTGGAGGACTGGACGAAGGGCAAGGCGATCAGCATGGCCGAGTTCGACAACATGGATCCGGATCCGACGAGCAAGGAAGGCGTCGCGAACAGCAAGAACAACCGCAACTGGGCCAAGGCGCTGCCGAAGATGCTGCTCGCCAAGTCCGATGCCGAGTTCGATCAGATTTTCGACGAGTACGTGAAGGACCGTACCCAGCAGGAGGCGATCGAAGCGTATCGCCAGACGAAGTACGAGGAGAACCTCGCCAAGCTGGAATCGATGAAAAAATAAGGATCCGCTCCCCGGGAGCGCGGCCGTCCGGCCGCGCTTCCGAGCCGGAAGCCCACCCGCAAGCCTGGCTCCGCCGCGCGTCGACCGACGCCGATCGGAGACCGGGCTTGCTCCATCCCAGAATGAGGCGGAGGACGAACGCGTGGCAGCGAAGCGATGGACGGCAAGGATCAGGGATTATACGGGCAGCCTGTCCTTGCAGGTGAAGCTGGCTCTTTCGTTCGTGCTCATTATCTTCATCCCGATGCTGCTGTTCGCCTGGTATGCCTGGAGCGACGCGGCCGACCGCGCGATGAAGGAGCTGACCAAAAAGAACGAGAACATCCTCGACATCGAGCGGACGAACATCCAGAACAACATCGAGGTGATGGAGTGGACCGGCCAGCTGGCTCTGTCCAACCGCGAGATGAACGACTACCTGGAGCTGCAGGAGGACATGGACACGGCCTGGCTGATCGAGTTCAAGAACCGTACGTTCGCGAGCTTCCAGTACTTCCTGTTCAACAACCCGCGCATCGCCAACATCCGCCTGTTCACGAGCAATCCGTACGTCCGCGAGTTTTGGCCGGTCGTGCTGAAGGAGTCCCGGATCAAGGATAAGCTGTGGTACGACAAAGTCGTCGCGCAGCAGGGCATGGTCTGGTGGGAGATCGGAGAGAACCGGGAGCTGCTCAGCGGCACGTCGGACGGTGCGGCCGGAGAGGTGTCGCAGGTGTCGCTGCTGCGCCAGTACACTTATCCGGGCGGCGAGCACGGAGGCATCCTGGAAGTGTCGATGGACGTCCGCAACTTTTTCATGAACACCTACGGCTCGGTGCAGGACCCGACCTCCCAGCTGATCGCGGTCAGCCGCGACGGCGCCGTATACACGGACGGCTCGGCCGAGCTGTTCGGCGAGGCGACGCCCGCCAGCCTGATCGGCCGCGCATCGTTGCCGCAGTCGGAAGCCAAGCAGGTGTCCCGCTTCGAGCTCGGCCGCAGCTCCTACATGGCGATCTCCTCCTATTTGCCGAGGCTCGACATCCATCTGGTGAACCTGGTGAAGCTCGACGACACGCTGGCCGACATCCAGCGCACGCGCAACCTGTTCCTCGTCGTCATCATCGGGCTCATGGCGCTGCTCAGCCTGCTGTCGTTCTTCATGCATTCGCTTATCCTCAAGCGGCTGCGGGTGCTTCAGGACTCGATGAAAAAGGTGCGCTCCGGCGATTTCCACGTCGACGTGCCCGTGGCGGGCAGCGACGAGGTCGGCGAGCTCGGCCACCATTACCGCCAGCTGCTGCGCAAGATCAACGAGCTCATCGCCCAGCAGGTCAATCGCCAGGCGGCCGGCAAGGAAGCGGAGCTGCGCTCGCTCAAGAACCAGATCGACTCGCATTTTCTGTACAACACGCTGGAGAACCTCAAGATGCTCGCCGAGATCGAGGGGCAGTACACGATCTCCGACGCGCTCACCTCGCTCGGCGGCATGATGCGCTACAGCCTGCAGTGGACGCGCGGGCACGTGCGGCTGCGGGACGAGGTGCAGCATATCCAGAACTACATCGCCATCATGAACGTCCGCTACGACGGCAAGCTGGAGCTGCGGCTGGACATCGCGCCGGAATGCCTGGAGCAGGAGGTGCTCAAGATGTCGCTGCAGCCGATCGTCGAGAACGCCGTCAAGCACGGGATGGACGATCTGGACTCCGACTCGGGCAAGCTGACGGTCACGGTGTCGGCATTCGTCCGTCTCGACGACTGCGTCATCGAGGTGACGGACAACGGCTGCGGCATCCCCGGCGAGCAGCTGCGGCTCCTGAACGGCATGCTGCGCATGGAGGAGGCCGACTACCGGGAACGGCGCAGCCGGACGGAGGCGCGTCGCGGCGAAGGCAGCGGCATCGGGCTGCGCAACGTCGACCACCGGCTCGTCATGAGCTATGGCCAGGAGTACGGCTTGCGCGTCGAGAGCGTCGAAGGAAGCTTCACGAAGGTCGTCATGACGCTGCCCCATCTCATCCTGACCGGAGGTGAACCGCGCTGATGCGCAACCTGCTGATCGTTGACGACGAAAAGAACATCCGGCTCGGCCTGAAGGCGATGATCGAGCGGCAGTTCCCCGGACGCTACGCATTCCGCTTCGCGGAGAACGGGCGCGAGGCGCTGGAGGAGCTCGCCGCAAGTCCGGCCGATCTGATGATTACCGACATCCGCATGCCGGTGCTGGACGGCCTCGGCCTGCTGGAGCGGCTGTACGAGGAGGGCCGGCCCGGCGAAGCAGGGGAAGCGGGCGGAGCCGGAGGCCGGGCATTCGGCCTCGGTCTCGGCTTCGGCCTCGGCGCGGCAGCGGAGGGGACCGCGGCGGGCCGGGACGCAGGGTCCGGGCGCGAAGCCGTCGTCGAGGGCGCTCCGGCGGCCGCTCTGCATCTTGCGGGACCGCCGCCGCTCGTCATCATCCTGAGCGGACATGACGACTTTCCTTACGCCCGCGCCGCGATCCGGTACCAGGCCAAGGAATACTTGCTCAAGCCGATCGTGCGCGAGGAGCTGTTCGACGTGCTGGAGCGTCTCGAGGGCGAGCTGGAGCGCAGGGCAGACGGATCGGGCGGCACGGCTGCGCCCGCGGACCGCGAGGCGCGGGCAGGCGAGCTGCTGCGCTCGCTGCTGGCCGGAGAAGCCGCGCCGGGCGCCGGAGCGCTGGAGGCGGCCGGCCTCGGCTGGCTCGCCGGCGACTATGCGGTCGGCATCCTGCGCGCCGCCGGCGGCGGCGAAGGCCCGCAGCTGCAAGCGCTCGTCCGTCCGCTGCTGGAGGAGACCGGCGGCCGGACATGGGCGCTGCGGCAGCTTCGCGGCGGCGACCTGATGCTGGCGGCAGCGGACGAGGAGCTGCTCAGGCGGCTCGGAGCGAGGCTGGACGGCCATGTCCTGCTGCGCTGCCGGCTGTCGCTCGGCTCCCGGGCTTCCGGGCCGGGCCAGCTGCGGCGCGCCTACAGCCAGGCGCAGCAAGCGCAGAAGTATTTCCTTCTGCATCCCGAAGCGACGCTGCTCGCCTATGACAGCGTGCGCAGCCTGAGCGCGGGCTGCCAGGTGCCCGACGAGGCGATCCACCGGCTGTCCAACCTGCTCGGCACCGGACGGCTGGCGGAGATGAAGCGGCTGCTGCAAGGCATCCTCGACATCCGCGTCATCGGCCGGTGCGAGATCGGCTACCTCGAGGCGATCAGCCGGCGGCTGAACGAGGATGTGTTCGACCGCGTCTTCCGCAGCTACGGCGAGGAGTCGGTCGACATCCTGCGGCTGTACAAGAGCGCCGGGCATATCGAGAACTTCGAGCGGTTCGAGGACTATTACCGCCATGCGGAGCAGCTGCTGGAGCGGCTGGACGAGTTCGTCGGCCGGGTGCGCGGCGCGCATGCGGACCGCAAGGACATGCAGAAGGCGGTCGAGTACCTGCTGGAGCATTATGCCGAGGACGTCAACATGGCGGTCGTGAGCAACCATATCTCGCTCAACTATACGTACTTCAGCCAGGCGTTCAAGGAGCATACGGGGGAGAGCTTCTCGTCGTACCTGCGCAAGCTCCGGCTG
The DNA here is from genome assembly GCF_012676905.1 of Paenibacillus albicereus. NCBI lineage: Bacteria > Bacillati > Bacillota > Bacilli > Caryophanales > Paenibacillaceae > Paenibacillus > Paenibacillus albicereus. The sequence continues at coordinate 4,496,751 of NZ_CP051428.1, read as the reverse complement.
AACCGGGCCAAGGACCTGCTCGCCGGCTCCGAGCTCAAGGTGTACGAGATCAGCGCGCAGTCCGGCTTCGACAACGTCAAGCACTTCACGCGCGTGTTCAAGGAAACCGAGGGCATCACGCCGCTGGAGTTCCGCAGCCTGCGCCAGGGCGGCGGCGTAGGAAAGTAGAGCCGCCTTGGGCGGGTCGGGCGGATAGGCGCGCCGCCTGACCCGCGAGGGAGCGGAGTCGGGTCAGACCGCCTTTCGCAATCGATGACAACGAATCAAAACGAAGGAGGACCAACGATGACGACGAACCAACCGTACCGGCAGTCCGAGGTCGACGGCTGGGTCAAGGCCGACGGCAAGCGTCTCGTGAACGGACGCGGCGAGGAGCTCATGCTGCGCGGAGTCGGCCTCGGCAGCTGGCTGCTGCCGGAAGGTTACATGTGGAAGATGCCGAAGCAGGGCGATCGGCCGCGCCGCATCGAGGCGATGGTGTCCGGCCTGCTCGGCGAGAGCGGGGCGGAGGCGTTCTGGCAGACCTATTTTGAACGCTATACGGCCGAGGAGGACATCCGCCGGCTGGCGATGGAGGGCTTCAACTCGGTGCGCGTGCCGTTCAACTCGCGCAAGCTGCTCGAAGGCCCGCTGAACGAGGACGGCTACAACGCCTTCCAGGTGGGACGGCTCGACAACGTCGTCGGCTGGTGCCGCACCTGGGGCCTCTACGTCATCCTCGACATGCACGGCGCGCCGGGCGGCCAGACCGGAGCCAACATCGACGACTGCGAGCGCGACGAGCCGGAGCTGTTCACCTCGCCGGAGCATCGCCAGGCATCGATCGACCTGTGGCGCTACCTCGCTCGCCGCTACCGCGACGAGTGGATCGTCGCCGGCTACGACCTGCTCAACGAGCCGCTGCCGGAGTTCCACGGGCAGTACAACGACCGCGTCGAGCCGCTGTACCGCGACATGATCGCCGCGATCCGCGAGGTCGACGACCGCCACCTCATTATCGTCGAGGGCGTGCACTGGTCGACGGACTTCAGCATCTTCACGGAGAAGCTCGACGGCAACGTGCTCTACCAGTTCCACAAGTACTGGAACAACCCCGACACCGAGAGCATCCAGAAGTACCTCGACTTCCGCGACGAGTGGGACGCGCCGATCTTCATGGGCGAGGGCGGGGAGAACGACCTGGACTGGTACGCGGGCGGATTCCGGCTGTTCGAGGACCACGGCATCGGCTGGAACTTCTGGACGTGGAAAAAGATGGACACGGTCAATTCCCCCTGCTCGGTGCGCAAGCCGGACGGCTGGGAGAAGCTCGGGGCTTGGCTGGAGGGCGGCGCCAAGCCGGAGCCCGAGGAGGCGGAGCGCATCCTCGGCAGCTATCTGGACGGCCTCCCGCTCGCGGCGGTCGACTACCGCCCCGAGGTCGTGAACGCGCTGCTGCGGCGTCTGCCGGTGCGCATCCCGGCCATCCATTACGGCTACAAGGGCGAGGGAGAAAGCTTCGGCCTCGGCGGAGCGGAGCGCATCGACTGGGAAAGCGGCTATCGCCGCGGCGACGGCCTGGCGATCCGCCGGCTGGACGGAGCGCCGCATCTGCCGCCGACGGAGCCGGGCTGGCATCCATGGAATGTCGGCGACGGGCTGTGCGTCGAGCTGCCGGCAGGAGCGTGGACGGCGTACGAGTTCCTCGCGCCGCTGGCCGCAGAAGCGGCCGCGCGCGCCGAGGCGGCTGCTGGCGCGGATCAGGCGGATGCGGCGGCAGCCGGTGAAGCGACGGAGGCCGGCGGCGGCATCCAAGCGGGCGGCAGCGACGACGCGGCGGAGCCGGCAGGCCCAGGCGGGAGCGAGGCGGCAGCCGGCTTCGGCGTCCGGCTGCGCCTGCGCGGCGCCGAGCCGGGAGCCGCGGCCGAGCTCGAGCTGGACGGCCGCCCGATCGGCCGGCTGGCCGCCGGCGGCGAGTGGAGCGAGGCCGAGCTCGGCGGCCTGCCGCAGCCGGAGCCGGGGCTGCGCCGGCTCGTCGTCAAGGCGAGCGGCGGCGCGCTGCTGCTGGAAGGCATCGGGCTGGGCGGAGCGCCCGGCCTGGAATGAGGAACAAGCGTCCCGCCCTGCATCTGTGCAGGGCGGGGCGCTTTTTTTCAATGAAGGATCGCCGGTGCAGCCGCCTTCCGTGGAATCAAGCCAAGGCGTTCTCCGCTCCCTGATGGAGCCGAAGCCCCGGATTCCCGCGATTCAAGGCGCTCTCGGCTCCCTGGTCTGGCCCAGCATCTGCAACCTTTCCGCAGCTCGCTCCGTCTGAATCCATGTACGTTAATTATTTATAACTAAAATGTTTACTCCAAAGCGGGCCGATCGTCCCGTGGATGGGTAATAGAACCAAAAGGAGGCGTTCCTCATGACCACCAACGTTAGAAAAGCCGCCCTCTCGGTGCTGGCGGCGGCTGTCGTCGCCGGATTCGGAGCCTCGCTCCCGCAGGAGGCGGCGCATGCCGCGGCCAAGCCGGCCGCAGCGGCGTCGGCCTCGAAGATGGCCGCGGAGAAGCTGATGGCGATGTACAAGCCGGCGCTCCAAGGACAGTTCCCGGACTTCAACGGCTTCGCGATCGGCGAGACGACCCGCCAGCAGGTCATCGACGCGATCGGCAAGGCGCCGGAGCCGCGCAAGACGGCGAACGGCTTCGACGTCTATCATGCCGAGATGGGCCATCCCGGCTACGCGCTCCGCTACGACGGCGACAACGTCGTCGCCGAGATGCGCTACTTCGGCACGAACGTCGAGCGCCAGACGAACATCGGCGGCATGACCCGCGACCTGCTCGTCCAGAAGTGGTTCATGCCGCAGGCGTCCACCGTCTTCACGTCGGCCGGCAAGCAGCAGAAGAAGCTCAGCTACGTGCGCGGGGACTACCAGCTCGACTTCATCTTCAACGACGTCAAAGGCAAAGACTTGGATCACGTCAACTTGATCCCGAAGGCGCTCTAGCGGCCGAAGAAAGAAAGGCTTCCGTCGAAAGCGGCGGAAGCCTTTTCGCGCGCCTGCGCTCGGAAACGGCAGCTCCAGGAGCCGAAGCTCCAAAAAAAAGCGGCCCTCCGGCTGAAAGCCGGGGGCCCAAGGCGTTGCTATATTCAAAGGGGGGTCATGCACTTAGTATAGAGCCCGAAGCTGAAAAGAGCCTGAACGGGACATGTCATTCCCATTACAAAACGGCCGGTCTCCCGCCATCCGAGCAAGGACGGCATTCATGGCGCGAGCCATATCGGCGGGCCCGCGCCGTGCGCGACCGAAGTCGGGAGGAACTTTTCAAGCGGGGAAGGGTCGGCTACACTGGAGGGGAAGCGGCGATCAAAAGTCCTTATGGACGTCAGGCTGCGCTGCCCCGCGAGGCATGCGCCCTGTCGCTCCTCAAGCGGCGTACATGTCCTCGATCGTCTGGCGGATCTCGTCCGTCGATTTGCCTTCGGTCATCATCGAGATGGACTCGGCGGCGATCTGCAGGCAGACGCCGCAGCGGGTGCCATGGTCGTCCCAGACGACGGAGCCGTCCTCGCGCAGCTCGTTGACGAAGCAGTTCAGGTTGCTCTTATGCCCGACGCTCTCCATGCAGCCGCAGTAGCACGGCATCGTCGAGAGCAGCTCGGAGGCTTTGGCGGAAGCGGCATAGACGATGCGGATCTGCTCCGGCTGCGCGTCGAGGAACTTTGGCAGCGTATCGGCCGAAGCCGTCTCCTCGCGAAGGTCGCCGGAGGCTTGGTCGGCATGGCCGGCATGGGAGCCGGACTCGCTGTTGCCTTCGACAGCGGGAGCGGTGCCTCCGCTGCAGGCGGCGAGCAGCAGCAGCAGGGCGAGACCGGCTAGCGGCAGCAGCCGGCGCAGGCGGGACGGCAGGAAAGAACGATGCGGAATCATGGCGGGAACGGATGGCCTCCTTTGGCGGATGAGCTTTTTTTCCACTATAACATACAAAGGCTCCTCGTCCCGAAAAAAAACGGTTGACCCTCACGCAGCGTGAGGCCTTATGCTGAGGCGGAAGGGAGGCGGGGAACAGATGCTGAAGGTGAAGGAAGCGGCGGAGCTGGCCGGGGTGAGCGTCCGGACGCTGCATCATTATGACGAGATCGGGCTGCTTCATCCGGAGGAAGCGACCGAGTCGGGCTACCGGCTGTACTCGCCGCGCGACCTGAAGAGACTGCAGCAGATTCTGTTCTTCCGCGAGCTCGGCTTCCCTTTGAAGCAGATCAAGGCGATCCTGCACGATCCCGGCTACCGCGAGGAGCAAGCGCTGCGGCTGCACCGCGACCTGCTGCTGGAGAAGCGGCGTCGCCTGGACGCCTTGATCGCCAACGTCGAGCGGACCATCCAGCATGAACGAGGAGAGAGGGACATGAGCGATAGAGAACGGTTCGAAGGGTTCGACTTCGGGTCGAATCCGCACGAGCAGGAAGCGCGGGAGCGCTGGGGCGACAAGGCCGTCGACGAGGCGAGCGGGCAGGCCGGAGCGATGGGCGAGCAGGGGCAGCAGGAGATGAACGCGCTGTACCGCCGGCTGGCGTCGCTGCGGGAGCTGCCGCCCGAGTCGGAGGAAGCGCAGGCGGCGATCGGAGAGTGGTACGCGTTCCTGCAGCGGTTCACAGCCTATTCGCCGGAGATGTTCCGCCAGCTAGGCGAGATGTACGTCGCCGACGAGCGCTTCACGGCCAGCATCGACCGCTTCGGCGCAGGGCTGGCTGCGTTCATGAAGGACGCGATGGCGGTCTACGCGGACCGCGCCTGAGGCAGGCGCGGCGAGGGCATTTTCAGACCTTCCTCCGATCGGGGGAAGGTTTTTTTGTCTTCCGCCATGAGAAGGAGATCGGCAGAGCCGGAGCGAGCCGAGCCTTTTCGCTCGGCTGCTGTCGCGACAAGGCTCTGGAGCCCGAGGCCGGTATAAGGGCGGTTGACAGGGCGGCCTGCCGCTCCGCATAATGATGAGGCGAAAGAAAACGTTTGCGCGCAACTAGCCTGTCTTAGGCGCGGAGCCTGCTCGGCGCCGCACGCTTGCCCTCGGCGAGCCGGGCGGATCGGACAAACTTTGTTCCGCCGGCGGCGACCGCCTTGCCATCGCAGCGTGCCATTGGATATGCTGTCCAGTAGAAGCTTTAGACAGGGGTCAGAAGGGACGACACGAACCGCCATGAACGAAACCCAAGAACAAGAGAAGAAGGTTCCCCGCTGGGCATTCGCCCTTGTCGGTGCCATCCTGCTGCTGGTCCTGCTCAGCGTCATCTACGCCGGCTTCATGAGCGGGAGGATTTCCAGCGATGCGGATGCGGATGCGCTCGGGGGACTGCCCGAGAAGACGGAGGACGGAGTCATTTTCCACGCCTGGAACTGGTCGTTCGACGCGATCCGGGCCAAGCTGCCGGAGCTCGCCGAGGCAGGCTTCAAGTCGGTGCAGACATCGCCGGTGCAGCCGAACAAGGAGCCGCTGACGGACGGCAGCCAGTGGTGGATTCTGTACCAGCCGACCGGCTTCGGCATCGGCAGCTCGCAGCTCGGGACGCGGGAGCAGTTCCGGCAGCTGTGCGAGGAGGCGGAGAAGCACGGCATCAGCATCATCGTCGACGTCGTCGCCAACCATATGGGCAACGCGGGCGGCGGAGAGCTGGCGCATCAGCCGGCCAAGAACGTCGACCCGGAGCTGCTCGCGAATCCGGACTTCTGGCATGAGGCCAAAGGCGTGCTCGACTGGAACGCCCGCGGCCAGGTGACGCAGTGGGGCATCGGCCTGCCGGATCTCAACACGGCCAACGAAGCGCTGCAGGACAAGGTGATCGCCTTCCTGAACGATGCGGTCGCGCTCGGCGCGGACGGGTTCCGCTTCGATGCGGCGAAGCACATCGAGCTGCCGGACGACCGGACGCCGTCGAACTTCTGGCCGCGGGTGCTCGGCTCGCTGGAAGGCAAGGACCGGCTCTTCCTTTACGGCGAGGTGCTGCAGGGCGGCGCGGACCGCTACCCTTCGTATGCCGAGTTCCTGCATCTGACCGCTTCGCGCTACGGCGAGGCGGTGCGTCACGCGGTCGGCTTCGGCGGAGCGCCGGATGTGGCACTGGCGGAGGACTTCAAGGCGAGCGGAGTCGATCCGTCCAAGCTCGTGACCTGGGTCGAATCGCATGACACGTATGCCAACGACAGCGAGGAATCGACCGCGATGACGGACGCGCAGCTGAAGCTCGGCTGGGCGATCGTCGCCTCGCGCGCCGGCTCGAATCCGCTGTTCTTCAACCGCCCGGCGGGCGGGGGCAAGTTCGCGGCCCGCATCGGAGAGCCGGGCAGCGAGCTGTGGCTGGACCCGGACGTCGCGGCGCTGAACCGGTTCCACAACGCGATGGCGGGCGAGGGCGAGCGGCTGATGGCGCTCGGTCCGGACGTGCTGCTGATCGAGCGCGGGGAAAAGGGAGCCGTGCTGCTCAACGCCGGCGCATCGGCCGCCGAAGTGGAAGCGGAAACCGCGCTGCCGTCCGGCAGCTACAAGAGCAAGTCATCCGGCGGCGGCACGTTCTCCGTCACCAGCGGCAAGCTGGCCGGCAGCCTCGCGCCCGGCGCGATCGCGGTGCTGCAGCGCTGACGCGGCGGCCCGCGTCCGGTCCGGCGGACGGCTGCGCCGGGTCCAGCCCAAGGCGCCGCTCGAGACCTGCCCGGGCGGCAGCGATCAGCCAAAAGAGACGGTCCCGTCAGGCGCATAGGCCTGCGGGACCGTCTTTTCGCATGGGCGGAAAGGAATCTTGACAGGTGTTGCAAACGCTTGCATAATGAGGAGGCACAAAATGCAAGCGTTTGCGCAGAAGCGTTGACCGCCGAGTCCGACCCGGGGAGCCGGCCTCCGCCTGCTGTCCCGCAAGGGCTTATCCGCTCCGGACAGGACGGACTGGGCAGTCAGGGCGGAGAGGGGGAGATGGAGCCTGGCCGGCTGACGGCGTCAGCCTCTGCACGACCTTATTCATCCCATTGGCAAAGGAGATCGATTGATGTTCAACAAGGTTAAAACCCGCTGGGGAGCCGCCCTGGCCGGCGCGCTGCTGCTCCAGACGATCGCCGGGGCGGGTCTCGCTCCCGGAGGGCCGAGCGGACTGGCCGCCGGAACGGCCGCAGCGGCGGGGCAGGAGTACGGCTTGCCGGCGGACGCCAAGGACGGCGTCATCTTTCATGCGTGGAACTGGTCGTTCGACAACATCAAGGCGCAGCTGCCGGCGATCGCGGCCGCGGGCTTCAAGTCGATCCAGACGTCCCCGATCCAGGGGAGCAAGGAGCCGCTGACGGCAGGCAGCCAGTGGTGGGTGCTGTATCAGCCGACGAACTTCGCGATCGGCAACGCGCAGCTCGGCACGCGCGAGCAGTTCCGCCAGCTGTGCGCGGAAGCGGAGAAGTACGGCATCGACATCATCGTCGACGTCGTCGCCAACCATACCGGCAACGCCGGCGGCGGCAATCTGACCTACACGCCTGCGGCGAACGTCGATCCCGACATCCGTACCAATGCCTCTTATTGGCATGAGGCGCGCGGCGTCGACAACTGGAACGACCGCTGGCAGGTGACGCAGTGGGGCATCGGCTTGCCGGACCTCAACACCGGCAATCCGGGGCTGCAGGACAAGATCATCTCGTTCCTGAACGATGCGGTGGCGCTCGGGGCGGACGGATTCCGCTTCGACGCCGCCAAGCATATCGAGCTGCCGGAGGACCCGGGCGGCACGAACTTCTGGCCGCGCGTGCTCGGCTCGCTGACGAACCGGCAGGACCTGTTCGTCTACGGCGAGGTGCTTCAGGGCGGCGCCGACAACTTTGCCGGGTATGCGAGCTACATGAGCCTGACGGCGTCGAGCTACGGGCATGAGGTGCGGAGGGCGGTCGGCTTCGGAGGCGGACCGGACTTGGCGCTGGCCCAGCCGCTGCAGGCCGGAAGCGTCAGCCCGTCCAAGCTCGTCACGTGGGTGGAGTCGCATGACACGTACGCCAACGACAGCAGCGAGTCGACCGGCATGACCGACTACCAGCTGAAGATGGGCTGGGCGCTGATCGCGGCGCGGGCGCAGACGACGTCGCTGTTCTTCGACCGCCCGGCCGGCAGCGGCAAGTTCGGCAGCCCGCTCGGCCAGCCGGGACGCGGGCTGTGGCGCGACGCCGACGTCGTCGCCGTGAACAAGTTCCACAACGCGATGGCCGGTCAAGGCGAGTACCTGCGTACCCAGGGAAGCCAGACGATGCTGGTCGAGCGCGGGACGAAAGGCATGGTCATCGTCAATCTCGGCGGAGAGGTCCGCATCGACTCGCCGACGAACCTGGCGAGCGGCACCTATGCGAACCGCGCTTCCGGCGGCGGCAGCTTCACGGTGACCGGAGGCCGCATCACGGGCACCCTCGGCGGCGGAAAGATCGCCGTGCTCTACCCGGACGGAGCCGCGACGCCGAGCCCGACCGCGACGCCGACCGCGACGCCAAGCCCGACCGCGACTCCGGGCGCCACGCCGAGCGCGACGCCGGTGCCGACGCAGACGCCGGCGGCGGGCTTGGTCGTCCATTTCTACAAGCCGAGCGGCTGGGGCGCGCCGAGCGTGTACTACTATGACGACAGCGTCAGCCCGGTCCGCACCGGTCCGGCCTGGCCGGGGACGGCGATGACGGACGAGGGAGGCGGCTGGTACCGCTATGCGATCCCTTCCTGGAGCCAGGCCAAGGTCATCTTCAGCTCGAACGGCAGCCAGCTGCCCGCGGCGCAGCAGCCGGGCTACGCCGTCTCCGGCAGAGAAGCCTGGATCAAGGACGGCGCGGTCAGCGCGGCCAAGCCGGACCAGAGCCTCGTGCAGGTGACGTTCACGATCCAGAACGCGACGACGGTCATGGGCCAGAACGTGTTCATCGCCGGCAGCATTCCCGAGCTGGGCAGCTGGGATGCCGCCAAGGCGGTCGGGCCCGGCTCGTCTGCGGCCTATCCGACCTGGACCGTCACGGCCAGGCTGCCCGTGGGAGCGAGCATCCAGTTCAAGGCGATCAAAAAAGACGGCGCCGGAGCAGCCGTCTGGGAAAGCGGGGCGAACCGAACCTATACGGTGAGCGCGTCGAATCCGACCGTTTCGTTTTCCTTCCGGCTGTAAACAATGAATGCCGCTGAAGGTTAAGCACGTGCAAAAACAGAGACTCCAGGACCTGCCGCCGGCACCTGCTGCATCCTGTCGAAAATCGCATGGCCCGGACAGGGGCGAACAGGCTGGGGCGGCATGGAGTCTCGGCAGCAGGCCCGTCGGCAGCAAATTCGTCAGCAGGAGCTCGCCATACGGAGTGATTGCTGCGGCAGTTCCGTCGTGCACGCGACCTATTTGCCGGAAGCCAGGAAGCTGACGACGAATCAACGCGTTGACAGGCTCCAAACGGGACGCAGCCGGACCTAACGACATGCGGTACGCTTAGCGGTGAAAAAGTCACGCCAAGCAAGCTGACCGAGGGCGTTGCAGCGGTCTAAGCCCCTGCTCCGTCGTTAGACTGTCAAAAGCGCGAAAAAAGAGCCGCTAAGCGTTCCAGGCGTCGTAAGCTCGGAACGTCGCCTATCGGCCGACCGCCAAGCCGCATCGCATGGCTCTGCCTCCTGCTAGCTGAGGCCAAGGCCGCATGGAAACATAACGAGACGAAGCCGGAGGAATTCCTTCGGCTTCGTCTCGTTTGCTTGCTGCCGCTCCAACGAGCGCCATGCCTTATGGTTCCCGCCGGATCGCGCCTCCGTGGAAGACGAGCCGGAAGATCGGCGTTCCGTCCGTCCGAACGATTTCTTCCCGGCCTTCGAACCGGTCCAGGCCGCCCTCCCAGGAGCAGGCGTAGCGGAAGCGATCGGACTCGAACAAGGCCGGCCCGCGCAGCGGCGCTTCGGCCGGAGCCGCGCGGAGCGCCTCCAGCAGGAACTCGGGAAAGTCCGGCTCGGGCACGAGCGTATGGCCGTAATAATTCATCGCCCAGACGGCTTCGCCGCTCCGCCAGACGATTTCCTGGCCGGCGAAGTCGAGCTCGCCGACATAGCTGTCCAGGTAGCGGAACTCGACCTGCTCGTACGGGTAGTCCTTCGATCCCGGGCGCGAAGGAGCCGCGGGAGCTCCTCCAGCGGCGTAGGCGCGGGTCTTGGCTTCATGGAGGAAGCGGGCGAGCGGTGTCGGATCGGCAGTCATAGGCATTCGTTCTCCTTGTAAAAGATTGGAATTCAAATCGACTCCATCTTAATGGAGCCTGGGCGATCTGTCGAGTCGAGAGCTTGCAGCAGCGTTACAGCAGCGCCTCGATGCTCGCTTCCATGTCGAGCGGGTCGGTCGTCGCCTCGAACCGCTGCGAGACGCGGCCTTGCCGGTCGACGAGGAACTTGGTGAAGTTCCATTTGACGGAGTTGCCGGGCATGTAGTGCGGATGGCGCTCCTCGATGAGCGGAACGAGAATCTTGGCGACCGGGTGGCGCATGTCGAAGCCCTCGAACGGCAGCGCCTCCGACAGATAGGCGAACAGCGGGTGGGCGCCGGCGTCGCGCACGTCCACCTTGTTGAACATCGGGAACGTCACGCCGTAGCGGAGCGTGCAGAACGTATGGATCGCGCCGTTGTCGCCGGGCTCCTGATCCGCGAACTGGTTGCAGGGGAAGCCGAGGACGACGAAGTCCCGGTCCTTGTACCGGTCGTACAGCTTCTGAAGATCCTGGTACTGGAACGTGAAGCCGCACTCGCTCGCCGTGTTGACGATCAGGAGCACCTTGTCCTTGTAGCGGTCGAGAGAGACTTCCTTTCCGGACATGCTGACGGCGGAGTAGTCGTAGATGGATGACGGCATGGGATGACCTCCGTAGGTAGATTGGGATGCTTCCCTTCTATCGGCGGAAGCGGCGGCAACCTGTAATTATCTTTTTGCCCGCAATCTGCTACAATGGAGGCTGATTGAGGGTCGCGAGCAGGCTCCGGCAGCGCCGGAGCCCCGCGATCAGCCGACGGGCGCTTGCCGGAGCCGATACCAGCTCCGGAAGCTTAATAGGGAAGCCGATGCGAATTCGGCGCGGTCCCGCCACTGTAACGCCGAGCGGCCGCCCGCTCCACTGCGATCCGGACAAGGAGAGCGGGAAGGAGGGCGGACCCGCGATGAAGCGAAGCCAGGAGACCTGCCCGCCGGCGCAAGACCGGTCTTGCCCACGAGGATGGGAGGATGCCGGCCGCCGCGCGTCCGCTTCCATCTTCGAAGCCGGCCATGAGGCAGCTTCTTCGGCATCTTTCCGCCTGCGGCGGGAGGATGCTTTTTAGGTTCCGGACGCGCGCGTCCGGCTGCAGGGAGAGGGATGGGATGCACAGCTTCAGCGAGTGGTTGAAACGATATCGGAAAGCGCTCGGCGCGCTCGCCGCCGTCCTCGTCGTGGCCGGCACGGCCTGGCTGTACGCCGGGGCGGCCGGCGGCGGAGAGGGAGGTCCTCAGGCAGAGCCGGACAGCGGGGCGGTGGCCGAGCGGCGGCAGGACGGCGCGGGCGAGGCGCAGCGCCAGCCGGATGCGGAAGGCGGCGAGGCCGCGACGGCGCCGAGCCCGTCCGGCGGCAGCGAGCCGCCATCGGCGACCCCGGCGCCGAGCGCAGGCGGCTCCGGCGGGCCGCCGCCATCGGCGGAGTCGGCGCCGCCGTCCGCGACGCCTGCAGCCGGCGGCAGCGGCGGCGAGTCCGCGCCGCCAGTGCCGGCGGGCAGCGCGTCGCCGCCGAAGCCGACCGCGTCGCCGGCGGCCAAGCCGCCTGCGGCGGGGGCAGCGCCGTCCGCCGCGCCGTCGAAGACGGCGCCGCCGGCCTCCGGCGCCAAGCCGGGCGGCGGCTCGGCTGCGGCCAGCCCGACGGCGAAGCCGCCCCGGGCGGACACGGTGTCCTTGAGCGTGACGGGCCCGGAGGAGACGGGCGCGATTTTGTCCGGCAAGACGGTGGTGATCGAGAAAGGCGACACCGTGCTCGACGCGCTCCAGAAGGCGACGCGCGCGGCGAAGGTGCAGATGGAGCACAGCGGCAGCGGCGCGGGCGCTTACGTGAGCGGCATCGGCAACGTCTACGAGTTCGACGAAGGGCCGGGCAGCGGCTGGCTGTACAGCGTGAACGGCGAATTTTCGAGCAAGAGCGCCGGCGCGGTCAAAGTGGAGCCGGGCGACGTCATCGAATGGCGGTACACGCTCGACTACGGCGACGATCTCGGGGCTCCTAGCGCCTCGCAGGGCGGCGGCTGATGGTCTTCGGCTTCGCCGGCCTCCATCCGCGCGTCTCCTTCGCCTACTTCGCCCTGCTGCTGCTGTGCTGCATGCTGTTCCGGCATCCGGTGCTGCTCGGGATGACGCTGGCGGCGTCTGTGCTGCTCAACGTCTCGCTCGACGGCGGGCGCAGGCTGCGCCGCAGCCTGCCCGCCTACCTCCTGATCGCGCTGCTCGCGGCCGTCGCCAACCCGCTGTTCTCCAGCCGAGGCGCGACGATCCTGTTCTACTTCCGCGACCGGCCGGTGACGATGGAGGCGATCGCCTACGGCGGGCTGTCGGCGGCCGCGCTGCTGAGCCTGCTGATCGCCTTCACGGCGTTCAACCTCGTGCTGGACTCCGGCCGGCTGCTGCGGCTGCTCGCGCCGGTCGCTCCGCAGACGGCGTTCGCGGTGACGGTGTCGATGCGCTTCGTGCCGCTGCTGACGCGCCGGCTGGGCCAGATCCGGGCCGTGCAGCGCGCGATGGGCGACCTGCCGGAGCGCATGGGCCGCCGCCGCTACCTGCGCGAGGGGATGGAGACGCTGCATGCGCTCGTCGCCTGGTCGCTGGAGGAGGCGCTGCAGACCGCGCTGTCGATGCGCGCGCGCGGCTACGGCATCGGCCCGCGCAGCAGCGCCGACGCCTCGCGGCTGGACGGCCGGGACTGGGCGTTCCTGTGGGCGCTGCTGCTGCTCGGCAGCAACATCCTCATCGGGCGCGCGACGGGCGTGCATGCCTATGAGGTCTACCCGCGTCTCGACCCGCTGCAGGAGACGCCGCTCGGCTGGGTGCATCTAGGCTGCTATCTGCTCTTTCTGGCGCTGCCCATCCTCATGAACGGAAAGGAGAGGCTGCATTGGCGTCTTATCAGATCGAAGATGTGAGCTTCCGCTACGCCGGCTCGGCGGAGCCGAAGCTGGAGGGCGTGAGCCTCTCCATCCGGGAGGGGGAGTTCGTGCTCCTCTGCGGGCCGTCCGGCTCGGGCAAGACGACGCTGCTGCGCCAGCTCAAGCGGGAGGCGGCGCCGGCGGGCGAGCGCACGGGCGTCATCCGCTACGCGGGCGAGCCGCTGGAGGCGCTGAGCGAGTCCCGCTCCGCCGAGGAGATCGGCATGGTGTTCCAGGACCCGGACAGCCAGATCGTCATGAGCACGGCGTGGCAGGAGCTGACGTTCGCGATGGAGAACCTCGGCTATCCGGCGGCGGCGATCCAGCGGCGGCTGGCGGAGCTCGTGCCGTTCTTCGGCATCGAGAGCTGGCTGCACCGGGCTCCGAGCGAGCTGTCGGGCGGGCAAAAGCAGCTGCTCAGCCTGGCGTCGGTCATGACGCTGCGGCCGCGCGTGCTGCTGCTCGACGAGCCGACGGCGCAGCTCGATCCCGTCGCCGCGCGCGAGTTCATCGGACTGATCGCCCGGCTGAACGAGGAGCTCGGCTTGACGGTGGTTCTCTCCGAGCACCGGTACGAGGATCTGTTTCCGCTGGCGAGCCGCGTCGTGCTGCTGCGCGAGGGCCGCGTCGCGGTCGACGCGCCGCCGCGCGAGGCGGCGCGCGCGATCTGGCGCGAAGGCCGCTTGGAGTCGGCGCGCCTGCTGCCGGCAGTAGCCCGGCTGTGCCTCGATGCGGAGCCGCTGGAGCCGGCGGTGGCGGACGTGCCGCTGACCGTGCGCGAAGGCCGCGCCTGGCTGCGCGGCGCGCTGGAGCGCCTCGGGCCGGAGCTCGGCCGCGGGCGGAGCGGGGAGCGGGGCGGCGAGCGGGAAGCGCCAGCGCTTGCTTCGCCGGGCCTGGCCGGCAAAAGGGCCGGCAGCGGCGGCGAAGCGGTTTCTGCGGCTGGGCAGCCGGCTCCCGAAAGCGCGGCGACCGTGGCGCCTGAAGGCTTCGGAGCTTCGGCAAGCGCGGGGACCGTGGCGTCTCTAGGCTCCGGAGCTTCCGCAAGCGCGGCGACCGTCGCCCTGGCATCGGCCGCCCCGAGCGGGCGCTCCGCCTCTGCTCCGCCCGCCGAGCGCCCGCTGCTGGAGTGCCGCGACCTCGTCTTCGCCTACGCCAAGGACGAGCCGCTCGTGCTCTCGCGGCTGTCGCTCGAGGTGCGGCGCGGCGAGTGGATGGCGCTGCTGGGCAGCAACGGCGCCGGCAAGTCGACGCTGCTCCAGTGCATCGCGGGCGCGCTCGAGCCGCAGCGCGGCCGCATCCTGCTCGGCGGCGAGCCGCTGGCATCCGGCAGCTCGCTGCGCCGCCTGCTGCTCCGTCGCAAAGGCTCCGGCGAGCCGCAGCCGCAGCGCGGCCTAGCCGGGCCAGATGCGCGCCCGGAAGGTGGCAGCGGCGGAGGGGCTCGCTCCGCCGCTGCCGCTTCGCAAGGCCCCGGCTCGCCGGAAGCCGGCCGCCGGGAGGACCGCGAGCCGCGCCTGCGCGGCGCCGCCGCCTTGCGCGGGCGCATCGGCTACGTCGCGCAGAATCCGCTCCTCTATTTCACCCGCGATACGGTCGGCGCCCAGCTCGAGGACCGGCTGCGCCGGCTCGGGCTGAAGGAAGCGGCTTCGCCGCTGGCGGAGCTCGAAGCGCTGCTGGAGCTGGAAGGGCTGCGGGACAAGCATCCGTACGACATCAGCGGCGGCCAGCAGCAGAAGCTGGCGCTGCTGCTCGTGCTGCTCGGCCAGCCGGAGCTGCTGCTGCTCGACGAGCCGACCAAAGGGCTCGATCCCGAGTCCAAGCATCGCCTCGCCGGGCTGCTCGGCGACATCCGGGAGCGCGGCGCGACGCTGCTCATGGTCACCCATGACGTCGAGTTCGCCGCTGCCTACGCCGACCGCTGCGGACTGCTGTTCGACGGCCGGATGGCGGGGCTGCAGCCGACGCGCGCGTTCATGAGCGACAACTACTACTATACGACGTCCGTCCGGCGCGCCGCCGGCGAGCTGCTGCCGGAGCTGCTGACGCTGGGGGACCTCGGCCATGCCTAAGCTCGGCATGAGGGGCGTCTACGCGCTGTGCCTGCTTGGCGCGCTGGCGCTCATGGGGCTGGCGATGTGGCGGCGCGAGCTGTATTTGCCGCTCAGTCTCGCCATGATCGGGCTGGCGATGCTGCCGTTCTTCATCCGCTTCGAGCGGAGGCGGCTGCGGGCGGAGGAGCTGCTGCTCGTCGCCATGCTCGGCGCGATCGCGGCGGTGAGCCGCATTCCGTTCGTCGCGCTGCCGAGCGTGCAGCCGGTGTCGTTCATCGTCATCATGGCGGCGCTCGTGTTCGGGGCCGAGGCCGGCTTCCTCGTCGGCGCGATCGCCGCGATCGTCTCCAACCTGTTCCTCGGCCAAGGCCCATGGACGCCGTGGCAGATGTTCAGCTGGGGGATGATCGGCTTCACCGCCGGACTGCTGCGCCACACCCGCCTCATGGGCAGCGCGTGGGGACGGGCGGCGTTCGGCTTCGCCTGGGGCTTCCTGTTCGGCTGGATCATGAACCTGTGGGGGCTGCTCGGCTTCGTCGGCGACCTCAGCTGGCCGGCGATCGCCGCGTCCTACGCGGCGAGCTTTCCGTTCGATCTGGCGCATGCGCTCAGCAACGTGGTATTCCTCGCCCTGTTCTCGGGCACCTGGCTGAAGATCCTCGGCCGCGCCAGGCGCAAGTACGGCCTGCTCGACCCGTAGCCGATCTCGATCCGGCCGCACGCCACGAACGAGCCGGCCGCCTTCCGCCATCCTCCCGCCAGCTGCTACGAGCCAGGGGCAAAAACGGACTTGGATGTCCATCCGCTGCGGCGGCTCGCCGATCCAGGGGCAAAAACGGGCGTGGATGCGCGCCCCGCGCGCCTCTTCGCCTCAGCCGATAATAACAAAACCGTTTCCGCCCGCGCTCGGCGGGGGAAACGGTTTTTCGGCTTGCCTTTGCCGGGGCCAAGCTGCCGGCTCGTGGGTCAGAGCTTATACCCGAGCGAATCCAGGAGCCAGTTCAGCGAGATGATTGCGACGGCCAGATGAAGCAGCAGCACCAGCCAGTCCTTGCGGGACACCTTCAAGTCCTGGACGAAGCTGTAGACGGCCCAGACGAGCAGCACCAGATAGGAGAGTTGAAGCAGGATGGTCGGCATTCGTCATATCCCCTCTCGGCAGGTTGTCGAAGCGGACTTGCTGGTATAGCATATGTGGAGATGACGAGGGATAGGACGGAGGGAGAAAGAAAAAGTGAAAGCGCT
Organism: Paenibacillus albicereus; assembly: GCF_012676905.1. Taxonomy (NCBI): domain Bacteria; kingdom Bacillati; phylum Bacillota; class Bacilli; order Caryophanales; family Paenibacillaceae; genus Paenibacillus; species Paenibacillus albicereus. The sequence goes on along the minus strand of NZ_CP051428.1, from coordinate 4,480,327 downwards.
TGCGATCGGCATCGCCGGAGGTACAGACAGCGGCAAGACGACGCTTGCCCGCCGGCTGCACGAGCGGCTGTCAGGCTCCGGCTGGAGCCCGCCGGCATGCCGATCTCGTGCTGAACGGCTCGTCGTCCGGCGGCCGGGGAGAAGCGGCGCTGTCCGAGTGGATGGAGGAGGAGCTGCGGAGGCGACCGACGAATTCCACCAGAACCAAGGAGGAGAAGCCATGATTCCGCAACGAGTCAGCCTGATTACGCTGGGCGCTTATGAGCTGCCCAAGCTTCGGCGGTTCTACCGCAGCCTCGGCTGGGAGGAGCTGCCGGTCAGCTCGGATGCCTATGCCGTCTTCCGCACGGCCGGCGTGCTGCTGTCGCTGTATCCGGCAGCCGAGCTGGCCCGGGACGCGGGCATCCAGCTGCCGGAGCAACCGGGGGCGTACCGCCCCGTGACGCTGGCCGTCAACGTCGATCGACGCGAAGAGGTGGACGCGGCCTTGCAGGCGGTCCGTCAAGCCGGGGCGGAGGTGCTGCGAGAGCCCTGTGACGCCGTCTGGGGAGGGCGGATCGCCTATTTCGCCGACCCGGAGCGCAACGTGTGGGAGATCGCTTGGAACCCGACCGCCGTCTTCGACGAGCGCGGCGGGATGATTTCGTTCTGACGACACAAAAAGGAGGCGCCTTCATGAAAATGGAATGGATTCACGCTCCGTCCTCTTGGGGGACGGACATCCGCTGCCGCATGATCCGCCAGGACCGCAGCCGCTCGCTCGCTCAGTCCCTGGGTATGCTGCGAGTGGTCGTGTCCAAGCTGGATGAGTTCTTGCAACGAGACGACGCGGGTAGCGAGGGACAAGCATGAACCTGAGAAGGCATGATAGCGGCGACGCGGAGGCCGTCCAATGAGGAAGACGATGCTGCAGGCGCTGCTGTTCGCCTTGGCGGCGCAGGCGCTGCTCGGCCTGGCGGTCTGGGCCTGGGCGCGGCGGATGGCCGCCGTCCCCGACTCGTTCGACTACGAGGACTCCAGCTTGTTCGTCGTCTCCGTCGAGCCGTCATTGCTCGTTCTGACGCTGCTTGCCCTGACGCTGGCGCTCATGGCGGCGTTCGCGCTCGCCAAGGCCATCTGGAGAAAGGGGGGGCGACGATCAGGAAGCTCTATCATTTCAGCGAGGAGAGCGGCATCGACGTGTTCCGCCCCCGGGTGAAGGCGAACCGGACGGAGCTGCCGCCGGTCGTGTGGGCGGTCGACGAGGAGCGGGAGTTCACGTTCTGGGTGCCGCGCGCCTGCCCGAGGATCGTCTACTGGAGGAGCGAGGGCATGTCGGCGGAGGACGAGCGGCGCTTCTTCGGCACGACCTCCGCGCCGGCGGTGATGGCGGTCGAGTCCGGCTGGCTGGAGCGCATCCAGTCGGCGGCGCTGTACCGCTACGAGCTGCCGGCGGACGGCTTCGAGCGGTTCGACGAGATCGCGGGCTATTCCATTTCCCGAGTGGAAAAAGTCCCGTCCTCCGTAACCCGGATGACGGGACTGCTGGAAAGGCTGGCCGCCTCCGGCATTGAGCTGCGCCTGACGCCAAGCCTGCATCCGCTGCGCGAAGCGCTCCTCGGCTCCACCGTGACGCGCTTCGGCATCCATCAGTTCGGCAACGCCTCGCCGCCGCTCGCCTAGCCCTCGCTCGTGCTGCCGCCCGCTGGCCGATCAGCGCTCGCTGCGGCCGGTCAGCCGCCGCTCTTGCCGCCGTCCGCGCCGCTGCTGCGGATCAGCTCGGCCAAAGCGGCCGCCGCCGGAGGCAGCGGCTCGCCCCTCCGGGTGCAGAGAGCGATGCTGTTGTGCAGCTGCACCCCTTCGATCTCGACCCGGCTCAGCTCGCCCCGCCGCACCGCCTCGCGCACGACGAGCGAGGAGACGAAGCTGGCCCCGTACCCGGCGGAGACGGCGCGGATCGATTCATGCAGGCCGTTGAACTGCAGCGAGATCGTCGGCTCAGGTACGCTGTGCGTACGGCACAGCGCCAGCAGCCGCTCGCGGGTCGAGCTGCCCGGCTCGCGCTGCACGAACGGCTCCGCCATCATCCGCTCCAGCGGCACCTGGCGGCCGGCGTAGCGATGCGAGGAGGAGACGACGAACCAGAGCTCGTCGCGAAAAAGCTCCTCGGCGCGGATTTCCGCCGGATGAGCCTCGGGCAAGCCGCCGTACAGCGCCAGGTCGACCTCCATGGCGAGCAGCAGCCGCATCGCCTCGCTCGAGTTGGTCGTCCGCACGCTCAGCTCGACGTCCTCGTGCCGCTGCCGGAAGCGGGCGAGCCAGGCCGGGAGCAGGTAATTGGCTGGCAGATAGGTGGCGGCGAGCCGGATCTGGCCGCGGCTGCCTTCCGCGTAGCCATGGGCCAGCCGCTCGATCTGCTGCTCCACGGCGAACAGCCGCCGAGCCAGCTCGTCGACCTGACGGCCGGCGTCGGTCAGCCGGATGCCGCGTCCGTCGGGCTCCAGCAGCCGGACGCCGAGCTCGCCTTCGAGCTTGCGGATTTGCGACGTGATCGCGGGCTGGCTGATGCTCACCCGCTCGGAAGCTCGGGTGACGCTGCCCGTATCGGCCACATGGCGGAACAGGCGCAAAGCGTGCAGGTTCATCGAATGCTTCCTCCTTGTGCTCTATTCATCTCTGCTGCTTATGAATTCGGCTCAATCTTATATTATACTTATCAATCTCTCCCGCATACCCTTGGAGCATGAGATCGGATGGGAGATGGGAGCAGGATGGTGGAGCCGTATGTGGCGGAAAAGCTGGAGCAGTTCCGGCAGGAGGAGTACGGGAGGAACGAACGGAGCGGAGCATGGGTTCGCGAGCTGCAGCCGGAAGCGCCGGCTGGCCGATGGAGCCGATCCCGGATCGGCCGGACGATCGCGGCGCTGGCCGCAAGGCTGGCACGGCGACGCTGATGCGGCGCGTATCGGCAACGGCCGCAAGCGGCATGTAGCGATCGGGATAAGGGCCGAAGGGCCGCCTTTCGTTCCGTGGAACGAGGGGCGGCTCTTCGCTTTTTCTCATGCTTCTTCGAAGCGCGCATCGAATTCCCGCCGCAGCATGCCGTAGATGAGCTCGTCGTGCCGGCGGCCGTTCGTGAAGATCTGCTCGCGCAGCCTGGCCTCCAGCCGGAAGCCGAGCGCTTCCTGGAACCGCATCGACGGCTCGTTGAAGGCGTACACGTGCGCGGTCGCCTTTTCGTAGCGGAGCTCGTGGAAGTAGTACCGGAGCAGAAGGCGGACCGCCTCCGACGCGTAGCCTCTGCGCCAATGCGGGCGGAACAGCGCGATGCCGTAGCGGAAGCTGCCGTCGCGAGGCTCGCAGTGATGCGCGTCCATGCTGCCGACGAGCTCGCCCTCCCGCGTTTCGATCGCGAGCGAGATGTTGTCGCCTTGCGGCTCCTCCTCGGCCTTCTTCTCCGCCCAGCGGCGGGTGCCTTCCTCCGACCGGGGAAAGTACACGGCATCCGCCGCGCGCGCTCCTTCGGAGTCCAGGTCGTTGTCATGGAAAAGCTCCCAGTCCTCGGGCTCGATCGGCCTCAGCCGCACGTTGCTTCCTTGCCAGATGTACATCGTCGCACCGTCCTCTCGCCGTAGCATTCGACTCCGGGCGAAGGATTCCTGCCGCGCTCGGGCGGCCGCCTTGTGCCTAGGCTCCCTTCTTGCGGTAGAGGAGCTGGACGACGCCGGAGGAGAATGTCTTCGCCTCGATCAGCTCCAGCTCCAGCCGCTGCTTCATGTCCGTGAACAGCGGCTTGCCTGCTCCGAGCGCGACCGGGTGGACCGACAGCCGGTACTCGTCCACGAGCTCTTGCTCGATGAAGGTGGAGATCAGGCTGGCTCCGCCGTAGAGCCAGATGTCTTTTCCCGGCTTCTGCTTGAGCGCCAGCACTTCCTCGCGGACGGAACCGTGGACGGAGACCGCTCGCGACTCCGTCTTGCTCCAGCTCCTGGAGAAGACATGCTTCTCCTTGCTGTGGACGGCCGCCCACAGTTCCTTCTCGCTCGGCGGCGAGTCGGCCGGCAATGCGTACTCTCCCCAGAGCTCGTAGCTCTTTCTCCCGTAGAGGATCGTGTCGATCCGCTCCAAGAATCCCAGGATTCCCATATCGGCGTCCATGATGCACCAGTCTATTTCTCCTTGTGGGCCTTCGATGAATCCGTCCAGCGTAACAGCCAGGTCGAGAATGACTTTTCGTTCCATAGGCTCAGCTCCTTGAATGGATTGAGCTTCATCATAAGCGCCGAATAGGACATCTTCCGGCTTATTGAAAATATTCAGCTGTCGGCATTGATTGCGTCAGCTTATGAATTCCCGACTATCTTCTATTATACTTATCGATTGCTTTCGCATACCTTTAGGACATGGAGCCCCGGCTCCAACTCGGCGTCAAAGGAGAGGGCAGAAATGAAACAGATCTGGAAGGATGTCGACCGCTATCTGGAGGAAAAGCTGTGCGGGCGCGAGCCGGAAGCCGCCGCGCTGGACGCGGCGCTGCAGGCGAACCGCGAGGCGGGACTGCCGGCCATCGACGTCTCGCGCGGCCAAGGCAAGCTGCTGCAGCTGCTCGCGCGCATGAGCGGGGCGCGGCGCGTGCTGGAAATCGGCACGCTTGGCGGCTACAGCACGATCTGGCTGGCGGGCGCGCTGCCCGCAGATGGCCGGCTGGTGACGCTCGAGCTCGAGGCGGAGCATGCGGAGCTCGCCTGCGGCAACCTGCGTCGGGCCGGATTGGAGCGGCTCGTCGAGGTGCGGCAAGGCGCGGCGCTGGACCGTCTGGACGAGCTGATCGCGGCGGGAGAAGAGCCGTTCGACTTCATCTTCATCGATGCCGACAAGCCGAACAATCCGGCCTATCTGGAGCGGGCGCTGCGGCTTTCCCGACCCGGGACCGTCATCGTCGCCGACAACATCGTGCGGGACGGCGAGGTCATCGACGGCAAGAGCACCGATCCTCGCGTGCAGGGCATCCGCATGTTCCTGGAGCAGCTGGGTTCCGATCCCCGGCTGTCGGCGGCAGCTTTGCAGACGGTGGGCGGCAAAGGCTACGACGGCTTTGCGGTCGCCATCGTGAACGGGTGAAGCTTAACCGCGTCGAAGAATCGGCAGGTTGACCCTTAACGAGGCGAAGCAACGAGCTGGGATTGGGCTTGCTTCATGCAAGGCAAGGGAGGCGCCGTTCGACTCCATAGAGGGGTTCCGGACGGACGCCTCTTTTTTCGCGGTGGAGCTCATCGACGCTTGCTTCCTGATGCTACAATGGACAGAACATGGGCGAAGGGATTGGGGAAGAGATGAACAAGCATTACGAGCAAGTCAAAGCGTTCCACGCGGCGTTCGGGGCGCCAGTGGCGGAAGGGCCGTCGATGGCTGTCCGAGGCGAAGGGGATGCTTCCCGTCAGGCGGCTGCGGCCGTGGAGGAGCTGGCAGGGAGGATGAAGGCTGCCTCCGTGCGGGGCGATGGCGGCAGGGCGCTAGCCCGGGCTTCCTGGATGGCCGAGGAGCTTTCCGAGTTCCTCGCGGCCGAGACGGTCGAGGATCAGGCGGATGCGCTGATCGACCTGATGTACTTTGCTCTCGGCACCTTCGTCGAGATGGGCGTGGAGCCGCAGCAACTGTTCGAGATCGTGCATGCGGCCAATATGGCCAAGCTCGGTCCGGACGGCAAGCCGATCTACAACGAGCAGGGCAAGGTCGCCAAGCCGGCGGGCTGGCAGGCGCCCGAGCCGCAGCTGATCGCCGAGATCGAGCGGCAGCGCGAGCGGGCGGGCATGATTCGCTGAAGTGCGGATCATGGGTACGAGAGCGAGGACGACAAAAAGCGGAGCCGGCAGCGGCTCCGCTTTTTGTACGAAGAGGACTTTTTCAAGCGGTCCTAGGGTCCGCTTCGCTCGCTGACAATACATAATCTACTATGTTTCGTAAACTAGCAACTCAGAAAAAGCTGAAACGGGCGGAAGAATCCCCTCCGTTGGGAGGACAGAAAAAAACGGTACATTTTTTTCGTGTGCCGCTTTTTGCTGTTTAATTATCTGCCTCGCCCCGCGCGCCCTTCCTCGCTGCCGGTTAATTGTCGACGTTACCCTTGTAGGGGTAGCTCCACATGCTCATCCAGCTCAAACTTTCGAATACCCCCAAAACGAAAAAAGCCATTCTGTAGTTACAAAAAGAATAGCTTTTTCGGTTTACGAGAAAGGTTAAACTGAAGAATTGCCCGAGCGCCGAGGTCAGTCTCTCTCGATCTTTCCTTTTTTGAAAATTGAGCACGTGGTATAGCGCAGAATACAACGTTTACGGATACGAAATGGATCTCGTAGACCAATAGAACATAACAAGGGGCTATCTATAGATAGCCCCTTGTTATTGTGATGCCGTGATTTCTATGTAGATAAGTCTAGAACATTATCAGTGACCTTATAAACGACAAAGTGACGATTCCATATTTGTCTTGTAGTGATAATTATTTCTTGACCATTTTTCTCAAAGAAATAACCGGCACCTTCCTGATTTACAAAAGTCCAGCCTTCACTGTTCATTTTATTTTTGAGCTTTTCGCTTTTGTGATTCGCTTTTGTCAGATATTCACCTTCAGATTCCATTTTAAGAATGGCACCCTTATTGTTGTTAAGTTCATACATAAGCTTCACATTGTTAAGGCCAATAGTATTGATGTAGAGCCCGGCAGCTATGAAACCAATAATCAGGAGACCAGTAATAATGAGGACAGTAACTTTCCAGTTTATTATCACCTAATAATGCCTCCTTAGTGATGATTGTAGCTTCGCGGCGCGGTTTTTCATTACTCTAAGCCATGACCGCTAAACAGCATTAGCGGTCATCGGAATGACGAAAAGCGCCTGACCTGCTGTAAGTGACTTCGCTCTCGTCCGATCTCCTGAAAAGCCCTATGAATTGCGGAGAACGGAAGGGCTGGCGTCACGGCCCCCTTTAGTTCTCATTCGGGTGCTCGCTCCGAGGTCTAGGCGAGGGAAAAACGCACTTACCCGTCGAATTGGTGCTTGGTCCAGGTTCTAAGCGAGGAAATTCCGAGCAATCATGCCGGGGGTTGAGCGCACAGAAGCGGAGAGGACGGAATCCTCCTGTAGAAGCGGCAGCGGTTCCCTTGAAGGCCGGATTCCTTCCGTTTCGGAAAGGGAGATCAGAGGAATCTGGGCTTCAGCGGAATCGGAAGGAGGATCCGTCCGCGGAACGGCTCTAGTGCTGAACCGTGGACCCTGCTCGCGAAGCGGCTTCCGTGTCGAATGCCGCCAGCCGTTCCGATCCGCCGCGCCGCCGTCGCTATACGCCCTAGCGTCCCATCTCCGCGAACGCCTCGGCCGCGGCCTCGAGCGTGCGGGCGATGTCCTCCTCCGTATGGGCGGTCGTCAGGAACCAGGCCTCGTACTTGGACGGGGCGAGGCAGACGCCGCGCTCCAGCATGAGGCGGAAGAACCGCGCGAACGCCTCGCCGTCCGTATCCTGCGCCTCGTCGTAGTTCGTCACCGGATGCTCGCAGAAATGCGTCGAGAACGAGCCGCGGATGCGGTTGACCGTGAGCGGCACGCCGTGGCGCGACGCCAGGTCCGCGAGGCCGTCCGCGAGGCCGGCCGCCAGCCGGTCCATGCGCTCGTAGACGCCCGGCTGCTGCAGCACCTCCAGGCAGGCGATGCCGCTGGCGATCGAGGCCGGGTTGCCGGCCATCGTGCCGGCCTGATAAGCAGGGCCGAGCGGAGCGACCTGCTCCATGATGTCCTTGCGGCCGCCGTAGGCGCCGATCGGCAAGCCGCCGCCGATGATCTTGCCGAGCGCCGTCAGGTCCGGCTCGATGGCCGCCTGGTCCGGGAACGCGCCGAACGTCTGCGCCGTGCCGTAGTGGAAGCGGAAGCCGGTGATGACCTCGTCATAGATGACGACGGCGCCGGCCGCGCGGGTCAGGCGGCACAGCTCCTCGAGGAAGCCGGGCTTCGGCATGACCATGCCGAAGTTGCCGACGATCGGCTCGACCATCACCGCCGCCGTTTCGTCGCCCCAGCGCTCCAGCGCGGCCTTCAGGGCGTCGATGTCGTTGAACGGCACCGTGATGACCTCGCTCGCGATCGACTGCGGGATGCCGGCGCTGTCGGGGATGCCGAGCGTGGACGGGCCGGAGCCTGCGGCGACGAGCACGAGGTCGGAGTGGCCGTGGTAGCAGCCGGCGAACTTGATGATCTTGGACCGGCCGGTATAGGCGCGGGCGACGCGGATCGTCGTCATGACCGCCTCCGTGCCGGAGTTGACGAAGCGCACTTTGTCGAGCGAAGGAATCGCGTCCTTGAGCATGCGCGCTAGCCGAATCTCCAGCTCCGTCGGCGTCCCGTACAGCGTGCCGCTGGCGGCCGCGCGCGTGATCGCCTCCGTGATATGCGGATGCGCGTGGCCGGCGATGATCGGGCCGTAGGCGCACAGATAATCGATGTACTGGTTGTCGTCGACATCCCAGAAATAGGCGCCTTGGCCTCGCTTCATGACGACGGGCGCGCCGCCGCCGACCGCCTTGAACGAGCGGCTCGGACTGTTGACGCCGCCGACGATGTGCTGAAGCGCTTCGGCATGGAGCGCCTCGCTGCGGGCGCGGGAGGCGCCGGGGACGGCGAAGCGGCTGGCGGATGGGTTGGACATGTGGGTAGGACCTCCTGATCGGTCTTGGGATGTGGGCCGTGACGGCAGAGCACGAAAGAGGGAGAGCAGACAGCTGCTCTCCCGGCGTAAAAGGAATGGACGGTTACGGCGAGGCCGCGTTCGACGCGGCGTTCTCGCCCGGCGAGGCGGACCGCGCAGGCGCGTTCTGATCCTCCGCCAGCACCTCCTGCACGTAGTCGCGCAGCTGGTCCTCGCTCGTGATCGCGAGCACCGAGGCGCCGCCGACGCGCTCGTCGGCGAGCAGATGGCTCGGCGGGAGCTGCGCGGTGCCGGCATTTTGCAGGCCGAAGCCGAGCTGGCCGAGCTTGGCCATGTCGGTCGCGGACAGGTTCGTCTCCACGAACGGGCTCACCTCGCGGATGATCGTGCTGAGGCGGGTGATATTGCCGAGATTCTGCATCTTGTCGGCGACGGCGCTCAGGAACTTGCGCTGGCGCTCCGTGCGCGTGAAGTCGCTCGTCGCATCATGGCGGAAGCGCACGTACTGCAGCGCCTGGTCGCCGTTCAGCTCCTGGTAGCCCTTTTTCAAATTGATGTCGTAGCGGTTGCCGTCGGCGTTGTCGGTGTATTTCATGTCCTTCTCGACATCGATGTTGATGCCGCCGATCGCGTCGACGAGCGACTTGAAGCCCTCGAACTCGGTATAGATGTAATACTGGATTTCCAGGCCCGTCAGCTCGGAGATCATCTGCATGCTCAGCTTGTAGCCGCCGAGGACGATCGCCTCGTTGGCGCGGCCTTGCCCGCGGCCGGGAATGTCGACCCAGGTGTCGCGCAGCAGCGAGAACAGATGGGCCTTCTTGGTGACGGGATCGATCGATACGATCATCATGGAGTCGGAGCGAGCCGGCTCCGTGGTCGTCTTCTTGCCCCGTCCGTCGCCGCCCATGAACAGGATGTTCACGCGCTCGGTGCCTTCCCATTCCGGCGGCTGCTCCAGCTCGGCGTTGTTCTCGAATTGATCGAAGATGGAGTTCTCCGGGTCTTTTTGGAGATTGTTCAGGGCATTGTAATTGTCGACGATGAAGTAGGCGACCAGTCCGGCCATGACGAGCATGACCGCGAACAGCGACCAGAGCCAGGGGCGGCGCTTCTTTTTAGCCTTCGGAGGCTTGGGGCCGGCGGTCTTGCCGCGTCCCGTGCCGTGCCGATCTTTTCTGCTTTCCATCCGGAGGTGATAGCTCCCTTCCCATCTAAAAGCTGCTTCGTACAAAATCGGCATCGGCCGAGGATTCTTGAAGCCTGACGGCGGAAATCGACTTCAGCCGCACCGTCCGCAGCGGCGTCCGCGTTTGCTCGGCGAGGAAGCGCCATGCAGCGCCGGGCATCCGGCAATGATCCCGTCGCTTGCTTCCCTAAGCTGTCGTAACATATCATAAAATTATAAATCCGGGGTCGGCAGGACGCAAGCTTTGCCGCAAGAGGCGGGAAATCCGCATCCATTTCCCGGGAAATGTCGAGTCGCCTTACGAGAGGAGCACGCCATGAGCACCATGCCGGCCATAGAAGTGCGCGAGCTGCGCAAGCAGTTCCGCGTTCAAAAGAATCGAGAGGGGCTTTCCGGCGCCCTCAAGGATTTGTTCAAGCGGGAGTATCGGGAGGTCGCCGCCGTCAAGGACATCTCCTTCGAAATTCCCAAAGGGGAAATCTGCGGCTATATCGGAGAGAACGGAGCGGGCAAGTCGACGACGATCAAGATGCTGACCGGCATCCTCGTCCCGACGTCCGGCCATCTGCGGGTCAACGGCTTCGTGCCGCATAAGGAACGGGAGAAGTTTGTCGGCGGGATCGGCGTCGTGTTCGGCCAGCGCTCGCAGCTGTGGTGGGATATCGGCGTTGTCGAATCGTTCCAGCTGCTGCGCAAGGTGTACAAGGTGCCGGAATCGGACTACCGCAAGCGGCTGGACGAGCTGACCGAGCGGCTGCAGCTCGGCGAGCTGCTGAACCGGCCCGTGCGCAAGCTCAGCCTCGGCCAGCGGATGCGCTGCGAGATCGTGGCGAGCCTGCTGCATAATCCGTCGATCCTGTTCCTCGACGAGCCGACGATCGGCCTCGACATCGTCGTCAAGACCGAGATCCGCGATTTCCTCAAGCAGCTCAACCGCGAGCACGGCACGACGATCCTGCTGACGACGCATGACCTGCAGGACATCGAGGCGCTGTGCACGCGCGTCATCATGCTCGACGACGGGCGCATCATTTACGACGGCGCGCTGGACGAGCTCAAGAGCCGCTGGAGCCGCGGCCGCGAGATCGTGTTCCAGTTCGGCGAGCGCGTCAAGACGGGGCAGCTCGCGGAGCTCACCGCAGGCCTGCCGGGCGTCAGCTGGCGCGCGGACAGCGACGTGACGGCGGCGATGTGGCTGCCGCACGAGGTCAAGGTGGCCGACGCGCTGGCCCGCGTCGTCGGCGAGTCGCGCCTCGACATCCGCGACATGAAGATCATCGAGACCAACACGGACGACATCGTCCGCGAAATTTACCAGTCCGGCGACGCGGCCTCGCCAGGGCGCGCCCGTGCGGCGGAGCTGGCGGAAGCGGAAGCGGACGCCGTAGCGGCACAGGATGCGGCGGGCGCCGCATCCGCCGGCGAGGCAGCCGTCGACGGCCAAGCCCCGGCCGGCGCGCCGGGCCGGCTCGCGCACGCGGCCGGGGACGCTGCGGACCCGGACGGCCGCGAGCCGCATGCGGGACCTTCGCAGCCGGCGGGCCGCGACGCGCTGGACGAGCCGGACCTTGAGGGCGAGGACGTCCTGACGGCTGCCGATCCCAAGCCGGACGCGCCGGGCTCGGACGCCGGAGCGGCCGAGCCCGAGGCCGGCAGCCCGCCTTCCGGCAACCCGGCCTCCGGAAAGGAGCCGATCCGCCGTGGGTAGCGCTTATGCGGATCTGATCCGCATCCGGTTCCTGATGATGCTCGCTTACCGCGTCAACTATTACAGCGGGATCATTATTTATGCCATCAATATTGGAGCCTATTACTTTCTGTGGGGAGCCATCTACGGAGGACAGACGTCGCTCGCCGGCTTCACGATCGGGCAGATGACGACGTATGTCGCGGTGTCGTGGATGGCTCGCGCGTTCTATTTCAACAACCTCGACCGGGAGATCAGCAACGAGATCCGCGACGGCAGCGTGGCGATTCAGATGATCCGTCCGTACAATTATCTCGTCGTCAAGATGATGCAGGGCTTCGGGGAAGGGCTGTTCCGCTTCCTGCTGTTCATGATTCCCGGCATGGCGCTCGCCTGCCTGCTGTTCCCGGTGCGCCTGCCGACCGACCCGGCGACATGGGCGGTCTATCTGGTCATGCTGTTCTTCGCCTTCCTCATCAACTCGCAGATCAACATCCTGACCGGGCTGGCGGCGTTTTTCGTGGAGAGCAGCGAGGGCATGATGCGCCTCAAGCGCGTCGCCGTCGACCTGTTCTCCGGCGTCATCGTGCCGATCAGCTTCTTTCCGGGCTGGCTCGGCGAGGCGATGAAGTGGCTGCCGTTCCAGGCGATCACCTACCTGCCGAGCTCGGTGTTCACCGGACGCACGCCGGCCGGCGAGATCCCGGGCGTCCTGGGAATTCAATTGCTCTGGTTCGCGCTGCTGCTCATTCCGATCGCGCTCGTCTGGCGGGCGGCGCGGCGCCGCCTGTTCGTGCAGGGAGGGTAATCACATCATGAAAAAAGCGCTGTTCTACCTGTCGCTGTTCTGGGATTATTTCAAGAACTACGCCAAGACGAAGCTGACGTACCGCGCCGACTTCTGGATCGAGGTGCTGGCGGACCTGAGCTTCCAGGCGGTCAACCTGGTGTTCATCCTGATCGTCTTCCAGCACACGCCGACGCTCGGCGGCTGGAGCGAGGCGGAGGTCGTGTTCGTCTACGGCTTCTTCATGGTGCCGTACGGCATCTTCGGCACGTTCTTCAACCTGTGGAACTTCAGCGACCGCTACATCACCAAGGGCGAGATGGACCGCGTCCTGACGCGCCCGGCGCACAACTGGTTCCAGGTGACGCTCGAGAACATGGACCCGCCGTCGCTCATCGGCTCCCTGGCGGGCATCGTCATCATGGCGAGCTGCTGGGTCGAGCTCGGCCTGCCGCTGGAATTCTGGGACATCCCGGTCATGCTGCTGCTCGTCGCTGGCGCGGTGCTCGTCTACGGCGGCCTGTATACGGCGCTGACGGCGATCTCCTTCTACTCGGACGCGCCGACCGGCATCCTGCCGCTCATGTACAACATCCAGAACTACGGACGCTACCCGATCAACATCTACAACAAGATCATCCGCTTCATGCTCACCTGGCTCATCCCGTTCGCCTTCGTCGGCGTCATCCCGGCCTCCTACTTCCTCGGAGACCATGGCGACGGCCTGGCGCAGCTGGCGTTGCTGACGCCCGTCATGGGCATCGTGTTCATGACGCTCGGCATGCTCGTGTGGAACCACGGCGTCAAGCGCTATCGGGGAGCCGGCTCCTGAGCCGTAGCCGGATCGATGCGAAAGGAAGCTGAACCCATGCCTGATCTCACGCTCGGCGAGCTTGCGCCGGACTTCACCCTGGCCGCCTCCGGAGCGGACAAGCCGGACGTATCGCTGTCCGACTACCGGGGCCGCAAGGTCATCCTGTACTTCTATCCGAAAAACAACACGCCGGCGTGCACGCAGGAATCGTGCGACTTCCGCGACGGTATGCCGGCGTTCGAAGGCGCGGGCGCGGCCGTCCTCGGCATCAGCCCGGACAGCGTCAAGTCGCACGGCAACTTCCGCGCCAAGCACGGCCTGAGCTTCCCGCTGCTGTCCGATCCGGACCATGCGGCGGCCGAGGCGTACGGCGTCTGGCAGCTCAAGAAGCTGTACGGCCGCGAGTACATGGGCGTCGTGCGCTCGACGTTCCTGATCGACGAGGAAGGACGCCTCGTCCGGGAATGGCGCGGCGTCAAGGTCGCCGGCCATGCCGCCGACGTGCTTCTAAGCCTCGCCCGCCCCTGAGGCGCCGAGCGATCCAAAAGGCTGCAAAAGCCCCGAATTCGATTCGGGGCTTTTTTTATGTCGAAAGTTGCAAAACCTTCCTTTTCAGGAAGCGGAGGGAAGGGGGAAAATGATTTGGTGCCGGGGCTCATTTCTAGGATTTCCTCCATTCAATGACAAAATTAGGATGATTTTATCCTACGGAGAAAGATAGTTCCCCTTCAAGAAAACCCGACGATATTGATACCATTAATGGAGTTTAAGAAAGGAGGGCGGTCGGCCGAATTCGTACCCCATCACGTCAGGCACGAATTTGAACAAAAGGAGCGGACGTCATGGACTTGAGCTATCTGCATTCCATCTCCAAGCGGCAAGGGGAATTGCTGAGGAACCATTTATTGAAGCGCTTCGAGGCGAGAGAGGCCAAGACAGGCCTGTCGATCGTGTACGACCTGACGTATATGTGCAATCAGGCCTGCCCGGGCTGCTGCGTCAGCGCGATCGCCTACAAGAAAGGCAAGGACATCACGATGGAGCAGCACGGATCGAGCCATGAGGGCGTCATGCAGATCCTGGGCAAGATCAAGGAATATGTCGACACGCGGCCGGGCATGGACTTCTTCATCGACTTCGGCGGCGGCGAGCTGACGCTGCGGCCGGACTGGAAGCAGATCCTGCGCGCGGCGTCCGAGATGTTCGGCCCGGACTCCGTCGGCATGAACACCAACGGCACGAGGGTGCGGGTGGAGGACATGAAGGAGATTTCGCCTTATGTGTCCTACATCGGAATCTCCATCGACGGGATGGAGCAGTACCACAACAAATGGCGCCGCACCGTCGAGGGCGGCAACTCGTTCGAGAAGTCGATGGCCCTCATCCGGGACATGCTCCAGGACGAGGAGCTGGAGCGCAAGCTCGACATCACCACGGTGCCGACCAAAAACAACCTCGACGAAATCCCCGCTCTGATGCGCTATCTCCATGAGCAAGGCATCCAGAACTACAGCGTGCACCGCGCGATGCAGGTGGGCCGGTTCTGGAGCAAGGACGACCTGCTCCCCTCCAAGGAGGATTATTTCCGGCTGCTCACCCGCATCGTAGAGACGAACGAGGAGCTGGGCATGAACGTGCATCTCCATCACTCCATCGAATCGATCTATACGGCGCTGCTGCTGGAGCGCAATACATACTACGAAGGCAATCTCGGCAATCCGGACCGCAAAGCCTCGCTCGGCATCGATCCGATCGGGCGCATCTTCTTCGACCCTTGGTGCACGGTGGAGCCATGGGACAAGCTCGCCAAGTCGTCGCTGCTCGACGAGAACATGACGTTCGAGTCGATCCTGCGGGAGCATGGCGGCATCCAGGACCTGGTCGACGGTTACTGCCGCAAGGAGATCCGCTGCAAGGGCTGCTCCGTCGGCTGCTCCGGAGGCAACCGCATCGCGGCCGCGGCCAACCACATCCGCTCGGTCTATCAGCTCAAGGGAAAAGAGGTCACGAAGGAGCAGCTGCTGGCGGCCATGGACAGCGTCGATCCGGCTTGCCCGCTCTATATCGACAGCGAGACGTTCGCATCCCCGGATATGGAAGCGCTCCGCACGGCGCGCGAGCAATGGTCTTCTCCGGCCGTGCCGGCAGGCGCGGCGCAATAGGCTCCAACTCCAGTCCGCAAAGGAGAGGAACGCGCGTGACGACACCCGTAACGTACATCGAAAAAGAGTGCAAGACGCTCCTCAACCGCATGAAGGAGACGCTGTTCACGATGAGGACGTATTCGATCCGCCTGACGGCCAACCTGTACAGCGGCTGCGTGTTCGATTGTCCGTACTGCTACGCCCCCTATATCCACAAGTTCAACGAAGGCGCGACGCCGCAGGAGTTCGGCACGAAAATCTTCGTCAAGGAAAACGCGGTCCAGGCGCTCGACAAGCAGATCGCCGCGATGAAGCGCAAGAAGGACTACCGGCCGGAATTCGTCGACCTGGGCACGATCACCGACTGCTACCAGCCGATCGAGAGCAAGTACAAGCTGACCCGCGCGACGCTGGAAACGTTCGTCCGGGAGGGCATCCCGGCGACGATCCTGACCAAGTCCGACCTCGTCGTGCGCGACCGCGACCTGCTGTCGCGGCTCGCGGCGGAGGGAAAGGCCGCCGTCGGCATGAGCATCACGATGGCGACCGGGACGGAGGCGGAGTACAAGGCGTTCCTGGAGCCGAAGTCCCCGTCGACCGCCAAGCGGCTGGAGGCGCTCCGGACGCTGAACGCGGCCGGCATCCCCACCTATGTGTTCGTCAATCCGGTCGTGCCCTTCTTCTCCGCGACCGAGGCCAGCATTCGCCCCCTGTTCCAGCAGATCGCCGCAGCCGGCACGACGAACATCTTCTTCGGGGTGATGAAGCTCAACCCGCTCACCTGGTCGCTGTTCCGGTCGCGGCTGGAAGCGTTCCGGCCCGACATGGTCGAGGCGTTCCAGCGGCTGTATTTCAAGGAAGGGACTAAAGAGCTGCTGCGCGCGGCGGTGCCGAGCTATGCGTACCGGGAGGGGCTCTACCGCATGGCCCGCGACATCGCGGCCGAGACGGGCGTCGGCTTCTCCTGCGAAGGCGGCCTGTACCATCTATGGCTGAACGACTGGTCGGACTGCGAGCGCGGCTACAACTATCCGACCGGCTATCATTTTTGGCAAGCGGTCCAGCAGGCGGGAGGCAAGCCGCTCCGGTTCAGCCAACTGGCGGACCGGCTGCGGAGGCAGTTCCCGGTCGTCCGGGCGGATTACCTGGATGCGCTGGCCGGGTTCTGGGACCAGGATCTGCTGTTCACCGAGCTCCACGACGTCGACAAGCTCGTCGTGGACGGGGAGAACCGCTATCGCTGGCTGGGCGCATAGCCGCGCCGGAACCGATTCCGTTCGAAAAGGCAGGGGTTGCGGATGAAAAAGCCACGTTCTCTTTTGTCCGACGAACAGATCAGGCTCATCAACGAGAACATTCACCGTTCGAACAAGGATGCCGGAGTGTGGTTGAACGAAATGCTGGGCTTGATCTACGGCCGTCCGGCCGAGCCGCCGGCGGAACCGGCGGAGCATCCCCCGGAAGGAGGAGAGAAGGCTGAGTGAGAGCTGGAAAGTCGCCGTCGGCATCCCGACGATGGACAGCTCCGCCTACATCGCCGATTCGCTGGAGCGGATCGCGCAGGAGCTGGCGGCGCTGTCGCCCCGCTACCGCCCGGTGCTGATCGTCGGCTTGAACGGCACGGACGACGGCGGAGCCTCCCGCCAGGCCATCCGGGAGTTCTACGCCCGTCATGACGAGGTGGACGGGGAGTGGCTGGAGCTGCCCGAGGCCGGCAAGAACGCCGCGCTGAACGCGATCGCCGATCGCGCGCGCAGCCTCGGCTGCGCGATCCTTCATTTTCTGGACGACGACATCCGGCTGGACAAAGGGTCCCTGGAGCTGAACCTGGACGCGCTGGTCCGGGAGGAGCGGCGGCTCGGCATCCCGGTGCTGGTCGGCTCGAACTTCGTCGCCGAGGCGAAGCCGCTCCGCCAGCTGAGGGAAGAGCGGGGGAGCTGGCCGAAGGCGCTGTGGAGCGGCTGCCTGCAGCAGCTGTTCCTGCTGCCGTTCCTGCCGCATACGGACAAGCCGGAATTTTGCCTCGGGGGCAGCTTGGGCGCGTTCCTGCGGACGTTTCCCCGCTATCCCGACGATGCGACGGGCATCGCCGACGACGGCTTCATCGGCAACCATTACGCGCTGCTCGGCAAAGAGCGCTATGAGGCGGACGGGACGAGCTCGATCGTCAAGCCGGCCGGCTCGGTGTTCCGCTTCCATGTCGCGACCGGGTACCGCGAATGGATCAAGCAGCAGGTGCGGATATTCGTCGGCGTGTACTATTCGTATCTGCTGCACGAGGAGGAGCTGCCGTATTTCCGGAAGCGGTTCGCCTGGGAATATTCCATCGGCAAGGACTTCCGGCGCCCGCCCGCCCGCCGGCCTGGCCTGCGGGAAGCGCTGCGCAGGGGCGCGCTCCGGCTGCTGCAGCGCCGGGTATGGGCACGGTCGATGCGCTGGATCGACGCGCGCGGCGTGCCGGCGTGGGCCCCGGCCGGGTCGAGCAAGCCGCCTGCGGCCGGGAGGCGGCCGGGCGGGCAGGCGCAGGAAGCAGCAAGCATGAACGCGGGAGGACGATAAGCCATGAGCGGATACAAAGTGAGCATCATCATACCGACCTACAACCGGAAAGAAGCGCTGCACCGCACGCTGGAGTCGATCGAGGCGCAGTCGCTCGAACGGGACGAGATTCAAGTCATCGTCGCGGACGACGGCTCCAGCGACGGTACGGAGCAGCTGCTCGAAGGCTGGGCGCAGCGGCTGCATCTCCGCTATGTCCGGCAAGAAGACGAAGGCTTCCGCGCCGGACAGGCCCGCAATCTGGGCATCCGCGCGGCCGAAGCGCCGCTCTGCCTGTTCGTGGACTGCGGCATCCTGCTCGGCAGCCGCGCCGTGCAGGCGCATCTGGACGCGCATGAGGCGGCGGGCAAGGAAGTCGCGGTCATCGGCTACATCTACGGCTTCGAGGACGAGAGCTTCGAGGAGTCCGTCCTGCAGGACCTGGCGGCCAGCGGCGTCGACGAGGCGCTGGCGCGCATCCGCAGCGGAGGCTTCACGGACGTCCGCGAGCCGCTCTACCGGGAGCTGGGAGACGACCTGTCCGCCTGGCCGGCCGCCTGGGTGATCTTCTGGAGCGGCAACGTCTCCGTCCGCACGCAGACGCTCTTCCGAGTCGGGCTGTTCGACGAGTTCTACCGGACCTGGGGCGGCGAGGATACGGATCTGGGGCTGGCGCTGGAGCGGGACGGCGTCGACTTCGCGCTGAGCCGGGAGGCGGAGAGCCTCCATTATCCGCATAAGGAAGACGAGAGCCGCCAGGCCGATCCGGAGGAGCGGGAGCGCGATTTCGAACGCAAGCGCGATTACATGCATGCCAAGTACGACACGGAAGCGACGGCGCTGTGGCATACCTGCTACTATACGGAGCTGAACCAGAAGCTGCTGGAGCGGCGCGGGCAGCGCCTCGTCGGCCAGGAAGGCGGAGGAGCGCGGTGAATCGGGCGATCTTTCTGTTCCTCAGCCTCCTCTCCGGAGCGGTCGAGCTCGGCGGCATCCTGTATGCGATCGAGCTCGGGCTCGGCCTGTTCGCGATCATCGGCATCGGCCTGGCCTACCAGCTGGGCAATCTCGTGCCCAATCCGATCCGCATCAACCGCGCCCTGACGCTGCTCAGCGCCGCGGGAGCGGCGGTCCTGCTCGGGCTGGCGCATTACCAGCCGGACACGTATGCGTACCTGTTCGCGGGCTACGCGCTGATGGCGGTCGCGATCCAGTCGCTGCGGTCCATCCAAAAGGAGAACGTCGGGACGACGATCAAGCGCTCGTTCCGCATCCTCGGCTTCCTGGCGGCTCCGTTCACCGGAGCGGCGGTCAGCGCCGGAGCCGCGCTGCTGCTGGCCGTCATCGCGGCGGCCGTGCCGTGGACGTTCGAGCGGGCCAAGCTCATCCGGCCGAAAGTACGGTTTCTGAGCTGGGTGATGATTATCCATCAGATCCACTATTTCAGCTATGCCTACTTCGTCATCATCCTTCTGTGGCAGGCCGTTCCGAGCGGCTCCTCCATCTGGGTCGGCATCTTTTTCGTCCTGGGCTGGATCACCTACACGGGCATCTCGCATTTCCTGAGGGCGGAGCGCTACTTCCGCTATTTCCTCGGCGGCCATCTGTTCCTCAGCCTCGTGCTGCTGCTCATGGCCTGGCAGATCGACAACGGTCCGCTCGTCGTGGCGCTGTGGATCGCGACGGGCCTCGGCGGCGGCACCGTATTCTGCATCACCAAGATCAATAGCCGCTATCAGGAGCTGTCCAAGCAGGATGTCGTCTTCTCCGAGAACATCGGCCATGTGCTCGGCGTCGTGCTCGGCATGCTGCTCTATCTGGCGACGCAGACGATCAGCTCGACCGTGTACCTCGCGGGCGGCTCGGCCGCGCTGGCGATGCTCCTGATGGCGGCTTACAAAAGGACGATGAACAAGGTGGAGACGGTATGACGATGATCAAGCTGGTGGACTTGAAGAAGAATTATCAGGTGCTGAATCGCTCCGAAGGGCTGGGCGGCGCGTTCCGCGACCTGTTTTCCCGGGACTATCGGGTCGTGGAGGCGGTGAAGGGGCTGTCGCTCGAGATCGATGAGGGCGAGATCGTCGGCTTTGTCGGGCCCAACGGCGCGGGCAAGTCGACGACGATCAAGATGATGACGGGGGTGCTGAAGCCGAGCTCGGGCACGCTGACCGTCAACGGCCGGGTGCCGACGAAGAACCGCGCGCGCAACATGCAGGAGATCGGCGTCGTGTTCGGCCAGCGCACCCAGCTGTGGTGGGATCTGCCGGTCATCGAGTCGTTCAAGATCCTGCGGCAGATCTATCAGGTCGACAAGGCGGAGTTCGCGAGGAACATGGGGCTGTTCGAGGATCTGATCGACCTCAAGGCGCTGTACTCCACGCCGGTCCGCTACCTCTCGCTCGGCCAGCGGATGCTGTGCGACGTGGCGGCCGCCTTCCTGCACGATCCCAAGGTCATCTTCCTCGACGAGCCGACGATCGGCCTCGACATCTCGGTCAAGACGCGCATCCGGCAGGTCATCCAGTCTCTCAACCAGCTGAAGAAGACGACGATCATCCTGACCACCCATGACCTCAGCGACATCGAGGCGCTCTGCAAGCGGATCGTGGTGATCGACAAGGGAGCCGTCGTGTACGACGGCAGCATCGCCCGGGTTACCCAGATGTTCGGCGCCCACCGCACGCTCAAGATCCAGCTCGATCCCGCCCAGCTGCTGGCGATGGACCAGCTGGCCGCGGGCGTCCACGGGCAGTTCAGCCGGCCGGACGCGATTCAGATGGAGCCCGGCGAGGAAGGCTGGCTCCACGTCACGCTGAACCAGGAGCAGGTGCAGCTCATCGAGGTGCTCCATTACCTGGGCAGCCTGTATCCGATCCAGGACATCAAGATCGAGGAGATCAGCATCGACAAGATCGTCAAGGACATCTACGAAGGGGCGCTCGCATGAATACGGTCCGGTATTTCGCCCTGGCGAGAAGCAGCTTCATGACGCGCGTCTCGCGACGGTCCACGTTCCTGTTCACGTTTTTCGGCAACCTCATCTATGTGACCGTCATCTATTTCCTGTGGATGGCGGTCTACGAGGGACGGGGGATGCTGAACGGAATGACGTTCAACGAAGCGTTCGCCTACCTGGCGCTCGCTTCCTCGCTGTTCACGATGTATCAGGTGTATACGGAATGGTTCATGGCCGCGAACATCCTGAGCGGCGACATCATCACCAGCTTCACCAAGCCGCTCGACTACCAGCTGAACAAGCTGTTCGAGGCGGTCGGCGCGGTATTCAGCAATTTCCTGACGATCTCGCTGCCGACGCTGCTCGTGCTGCTGTTCGTCTTCGACACGCGCCTTCAGATCGGCGTCAACCTGCTCTATTTCCTCGTGTCGGTCATGCTCGCCCTGCTGCTCTCGTTCTTCATCGACTACATGATCGGACTGTGCTCCTTCTACACGGAATCCATCTGGGGCATCTGCACGGCCAAGGACGTGCTCGTGCTGTTCCTGTCCGGCGCGATGGTGCCGATGAGCTTTTTCCCGGCAGGCTTCCAGACGTTCTGCAGCTACTTGCCGTTCCAGGCGATCTATCACATCCCGCTGACGATCATCACGTCCAAGGAGTACGGGCACCCGGAGTACGCGCTCGCCTTGCTGGAGCAGGGGATCTGGGTGCTCGTCCTGCTCGCGCTCAGCCGGCTGCTGCACGCCGCCGCGACCCGATCGATCACCGTCAACGGAGGATGATACCATGCGCCTGCCTCTTTATTACGGAAGGATCTACTTCTCGATCGCTTCCCAGTACATCAAGGCGAAGCTGCAGTACCGAGCCGATTTCCTCATCAGCATGATCGGCATGATCTTCACCAATCTCGCCGGAATCTTCCCGGTGTGGGTCATTTTCAACTCCATTCCGGAGCTGCACGGGCTCGGGTTCCACGAGATGCTGTTCATCTACAGCTTTTCCCTGCTCGCGCTCAGCCCGCTCCAGCTGTTTTTCGACAACATCTGGAGCATCTGGTCCCATCTGCTGAGCGGCACGTTCATCAAGTATTACCTGAAGCCGATCAACGTCATGTTCTACTATATGTCCGAGGTGTTCGACCTCAAGGGCCTGAGCCAGGTCGTGATGGGCGCGGCCGGCATCTGGTACGCCTCCTCGGAGCTCGGGCTGGACTGGACGGCGGGCCATGTGCTGCTGTTCCTGCTCACGCTGCTCGGCTCCTCGCTCATCATGGTCTCGCTGATGATTCTGGCCGCCTCGACCGGCTTCTGGATCATGGACCCGTTCCATGTCATCTCCCTCATCAGCCGCTTCCGCGACTTCGCCAAGTATCCGGTCAGCATCTTCAACGATTTCTTCAAGTTCGTGTTCACCTTCATTTTTCCGATCGCCTGCATCGCGTTTTTCCCGTCCCAGCTGTTCCTGGGGGCGGGGGGAGAGACGCCGGCCATGGCGTATGCTTCTCCGCTGATCGGCATCGCGCTGTTCCTGATCGCGAGCGCCGTCTGGAAAAAAGGCATCAACAGCTATTCCGGCACGGGCTCGTAGGCCGTCCGGCAGCCAAGCAAGCGGAACGAAGGGAAGCCCCGGCTTCCTTTCGTTCCGTTTTTGCATTCCGGCGCGCGACCTGAGGGCAGATGCTTCGATAAGATTGGTAAAAACGTCCAAGACGGGCATGCTAAGGAAAACGAAGCCGAAGGAGAGACCGTCATGAGCCGTGCCGGAATAGGGTTGGGATACCGCATCCGCAGCTGCAAGAAAGCCTGCTTCCTCCTGCTGGCCTGCCTGTCCGCGCTGAGCCTGCCGCCGCAGGCGCAAGCCGCGAAGCCGAGCGTGCAGGCGGCGCAGGAGCCAGCGGAGTCCCGGCAAGCCGCGATCGGGCCGTTCCGGCCGCTTGTGATCGCCCATCGGGGCGCGTCCGCGGCCGCGCCGGAAAATACGCTCGCGGCGTTCGATCTGGCGCTGCGGCAGGGAGCCGACTACATCGAGCTGGACGTGCAGCTGTCGCGGGACGGAGTGCCGTTCGTGCTGCACGACGACAAGCTGGAGCGGACGACGGACGGGCACGGCATCGCCGCGCGCCGGACGATGCGGGAGCTGGAGGCGCTCGACGCCGGCGGCTGGTTTTCCGAGGCGTACCGGGCGGAGCGGATTCCCCGCTTCGAGGAGGTGCTGCGCCGGTACGGCGGCAAGATCGGGCTGCTCGTCGAGCTGAAGGCTCCGGAGCTGCAGCCGGGGCTCGAGCGCGCCGTCGCCGCGGCGCTCATCCGCTTCGGCCTGACGGGGGAGCAGCGGCTGGAGGAGGAAGGACCGGGCTGGCGCAGGGCTCCGCTCATCGTGCAGTCGTTCAGCCTGCCTTCGCTCAAGCGCCTCGGCGAGCTCGTGCCGTCGGTGCCGCTCGGCATCATCCTCTCGCGCGAGGAGGAGCTGGAGCAAGGCCGGCTGCATGAGATGGCCGACCTGGCGACGTATGCCAACCTCCGCAAGCAGCTGGCTCAGCCGAAGCTCGTGCGCCGCGTCCACGGCTCGGGCATGGCCGTATTCGTCTGGACGGTCGACCGGCGGCGCGAAGCGGTCCAGGCGGCGGCCGCAGGAGCGGACGGCATCGTGACGGACGAGCCCGACCGGTTCCGCGACTGGATCAAAAAAACTCCGGACGGCATAAGACGCCCGTCAGGCTCATAGAATCTAGCACTAGATTCGAGAGTAGGAAAGGGTGGACGGAGATGGGGAAAAAGCTAGGCATGCGGCTCCTGGCGGCGACGGCCGCGCTCGGTATCGGCTGGACAGGCCTCGGAGGAGCGGGCGCCGAGCGGCCGCTGGCCGCTCCGGCAGCGATGAGCGCGGCTCATGCCGCCGGGGGAGAGCCGGCCGGGCAAGCCGCGTCGGCCGCGCAGCGGACAAGCGCAAGGACGGTTGCGGCCGGCGACGCCGCCGCGCTTGCGGCTGCGGTCGCGCCGCCGGCGAGCGGAAGGGCGGTTGCGGCCGGCGACGCCGCTGCGCTTGCGGCTGCGGTCGCGCCGCCGGCGAGCGGAAGGGCAACCGGCGGCGCCTCGCCGGCTCAAGCGATCGCGGCCGCCGGCTCGCCCCGGCCGGAGATCGGCGGGGCGGAGCTGCTGGAGGCGCTGCGCCAGGCGGCGCCCGGCGGACTTCCGCAGACGGCTCCGGGCACGGCTGCAGCCGCAGGTGCAGGCAAGGGCGCGGGTACAGGCGCGGGCACGGACGCGCAAGCGGAACCGCCGTCCCCGGCATCGGCTCAGGCCGCTTCCGCCAAGGAGGCGCGGTCCGCTGCCGGCGCGTCCGCCGCTGCCGCCGCCAAGACCGTCTACCTGACCTTCGACGACGGCCCGAGCGAGCATACGGCCCAGGTGCTGGACATTCTGCGCGAGCAGGGGATCAAGGCGACCTTTTTCATGATGGGCCGGCAGGTGAAGGCGCATCCCGAGCTCGTGCAGCGGGCGCGCGAGGAGGGGCATGCGATCGGCAACCATTCCTACGACCATGACTACAAGCAGCTCTACGGCAGCTTCCAGGGGTACGCGCGGCAGACGCTGCTCACGGAGCAGGCGCTGCTGGACGCGGGCGTCGCGACGACGCTCGTGCGGGCTCCCGGAGGAACGTACACGAACTTCGACGACGGCTACTTCCGCGCGATGCGCGAGGCCGGCTACACGATGGCGGACTGGAACGTGGACAGCGGCGACTCCAAGCGGGTCGGCGTGCCGGCCGCAGAGATCGCCGCCGGCGCGACGTCGGCGGCGCTGAAGCGGGAGATGACCGTGCTGCTGCATGACGGCACCGGCCACGGCGAGTCGGTCAAGGCGCTGCCTGCGATCATCGCGTTCTACCAAGCGCGCGGCTACCGGTTCGCGGCTCTGGACGGGAGCGGCGAGGCGCCGGTATTCCCGGTGGCGGCCAAGCTGAAGTGGAAGCGGGAGACGCCGAAGGCGGCGGAGATCGCCGCGCTGGCCGCGCGCAGCCGCGAGCTGCGGCGCAGTCCGGAGTGGCTCGCGGCTGCGGCGGACAGCGTGCCGGCCTGGGGCGGCGGGGTGAAGCCGAGCGGAGGCGCGGCGGAGCCGGAGCGGTCCGGCACCGGTTCCGGCAAGGCCGGTTCGGGACCGTCCGGCACGGAGCCGAGCAAGGCCGGGACGTCCGGAAGCGCGGTGCAGGGGGGCAAGGCGGAAGAGGCGGAGAAGGCGGAGAAGGCGGACGCGGCTGCGGGCAAGGAAGCGCGGTCGGAAACGGACGCCGCTTCCAAAACCTACGGGACGCAGCTCGCCGATCTGCGGCTGCACAGCGCTTCGGGCGAGGTCCGGATCACGTACGGAGAGTACCGGATCGTCGAAGGCGGGCTGTACGTGCCCGTGCGGCGGGTGGCGGAAGCGTTGGGCGGACGGGTGGAGTGGAACGGATCGCAGAGGACGGCGATCGTCCACGCTCCGGCGGGCGAAGCGGCGGCGCTGGAGGCGGAGACGGCGTTCCGCGACGCCGCGGGCACGCTGTACGCGCCGCTCGAGGAGCTGCTGCGGCTGCTCGGCGATCCGCTGCAGCGGCTGGAGAAGTCGCCGGGCAGCGTGGACGGCTGGCTGCGCAGCGCCGCAGACGGAGATGGTATGGATGGGGAAGGAGCGGGAGAGCACCCGGAAGCAGCGCCGGGCGTTCGGGAGCCGGCCCCGGCGGACGAGGCGTAGCGGATTTCCTTTATAAGGAAGGAGATGGCGCTCGGCTTGCCGAAGCAGGAAGCACGGCGGGCCAGCATCCTTCATAGCCCGGACCGGCGCAAGGAGGGATGCGGATTGAGACGAATGCTGTTCGAGCGGCCGACGGAGGACTACGACCGCAGGCTGCTGGAGCTGGACGCCCGGCTGTGCGGCTTGATTGGCGAGAGGAAGCGGATCGCCGGGGCGCAGCCAGGCTTTCCTCCTGCGGAGGATCTGTCGGCCTGGGCCGAAGCCAATGACGTCCAGGAGGACTATTTGAACGCGTTGTTCGCCTTTCTGCGGACGGATGACGAGGCATTCCGGCCAGTGATCGAGCCGGAAGGATACCGGCGGATGATCGTGCTGGGCCAGACCGTCGTCAAGGGTGAGACGGTGTATACGCTGTCCTCGATCCGGCAGTTCGGCAATGCGAGCGTCATCTCGCTCGTCGGAGACGACGATCCGGTTCCTCTGAAGGCATGTCCGCCGGGAGAACGGGACGGATGGTTTCACGGCGAGCTGCGCGTCGAAGGACCGTACCGGGTCCGGTTCGAGGGCGGCGGGAGCTCGGGCCATTCGATGATGTGGCGGTACGTCGTGACGCCGGCGCTGCCGGACGAGGCGCCCGGTCAGCGGTTCTTGTTCCGCCCTCGACGGCCGGGGAGCGGCGAAGCCGCTGCGACGGTCGAGGAGATCGTGTTCACGCGATAGCGAGATAGGCAAGAGGAGAGCGGCTTTTTTCCGGGATACCGGGAAGGAGCGGCTTTTTTTTGCTAGGGGAAAGGAAACGGCTGCGCCGCCGTCTACATCGTCCGCGGAATGGGGAGACTGTCTAGCAAACGGTCCGCTAGATTCAGAGGCGGAAAAGGGAGATGAAAGCGATGGCCATGCAGCCGGAGCAGGAGCGCGCCGCTTGGGGGGACCCGTACCGGAGCGCCGCGAGGGACAGTCGAGAGGAGTGGCCGGAGCCGCCGGCGGCGCTGCTCGCCCGCATGGCGGCGCGCTCGGAGAGCGTGCTGCTCGGCAAGGGCGAGACGATCGGATTGGCGATGACGGCGATGCTCGCCGGAGGGCATGTGCTGCTCGAGGACGTGCCGGGAGTCGGCAAGACGATGCTGGCGCGCGCGCTCGCGCGGCTGCTCGGAGGACAGTTCCGCCGCATCCAGTTCACCTCCGATCTGCTGCCGGCCGACGTGGCGGGCTCGTCCGTCTGGGATGCGCGCGCGGGCGAGTTCGTCTACCGGGAAGGCCCGATCATGGCGAACGTCGTGCTCGCGGACGAGATCAACCGCACGTCGCCGCGCACGCAGTCGGCGCTGCTGGAGGCGATGGAGGAACGCCGCGTCACGGTGGACGGCGTCACCCGGCCGCTGCCGGAGCCATGGCTGCTGCTCGCGACGCAGAATCCGCTCGACGGAGAAGGGACGTTCCCGCTGCCGGAGGCGCAGATGGACCGCTTCATGATGCGGCTGTCGATCGGCTACCCGGAGCCGCGCGAGGAGGCGCGCATGCTGGAAATGCTCGCCGCCGGCGAGCGTCCGGCGCCGGAGCAGCTGCGGCCGGTCGTCTCGCTGCGGCAGTGGCAGCGGATGGCGGAGGAGAGCCGGGCCGTCCACTGCAGCCCGGAGCTGCTCGCCTATATCGTGCAGATCGTGCAGGCGACCCGCACGGCGCCGGAGCTTGAGCTCGGCGCCAGCCCTCGCGCCTCGCGCGACTGGCTGCGGGCGGCGCAGGCGGCTGCCTATATCGGGGGACGCGACTTCGTGCGACCCGCCGATCTGCGGGCGGTCGCCCGGCCGGTGCTGGAGCATCGGCTGGCGGCGCGCGGCGCTTATGGCCAGCCGGACCGGCAGGCGCCGCGGCTCGTGCTGGAGCGGCTGCTCGCCGCGACGCCGCTGCCCGGCGGCAAGGCGGGCGGCCGATGAGCGCGTCGGGCGGGGCGGCAGGGGCGAGCCAAGCGAGGATGAGCGTGGCTGGCGGCGCGGCAGGGACGAGCCAAGCGGGGATGAGCGTGGCGGGCGGCACGGCAGGGACGAGCCAAGGGGGGATGAGCGTGCCGGTCGGCGCGGCAGGGGCGAAGCAAGCGAGGATGAGCGTGGCGGGCGGCGCGGCAGGGGCGAGCCAAGCGGGGATGAGCGCGTCGGGCGGCGGTCCTGGTCAAGCCGGAACGTCTCGGAGCCGGAAAAAAGCGGGCCGCATCGGACTTCCCCGTTCGCGCAGGCTGGCTCTAGGCCTGTTGGCGCTTGCATTCGGCAGTGCGGCCGGAGCGGCGGCGGCGCGCGGCTCGGCGCTCGACTGGTTCGCGGCGGTACTGGCTGCAGGCTTGCTCGCGCTGCCGGCGCTGTCGGCGCTATGGAGCTGGACCTGCGGCGGCAGCCTTCGGCTGGCGCGCGAGCTTGAGCCCGGCGCCGAGGCGGGAGAGGCGGCGGTGCGGCTGCGGTTCAGCGGCCGCCGCCTGCCGCCGCTGTTGATCGTGCACGTGCGCGAGGAGCTGAGCCGGCGGACGGGCGTCTCGGAGCAGCCGCTCGTGCTCGCCTGCTGGGCGCTGCCTTGGCTGCGGAAAGAATGGACCGTGTCTTACCGGCTGGGCCGGCTGAGGCGCGGGGAATACGGCTATGGACCGTGCGTCGTTTCGATCGGCGATCCGCTCGGCCTCGCTTGGACGTCGGTCCGGCTGGAGACGCCGGACGGCTTTGCCGTTCTGCCGGAGCCGGAAGGGCCGCCGCTCGGCGGGCCTGCCGCAGGCAGTCCGGGCCCTTCGGCGGCAGGAGGCGGCAGCGGCGAGCACGGAGACGGCCGCCCGCGCGGCGCGGCGGGGCCGGGCCCGATGACGCGCGCCTACCGCGAAGGCGACCCGCTTCGCCGGGTCGATTGGCGAGCCGCGGCGCGAGGGCGAGGCTTGCAGACGCGGCAGGACGAGCCGGCCGGAACGCCGGAGCTCCTCGTGCTGCTGGAGCTGGAGCGCTCGCGCTGGCAGCGGCCGGCGAGCGTGAGCGGGCTGCCGAGCGCACGCGCGGCCAGCGGCGGAGCTGACGCGCTGCTGGACGCTTGCGTCGGGCAGGCGGCCGCGCTGCTCCGCGACGCGGCCGCAGCCGGCTGGGCGGCGCGGCTGGCCGCCGGAGCGGAGGCGCCGCTTGCGGCGGCCGGCGGCCGCGGCTTGGCGCTCGCGGCCCGGCGGCTGGCCGCCGCCACGCCGCAGCCTGGCGGCGGCGCGGACGAGGCGCTGGAGCGGCTGCTGCGAAGCGGCTCGCTCGCGCCCGGCAGCCGCATCGCGGCGCTGACGCCGATCGGGGGCGGCTGGGAGCGGCTGGCGGAGCTCGCGCGCGCTGCGCGCTGCACGCTCGAGCTGCGCGTGCCGATCGGGCCAGCGCTGCCTTCGGCTGCCCGGCGCGAGCGGGAGCGTTGGGCAGCTGCCGCCGGCGTCGCGCTCGTCTGGCTGCCGCTCGATGCGCCTAGATGCCGCGCGTGGCGCTCGGCTGCGAACGTGATGGAGGGGGGCGGCGGAAGCGGAGGCTGGACGGGAATTGCAAACGGAAGTGCAGGCGAAAGCGGAAGCTGGACGGCTTGGCGCTAGGCTTTCGCCATCCAGCAACAGCGGAAGGGCGTGTGTGCTTTCCGCGATATCGAAGTGCTGTTTTGGGCTCGGGAGCGGCAGCGCGAGAGGAGTAGCGCGGAAAAACCGAGTTACTCGGGTGCGAGAGCGTCGGAGCGAGGGAGCAACGCGGAAAAACCGAGTTACTCGAGTGCGAGAGCGTCGGAGCGAGGGAGTAGCGCTGAAAAACCGAGTTACTCGGGTGCGAGAGCGTCGGAGCGAGAGGAGTAAGGCGGGAAAATCGAGTTACTCGGCTCGTGGGAGCGTCGGAGCGAGGGAGCAACGCGGAAAAATCGAGTTACTCGGGTGCGGGAGCGGCGAAACGAGAGGAGTAACGCGGAAAAATCGAGTTACTCGGGTGCGGGAGCGGCGAAACGAGAGGAGCAACGCGGAAAACCGAGTTACTCGGGTGCGAGAGCGGCGAAACGAGAGGAGTAACGCGGAAAAACCGAGTTACTCGGGTGCGGGAGCGGCGAAACGAGAGGAGTAACGCGGAAAAACCGAGTTACTCGGGTGCGAGAGCGTCGGAGCGAGGGAGTAGCGCGGAAAAACCGAGTTACTAGGGTGCGGGAGCGTCGGAGCGAGAGGAGCAACACGGAAAAACCGAGTTACTCGGGCGTAGGAGCGTCGGAGCGAGAGGAGTAATGCGGAAAAATCGAGTTACTCGGGCGTGGGAGCAGCGAAACGAGAGGAGTAACGCGGAAAAACCGAGTTACTCGGGCGCGGGAGCGTCGGAGCGAGAGGAGCAACACGGAAAAACCGAGTTACTCGGGCGTAGGAGCGTCGGAGCGAGAGGAGTAATGCGGAAAAATCGAGTTACTCGGGCGTGGGAGCAGCGAAACGAGAGGAGTAACGCGGAAAAACCGAGTTACTCGGGCGCGGGAGCGTCGGAGCGAGAGGAGTAACGCGGAAAAACCGAGTTACTCGGGCGTAGGAGCGTCGGAGCGAGGGAGCAACGCGGAAAAACCGAGTTGCTCGGGTGCGGGAGCGGCGAAACGAGAGAAGTAACGCGGAAAATTCGAGTTACTCGGGTGTGGGAGCGTCGGAGCGAGAGGAGCAGTGCGGTCGCGGAGCTGCAATGGCGCGGCGCCGAACCGTTGCATGAGCTCCGGCCGGCGCCGTGCGCAACGAATGGAGGAGAAACGGCATGAAGGACAGCGGCTCGAACAAGGTCTCGGCTGGGCTGGTGCTGCAAGGATCGGCCTGGATGCAGGCCGGTTCGGGACAGGCGGGAAAGGCCGTTAGAACGGGGGGCGGAGGCGCGGCTGGCAGATGGGCAATAGGAGGCGCAACAGCTTGGGACCAAACGGGAACGGGTGCTTCCATCCCAGGTGCGGCAAGCGGAGACACGGGAAGGATCGGCGGGATGGCAAGCGGTGGCGCGGCGGGCGGGGGAAAGGCAGCCAGCAGGGGAAAGGCAGCCGGCAGCTGGGCAGGCAGAAGCGCGGCAAGCGGAGGCGTCTCGCCGTCTCGGCCAGGAAGCCGCTCTAAGGCAGCGGGCAGCCATGGAGCGGCTGTCGTCGCCGGTTCGGCCGACCGGCCGTCGCCTGCCGGCCGCCGTGCGCGCCTCGAGCAAGCGGGCGGCTTGCTCCGCTGGCCGCTTCGGACCGCCTCCAGCCTCCTGCTGCTCGGCTTGCTGGCGGAGTGGCTGCTGCCGCTCTCGAGGCTGCCGCAGTGGAACGGCGCGTACCGCATCGGCGAGCTGGCCGCCATAGCCGGCTTGCTGCTGCTTGCCGGCGTCTTGCTGCTGCCCGGCTGGGCTTCGCTGCTGCTCCGGCTCGCCGTCGTGACGGCGGGCGCGGGCTGGATCGGCTTGGACGAGAGCGGCTGGTCCGGCTTCGTCCGGCTGCCGAAGCAGCTTGCGGCGGACGCCGGTCTGCTGCTGGAGGGCGGTCCTCCCGCAATGTCGGGTGCCGGACAGGCCTTTTGCCTGCTGCTCGGGCTGTCGATCCTGCTCTCGGCGCTGCAGACGCTGGTCTGGATCCGACAGTGGGGCATCGGCCTGCTGGGGCTGACGGCGGGGTATCTATGGCTGCTCAGCGAATGGTTCGGAATCGACACGATGCCGAATCTGGCGCGCGCTGCGGCCGAAGGCGTGCTGCTGGGCGCGCTGCTCTCCCTGCATCGGCTGAAGCGGCGCCAGTCGGATGCATGGACCGCCGGAACGGCATCCGCGCTTCCCGATGGGGCGGAGATGCCGCCTTGGCGCTGGTGGGCGGCGAGCGGAGGAGCCGCCGCTCTGCTTGCGCTCGGCGCGGCCGGGCTGTCGGCCGGCAAGCCTGCCGCGGAGCAGCCCGCCGGCTGGGCGCTGAAAGCGCAGCAGGCGATTCGCGCCTCCGCTTCGCAGGACGGGGCCGGAACGGTCCGCCGCTCCCCGATCTTCAGCGGGGAGGGCGGGACGCCGGCTGCAGAAGGCGGAACGGCCGGCACGGCGGCCGAAACGGGCTACGGCCGGGACGACACGCTTCTCGGAGCGCCGCTGCGGCAGTCCGGGCGCACGCTGTTCTGGGCGGTGTCCCCCGAGCCTCTTTATTGGAGAATGGAAGCGAAAACCGTCTACACCGGCCAAGGCTGGAGGGAGGAAGGCGCCGAGCTGGTCTCGCGTGCCGTCGGCCCGGCAGCGGCAGCATCGGGGAAAGCCGTCGTGGCCGGGGATGGCGCCGAGCGGACGGGCACGGAGTCAGAAAGCTCGGCGAGGGCGGACGCAGAGCCGGCGAGTTCGGGAGCGGCCGACACAGGTCGTCCGAGCAAAGAACGTCAGCGCATGGAGCCCGAAGTCGCGGAAACGATCCGGCAATCGGTCTGGCTGCCCCGTCTGGAGGAAGGGATGCCGCTGCCCGCAGCCGGACGGGCCGCATCGATTCTGTCGGCCCGATCGCCGGGAGCGGACACGTCCGCAGAATGGACGTCCTACCTGAGCGAAACCGGCGGCGGAGCCGTCTACTTGCCCCAAGCGGCCGGCGGCGCGCTGGGCTACACGGTCTTGTCGGAGCTCGTCCGGCCGACGGAGGAGCAGATGAGACTTGGCGCTGCGGCGGGAGCGGCGGCCTCCGGAGCGCAGGCGGAGCCGACGGCGGACACCACGGACGGGCAGCTCGAGCTTGAGCTGAAAGCGGCGCTGCAGCTGCCCGCCTCGCTGCCGCAGCGGGTGAAGGAGCTCGCCGTGGCGGCGACCGCCGGCAAGGAAGACCGGTACGGGCAGGTCGCCGCGGTGAGGGACTACTTGAAGGCGAACTATCGGTACTCGCTGACGGAAACCGCCGCTCCCGCGCCGGGGCAGGATCTGGTCGACCAGTTCCTGTTCGAGCGGAAGGTCGGCTACTGCGTGCATTTCTCCACGGCGATGGCGGTGCTGCTGCGGTCGGTCGGCATTCCGGCCCGGTGGGTGAAGGGCTTCGCTCCAGGCGAAGCGCTGGCGTCGGGAAAAGCTCCTGCGGAAGCCCGTGCGGCGCTTGGAGGCGCCGCGGCCGGAGCCGGGGGAGAGCTGTACCGGGTCAGCGGGCTGGACGCGCATGCTTGGGTGGAGGTTTATTTTCCCGGCGCCGGGTGGGTCGCCATCGACCCGACGCCGGGGTACGCGGCGGGCGCCGCGCAGCAGCCGGAGATTCCGGCTGCCGCCGACGCCGAGGGCGCCGCGGCTGCGCCGAGCCCGGCGCCGCAGCAAGACGCAGCCGCAAGCTCGCGGCTGCGCGAGGCCGCAGGCGCTGCGGCCGGCCGTGCGGCCGAGCTCGCGCGTGCGCTGGCGCAGCCCGGCCCTGCCGCGGCCGTCGCCGCGCTGGGCGCGCTCGCGGCTGCGCTGGCCTCGCCGGGGCTGCGCACGCGGCTGCGCCTCGCGCTGGCGCTGCGCCGCTACGCGCTGGCGGCGGCAGGCGGCGAGCGCCGCAGCCGCCGCGCCGCGCAGCGGGCCGCGCTGCTTGCCGCGGCGGAGGCGCAGCTGCGCGCGCTCGAGCGCCGGCAAGGCGCGGCGCCGCTGCTCGGCGGCGGCCCGGCCGAGCGCGCCGAGGCGCTCGCGCCGCGGCTTGCGCCGGCGGCCGCCGCTGCGCTGCGCCGGCTCGCGGCCTGGGCCGAGGCCGCGCGCTTCGCGGCGCCTGCGACTTGGCGCGGCCCCGCGGCGGCGGAGCTGGCCGCCGCGATGGCGCTCGTCCGCCGCGACCGCGCCTGAGGCGCGCCGCGAAGCTTTTGCGCGCGGAAACCCCGCGCGTAGCCGCCGCTTGGGCGCGCGGCCAAGCCTCCTACGCGCGGAAACCCGCGCGTAGCGCTGCGCTTCGCGCCGGCCCCGCTCCGTCCGCGCCCTCCGGCTGCGCCACCGGCCCAGCCGACGTCTCCGGCCACCTCCGGCTGCGCCACCGGCCCAGCCGACGTCTCCGGCCACCTCCGGCTGCGCCCCCGGCTCAGCCGGCGTCTCCGGCTCCCGCCGCCCGCTCCCGGCTCGGCCCGTGTCTTCGGCTCCGGCCGTCCATCTCCCGCTCCCGTCCGCGGCCGTCCGGCCGCGCAGCCGCGCGGCTTCCTGCCTTGACTGGCCGGAAGCCGCTTTGATAGAATGAGTCCAATTGACTGAGGGAGGTACGGGCGTGAACAAGCCTAATGAAATGATCGTGGTTCTCGATTTCGGAGGACAGTACAACCAGCTGATTGCTCGGCGCATCCGGGATCTCGGCGTCTACAGCGAGCTGCTGCCGTACAACACTCCGGCTTCCAAGATCCGCGAGCTGGCGCCGAAGGGGATCGTCTTCTCCGGCGGGCCGGCCAGCGTCTATGAAGAAAACTCGCCGATGGTCGATCCGGAGATCTACGAGCTCGGCCTGCCGATCTTCGGCATCTGCTACGGCATGCAGCTGATGAGCCATCAGCTCAAGGGCAAGGTGCAGCGCGCCGGCAAGCGCGAGTACGGCCGCGCGGACGTGACGTTCGCCGAGGGCGCGGCGCTCGCGCTCGGCCTGGAGAACCGCCAGACGGTATGGATGAGCCATACCGATCTCGTCGTGGAGATGCCGGAGGGCTTCCGCTTGGATGCGGGAACGGAACATGCGCCGATCGCGGCCATGAGCCATCCGGACAAGAATTTCTACGCCGTGCAGTTCCACCCGGAGGTGCGCCACTCCGTCTACGGCAACGACATGATCCGCAACTTCCTTTATACGGTATGCGGCTGCGAAGGCGACTGGAGCATGGAGACGTTCATCGACGACGCGATCCGCGACATCCGCGAGAAGGTCGGCGACACCGGCCGCGTGCTGTGCGCGCTGTCGGGAGGCGTCGACTCCTCCGTCGTCGCCATGCTCGTCCACAAGGCGATCGGCGATCGCCTGACGTGCATGTTCATCGACCACGGCCTGCTGCGCAAGGGCGAGGCGGAGAGCGTCATGGAGACGTTCGTCGGCAAGTTCGGCATGGAGGTCATCAAGGTCGACGCCAGCGAGCGCTTCCTCGGCAAGCTGCGCGGCGTCTCCGATCCGGAGCAGAAGCGCAAGATCATCGGCAACGAGTTCATCTACGTGTTCCAGGAGGAGTCCGCCAAGTTCGCGAACTTCGAATTCCTCGCCCAGGGCACGCTGTACACCGACATCGTCGAGAGCGGCACCGCGACCGCGCAGACGATCAAGTCCCATCACAACGTCGGTGGCCTGCCGGAGGACATCACGTTCAAGCTCGTCGAGCCGCTGAGCGCGCTGTTCAAGGACGAGGTCCGCAAGGTCGGCTCCGAATGCGGCCTGCCCGACGCCATCGTCTGGCGCCAGCCGTTCCCGGGTCCCGGCCTCGCGATCCGCGTGCTGGGCGAAGTGACGGACGAGAAGCTGGAGATCGTGCGCGAGTCCGACGCGATCCTGCGCGACGAGATCGCCAAGGCCGGCCTCGACCGCGAGATCTGGCAGTACTTCACGGCGCTGCCGGGCATGCGCAGCGTCGGCGTCATGGGCGACGCCCGCACGTACTCCTACACCGTCGGCATCCGCGCCGTGACGTCCATCGACGGCATGACGGCCGACTGGGCGCGCATCCCGTGGGACGTGCTGGAGAAGATCTCCGTGCGCATCGTCAACGAGGTCGACAACGTCAACCGCGTCGTCTACGACATCACGTCCAAGCCGCCGGCGACGATCGAGTGGGAATGAAGAAGTAAGCCAAACGGAAAACGCCCTTTGCCACGACGGTTTCGTCGGGCAAAGGGCGTTTTGATGCTTGAATCAGGCTGAGCCGAGGTCATGGGCCCGCAGGAGCAGAACGGATGCTTCCGCGCGCGTCGTCGCCGCGGACGGCTCGAAGCGGTTGCCGTCGCGGCCGTCGATCAGTCCTTTTTGACGGATGCCGTTCAGAGCGGGGATCGCCCACGCCGGGATCGCCGCGTCGTCGGCGAACGAGGTGCGGCCGTCAGCCGGTCCCTGCAGGCCGAGAGCCGCTCCGACCATCGCCGCCATCTCGGCGCGGGTGACTGGCGCATTCGGCTTGAAGCTGCCGTCGGCATAGCCTTTGACGATGCCGAGCTGCTTGGCCTGCGCCACGGCTGTCCGGGCCCATTCGCCGATCGAGGCGGCGTCGGCGAACGGCTCGCCCGCGACAGCCGGCTGCACGTTCAGCGCGTTCATCAGCATGACGGCGAGCTCGGCGCGGGTAACCGGCTTGTCGGGGCCGAACGTGCCGTCGGGATAACCTGCGGCGATGCCGTAGGAGGCGGCTCGCTTGACCGGCTCCTCGGCCCAGTGGCCGGCCAGGTCGCTGGCGACGAGCTCCGGAGCCGGCGCGGCCGGCTCCACCGTGCCGGAGGCGGGGACGTCCTGCGTGCCGATCGTCTGGAACCATCCTTTGACGGTGTCGTAATCGGAGCTGAACGCCAGCGCGAGCGTCAGCAGGATGCGCGCGTGCTGCGGATTGAGGCTGTCGCCGGCAATGATGCCCGGCGTATTGCCTTGGTACATCGTGCCGGAGCCGGTGCGCGTCGTCGTGACGAACAGCACGCCTTTTTGGATCGCCTCGGCACGGGCGGCGCTCATGTCCGCAGACAAGCCGCCTGCGCCGGTGCCGGCGGTGACGATGCCTTTGACGCCGTCCTCGACGAACTGCTTGATCGCGCCTCCGCCTGCTCCTTGATAGGCGTAGGCGATCTCGACAGCCGGAAGGTTGCTCTTGGCGATCGTCGTCAGGTCGAACGGCGTGCGCCACTGCGGCGTGCCGGAAGCCATCGCCCGCGCGTTGAGGCGGTAGAGGCTGATGTTCTTCTCGTCGATGTAGCCGAGCGCGCCGAGCACCGGCGTCTCGAACGTATCCATCCGGTGGGCATTGGCCTTCGTCACGTCGCGCGCCGTCTGGATGACGTCGTTCAGCATGACGACGGTGCCGTAGCCCTTCGTCTTGCCGCTGCCGGCCAGCTTGATCGCGTTGTACAGGTTGGCCGGTCCGTCGGTGCCGATCACGTCCCACGGGCGCATCGCGCCGGTGACGACGACGGGCTTTTCGCTGCGCACGGTCAGATCGAGGAAGTAGGCGATCTCCTCCATCGTGTCGGTGCCCGTCGTCACGACCGCGCCGTCGTACTTCTCCAGCGCCGCGTCCACCGTCTGCGACAGGTCGTACAGGTCTTGAAGCGTATAGCTGCCGGATCCTTTGTTGCCGAATTGCGCCGTCTCGACGTCGGCGATCTTCTCCTTGCCCGGCAGCTGCGCGACCAGGTCTTCCATGAGATAGGTGCCGGCGCGGTAGTTCTGGAAGCTCGTCCCGTCCGCCGCCTTGCCGGCCAGCGTGCCGCCGGTGGCGACGACGATGACGTCAGGCAGCTCGGACGTTTGAAAAGCCTCCGGCACGGCGGGGATCTCCGCCGTCGGCGCGAAGGGGTTGGCGCTGATCGCCGCGGCCTCGGCGGCCGCGGCGGCCGGGGCCGGGCCGGACGCCGCGAAGGCGCCGGCGGCAAGGGAGAGCATCGCCGCCAGAGCGGCGGAGCGTTGGAGCGTAGTCAACAAGGTAGCCATTGGTCTTGTCCTCCTTTATTCCGTAGCGCTGGCGGTGCTGGCGGCGCTGGCCGCGCTAGTGCCATAGTCGGCGAACCAGCCCTTGATCGTGTCGAAGTCGCTTGAGAAGGCGAGGCCGAGCAACAGCAGGATACGCGCGTGCTGGGCGTTCAGGCTGTCGCCGGCGATGATGCCAGGCGAGCTTCCCGGATACATCGTGCCGGAGCCGGTGCGGGTCGTCGTGACGAACACTACGCCCTGCTTGACCGCTTCGGACCGCGCCGCGTTCATCGCGGAGGACAGGCCGCCCGCGCCCGTGCCGGCAGTGACGATGCCCTTGGCGCCGTCCTTGACGAAGCCGTTGATCGCGCCCGCTCCTGCCGCTTGATACGCGTAGGCGACTTCGACCTTCGGCAGCGCCTCGGACGCGATCCGGCTCAGGTCGAACGGCGTTTTCCAGGCGGCGGTACCGGCTTTTGCGGCTCTTCCCGGCGCGCGGTAGACGCGGATGTTCTTCTCGTCGATGTAGCCGAGCGCGCCGAGCATCGGCGTGTCGAACGTATCCATCCGATGCGAGTTGCTCTTCGTCACGTCGCGCGCCGCGTGGATGTAGTCGTTGAGCATGAGGACGGTCCCGAACGAGGTCGTCTTGCCGCTGCCGGCCAGCTTGATCGCGTTGAACAGGTTGGCCGGTCCGTCGGTGCCGATCACGTCCCACGGGCGCATCGCGCCGGTGACGACCACGGGCTTTTCGCTGCGCACGGTCAGATCGAGGAAGTAGGCGATCTCCTCCATCGTATCGGTACCCGTCGTGACGACGGCTGCGTCGTAAATGCGGAGCGCCTCGTCGACTGCAAGCGACAGCTCGCGCAGCTCCGGAATCGTATAGCCGCCGGAGCCTTTGTTGCCGAATTGATAGGTCGACACGTCGGCGAGCTGGCTTCTGTCGGGCAGCTGCTTCACGAGATCGGCGATCAGGTAAGTGCCGGCACGATAGCTTTGGAAGCTGGTCGGGGCATTGGCCTTGCCGGCCAGCGTGCCTCCGGTGCCGATGACGACGACGTTCGGCAGCGGCGACGATTTCGAGGCTTGCGGCAGCGGCGGTAGGGGTGCCGCTTCAGCGGCGCTTGCGCGCGGCGCGCCGAAGGCGGACAGCAGTCCGGCCAGCAGCGAGACGGCGAGGGCATAGAACAGCAGACGCTTGAGGGATAAGGATTCAGACATCAGACAGGTTCCTCCATTCTTTATGTAAGGATATATAACGTAAGATGCTATAAGTCTATTAAATGTTAGTTAACTTTACAAGGATTTGGATTGATGCAAAGCCTTTTTCCGTAGGATGCGATTGGAAGTTTATATCGAGGAAGAATTCATGACATATTGGCTATGAAACTCATGATTTGGACAGTTCTTTCCATATCGATCTGCAAAAGGAGAGTCTTGCTCTACGGCAGGCCGTTCAAGCAAAACCGAGCTTTTCGGATAAACTCGAAAAGCGGCCCGGCATCAGCCGCTGGTTCCTTTTTTGCAGCGGCTTCATTATGGTAAAATTTAAGCGAATTTCGAATGAAAAAAAATTCCGCATGACAGCTGCGCATGCGGAGCAATCACGAAGCAAGCGAACGAAGGAGCCATCGTCCCATCATGAATGAACCTGCTTCCGCCAGCCCTTTCCTCGAGCCGCCCGGGCGGCTCGTCAGCTACCGGCTGCTCGTGCTGCTCGCCGTCGTCGTCACGGCGGGGGCGAGCCAGGGGCTGCTGCTGCCGCTGCTCGCGATCCTGCTGGAGCGGGCGGGCGTGCCCGAGGACATCAACGGCCTCAACTCGATGGCGCTGTACATCGGGACGTTCTCGACGATGTTCTTCATCGAGCGTCCGGTGCGGCGCTTCGGCTTCAAGGCGGTCATCGTCACGGGCATCGTCCTCATCACCGCCGCCACGCTGCTGTTTCCGGTGACGGCGGGGTCGCTGACCGCGTGGTTCCTGCTGCGCGTCGTCATCGGCGTCGGCGACAGCGCCATGCACTTCGCCACCCAGCTTTGGATGGTCAGCCGCGCGCCGGCGGCCCATCGCGGCAAGTTCATCTCGCTGTACGGCATGTCCTACGGCGTCGGCTTCAGCATCGGCCCGCTCGGCATCAACCTGCTGCACTTCGGCGAAGCGGCGCCGTTCCTCGTCAGCGCAGGGCTGTACGCGGCCGTGCTGCTGCTCGCGCTCGGCCTCCCGGCCAAGGAGCGTCCGGACACGGCCGAGCCGGGCGAGGCGACCGGCGCCGCCCGCTACCTCAAGGTCTATCGCATCGCCTGGTACGCGCTGCTGCCGGCGATGCTGTACGGCATCATGGAGGCGTCGATGAACAGCAGCTTCCCGCTGTACGGCACGCGCATCGGCCTCGAGCGCGAAGCGATCAGCGCGCTGCTGCCGGCGATCGGCCTCGGCGGACTGCTGCTGCAGCTGCCGCTCGGCGCGCTCAGCGACCGCATCGGCCGCCTGCCGGTGCTGATCGGCTGCGGCCTGGGCGGCGGCGCGCTGTTCGCCTGCGTGCCGGCGGCGGGCGATAGCGTCCTCCTCATCGCCGCGCTGCTGGCGCTTGCCGGCGGCCTCGTCGGCTCGTTCTTCTCGCTCGGCCTCGCCTATGCGGCGGACCAGCTCCCGCGCCATCTGCTGCCGGGGGCCAACGTGCTCGCCTCGATCCATTTCTCCGTCGGCAGCATCGCCGGTCCGGTCGTCGGCGGCTTCGGCCTGCGGTACGGGGCGGCCGGCAGCCTGTTCTGGCTGCTCGGCGGCGCGTTCCTGCTGTTCGGCTTGGCGGGACTCGCCGTCGCGCGCCTGCGCCCGGCCGTCTCTGCTGGAGAGGCAGATCGCTGACGATTTTTCCAAGATGCTGGATAATGTTCGGAAAACAGGTCGAAAACAAAAGAATTCGGTTGACTTCTGTCGAATAGGAAGGTAAATTAGTTACGTTCTGATCGAAATTCAACGCAACTTTCGTATAATTCCGGGGATCGGCCCGGAAGTCTCTACTCGGTCACCGTAAATGACCTGGCTACGAAAGTTCGGAGCGCAAGCCCTCGTGCCGCTCTCGTCCTCTGATCTTCTCCGCCATGCGGCAGAGGATGAGGGAGGGAGCAGGTCGCGAGCTTCCGCTCCGGACGATCCGGGAGAGACGCTTCCGGCAGCCGCCTGCCCGCTGCCGCGCGCTCTCCTTTTTTGCTTTTCCGAACAACGGTCCGATCCGCCTCCCGCGAGGGAGCGCCTCGGGCGCCAGCCAATCCAACGGTCCAAGGGGGACAAGCAGCATGGAGCGCTTCTTCAAGCTCAAGGAAAACGGAACGACCATCCGCACCGAAATCATGGCCGGCCTCACGACGTTCATGACGATGGCCTACATCCTGGCCGTCAATCCGAGCATCCTGTCGGCATCGGGCCTCAGCTGGACGTCGGTGTTCCTCGCGACCGCGCTCGCCGCGGGCATCTTCACGATCGCGATGGGCCTGTTCGTCAACTTCCCGGTGGCGCTCGCGCCGGGCATGGGCCTCAACGCTTACTTCGCCGCCACCATCATCGCCTCGCAGGGAACAGGCAATCCGATCTCGCCGGCGATGGGCCTCACGGCCGTCTTCATCTCGGGCATCATCTTCCTCATCCTGACGGTCACGCAGATCCGCCAGATGCTCATCACCGCCGTGCCGGACAGCCTCAAGCACGCGATCACGGTCGGCATCGGCCTGTTCATCGCCGTCGTCGGCCTCAAGAACAGCGGCATCATGACGATCGCCGCCGAGACCGCGGTCACCGACGTCGAGAAAGGCACCTTCACCAACCTGCTCAGCTTCGAGACGGTCATCCACATGGGCGACCTGCATAACCCGTCCGTTTATCTGACGATCGTCGGCCTGCTGCTCATCTCCGTGCTGATGGTGCTGCGCGTGCCGGCCGCGTTCCTGTGGGGCATCCTGGGCACGACGCTCGTCGCCTGGCTCACGGGCAACCTCCCGACGATGGCGGAGAACCCGACGTGGATGCCGGACTTCAGCGAGCTCAACTTCTGGCACTTCGACTTCGCCGGCGTCATGCAGGTCGGTCTCATCACCGTCGTGCTCACATTCACGTTCGTGGAGCTGTTCGACACGTTCGGCACGCTCGTCGGCACGGCCAACCGCGCCGGCTTCATGAAGAATCCCGAGGAAGGCAAGAAGCGCGTCGGCAAAGCGATGTTCGTCGACGCCGTCGGCGTCAGCGGCGGCGCGATGCTCGGCACGAGCACCGTCACGGCCTTCGTGGAGAGCTCCTCCGGCATCGCCCAAGGCGGCCGCACCGGCCTGACGGCCGTTACGACCGGCATCTGCTTCCTGCTCTCGATCTTCCTCGCCCCGCTCGTCGCGCTCATCCCGGGCTCGGCGACCGCGGCGGCGCTCATCCTCGTCGGCCTGCTCATGATGCAGTCCGTCAAGGAGATCGACTTCCAAGACATGGTCTACGCCGTTCCGTCGTTCTTCATCGTCATCCTGATGCCGTTCACGTACAACATCGCCAACGGCATCAGCTTCGGCATCGTGTCGTATGTCATCCTGGCGCTGCTGGCCAACCTGACCGGCAAGTCCGGAAAGAAATACGACATCCATCCGCTCATGTGGGTTCTGGCCGTGCTCATCACGCTCCGCTACCTGTATCTCGGAGCAGGCTGAGTCGTAATCTCGGGCATTGCCCGAGCGGCATAGCCTGAGCCGTAGCCTTCGGCATTGCCCAAGCCGTAGCCTTCGGCATTGCCTGCGCCGTAGCCTTAGGCATTGCCTGAGCCGCCTCCCTCGCCATCCGGCGCCGGAGAGCGGCTTTTTTGCTTTCAATCGCGTCCATATGTTTCCATGCGGAAAGGGCCGGGTAAGGAAGGGGGCGAATGAACTCGCACATAACTTCAATAATAATTTTTATTTATTTGAAATGATGTGATCCGTCGACGATTATCTTGCGTTATACATAATAAGTAAGGGTGAATAACGGATAAAAATAATAATTATTTCGCATTTTTGATTCTGAATAATATTATTTATCATGCGCTTCGCTCCATATAAGGTAATTATCCTCTGCATGCGGGAAAGGAGGGGGAGAGATGAGCGGAAGAAGCTTGTACGGATGGCGGAAAGCCTTGGCAGCCGGAGCGTTCGCCTTGGCGGGAATGGGCTTGCAGCTGGCTCACTCTCCTCCGGCCTACGCGCTGCTGAAGGAAATCATCGAGCCCGTGAGCGGCATCGTCAAGCCTAGCGCTTCGCCGGCCGCATCCACCGGCGCTCCGCCTGCAGCCTCGGCTGCTCCGAGCGGCTCCTCGGCCGCATCTTCCGAAAGGGGAACGGGGCTTGGGCTGGTCTTGCCTCCGATCGAGGTGGACACGCCGCTCGGCAGCGTGAAGACGCCGGAGATCGGACTCGGCGGGAACGAGGAAGGACCTGCTCTGAGCGTGACGCCGATCGAGATCGAGACGCCGATCGCCAAGGTCGGCATGCCGCAGATCGAAGCCGGCAAAGGCGAAGGAACTGTCCCGCTGCCTTCCGTATCGGTCTCCCCGATCGTCGTCGATACGTCTGTCGCGAGCGTGACGGCGCCGTCGGTATCCGTGGACGGCTCCAAGCTCGGCGTGGACGTCTCATCCGGGAGCGCAAGCTTGCCGGGCGTATCGATCGACACGCCAGAGGTATCGGTCGACGTCCCGCGCGGCCAAGTCGGAGCGGGCGGCGGGGGCGTGAAGGCTCCAGGCGTTCAGGTGCCGCTGCCTTCGGTCGACATCGCTCTTCCGACAGCGCCGCCGCTCCCGAGCGTCCCGTCGCTCCCACCGCCGATCGGCTCGGGAGGAGGCAGTGCTTCTCCGAAGCCGCCGCCGACGCCGGGAGCTCCGGGCGGCACGCCGGGAACGTCGGCTCCGCCTTCCGTTGCTCCGAGCGAAGCGCCGCAGGGCACGCCTACGGGACTGCCGACGGTCATGCCGCAGAGCCCCGTTCCAAGCGGAACGCCTGCGCTGGACCCGTCTTCGAGTCCACCTGCAGCAAGCCCGATCGGATTGCCGTATCCATCCGCGCCTCCAGTGAACGGGGCTGGCATGGATGGCGGGTTAGCGGCTCCGCCAGCGGGGGATCGTCCTTCCCGTGAAGCGGCGGCAACCGATCGTACGGACGGCGCGGCGCCGCAGCGGCTTCCGTCCGCGCCTTTCCTTCCGGCAGCCGCGCCTCCTCCTTTGCCAGCCGTACCGGCCGGGCCGGGACTGACGGGAAGCGGACCGTCAGGCGGACCTCCGCCTCCGGGCGGCGCGTCCGGCAGCGCGAACGGCTTCGCCGGCGCATCGGGTGCTTACCCGGGCGTCCTGGCCGAAGGCAAAGGCCTTTCCGGACTGACGCGTACGGAAATCATTCTTCGAATCGAATACTTGCTTGGGCATGACCAGTGGCGATTGCCGCCGCCGGAGCAGCCTCCGATGGCAGCCTCTTTCTCATAAGCGTTGCGATGACCCTCATCCCACACCCTTAAAAATGAGAAGGAGTGCATGTCAAATGAAAACGATCCAAACGGTGACCAACAAAGGGTTCAAGTCGGTTCAGATGCCATCCTGGGTAAAGCTGTCGGTGCTTTCGACGAGCGTCGTGATCGGTGCGCTGGCGGCAGCTGGAGGCGCTCATGCCTCGGAAGGAACGGAGATGAAGCAGGAGCAGAGCTCTTACTCCTCCCAATCTTCCTCCAACAGCTCCTTCGGCCTCGGCCTGAACCTCGGTCTTAGCGGAAGCAGCCGCACGGAGTCGACTCAAAGCCATTCTTCTACGGATGACGGCGGCCGCGCTTCGACGGCCTCGGAGACGACGACATCGACGTCGAGCGATAGCCATCTCGACCTCGGCCTGAACCTGAACGCGGACAGCTCCAGCGAGCAGGAAACGAAATCGAGCTACGTGTCCGAAACGGAGACCGGCGAGAACGGCGACCGCCAGATGACGGAAGCCGCGACTCAAACGTCGAAGTCGAGCGACAGCAGCCTCGATTTCGGCCTGAACGCGGACAGCA
Organism: Paenibacillus albicereus; assembly: GCF_012676905.1. Taxonomy (NCBI): domain Bacteria; kingdom Bacillati; phylum Bacillota; class Bacilli; order Caryophanales; family Paenibacillaceae; genus Paenibacillus; species Paenibacillus albicereus. The sequence continues at coordinate 4,436,215 of NZ_CP051428.1, read as the reverse complement.
CCAGCGAGCAGGAGACGATGACGAGCTACGCGACCGAAACGGAGACCGGCGAGAACGGCGCCCGTCAGATGACGGAAGCCGCCACTCAAACGTCGAAGTCGAGCGACAGCAGCTTCGATCTGAACCTGAACGCGGACAACTCCAGCGAGCAGGAGACGATGACAAGCTACGCGTCCGAAACGGAGACCGGCGAGAACGGCGCCCGCCAGATGACGGAAGCCGCGACTCAAACGTCGAAGTCGAGCGACAGCAGCCTCAATCTCGGCCTGAACGCGGACAACTCCAGCGAGCAGGAGACGATGACGAGTTACGCATCCGAAACGGAGACCGGCGAGAACGGCGCTCGTCAGATGACGGAAACGGCCGCTCAAATGTCGAAGTCGAGCGACAGCAGCCTTGATCTCGGTCTGAACGCGGACAGTTCCAGCGAGCAGGAGACGATGACGAGCTACGCGTCCGAAACGGAGACCGGCGAGAACGGCGACCGTCGCATGACGGAAACGGCCACTCAAACGTCGAAGTCGAGCGACGGCAGCCTCGATCTCGGTCTGAACGCGGACAGTTCCAGCGAGCAGGAGACGATGACGAGCTACGCGTCCGAAACGGAGACCGGCGAGAACGGCGACCGTCGCATGACGGAAACGGCCACTCAAACGTCGAAGTCGAGCGACGGCAGCCTCGATCTGGGCCTGAACGCGGACAGCTCTTCTTCCTATGAGAAGTGGAGCCGCGATTCGAAGGGCTACAGCTACGGCAAGGGTCTTGCTGAAGGCGGCAAAGGAACGCAGTCTGCCACAACTGCGAGCTCGAACGAGTCTTCGGTCGAGAGCGAAAGCAAAGGCAGCTTCGATCTCGGCCTGAACGCGGACAGCTCTTCTTCCTACGAGAAGTGGAGCCGCGATTCGAAGGGCTACAGCTACGGCAAGGACTTTGCTGAAGGCGGCAAAGGAACGGAGTCCGGCGCTTACGCGAACTCGAACGAGTCTTCGATCGAGCGCGAAAGCCGCGGCAGCCTCGATCTCGGGCTGAACCTGAATGCAGAAGGCGAAAGCAGCACGAGTTACGACCGCAGCGCAAGCTATGTTTCGGACAAAGGCGTGCAAAACGTCGTCTCTGACCGTAGCAGCAGCTACGCCGGCGAAAGTCGCGGCAGCCTCGGTCTCGGGCTGAACCTGAATCTCGAAGGTAAATCCAGCTATGACAGCTATAGCGACCGCAGCAGCGTGAACGGACATGAAGGCAGCAGCAAGCAGCAGAAAGGAAGCTATGCTTCCCACAAGCGCGGCAGCCTCGATCTTGGGCTGAAGCTGAACCTTCATGCTTCGTCGGCATTGGACTTCTTCCGCTCTTCGGACAGCCGTTCGATCTTGTAACCCCTTCTCCGACTGGAACGGCCATTTAATCATCTAAATCAAAAGGCTCGCCCCTGAACATCGCGGGGCGAGTTTTTTGTGTTCTTGGATATGCAATCCATAGAGGAGTGGTCGTCCGTTTAAGAGAATGAATTCGATAAGATGCAGGACTAGGATAACGGGAGGGGCAGCCATGAAAATTTGGAAATTCATTTACGCGATGGACAAAGGGTAAGAGTTATTGAATTTTCTGAACGAAGACTTCAAGTTCTACGATTATTTTAACGGTAAACCGATGAAAGAAGATTGGGTTCCATTCGAGGTGAGACACCTCTCGAAGAAAAGCTTGCCTACCGATTGTACGGGAGTGGGAGGTGGCGTCCCGATTATTTCAGAGAGGGCATTAACCGTACTGCAGCCGATGATTGACCGCAACGTCGAAGTGTTGCCGTTCATTCATCCGGAGAAGCCCTACTATGCCATCAACGTGACGACGGTGTTGGAAGCTTTGGATTACGAGAAAGCGATCTACACAAGAAATCCGAGATATCCGCAGGTAATTACAGACATTGAGCGATATGCTTTTCGTCCAGAGATCATCGGGGACAATGCTATATTCAAGACGCCTGAGTTTCGTGGAACCGAAGTCTATGTCACCGACACGTTCAAGCAAGCGGTTGAAGCCGCGGATTTGAAGGGCTTTGCTTTCTTTCTCCTATGGGATTCGGAGCAAGAGGAACAAGGCGGGGCGGCAACGGAGACGGAACCAGAAGAGGTCGGCGAGCAATTTTCCTTTGACGAAGCGCAGAAGCGGATCGAGGACGGAACCGTCGTGGCGAGCGGAGAATGGAGGCTGAAGAAGGATGGGGATGGTGAACTCCTGCTCGGACGCCTCTATGCGAACGGAGAGCTGTCGTGGATCGCTCCGATCTATTACCCGCCGATCCTGCTCGATCTGAAGTGGCATGTCGTGAGGGAAACGGAAGACCTATAACGGCTGTTAAAAAATTTGAAAGCTCGCCCCGTGAACGATTCGCGGGGCGAGCTTTTTTACGAAATAGAGTTCTTCGCCCCTTCCTGCTGGATGCGCTCCTCGTGCCGAACGGGCTCGATAGGCGGAGGTTCAGCGTCCATCTATTTCGACCGCATCGAACCAATGTAACGAACCTGAGCGACGCTATTTCGTTCAAAACCCACGTTCAACTTTATTTAACGAAACGGATAAGCGTTATTCAGGCGCGGAGGGGGGCGTTTCGGTGATTTATCGGCTCATAGCGCTTGTGGGTTTCGTTAGAAGACTCAATGGCCCGATTCCGCACGAATAGCGCTTGTGAGGTTCGTTATCAACATGCAACCGGGAAAGAATGGGCTTCGGCGCAAGCTTTCCCTAAACCATTCCGCTAGGAGCGGCTGTGTCTGGACGTGATTCATTAATCCGTATCGGAGGCTGACGGGGCGCGCTTCATTAATCTGTGTCGGAGCTTACGGGGCGCGCTTCATCGACCAGTTCCAGGTCGAAGCTGCCAGCCGAGGCGGGTGCCTCCCCAGCAGCCGCCACCCCAGCAGCCGCCACCCCAGCAACCGCCACCCCAGCAATCGCCACCTCGGCAGCCACCTCCCCGCCCCTCACTCCTGCTGCGAAACGATCCGCACCCGGTAGCGCGGAGCCAGCGCGACGCCGCGGTAGACGCGCCCCTCCAGCTCGTAGCTCCAGCTGAGCGCGGCGGTGCCGACGAGCTCGCTGCCGCTGAAGTCGGCCGCGACGCGGCCGTCGTACCGCACCCGGCGCACGCTGCCCGGAAGCAGCAGGCCGAGCGGCAGGCCTGCGGCCAGCACGGCGGCCGGTTCGCCGTCGAGCCGCAATGTCTCGGGCAGCAGCTGCAGCCCTTCGGGCACGAAGCCCGAGAGGAAGCCCTCGGCGGGCTGGCTGCCGATCGCGTGGATCGCGATCTCGATGCCCACCGTCTCGCCGGGCTCGCTGACGGTCCGATCCGCCGCCGCCGCGACGCGGAAAGCCGCTGCCGTCACGACGGTCAGCGCCGGCCCGGCTGCGACCTCGCTCTCGACCGGCCGGCCTGCCCCCGCGCTGAAGCGGACGACAGCGCCGTTGCGCACCGCGAGCGGCTCGGAAGCGGGCTGCCCCTGGAGCGGCAGCACCTCCGCCCGGTAGAATGCCGTGACCGGAGCGCCCGGCGCGACGAAGCCGAGCGCAAGCCCGCTATCCAGGCTGCCGGCGGCTGCCGGCGGAGCTTCGCCGTTCACCCGCAGGCTGCCAGCCAAATATCTCAGCCCGGGCGGCAGCGGATCGACCAGCACGGCGTAAAGCGGCGGTCCGGACGGCACGCTCGCCGTCACGACATAGCTGAGAATGTCGCCGGGCGAAGCCTGATGGGCGTCGACCCGCTTCGCCGCTTCGGGCGGGTCCGGCGGATTGGGCGGCACGACCGTCAGGAGGGCCGGGTTGGACGGGACGGCAGCCGGCTCCCCGTCCGCCGTCACATACTCCACCGATGCGGAGGCGAGCTGGCCGGAGGCGGCGGACGAGTCGACGCGTACGGCGAACGACAGCCCGATCTCCGAGCCAGGTGCGAGCTCCCCGACGAAGATGCCGGCGAGCGGATCGGCGTCCGTCAGCCGGACGCCGTTCAGAGTGACGCTGCCGGGGATGAACGCCACGCCCGAAGGCAGTGAGAAGCGGGCGAGGATGCCCGTCGCGGCGGAGCTGCCGGCGTTGACGATCCGCAAGACGTACTCTGCGGTTGCGCCGACAGCGACGAGTGCAGGCCCGACCGTCAGATACGCGGCCAGCGCGGCCGAGCGCACGGGAATCGAGAGCGACGCCGGCTCCGCGCCGATCGCCAGCACCCGTCCGCCCGGCGTCCGGAACGTCGCCGAGCCCCAGGCTTCGTTCACGAGCGCGCCTCCCGGCACGGGGCCGGTGACCAGCGTTTGAAACCGGAACGAGGCGCTGCCGCCGGGCTCCAGCAGGCCGAGGTAGATGCCCTGCGCCGGATCGGCGCCGGGCAGCAGGCCACCGCCAAGGACGACGCTGCCGGGGACGAAGACGGCGCCCGGCGGGATGCTCGCGCCGGCCGTCAGCTCGCCGGCGAGATTGCCTTCGTTGAAGGCGGTCACCGTGTAGGTCACGATGCCGCCTACGGCCGCCTCCGCCGCGGACGCGGTCAGCTGCAGCCGGATGCGCGGCCCCGCGACGAACGTGATGACCGTATTGGAGTAAGCGGCGGAGCTGACGACGCCGGCCTGGAAGCGGACGGTCGACTGGTTGTGCAGCGGTTCGAGCGGCGACATCAAGTGTTTACCGCGGTCACCGTCACCTGGAACGTAACGGTGACCGTCGTGCCGGCGGCGATCGTGCCGACCGCGATGCCGGACGCCGGGCTGGCGGCGGGCTGCGCGGCGCCGTTCACGGTGACGCTGCCGGGCACGAACGCGGCCCCGGCCGGCACGGGGTCGACGAGCACGACGTTGTCGACCGGCGAGATGCCGCTGTTCGTCACGGTCATCGTGTAGGTGAGCGTATCGCCCACGACGGCGTCGATCGCCGAGGCGCTTTTCACGACCGTGACATCCGGCGAGGAGACCGGGATGACGAGCGTGTTGGACAGGACGCTCTGCGTCAAGGTACGGCCGTCGGGCGGGCTGAACGTGAACGAGCCGGTCGCCTGGTTGCTGAGCAGCTGCGGATTCGGCAGCGAGGTGACGTTGACTTGCAGCGAAAGGACGATGACGGCGCTCGCTCCCGGCGCGAGCACGCCCGCCGCGATGCCGGCCGTCGGATCGGCGCCCGGCTGCGGCACGCCGTTGACGAGTACGCTGTTCGGCACGAAGTCGGAGCCGGTCGGCGGGCTGTCGAACACGGTCAGGCTGGCAGGGTAGTTGCCCGTATTGGTCGCCGTCACGAAGTAGGTGACCGTGTCTCCGACCGTCGCCTGCGTCCGGTCCGCCGATTTGACGAGCGAGAGGATCGGCTGGTAGACGGGCGTGATGACCGGATTCGAAATCGAGCTGCCGGCAAAAGCTCCGGAAGTGAAGGCGGCCGAAGCGCTGTTGGTCAGGCTCGGCGGCGTCGGCAGCCCGCTGACGACCACGCTGAAGGCGACGGCGACCGAGCCGCCCGGCGCGATCGTGCCGACCGCGATGCCGGTGGCGGGATTGGCGGTCGGCAGCGAGGCGCCGCCGACGGTGACGCTGCCGGGCACGAACGAGCTGCCGGGCGGCACCGTGTCCGACAGCACGACGTTCGCGACGTTCTCGATGCCGCTGTTGCTCACGAGCGCGGTATAGACCAGCGTGTCGCCGACGACGGCGTCGTCGGCGCTGACGCTTTTGACGACCTGCACGTTCGGCGAGCTGACCGGGATCGTCACCGTATTGCTGACCGCGCTGCCGGTCAGCGTGCGCGAGTCAGGCAGCGTATAGGCGAAAGCGGCCGTCGCCTGGTTGGCGAGCTGCTGGCCGGCGGGCAGCGACTCGATCACCACGGAGAACATGACGCTGACCGGCGTGCCGTTCACGACGCCGGCCGGGATGCCGGTCGCCGGGTCGGCTCCGGCCACCGGCGAGCCGCCGACGATGACGCTGTTCGGCACGAAGGCCGTGCCTGTCGGGATGACGTCGAACACCGTGACGCTCGCGCCGTAATTCCCGGTATTGCTCAGTATGACCGTGTACACGACCGTATCGCCGACCGTCGCGTTGGCAGTGCCGGCCGACTTGACGGCTGCGATGATCGGCTGATAGACCGGCGTGACGACCGTGTTCGAAAAGGCTGCTCCCGAAAACGTGCCGGTCGTGAAGCTGGCCGAAGCCGTATTGGAGATCTGCGCCGGGTTCGGCAGCGAGACGACCTGGAGCGAGAAGGTGACGGTAGCGCTCGCGCCTGGCGCGAGATCGGGCACAGGAGCTCCCGCTGCGGGGTTGGCGGCCGGATTCGCGATGCCGTTCACCGCATAGCTGCCGGCCACGAAGGCGGTGCCGGGCGGCAGCGGATCGGTGAGCACGATGCTGCTCAGCGTCGTCGCGCCGCTGTTCGTCAGCACGATCGTGTACGGAATGACGTCGCCGACGGACGCTGCGGCCAGTCCGGCGCTCGCCGTCAGCGTCAGATTGGGCGCCGATACCGGGATCGGCAGCAGGTTGGAGCTCGTGCTGCCGGTCAGCGTGCGCCCGCTCGGCAGCGTGAAGCTGTAGGCGGCCTGCGCTTGGTTGGTGATGACCTGCGGCACGGGCAGCGAGACGATGTTGTACGAGAACGAGACGGCCACGCTCTGTCCGGGCGCGACGACGCCCGCGGCGATGCCGGCGCTCGGGTCCGCGCCCGGCTGGGGAACGCCGCCGACGATGACGCTGTTCGGGACGAATGCCGTGCCGGGAGGGACCGGGTCGGTCACCGTCGCCAGCGCGGCGTAGTTGCCGCTGTTCGTCAGCGTGACCGTATAGCTGATCGTATCGCCGAGCGTCGCGCTCGTTGTCGACGACGTCTTGACGGCGGCCAGGCTCGGCTGATAGACCGGCGTCGAGACGAGAGCGGACAGCGCGGAGGCGGCGAGGGCGCCGGAAGTGAAGGCGACGGACGCCTGGTTGCCGACCGTGCCCCCCGGCGGCACGCTGGTCACCGTCACGCTGAACGCGACCGTGGCGCCCGCGCCGGGCGCGAGCGTGCCGAGCTGGATGCCGGCCGCGGGGGCGGCGGCGACCGGAATGCCGTTCACCGTGACGCTGTCCGCCACGAGCGCCGTTCCTGCCGGAAGCGGGTCGGTGAGGACGACGTTGTTGACCGGGTCGATGCCGGCGTTGGTGACGGCGATGCTGTAGGGAATCGTATCGCCGACGGCGGCGTCCGCCGCGGTCGTCGACTTGACGATGGACACGTTGGGAGGCGAGACGGAGACGCTCACCGAGTTGGACACAGCCGTCCCGCCCAGCGTGCGGCCGTCCGGCGGCGTGAACGAATACGTCGCCGAGGCCTGGTTGACATATACCTGCGGGCTCGGCAGCGTCGTCGCGGCCAGCGAGAACGTCACCGTCACGCTCGAGCCGGGCAGGACGTTGCCGATGTTGAACGGAGCGGCCGTCGGGTCGACGCCGGGCAGCGGCACGCCGTCTGCAGCCAGGCTGTTGGGCACGAAGCTCATGCCGGCGGGCAGCGTGTCGGCCAGCGAGACGTTGCCGGCCAGGTTGCCGCTGTTCGTCACGACGATGCTGTAGGCGACCGTATCGCCGAGCGTGACGGCCGCGCGGCTCGCCGACTTGACGAGCGAGAGCTGCGGCTGCGTGACCGGCGTCGTGGTCACATTGGATGCCGACGTGCCGGAGAAGCTGCCGGAGGTAAAGCTGACCGTCGACTGGTTGTTGATCTGAGATGGGATGGCCATCGTTACGTTCACCTCGAATTGGACCGCGGCCGAAGCCCCCGGTGCCAGAGTGCCGAGCGGAATGCCGGAGGAAGGCGATGCGGCGGGGAGCGCGGTCCCCGATACGATAACGCTGCCGGGTACAAAAGCGGTGCCGGCCGGCAAGCTGTCTGCCAGCACGACTCCGTTCACCGGCGAGGCGCCGTTGTTCGTGACGATCACGGTGTAGACGAGCGTGTCTCCGACGACGGCCACGCTCTGGTTGAAGCTGGCGACGGCCGTCACGCTCGGCGAGGAGACCGGCAGCGTCACCGTGTTCGAAGCGGCCGTGCCGATGACCAGGCGGCCGCCGGGAAGCGTGAAGGAATAGCTGCCGCTCGCCGAGTTGCTCGCTGTCTGCGGCGACGGCAGCGAGACGACGTTCGCGACGAACGCGACGGTGACGGAGGCGCCAGGGGCGATCGCCGCCAGGTCGATGCCGGCTCCCGGATCGAGCCCGGGGTTGGGCGCTCCGTTCAAGGTGACGGTATTGACGACGAAGACGAGGCCGGCGGGCAGGATGTCCTTGACGGTGAACGGGGCGGCCGCGTTGCCGCTGTTGCGGATGACGAGCGTATAGGTGAACGAGTCCCCGACCGTAAGCGAGGCCGAGCTGGCCGACTTGACGATGGAAAAGACCGGCTGGACGACGGGCACCGACACGGCGTTCGAGACGGAGGCGCCGGCGAAAGCGCCGGAGGCGAAGGCGGCCTTCGCCTGGTTGGCCACGGAGCCGGAGGACGGGATGGCGTTCACGGACGCCTGGAAGACGATCGTCGCCCCGCCCCCGGAGGCGATCGTGCCGAGCGTGATGCCGGTATTCGGATTGGCCGACGGCTGGGCGATCCCGTTTACGGTGACGCTGCCGGAGACGAAGCCGAGCTCTGCCGGCAGCGGATCGGAGACGATGACGTTCTGGATGGGCGAGCCGCCGCTGTTGAACAAGGCGATCGTATAAGCGATCGTATCGCCGACGGCGGCGGCCGTGGCGCTCGCGCCTTTTGTCAGCGTGACGTTGGGCGACGAGGCCGGCAGCGTGACGGTATTCGACGAGGCGCTCCCGCTCAGGCTGCGTCCGCTCGGCAGCGTGTAGCTGTAGGTGGCCGAAGCCTGGTTGGCCAGCTGCGGCGGAGACGGCAGCGAGGCGAGCGTCAGCTGGAACGTGACCGCTCTCGAGCTTCCCGCCGCGATCGTGCCGGCATTGATGCCGGTCACGGGGCTGGCGCCCGGCGCGGGCACGCCGCCGATCGTGACGCTGCCCGGCACGAAGGTCGAGCCGGCCGGGATCGGATCGGTGATCGTGACGGCGGCGGCGATGTTGCCGCTGTTCGCGGCGGTGACGGTGTACGTGACGGTATCTCCGACGACGACCGCGGCGGCGGAAGCCGTTTTGGTCAAGGAGATGACGGGTTGGTAGACCGGCGTCACGGCGAGGTTGGACAGCGACTGCCCGGTCGCCGTGCCGGAGCTGTACGAGGCAGCCGCCTGGTTGGAGAGGCTGCCGCCGGCGGGCACGGATTGAGCCGTCACTTGGAACGCGACGGCGACGGAAGCGCCGGCGGCGATCGTCCCGACCGCGATGCCCGCGCCGGGAATCGCGGTCGGCCGCGCCGCGCCGCCGACCGTGACGCTGCCCGTGACGAAGGCGGTCCCGGACGGCGCGGGATCGGTGAGCACGACATTCGTCAGGGCCGTTCCGCCGCTGTTCGTAATGACGCTCGTGTACGTCATCGTTTCCCCGACGGCCAGATCGGTCGTGCTGGCCGTTTTGGCGACGCTCACGCTCGGCAGGCTGACGGGAATGGCGACCGTGTTCGAAGCGGCGGAGCCGGACAGCGTCCGGCCGTCCGGCGGCTGGTACGTATAGGCGGCAGTCGCTTGGTCGACGAGCTGCGGCGGCGTGGGCAGGCTGTTCACGTTCACCTGGAACGTGATCGTCGAGCTGCCGCCGGCGGCGATGCTGCCGATGGCGACGCCCGCCGCCGGGTTCGCGCCTGCGATTGCCGTTCCGTTTACCCGGAAGCTGCCCGTCACGAAGCTGCTGCCGGACGGGATGTTGTCGGTCAGCGTGACGGCCGCGGCGATGCTGCCGCTGTTGGCGGCGACGATCGTATAGGTGACGGTGTCGCCTACGGTCGCGGCCGCGGCGCTGGCCGACTTGGCGAGCGACAGGACGGGCGCGTACACCGGCGTCGACACCGTGTTGGAGGGGATGACGGCAGTGATCGTGCTGCCCCCGGCGATGCTGACGAACGAGAACGAGGCGCTGGCCGTGTTGTTCAGCTGCGGCGGACTCGGCAGCGCGGTGACGGTCGCCCGGTACGTCGCCGTGACGCTCGTGCCGAATGTCAGCGTGCCGATCGCCACGCCGCTGCGGATGTCGGCGGTCGGGAGCGCGGTCCCGCCGACCGTCACGCTGCCGGCGACAAAGCTGAGTCCGGCGGGCAGCGGATCGGTGAGGACGACGTTCGTCACGTTGGCGGTGCCGCTGTTCGTCATGACGACGGTGTAGGTGAGCGTATCGCCGATGGCGGCGCCGGCCGCGCTCGCGCTCTTGGTGACGGTGACGCTCGGCGAGTTGATGTTGATCTGGATGCCGCTGGCGTTCAGGATGTAGGCATCCCCGGAGGTCGTGAGCGTCAGGACGGCGCTCGTCTGGCTGTTGACGAGGCGGGCGCTGATGTCGACGTTGGTGATGTCCCAGCCTTGGCGGCCGCCGACGATGTTGGTGCCGGGCGCGCCGTTGGTCTGGTTGCGCGTCCCGAACGTGCCGCTCGTATTGAGCAGTCCGGCGTCGTTGTTGATCTGCGAGGCGAAAAAGTTCGCGGCCAGGTTGTTCGGCCCCGACAGGGCGACGAGCGAGGAGGCGGTCGGGCCGAATAGCGCCTGGTCGCCGGTCCGGTTGGCGTCGCCCTCCTGGGAGCTGAACAGCGCGCGGGCTCCGAGGGCCCCGGATACGGGCGTGGCGAAGCCGGTGATCGTCGTCGTCGTCGATCCGGTCGTCGTGACGAGCACCGAGCCGACCCGCAGCGACATATTGCGCAGCGGCAAAGAGGCGTTGCTGTAAAGGACCGCCAGCGTCCAGCCGCAATGGTTGGCCGTCGAGTCCCCGTTCACGACGATCGTGCCGACGGCGCCGCCGGTCGTATAGGTGCCGGCTCCTCCAGCCTGCACGAGCGGGGTGACGTTGGCGGTCCTTACGTACGCCAGCACGCCGGTGCCGAGCGCGATGCCGGTCTGGGCCGTGACGCTGTCCGGCGAGACGGTGCTGGCGCCGACGGGCGTCGTGAAGGTGACGGGGTTGTTGATCGCCGACGTCAGGTTGACGCTGCCGTTGACATACGTGCCGCCCCAGATGAGCTCCGCATACAGGACGGTGCTGCCTGCGGGCAGGACGAGCACGGCTGCCGAGCTGTTCAGCGTGTAGTTGTCGGTCGTGCCGGCCGGGTAGCTGCCGAATTGAAGCGCGGTATTCGTCGTCGTGAATGCGCCGATGCTGTCCTGCGTGCCGGGCACGCCGACCGTGTCGGAACGGCTGAGGCCCAGCGTATTGCCCGTGAACGTCATGGCGCCTGCTGCATTGAAGATGGCTCGAACGAGCAATGGGATGGTCATCACCGCCTTGCGGTAAAGTCGAAGCCGACGTTCAAGTTTATGCCGCAGGGATGGACATTTTGTTTAACTGCTTAATTATTTGCTTGGTCTAAGCTTTCCCCGGATCGTCCGGACCGTTATAATAGAAGAAGCAATGTCCGAGTGCATGATCCGGACCTGACTTTGCAGAGGAGGGGAAGCGGATGGAGCTGCAGCAAGCGATCCGGCAGCGGAGAAGCGTCGGCAAGGTGCTGGATCTGCCGGTGGAGAAGGAGAAGATCGAGCGCATCCTGGAATCGGCGGTGTGGGCGCCTAATCATCACCATACGGAGCCATGGAAGTTTTTCGTCATGACGGGCGAGGGGCGGCGCGTGCTGGGGCGAGCTTATGCCAACGCGGCGCTGGAGTCGCTGGACGGACTGGAAGCCGGGGAAAAGGAATCGCGGCTGTCGCGCGAGGAAGCGAAAGCGATGCGCGCTCCTGTCGTCATCGCCGTGGCCTGCTCGCCCTCGACGAACCCCCGAGTCATCCGCTCGGAGGAGCTCGCGGCCGTGCATTGCGCCGTGCAGAACATGCTGCTGACGGCCTGCGAGGAAGGGCTCGGGGCTGTCTGGCGCAGCGGCGAGCCGATGCAGCACCCGTCCATGAAGTCGGCGTTCGGGCTCAAGGACGGGGAGGAACTGGTCGGCTTCGTCTACCTCGGCTATCCGGGCATGAACGTCCCGGAGGGTCGGCGCATCGCCGCCAAGGACAAGACGTTCTGGATGTCCTGAGGCGCCGGGATGTTCGGAATCGGACGCCGACCGAGCGATCCGGTGTGAGCTAATCTCACATTCCTGCGAGCGGGGATGTTCGGGTTTAAGACGATGGAAGCCAATCTGACCTAAGGGCCAGGTTGGCTTTTTTCGTTCCTATTCCAGGTGCCGCACGCCTTGCTTATCGCCGGAAGCGCTTCCTTTTCCTGAACAGCCCCCGCTCGAAGGGGCGCTGCTGCGGAATGGGTCACGTTTGGTCCCAAAGCATTAAAAGCGAACTATTGTGAGATTTTAAGTATTTAACGTTCGCCTTTTCTGGTTGACAGTACCGGGGCGGATTGGTACACTAGGAAGGCGAAGCGGGCAGCCGGGTTTGGCTTGCCTCGCCGATGTCGAATCTTGGAATGGGGCAAGCGGAGCGAGCGGCGTCCGACTTGTCCGATAATCGCATACTCCTCGTATATCTTCGGGAATCGGCCCGAACGTTTCTACCCGGCGACCGGAATCGCCGGACTACGGGAAGAACCGGAGCCCCGTCATGGCGCTTCGGGCAGAGCGGCGCTGCCGCCTGGCTCGCATGTTGCGGCGTCGGGCTTGCGCGCCGTTCCGCGATCCCGCAGGCTGGACGGCCTTCCGTACCCTCTCCCGACAGAGGCCGGAGCGCCTTTCGTTCCGCGGGATTTTTTTGTACCTCCATATAACAGGCGAAGGCGGGATGATGAGATGGGTGCAAGCGTAGGCGTCATCATGGGCAGCAAGTCGGATTGGGAGACGATGAAGCTCGCATGCGAGGTGCTGGACGAGCTCGGCATCGCCTACGAGAAGCGGGTCGTGTCCGCCCACCGGACGCCGGATCTGATGTTCGACTATGCCTCGAGCGCCGCCGGGCGCGGACTCAAGGTCATCATCGCGGGAGCCGGCGGAGCGGCCCATCTGCCCGGAATGGTCGCGTCCAAGACGCCTCTTCCGGTCATTGGCGTGCCCGTCAAGTCATCGTCGCTGAGCGGCCTCGACTCGCTGCTCTCGATCGTGCAGATGCCGGCCGGCATCCCGGTCGCCACGGTGGCGATCGGCGCGGCGGGCGGCGCCAATGCCGGCCTGCTGGCCGCCCAGATGCTGGGCGCCTTCGACCCGGACGTGCAGGCGCGCGTCCAGGCGCGGCGGGACGCGATCCGCGAGCAGGTGCTCGCGAGCGGCGAGGAGCTGCTGTGAGCGCGGCCGGCAACAAGGATGCGGCGCTCGGTCCGGGCGGAGCGGCCGTCGCGCCCGATCAGGCGCGCGTCGTACGACCCGGCGCGACGGTCGGCGTGCTCGGCGGCGGCCAGCTCGGCCGCATGCTGGCGCTCGCCGGCAGCGCGATGGGCTACCGCTTCGTCGCGCTCGATCCGGCCGAGGACGGGCCTGCCGCCCAGGTCGGCGGCAGCATCACCGCGGCCTACGACGACCGCGCGGCGGCGCGGGAGCTGGCGGAGCGCTGCGACGTCATCACGTATGAGTTCGAGAACGTCGACGCCGGCGTCGCCGCGATGCTGATGGAGCAGTCGTACGTGCCGCAGGGCAGCGAGCTGCTTTACACGACGCAGCATCGCCTCCGCGAGAAGCGCGCCGTCGAGGCGGCGGGAGCGCGGGTCGCTCCCTATGCGGAGATCCGCAGCGAGGACGAGCTGCGCGAGGCGACGGCCCGGCTCGGGCTGCCGGCCGTGCTCAAGACGGCGACCGGCGGCTACGACGGCAAGGGCCAGTGGGTCATCCGCAGCGAGGAGGAAATTCCCGCCGCTTACGCGGAGCTGTCGCGGACGGGCGCCGATCTCGTGCTGGAGCAGTTCATCCGCTTCGCTAAGGAGCTGTCCGTCATCGCGGCGCGCAGCTCGCTCGGCGAGGTGCGCGTGTTCCCCCCGGCGGAGAACGTCCATGTGGACAATATCCTCCACCTGTCCATCGTGCCGGCCCGGGTCGCCCCCGAGGTGCTCGCCGAGGCGGAGCGGCTCGCGCTGCGCATCGTCGAGGGGCTAGGCGCGGTCGGCCTCGTCGCGGTCGAGCTGTTCCTGACGGAGGACGGCGGGCTGTACGTCAACGAGCTCGCGCCGCGCCCGCACAACAGCGGGCATTATACGATGGAGGCTTGCCGGACTTCGCAGTTCGAGCAGCATGTGCGGGCCGTCTGCGGCTTGCCGCTCGGCGATCCGTCGCTCCTGAGCCCGGTCGTCATGGTCAACCTGCTCGGCCAGCATGTCGAGCCGGCGGTCGCCCGGCTGAGCGCGCCGGACGGCGAGGCGGAGCGCCTCGGCGTCGCGCCCAAGCTGCATCTGTACGGCAAGGCGGAGGCCAAGCCGGGCCGCAAGATGGGCCATGTGAACGTGCTGGCGCCGGATGCGGACGCCGCGCTCGCCTGGATTCAGGGAACCGGCATCTGGCAGGCGGAGAACGACGCGATACGATAAAATGGAACATAGAGGTTTTCAATAACTAGGCAAAGGTGTGGATTCTGCAATGTTGGAGCGTTACAGCAGGCCCGAGATGCGGGCGATCTGGACGGAAGAGAATAAGTTCAAGGCTTGGCTGGAAGTGGAGATCTGCGCGTGCGAGGCTTGGGCCGAGCTCGGCGTCATCCCCCAGGAGGACGTTGCCGCGCTGCGCGAGAAGGCCGGGTTCGACATCGACCGGATCAGCGAGATCGAGCTGGAGACGCGCCATGACGTCATCGCCTTCACGCGCGCGGTATCCGAGACGCTCGGACCGGAGCGCAAGTGGGTGCACTACGGCCTGACCTCGACCGATGTCGTCGACACGGCCATGGGCTACCTGCTGCGCCAGGCCAACGAGATTCTTGAGCGCGACGTGACGAACTTCATCGAAATCCTGCGCGGCCAGGCCGTCGCCTACAAGGATACGGTCATGATGGGCCGCACGCACGGCGTGCATGCCGAGCCGACGACGTTCGGCCTCAAGCTGGCGCTCTGGCACGAGGAGATGAAGCGCAACCTGGAGCGCTTCCGCCATGCCGCGGACGGCGTCCAGTACGGCAAGATTTCCGGCGCGGTCGGCACGTATGCCAACATCGATCCGTTCGTCGAGGAGTTCGTCTGCCGCAAGCTCGGCACGAAGCCGGCGCCGATCAGCACGCAGACGCTGCAGCGCGACCGCCACGCCGAGTACATGGCGACGCTGGCGCTGATCGCCACCTCGCTGGACAAGTTCGCCACCGAGATCCGCGCGCTGCAAAAGAGCGAGTTCCGCGAGGTCGAGGAGCCGTTCGCCAAGGGCCAGAAGGGCTCGTCGGCGATGCCGCACAAGCGCAACCCGATCGGCTGCGAGAACATCTCCGGCCTGGCGCGCGTCATCCGCGGCCATATGGTCAGCGCCTACGAGAACGTGCCGCTCTGGCATGAGCGCGACATCAGCCATTCCTCCGTGGAGCGCATCATCCTGCCGGACGCGACGATGCTGCTCAACTACATGCTGAACCGCCTCGGCAACATCCTCAAGAACCTGCAGGTGTTCCCGGACAACATGAAGCGCAACATGGGCCGCACGTTCGGCGTGCCGTTCTCCGGCCGCGTCATGACGATGCTGATCGACAAGGGCTTCAGCCGCGAGCAGGCGTACGACACCGTGCAGCCGCGCGCGATGCAGGCGTGGGAGGAGCAACGCCAGTTCCGCGACATCATCGCCCAGACGCCGGAGATCACGGCCGCGCTGAGCGAGCAGGAGATCGACGACGCGTTCAACCCGAGCTGGCATCTGAAGCATGTCGACACGATCTTCCGCCGGCTGGAGCTGATCTAGGGAAGCTTTTGCAGCTGGGGGCGTCGCTGCAAGGAGGGGGCCACAGCCCGCCAGCGCCGCTGCGCGGACGGAGCCTCTCTCCGATTCCGCTGAAGCCCAGGTTCCTCGGATCTTCCTTCCCCGAGCAGGAATCCGGCATTCAAGGCGCTTCTCCAAGAGGATTCCGTCCTCTCCGCTCTCAGCGGGCCGAGAGGCTCCATCCGATCGCGGCAAGCACCGCTCGCTCGCAGGAATCATCCGTTCGAGCGCTCGCAGGCTCGCTCGCGACGAAGCTGCTTTTCAGGTCAGCATCAGCAGGCCTGGTCGGTGGACGAATCGTTTTGCTTCATCTATCTCGCAATGGCAGGAGGAGCTATCATGGCCGCAGCAACGACGGCGCTATCGACGGCCGCGGACCTCATCGAGGCGCCGCTGCTCTATAAAGGAAAAGTCCGCGAGCTCTACGATCTCGGAGAGCAGTACCTGATCGTCGTCACCGACCGCATCAGCGCGTTCGACTACGTGCTCGATCCGCCCGTGCCGGACAAGGGCAACGTGCTCAACCGGCTGAGCGCGTACTGGTTCGAGCAGACGGCGGCCCTTCAGCCCAACCATGTCGTCCACACGGCCGTGGAGCTGCTCGGTGACCTCGTCCAGGACAAGGACGCGCTGCGCAGCCGTATCATGGTGACGCGCAAGGCGGAGCGGATCGACATCGAATGCGTCGTGCGCGGCTACATCACCGGCGGCGGCTGGCGTCAATATGCGGCGACCGGCCAGATCAACGGCATCCCGCTGCCGGAGGGGCTGCGCAAGAACGAGCGCTTCCCGCGGCCGATCTTCACCCCGGCGGCCAAAAACGACGTCGGCCATGACGAGGACATCCCGTTCTCGCGCATGGAAGAGCTGGTCGGCGCGGACGTCGCGGCCGAGCTGCGCGACCGCAGCATCCGGCTGTACGAATTCGCGCATGCGCGCTGCCTGGAGCAAGGCATCCTGCTGGCCGACTGCAAGTTCGAGTTCGGGCTCGTCGACGGCGAGATCATCCTGATCGACGAGATCTTTACGCCGGACAGCTCGCGCTTCTGGGCGCAGGACAAGTACGAGCTCGACATCGAGATCGACAGCATGGACAAAGAGCCGGTGCGCACGTATCTGCTCGGCTCCGACTGGGACCGGGACAGCAAGCCCGCCCCGCTGCCGGAGCCGGTCGTCGCCGCGACGACCGCTCGCTATCGCGCCATCTACCGCGCCATTGTCGGCGAAGAGCTGAGCTGACCGCACGCCCGTGCGTTGCGCGGAAAAATCGAGCAGCACGGCACCGACAGGCGGTCGGGCAGGAGAGTTGCACGGAAAAACCGAGCAGCTCGGGATCGACTGGCGGTCGGACAGGAGAGTTGCGCGGAAAAACCGAGCAGCTCGGTACCGACAGGCGGTCGGACAGGAGAGTTGCGTCGAAAAACCGAGCAGCTCGGGATTGACAGGCGGTCGGACAGGAGAGTTGCGCGGAAAAACCGAGCAGCTCGGTACCGACAGGCGGTCGGACAGGGAAATGCGCGGAAAAACCGAGCAGCTCGGGATCGACAGTACGTGCAACCGGCAGGTGTTAAGTCGAGAAAATCGAGTTACTGGGCTTCGGGGTGTGCATCCGGCAGGCGTTAAGTCGAAAAAATCGAGTTACTGGGCTTCGGGGAGTGCATCCGGCAGGCGTTAAGTCGAAAAAATCGAGTTACTGGGCTTCGAGGTGTGCATCCGGCAGGGATTAAGTCGAAAAAATCGAGTTACTGGGCTTTGGGGTGTGCATCCGGCAGGCATTAAGTCGAAAAAATCGAGTTACGGGGCTACGAGGAGTGCATCCGGCAGGCATTAAGTCGAAAAAATCGAGTTACTAGGCTTCGGGGAGTGCATCCGGCAGGGATTAAGTCGAGAAAATCGAGTTACTGGGCTTCAAGGTGTGGGTCCGGCAGGCGTTAAGTCGAAATAATCGAGTTACTGGGCTTCGGGGTGTGCATCCGGCAGGCGTTAAGTCGAAAAAATCGAGTTACTGGGCTTCGAGGTGTGCAATCGGCAGGCATTAAGTCGAAAAAATCGAGTTACTGGGCTTCGAGGTGTGCAACCGGCAGGCGTTAAGTCGAAAAAATCGAGTTACTGGGCTTCGAGGTGTGGGTCCGGCAGGCGTTAAGTCGAAAAAATCGAGTTACTGGGCTTCGGGGAGTGGGTCAAGACGGCTTTAAGTCGAAAAAATCGAGCTGGTCGGCTTGGAGCAGGGAGCGGAGGGGACGGAGCCTCTTGTAGAAGCGGCAGCGGTTCCCTTGAAGGCCGGATTCCTTCCATTTCGGAACGGGAGATCAGAGGAATCTGGGCTTCAGCGGAATCGGAAAGAGGTTCCGTCCGCGGAGCGGCGAAGGCCCGGGGCGACTGCTATCGCTGCCCGAGAGCGGCCAAGGCCGGCGCCTCGTCCCTCGCGGCGGTTGTACTCTACTCGTCCCTGCCCGCCTAGCCGCTCGTCCCTGCCCGCCTAGCCGCTCGTCCCTGGCCCGCCTAGCCGCTCGTCCCTGGACCGCCTAGCCGCTCAGCCCTGCCCGCCTAGCCGCTCGTCCCTGCTCGCAGCCGTTCACCCGACAAACAGTCAGCCCCACGAACATTCAACCGCCTTGATAATCAATCCACTCATGAGGAGTTGCCACGATGAAAGCAACCGTATACGTGACGATCAAGCAAAACGTGCTCGACCCGCAAGGAACGGCCGTGCAGGGAGCCCTGCACAGCATGGGCTTCGCGGAAGTGGACAAGGTCCGCATCGGCAAGTACCTGGAGCTGACCCTGGACACGACGGACCGCGCCGAGGCCGAGGAGCGCGTGCGCGCCATGTGCGAGAAGCTGCTGGCCAACACGGTCGTGGAAGACTACCGCTTCGAGCTGGAGGGCTGATCGGATGAAGTTCGCCGTCATCGTTTTCCCCGGATCGAACTGCGACATCGACTGCTACAAGGCGGTCGAAGAGACGATCGGGCAGTCCGTCGACTACGTCTGGCATACGGCCACCGATCTCTCCGCCTACGACGCGATCCTCGTGCCGGGCGGCTTCTCCTACGGCGACTATCTGCGCTGCGGCGCGATCGCCCGCTTCGCTCCGGTCATGGCCGAGGTCGTCAAGGCGGCCGAGGCCGGCAAGTACGTGCTGGGCATCTGCAACGGCTTCCAGATCCTGACCGAGGCCGGCCTGCTGCCGGGCGCGCTGCTGCGCAACCGCGACCTCAAGTTCCTTTGCCACCCGTCGCCGCTCGAGGTCGTCAACGCCTCGACGCCGTTCACGAACCAGTACCGCCAGGGCGAGGTCATCTCGATTCCGATCGCCCACGGCGAAGGCAACTACTACTGCGACGACGAGACGCTGGCGCGGCTGCAGCAGAACAACCAGATCGTGTTCCGCTACGCGAATGGCGGCAACCCGAACGGCTCGGTCCACGACATCGCCGGCATCTGCAGCGAGCGCGGCAACGTCGTCGGCATGATGCCGCATCCCGAGCGGGCGGTCAGCCAGCTGCTCGGCTCCGAGGACGGCAAGCGGATGTTCACATCGATTTTGAACGCATGGAGGGAACAGCATGACGCAGCAGTCAACAGCTAAGGCGTTGGAACCGACGGCGGAGCAGATCGCCGAGCAGAAGATCTACCAGCAGTTCGGCGTGACGGACCACGAGTACGAGCTCATCTGCGGCTTCATGGGCCGGCAGCCCAACTATACCGAGATCGGCGTCTTCAGCGTCATGTGGTCGGAGCACTGCTCCTACAAGAACTCCAAGCCGATCCTCAAGAAGTTCCCGATCACCGGCCCGAAAGTGCTCATGGGACCGGGCGAGGGCGCGGGCATCGTCGACATCGGCGATAACCAGGCGGTCGTGTTCAAGATCGAGTCGCACAACCATCCGTCCGCGGTCGAGCCTTACCAGGGCGCGGCGACGGGCGTCGGCGGCATCATCCGCGACATCTTCTCGATGGGGGCGCGTCCGGTCGCGCTGCTCAACAGCCTGCGCTTCGGCCGGCTGGAGAGCGACCGCGTCAAGTACCTGTTCGAGCATGTCGTCGGCGGCATCGCCGGCTACGGCAACTGCATCGGCATCCCGACGGTCGCGGGCGAGGTCATGTTCGACGAGAGCTACGAGGGCAACCCGCTCGTCAACGCGATGTGCGTCGGCCTGATCGACCACGACAAGATCCAGCGCGGCGTCGCCATGGGCGTCGGCAACCCCGTGTTCTACGTCGGTCCGGCGACCGGCCGCGACGGCATCCACGGCGCGACGTTCGCATCGGTCGAGCTGTCCGAGGAGTCCGAGGAGAAGCGCACGGCCGTGCAGGTCGGCGATCCCTTCATGGAAAAGCTCGTCATGGAATCGACGCTCGAGCTGATCGACTCCGGCATCGTGCTCGGCATCCAGGACATGGGCGCGGCGGGCCTGACCTGCTCCAGCGCCGAGATGGCGTCCAAGGCCGGCAACGGCCTCGAGCTGTACCTCGACGAGGTGCCGCAGCGCGAGGAAGGCATGACGCCGTACGAGATGATGCTGTCCGAGTCGCAGGAGCGCATGCTGTTCGTCGTCGCGCCGGAGCATGAGGCGCAGGCGCGCGAGATTTTCGAACGCTGGGGCGTCATCTGCGCCAAGGTCGGCAAGGTGACCGACGACGGCCGCCTGCGGCTGTTCCACCAAGGCGAGCAGGTCGCCGACATGCCGGTCAAGGCGCTCGTGGACGAGTGCCCGGTGTACAGCAAGCCTTCGCAGGAGCCGGCCTCCTACGCGGCGAGCGCGTCGATCGACACGGCGGCTTTCGAGGAGATCACGGACCTGACGGGCGCGCTCAAGGACGTGCTGGGCTCCCCGACGGTCGCGAGCAAGGAGTGGGTATACCGGCAGTACGACTACATGGTGCGTACGGGCACCGCGGTGCCTCCCGGCTCGGACGCGGCCGTCGTGCTCGTGCCGGGCACGCGCAAGGCGCTGGCGATGACGACCGACTGCAACGGCCGCTACGTCTACCTCGACCCCGAGGTCGGCGGCGCGATCGCGGTCGCCGAAGCGGCGCGCAACATCGTCTGCTCCGGCGCGCAGCCGCTGGCGATCACGGACAACCTCAACTTCGGCAGTCCGGAGAAGCCGGAGGTGTTCTGGCAGCTCGAAAAATCGGCCGACGGCATGAGCGAGGCTTGCCGCGTGCTGGAGACGCCGGTCATCGGCGGCAACGTCAGCCTGTACAACGAGAACGCCAAAGGCGCGATCTACCCGACGCCGGTCATCGGCATGGTCGGCCTGATCGACGACATCGACTTCATCACGACGCAGGAGTTCAAGCGGGCGGGAGACTCCGTCATCCTGATCGGCGAGACCCGCGCCGAGTTCGGCGGCAGCGAGCTGCAACAGGTGCGCGGCGGCAAGGCGGAGGGACGTCCTCCGGCGCTGGACCTGGCGGTCGAAAAGACGCTGCTGGACGCGGTCCAGGCGGCGATCCGCGCCGGCCTCGTCGCTTCTGCGCATGACCTGTCCGAGGGCGGGCTGGCGACGGCGCTGGCGGAGGCGAGCTTCGGCCGCGGCCTCGGCGCGAGAGTAGACGTGGCGACGGACCTGCGTCCGGACCATGCGCTGTTCAGCGAGTCGCAGTCGCGCATCCTGCTGAGCGCGTCGCCGGAGCGCAAGGGCGAGCTGCTGGCGCTGCTGGCGGAGCGCGGCGTCCCGCATGCGGAGATCGGCACGGTCGGCGGAGAGGAGCTGGACATCCGCGTGAACGGCAAGCCGGGCGTGAAGGCCGCGGTCGCCGAGCTGCGGAGCGTGTGGAAGGAAGCGATCCCATGCCGGATGAAATAAGGCTGGCGGTCCAGCCCGGCTCCCGCTGGGGCGAGGGCGCGGACAGCGCCCCCGTCCTCCGCGCGGACGGCACGGCGGCTGCCGGCGAGGCGCCGCCGGCGCTTGCCGACGGCGGCCGTTATGCCGTCGCCGGCTCCGAGGAGCTGCGCGCGGTGTCGCGCGCCTGGGAGGACGCCCACTACAACGCGGGCATCGGCCGCGACGATATTTTCGACAAGCTCAAGGAGGAATGCGGCGTGTTCGGCGTGTTCGGCACGCCGGACGCCTCGTCGCTGTCGTACTACGGCCTGCATGCGCTGCAGCATCGCGGCGAGGAAAGCTCGGGCGTCTGCACGGTGGACAGCGCGACCGGAGGCTTCGCCTACCATCGCGGCATGGGCCTCGTCAAGGAAGTGTTCACGACCGACATCCTCGCCTCGCTGCCGGGCGACCGCGCGATCGGGCATGTGCGCTACTCGACGTCCGGCGCGAGCCAGCTCGGCAACGCGCAGCCGCTCGTGTTCAAGTACCGCGACGGCGACCTCGCCGTGGCGACCAACGGCAACATCGTCAACGCGCCTTCGATCCGCCGCGAGCTGGAGGGCATGGGCTCGATCTTCCAGACGACGAGCGACACGGAGGTCATCGCGCATCTGATCGCGCGCTCGCCCAAGGACTTCGTGAGCGCGGCCCGAGACGCGCTGCGGCGTATCGTCGGCGGCTTCGCCTTCCTCATCATGACCAACGAGCGGCTGCTCGTCGCTTCCGACACGAACGGCCTGCGTCCGCTCGTCATGGGACGGCTCGGCGACGGCTACGTGTTCGCCTCCGAGACCTGCGCGTTCGAGACGATCGGCGCGGAGTACGTGCGCGACGTGCAGCCGGGCGAGCTGCTCATCCTCGACGCGGACGGCCTGCACGAGGACCGGTTCGACCAGGAAGAGCGCCGCGCCAGCTGCGCGATGGAATACATCTACTTCGCCCGGCCGGACAGCGACATCAACGAGGTCAACATCCATACGGCGCGCAAGCAGATGGGCCGCCGCCTCGCGGTCGAGGCGTTCGTGGACGCCGACATCGTCGTCGGCGTGCCGGACTCCAGCATCAGCGCGGCCATCGGCTACGCCGAGCAGACGGGCATCCCGTACGAGATGGGGCTCATCAAGAACAAGTATTCCGGCCGCACGTTCATCCAGCCGTCGCAGGAGCTGCGCGAGAAGGGCGTCAAGATGAAGCTGTCGGCCGTGCGCAAGATCGTGCAGGGCAAGCGCGTCGTCATGATCGACGACTCCATCGTGCGCGGCACGACGAGCCTGCGCATCGTCAACATGCTGCGCGAGGCCGGCGCGGCCGAGGTGCATGTGCGCATCAGCTCGCCGCCGTTCGCCAATCCGTGCTACTACGGCATCGACACGCCGGACCGGCGCGAGCTGATCGCCTCGTCCAAGACGGTCGAGGAGATCCGCGAGGCGATCAACGCCGACTCGCTCTACTTCCTGAGCGCCGAGGGGCTCATCGAGTCCGCCTCGGTGCCGGGCGACAGCAAGGGCGGCGGCCTGTGCCTCGCCTGCTTCAACAACGACTACCCGACCCCGGTCGACGAAAGCTCGGACAAGAGCTGCAGCTGCTAGAGGCGGCAGCGGGGGAGCCAGACCACACTCTACGGATCGAGCGTTCGAGGTTCGGGAGCAGCCGCTTGACAGCGATGTCCGGCGGGCCGCAGCATCCATCGCATTGCAGGGCCGCGCGCGGCGTCCGCGCCGGGCGGTCCCTACCATTTTGCAGGGAGTGACAGGAGAATGGCAGAGGCATACAAGCAAGCCGGCGTCGACATCGCGGCGGGCAACGAAGCGGTCGAGCGCATGAAGAAGCACGTGAAGAGGACGATCCGTCCGGAGGTGCTCGGCGGGCTGGGCGGCTTCGGCGGCCTGTTCAGCCTGGACAAGAACAAGTACGAGGAGCCGGTGCTTGTTTCGGGCACGGACGGAGTCGGCACGAAGCTCATGCTCGCCTTTGCCATGGACAAGCATGACACGATCGGCATCGACGCCGTCGCCATGTGCGTCAACGACATCATCGTGCAGGGCGCGGAGCCGCTGTTCTTCCTCGACTACCTGGCGACGGGCAAGGTCGAGCCGGAGAAGATCGAGCAGATCGTGGCCGGCATCGCCGAAGGCTGCGTGCAGGCGGGCTGCGCCCTGATCGGCGGCGAGACGGCCGAGATGCCTGGCATGTACACGCCGGAGGAATACGACATCGGCGGCTTCACGGTCGGCGTCGTCGACCGCGCCAAGATGATCGACGGCAGCACGATCGCTCCCGGCGACGCGGTCATCGGCCTGGCGTCGAGCGGCATCCACAGCAACGGCTACTCGCTCGTGCGGCGCCTGCTGCTGGAGCAGGCCGGCTACGGCCTGCAGGACGAGCTGGCGGAGCTCGGCGGCAAGCGCCTCGGCGACGTGCTGCTGGAGCCGACGCGCATCTACGTCAAGCCGGCGCTGGAGCTGATCGCCAAGGTGCGGGTGAAGGGCATGGCCCACATCACCGGCGGCGGCTTCATCGAGAACATCCCGCGCGTGCTGCCGGAAGGCGTGAACGTCGAGGTGGACTGCGGCAGCTGGCCGATCCAGCCGATCTTCAAGCTGCTCCAGGACAAAGGCTCCATCACGAACCGCGACATGTTCACGACGTTCAACATGGGCATCGGCCTCGTCGTCGTCGTGCCGCCGGACGAGGCGGAGGCGGCGCTTGCCGCGCTCGCGGAGCTAGGCGAGGCGGCGTACCGCATCGGCACCGTTACGGAGGGCAGCCGCATCGTCACCTTCACCGGGGCGGACGTCTGATGGCCGAGCAGCCGCTGAGCGTCGATCTGGAGGGCGCAGGCCGGACGGGCGGGCCGCGCCGAGACGAGCAGGCGGACGGACATCTCCGCAGCGGGCAGCGGCTCGGCCAGCCGGCGGACGGACATCCCGGCGGTGGCCAGCGGTTCGGCGAGCAGGCGGATGGACATGTCCGCAGCGGGCAGCGTCTCGGCCAGCCAGCTCACGTTGGCCGTCCCGAGGGGCAGCTGCGCATCGCCATCTTCGCCTCCGGCCAGGGCAGCAATTTCCAGGCGCTGGCGGACGCGGCGGCGGACGGGAAGCTCGGAGGCTCCATCGAGCTTCTCGTCTGCGACCGTGCGGAGGCGCCCGTCGTGGAGCGGGCGCGCCGCAGCGGAATCGACACCTGGGTGTTCGACTCGTCGGCGTACGCTTCGCGCGAAGCGTACGAAGGCGAGATCCTCGCCGAGCTGGAGCGCCGCGGCGTCGGCCTCGTCGTGCTGGCGGGCTACATGCGCATCCTGACGCCGGTGCTCGTCGACGCCTTTGCAGGGCGGATGATCAACATCCATCCGTCGCTGCTGCCGGCTTTCCCCGGCATGCATGCGATCCGGCAGGCGCTGAACTACGGCGTCAAGGTGACTGGCGTCACGATCCACTTCGTCGACGGCGGCCTCGACAGCGGGCCGATCATCGCGCAGCGGGCGCTGGAGATCGACGAGGGCGAGAGCGAGGCCTCGCTCGCCGAGCGCATCCATGCCGCCGAGAACGTGCTCTACCCGTGGGCGGTGCGCGGCTTCGCCGAGGGACGGATCTCGCTCGACGGCCGCCGCGTGCTCGTCTCTTCCGGCGCAGGAGCCGGACCGGACGATGATCCGGCGGACAAGTAAGAAGTCCGCGAAGGGGTCCGGACTGCCTTGAGCGCGCCGGGATGACCCGGATGCGCCGCATGAAGGAGTCCGGACTACCTTGAGCGCGCCGGGATGACCCGGAAGTGCCGTATGAAGGGGTCCGGACTGACTTGAGCGCGCCGGGATGACCCGGATGCGCCGCAAGAAGGGGTCCGGACTACCTTGAGCGTGCCGGGATGACCCGGATGCGCCGCGCGAAGGGGTCCGGACTACCTTGAGCGCGTCGGGATGACCCGGAAGCGCTGTATGAAGGGGTCCGGACTGACTTGAGCGCGCCGGGATGCCCCGGATGCGCCGCAAGAAGGGGTCCGGACTTCCTTGAGCGCGCCGGGATGACCCGGAAGCGCTGTATGAAGGAGTCCGGACTACCTTGAGCGCGCCGGGATGACCCGGATGCGCCGCAAGAAGGAGTCCGGACTACCTTGAGCGCGCCGGGTTATCCTGACAGCCGCGCGTGAAGTCTTTCCTTCGCAAGCGGTGGAGCGGAGGGGACGGAATCCTTCTGGAGAAGCGGGAGCGTTACCCTTGAAGGCCGGATTCCTCCCTTTTTGAATAGGGAGATTCAGAGGAATCTGGGCTTCAGCGGTATCGGAAGAAGGTTCCGTCCGCGGAGCGGGTACGCAGCGGCCAGCACGAATTCACCGCGCAGCGGGCCAGCACGGGATCACCGCGCAGCGGCCAGCACGAGGGTCTTCGCAGCTGCGCTGCAGCAAGCATTCATCGATTCATTTTCATACAGGAGGGGACAACGTGGCTATTCGCAGGGCGCTTATCAGCGTATCGGACAAGACCGGCATCGTTGAGTTCGCGAGGGAGCTGGCGGCAGCCGGCGTACAGATCATCTCCACCGGGGGCACGCACAGCCTGCTGGAGAAGGAAGGCATCCCGGTCATCGGCATCTCCGAGGTGACGGGCTTCCCGGAAATCATGGACGGCCGCGTCAAGACGCTGCATCCGGCCGTGCACAGCGGACTGCTCGCCGTGCGCGACAACGAGGAGCATCAGCGCGCCATCCGCGAGCTCGGCCTCGACTACATCGACCTCGTCGTCGTCAACCTGTACCCGTTCGCGGCGACGATCGCAAAGCCCGACGTGACGTACGAGGACGCCATCGAGAACATCGACATCGGCGGCCCGACGATGCTGCGCTCCGCGGCCAAAAACCACGCCTTCGTCACCGTCGTCGTCGACGCCGCCGATTACGAGGGCGTGCTGGGCGAAATCAAGCAGGGCGGCGACACGTCGCTGGACACGCGCAAGCGTCTCGCGGCCAAGGTGTTCCGCCATACCGGCGCGTACGACGCGCTCATCGGCGACTACCTGTCCAAGCTCGGCGGCGACCCGCTGCCGGAGCGCTACACGGTCACGTACGAAAAAGTGCAGGACCTGCGCTACGGGGAGAACCCGCATCAGCGCGCCGCCTTCTATCGCCGGCCGCTGGCCTCGGAGGGCAACGTCACGACCGCCGAGCAGCTGCACGGCAAGGAGCTCAGCTACAACAACATCAATGACGCCAACGCGGCGCTCGCCATCGTCAAGGAGTTCAGCGAGCCGGCCGTCGTCGCCGTCAAGCATATGAATCCGTGCGGAGTCGGCGTCGGCGCCGAC
The DNA here is from genome assembly GCF_012676905.1 of Paenibacillus albicereus. Classification (NCBI taxonomy): domain Bacteria; kingdom Bacillati; phylum Bacillota; class Bacilli; order Caryophanales; family Paenibacillaceae; genus Paenibacillus; species Paenibacillus albicereus. The sequence goes on along the minus strand of NZ_CP051428.1, from coordinate 4,409,161 downwards.
ATCCACGAGGCCTACCAGAAAGCGTACGCAGCCGACCCGACGTCCATCTTCGGCGGCATCGTCGCGGCGAACCGCATGATCGGCGAGGAGACGGCGCAGCTTCTTTCGGAGATTTTCCTGGAAATCATCCTCGCGCCCGACTACACGCCGGAGGCGCTGGACATCCTCAGCCGCAAGAAGAACATCCGCCTGCTCCGCACCGGGGAGCTCGCCTCGGCCGAGGGCCGCAAGAGCGACTGGGTCGTGACGAGCGTCGAGGGCGGCATGGTCGTGCAGGAGAGCGACGTGCACAGCATCTCCGAAGCCGATCTGAAGGTCGTCACCGAGCGCCAGCCGACCGCCGAGGAGATGAAGCAGCTGCTGTTCGGCTGGAAGGTCGTCAAGCATGTCAAGTCGAACGCGATCCTGCTGGCCAAGGACGATCGGACCGTCGGCGTCGGCGCCGGCCAGATGAACCGGGTCGGCGCGGCCCGCATCGCCATCGAGCAGGCAGGTGAGCAGGCCAAGGGAGCGGCGCTCGCGTCGGACGCGTTCTTCCCGATGGGCGATACGGTCGAGCTCGCGGCCAAGGCGGGCATCACCGCGATCATCCAGCCGGGCGGCTCGATCAAGGACGAGGAGTCGATCCGGGCGGCCAACGAGCACGGCATCGCGATGGTGTTCACCGGCGTGCGCCACTTCAAGCACTAAGGCGGCGAGGGCGCTTCGGCGTCCTTTTCGTGTTATCCGAGATCGATCGCCTCATAGGTCCACTTCATTTCAAGGAGGAGTTTGCATTGCGTATTCTGGTCATCGGCGGCGGAGGCCGCGAGCATGCGATCGTCTGGTCGCTGGCCAAAAGCCACAAAGTCAAGGAGCTGCTCTGCGCCCCCGGCAACGCCGGCATCGCGGAGCTGGCCGAATGCGTGCCGATCGCGGTCGACCACTTCGACGATCTCGTGCAGCTGGCGCGGGAGCGCGAGATCGACCTCGTCTTCGTCGGCCCGGACGATCCGCTGGCGGCGGGCATCGTCGACGCGTTCCAGGACGCGGGCATCCCTGCGTTCGGACCGGACCGCAAGGCGGCGGAGATCGAGGGCAGCAAGATTTTCATGAAGGACCTGCTTCGCAAATACGGCATCCCGACTGCCCGCTACGAGTCGTTCACGGACTTCGAGGCGGCGCTCGCCTACCTGCGGACGCAGCAGGCGCCGATCGTCGTCAAGGCCGACGGCCTCGCCGCGGGCAAGGGCGTCACCGTGGCGGCGACGCTGGACGAGGCTGAAGAGGCGCTGCGCGGCATGATGCTCGGCGGCGTGTTCGGCGCATCGGGCAGCCAGGTCGTCATCGAGGAGTTCATGACCGGACAGGAGATGAGCATCCTCGCCTTCGTCGACGGCGAGACGGTGCGCGCGATGGTGCCGGCGCAGGACCACAAGCCGATCTTCGACGGGGACAAAGGGCCGAATACCGGCGGCATGGGCACGTACTCGCCGCTGCCGCATCTGCCTCAGGCGCTCGTGGACGACGCCATCGTGAATATCATCGAGCCGACAGCGCGCGCGATGGTCGCCGAGGGCCGGCCTTTCCGCGGCGTGCTGTTCGCCGGGCTCATGCTGACGCCGGACGGCGTCAAGACGGTCGAATTCAACGCCCGCATGGGCGATCCGGAGACGCAGGTCGTGCTGCCGCGTCTGGAGACGGACCTGCTCGACATCGTGCTCGCCGCCATGGAAGGGCGTTTGGCCGACATCGAGATCAAGTGGAAGGACGAGGCCGCCGTCTGCGTCATCGCCGCGAGCGAGGGCTATCCGGGCTCCTATCCGAAAGGCCGGCCGATCTCCGGGCTGGAGGCGGCCAAGGAAGCGGGGGCACTCGTCTTCCACGCCGGCACGGCGGAGAAGGACGGCGAGATCGTGACGAGCGGGGGCCGCGTGCTCGGCATCGTCGGGCTCGGCCGCGACATCGCCGAGGCGCGCGAGCGCGCGTACGAAGCGGCGGGCTTGATCTCGTTCGAAGGCATGCAGCGCCGCAGCGACATCGCCATGAAGGCGCTCAAGGCGGCCGGGCAGGCATAACCGCCCGATCGCCCTCCGCCGCGCTTGCCCCCCGGAGGGGGAAAGTCGAATCCAAGGCATATTTCTGCCGTGGATCGGGCGCAATCATGCGGGAGAGCCGAACCCAAGGCATATTTCCGCCGTGGATCGACTGCAATCAGGCTGGAGAGCCGAATCCAAGGCACATTTCTGTCTTGGATCGGGCGCAATCAGGCTGGAGAACCGAATCCAAGGCATATTTCTGCCTTGGATTCGGCACCTTCCGCCTCAACATACGTTTTAAAAGCGTTCCTCTACCTGAATCAGGTAGAGGAACGCTTTTTTTCTTCGTCTCATCCTGAAGGCTGTCGCTTAATCCGGCTGCTAGTGCTCTGCGGCAACACGCTGGAGAATTGTTTCATCACTTGATGAAAGCGCTGACATATTTTTTTATCTTCATAATATCCTGACAAAGGGATAACAAATCTTCCTTAACGTAGGGGATATGAGCCCAGAATCGGCCCGCACGGCCGACTATCCGACAAAGGCGGTGGACAACCTTCCATGAGCAGCTCTCCCGTTGATCCCTCCCGGCCGCAGCACCGGACCGGCCCCGGAGCCGCCGCAAGCGTCCCAGACGCATCCGGGCTCCGCACGCCATCCGACGCATCCAGCCCTCTCGCGACGTCCAGCGCCTCCACGCTCGGCGGCGCAAGCGCCGCAGGCCCGTCCGAGCTCCGCGACACGTCCGGCGCATCCGCCCCCGGCGTCGCCGCAAGCGCCGCAGGCCCGTCCGAGCTCCGCGACACGCCCGGCGCATCCGCCCCCGGCGTCGCCGCAAGCGCGGCCGGCCCGCGCGCCGCAGCGCGCACCGCCCGGCTCCGCCGCTGGCGCGAGCAGGCGCTCGGCTATGCTTTCCTCGCGCCGTCGCTGGCCGTGTTCGCCGTATTCCTTTTCTACCCGATGCTCCGCTCCATCTATCTCAGCTTCCAGCTGACCGATCCGCGCGGCCGCGTCGCCGCCTACGCGGGCTGGGACAACTATACCGGCATGCTGCAGTCGTCCGCGTTCTGGAACAGCCTGCTCGTCACGCTCCAGTTCACCTTGCTGACCGTGCCGGCCGGCCTCGCGCTCGGCCTGCTCTGCGCCAGTCTCGTCCACTCGGCCGGGCGGGGGCGAAGCGCGCTGCGCTTCCTGTTCTCGCTGCCGCTCGCGATGTCCGTCAGCACGGCCTCCATCATCTGGATGATCCTCTATCATCCGTCGCTCGGCATGCTCAACTACTTGCTGCTGCAGCTCGGCCTCGATCCCGTGCAGTGGCTGACCGATCCCGGCAGCGCGCTCGGTTCCGTCTCGCTCATGACCGTGTGGATGAACTCGGGCTTCCCGTTCGTGCTGCTGCTGGCGGCGATCCAGGGACTGGACGGCGACGTGCTGGACAGCACCCGCATCGACGGAGCATCCGGATGGCGCACGTTCGTGTCGGTCAAGCTGCCGCTGCTGTCGCCGACGCTCTTTTTCCTCGCGGTCGTGTCGGTCATGAGCGCGTTCCAGTCGTTCGGACAGATCCACATCCTGACCAAGGGCGGACCTGCGGGGTCGACCGACGTGCTCGTCTATTCCATCTACCGCGAGGCGTTCGTCAACTACCAGTTCGGCACGGGCAGCGCGCTGGCGATCGTGCTGTTCGCGATCATGCTGCTGCTGACGCTCGTCCAGTTCCTCGTCCTCGGAAAGAAGGTGCATTACCAATGAGCGCCGTGTCTCCTTCTCCCGTCAAGCGGCCGGCACGTGCCGGCAGCGCCGCTCCATCGGCCGAGTTCCGCCGCTATGCCGCCTCCGCGCTGCGCTTCGTCCTGACCGCCGCGCTCGCGATGCTCACCGTCGCGCCGCTGCTCTACCTGCTGGCGCAGATTTTCATGACGCCGGCGGAGGCGTCGATGTACCCGCCGCGTCTGCTGCCGTCCGGGCTGGACACGTCCAGCCTGCGGCAGGCGATCGAGACGGTGCCGATCTTCGGCTTCATCGCCAACAGCTTCCTGCTCGCGAGCGCCGTCACCGTCCTGCAGGTGCTGTCGGCGGCGCTTGCCGCGTACGCGTTCGTCTACGTGCGCTTCGCCGGCAGCCGCTTCTGGTTCGCGCTGTTCATCAGCACGATGATGATTCCGTGGGAGGTGACGATCATCCCCAACTATCTCACGGTCAAAAGCTGGGGCTGGCTCGATACGTTCCCGGGCCTGATCGTCCCGTTCGCGGCGTCGGCGTTCGGCGTGTTCCTGCTCCGGCAGTTCTTCCTCCAGCTGCCGCGCGAGCTGTTCGAGGCGGCGCGCATCGACGGCTGCGGCCATCTGCGGCATTTCTTCTCCGTCGTGCTGCCGCTCTCCGGTCCGGCCGCCGCCTCGCTCGGCGTGTACGTGTTCCTGAACGGCTGGAACATGTACCTATGGCCGCTGCTCGTCACGAGCAGCGACGCGATGCGCACGGTGCAGATCGGCATCGCGATGCTGCAGTTCGAGGAGATGACGAGCTGGAACCTCGTGCTGTGCGGCGTCGCGCTCGTGCTCGTGCCGTCGCTGGTGCTGCTCGCGCTCGGCCTGCGTCCGCTCGTGCGCGGCATCACCGCCGGAGCGGTGAAGGGCTGAGCAAGCGCGGCAGGATATGCCGCGGCCGTCTTCCTACAGGGGAGCAGCCTGGAGCAGCCCCTTGAACCGCGTCAAGCACGAGCATGCCGTCCGCCGCCGCCTTCCCGGCGGGACTCGCGCAGCCCTCGAACCGCGCCGTGCAGCGTGGAGCCTTTTGCAGGCGTCCGCCCCTCGGGGCTTGCCATAGCGTCATTGCCAGCCGATCATTTCAACGAAAAAGGGAGAGATTGCACACATGGTCATCCGCAATTGGAAATGGGTGCTGCCGGCCGCGGCGGCGATGCTGATCCTGCCTCTGTCCGCCTGCGCGGGCAATCCGGACAACACGAGCGGAGGCGCGGCTTCGTCCGCCCCGAGCGCGACCGCCTCGCCGTCCGAGTCCCCGGCCGGAGGCGAAGCTTCGAGCGAGCCGGCCAAACAGCCGGTGAAGGTCGTCTGGTGGCACTCGATGAGCGGCGAGCTCGGCAAGGCCGCGGACGCGCTCGTCAGCGGCTTCAACTCGTCCCAGCCGGATGTGCAGGTCGAGGCGGTGTATCAGGGCACGTACGACGAGAGCCTCAACAAGATGAAGGCGTCGATGGACGCCAAGTCCGGCCCGTCGCTCATCCAGGTGTACGAGATCGGCTCCCGCTTCATGATCGACTCCGGCGCGGTGACGCCGGTGCAGCAGTTCATCGACGCGGAAGGCTACGACGTCGGCTCGCTGGAGCCGAACATCCGGGGCTACTACACGTTCGGCGGCAAGCAGTACTCGATGCCTTTCAACACGTCCAACCCGATCCTGTACTACAACAAGGACCTGTTCAAGGCGGCCGGGCTCGATCCGGAAAAGCCTCCGGCCACCTACCAGGAAGTCGCCGACGCCGCGAAGGCGCTCACCAAGGACGGCGTGACCGGCGCTTCGTTCGCCATCTACGGCTGGTTCATGGAGCAGCTGCTCGCCGCCCAGGGCAAGGAGCTCGTCAACAACGGCAACGGCCGCGACAGCGCCGCCACCGAATCGCTCGTGAACCAGGAGGCGGCGGTGAAGACGCTGGAGTGGTGGAAAGGGCTCGTCGACGCCAAGACCGCGCTCAACCTCGGCCGCAAGACCGACGACACGAAAAAGGCGTTCCTCGCCGGCCAAGTGGCGATGACGCTGGATTCCACGGCGGGCCTGCGCGGCATCGTCGACGGCGCGGCCGGCAAGTTCGAGGTCGGCACGGCGTTCCTGCCGCGTCCGTCCGCCGATACCGAGGGCGGAGTCGTCGTCGGCGGCGCGAGCCTGTGGGTGCTGAACAACAAGCCGGCCGAGGAGCAGCAGGCGGCGTGGGCCTTCATCAAGTACCTGGCCGAGCCGGCGACGCAGGCTCAGTGGCATATCAACACAGGGTATTTCCCGATTACGACCAAGGCGTACGACGAGCAGGCGGTCAAGGACAACCTCGTCAAGTACCCGCAGTTCCAGACGGCTGTCGACCAGCTGCACGCCTCCAAGCCGAGCACGGCCAGCCAAGGCGCCGTCATGGGCGTGTTCCCGGAAGCGCGCCAGCTCGTCGAAGGCGCGATCGAGGAGGCGTTCACCGGCAAGAAGGACGCCAAGGCCGCGCTGGACGGCGCCGCCAAGCAGATCACGGACAAGATCGCCGTCTACAACAAGACCGTCGCGAAGTAATCCGCATCGACTCGTGGAGAGGAAGCAAGGCCCTGACGCCGGGAGGACCCGGCTCGTCAGGGCTTTTTGCGCTGCGGCAGGGGAGGGGAGTCCGGCACGCCGCACGAAGGAAGTCCCGACCCCGTCGTCGCGCTCCTGCGAGCCCGGCACGCCGCACGAAGGAAGTCCCGACCCCGTCGTCGCGCTCCATCGAGCCCGGCACGTCGCATGAAGGAAGCCCCGACCCCGTCGTCGTGCTCCTGCGAGCCCGGCACGCCGCACGACGGAAGTCCCGACCCCGTCGTCGAGCTCCATCGAGCCCGGCTTGCCGCATGAAGGAAGTCCCGACCCCTTCGTCGCGCTCCTGTGAGCCCGGCACGCCGCACGAAGGAAGTCCCGACCCCTTCGTCGCGCTCCGTCGAATCCGGCACGCCGCATGAAGGAAGTCTCGACCCCGTCGTCGAGCTCCATCGAGCCCGGCACGCCGCATGAAGGAAGTCCCGACCCCGTCGTCGCGCTCCTGCGAGCCCGGCACGCCGCATGAAGGAAGTCCCGACCCCGTCGTCGTGCTCCTGCGAGCCCGGCACGCCGTATGAAGGAAGTCTCGACCCCGTCGTCGAGCTTCTTCGAGTCCGGCACGCCGCATGAAGGAAGTCCCGACTCGATCGCCGTCCTTCCTGTGCGCTCAGGCTCTCCTCACTCCGCCGCACGGCTTGTCCGCGCCTCGCCGGCTTCTCCCGCAGGAAATTCGGGCTCCGAATTTCGCCTGCACCTGCAACTTATCCGGCTTCCCGCTCCGTCTGAGGTGTTACCGGATTGTAACTCCTTGCCGATATTTGTCCGGTACGATAGAGCTATCTTACGAGAGTTAGGAGCACCTCAGATGAACCCCATTTGTCTTTTCTTGTCGAAAAACGTCCCAAATCGCAGCCACGCTGCGAATGATAGAAATAGAATGCATCCGCAGAAACCGAACGGCGGCGCGGCGGTCCGCCGGCGCGCCCCACAGGCGGCGGCGCTCGCCGCTCTGACCGCGCTCGCGCTGGCGGCCGGCGGCTGCGGCAGCGCCGACCATGTCGAGGCCGGCGGCTTCCAGCCTGCCGCCTCGGCCACGCCATCGCCCGGCGTGGCCTCGCCGTCGGCCACGCCAACGCCGCCTTCCTCGCCGTCGCCGCATCCATCGGCCGGGTCCGGCGGGACATCGCCGCATCCGTCGGCGCCTTCCGATCACGGCTCCAAGCAGCCGTCCCCATCCAAGCGGCCGAGCACCGTGACCGGCGATACGTACGGGCTGCCGCCGGCCGGCCCGCTTGCCGAGCCGAACGACGGGCGAGCGCATACCGCCAAGCTGGAGAAGGGCACGAAGGCGGTCGCGCTGACGTTCGACGACGGGCCGGATGCGGCCACGACGGTCGAGATTCTCGACATTCTCCAGAAAGAGAAGGTCAAGGCGACCTTTTTCGTCGTCGGCACGCAAGTGAAGAAGCATCCCGAGGTCATGCGGCGCATCGTGGACGAAGGGCACGCGCTCGGCAACCATACGACGAATCATCCCGACCTCTCAAAAAGAGGAAGGACAAAGATCCTGCAAGAAATCAAGGATAATGATACACTTATTCAAAAAGCCGTCGGCATCACGCCGACGATGTTCCGTCCGCCGTACGGCGCGACGTCGGCCGAGCTGAAGTCGATCCTCAGCCAAGGCAGCCGCACGGAAGTGCTCTGGAACGTGGATACGAGGGACTGGGCGGGCACGTCGGTCAAGACGATGAGGGCGAACGTCGCGGAGCATACGAAGCCCGGCAGCGTCATCCTCATGCACTCCTTCGGCAGCAAGCTGCATACGGCGGAACTGCTGCCGCTCATCATCGAGGATCTCAAGGCGAAGGGCTACCGCTTCGTGACGCCGGACCAGCTCGGCTGACCGGCGCGCGGGGAGACCGCGGAGCGACGGCCGGGATGACGGCTGTGACTTCTGGCTGCCGGTGGCGGCGACGACTAGACGACGAAGGCGAAGGAGGCGCGGAAACGAACGTGAGCAACAGCCGCTTCAGCAATAAAGGACGCTTCAGCCCAGCCCGCAGCGGCGCCGGCAAGCCGCTGCGGCTGCTCGCGCTGCTCGGAGCTTGCGCGCTCGCCCTGTCCGGCTGCCGCTATACGGCCGCGCCTGCCGATCTGCTCAGGCCGCCCAAGGAGGCGCCGCAGGCCGGAGGCATGAGCTCCAGCCTCAAGCAGCTGCTGCCGGCGGGCAGCTCGCTCGCGCTGCCCGCGCGCGAGCGGCAGCCGGAGGCGATCCGCTCCATCGATCTCGACGGCGACGGATCGCCCGAGGCCGTCCTGACGTACAGCGATGCCTACGGCAGCTCGCGCATCCTGATCGCCCGCCGGGAAGCCGGCGAATGGAAGACGTGGGCGCTGCTGCGCTCCGCGATGGGGACGAGCCTCGAGTGGCTGAGCTTCATCGACATGGACGGGGACAAGCGGCCGGAGATCCTCGCCGGCTGGCGCGTCAGCCAGCCCGGCAACAGCTTCATCTGGCAGCAGTACGAGGTGCAGGTCTATTCGGCCTCCAAGCCTTCGTTCGAGGAGTCGGAGGAGGGCAGGCTGCTGCGGCCGGTCGCGGAGCTCGGCTACGAGGCGGGCGATACGGGCGACGTCGACGGAGACGGGCGTCAGGAGCTCGTGCTCGTCCGCCGGCCGGGCAGCCCGAACGAGCCGATGCTGGAGGTGCACCGCTTCGCGGATGGCAAGCTCGCCCGCGCCGCGACGCTGCCGCTGCAGCCGGACGCGACGCTGTACGAGCGGCTGGCGATCGGTCGCATCGCCAAGGACCGGTTCGGCATCATCGCGGAAGCCGGCGCAGGCGCGCATTCGTCGCTGACGCTCATGGCCGGATGGTACGGCGATCGCTTGGAGCAGGTCTATCCGCCTGCCGACGAGCCCGACCTCGGCTTCAACATGAGCCCCGTGCTCAACACCGACATCAACGGCGACGGCATCCTCGAATGGAGCCGCCAGGTCGAGGCGCCGGGCCAGCCCGAGGGCACGGCCTATGCCGACTTGATTACGTATACCGAATGGACCCAGTGGAGCGGGCTGAGGCCGCAGGATGCCGGTTTCTCCCGCAAGGACATGTTCCTGCCGGTCACGCTGGAATACAACGACTACAGCTATGGCGTCTCGGTGCAGATTCCGTCCCGCTGGAGAGGACAGTTCACGCTGTCGCGGCCCGGCGAGGAGACCGACGCGATCATTCAGCTGGATTACTACAACGCCAAGAGCGGAGCGATCGCTCCGCTCTGGACGCTGTACGGCATCCCGGTCAAGGAGTGGGGAAGCTGGTCCGCCGGCATGGAAGGACAAGGACGCAAGCCGGCGAACCTGCGCACGGCAGGCGGCTTTGTCTATGCGGCCGTCGAGGAGCCCAAGCCGAAGGCCGAGGACGGCTGGTCGGCGACCGACTTGAACCGCTACGACGCGATGAGGCTGACGGGCGAGCAGCTCGCTTCTTCCGTGCGGCTGCAGCCGGGGGACTGATGGGACAGGACGGATGGGGGAAAGGGGGGGATGAAGGCGGTGAAGATCCTGCTGGTAGAGGACGAAGAGGCGATCCGCGGCTTCGTGCGGATCAATCTGAAGCGCGCGGACATGGAGCCGATCGAGGCCGGCAGCGGCGAGCAGGCGCTGCGGCTCGTCGCGGAGCAGGGCCCGCCGGACATCGCCCTGCTGGACATCATGCTGCCCGGCCTGTCCGGGCTTGAGGTCTGCTCGGCGCTGCGCGAGGCCTACCCGGAGATGGGCATCATCATGCTGACGGCCAAGTCGCAGGAGACGGACAAGATCGAGGCGCTGGAGCTCGGCGCGGACGACTACATCCAAAAGCCGTTCAGCCCCGGCGAGCTGATGGCGCGCATCCGCTCGCTGCAGCGGCGGATGCGGGTCGGCGCGTGGCGGAGGTCTGCGCCTGCGGCGGAGCTGCCGCAGCAGTCCGAGGCTGCGGCTGCCTCCGAGTGGCCGGCAAGCGTGCCGGGAACGGCGCTGCCGCCCGCTCCGGCGGAAGCGCAGGCGTTCGCTCCGGCAGCCGTCGGCGCCGGACTCGGCGACGCGTCGCTTCGATCGGCGGCGGCCCAGGCTGCCGCTCCGCTGCGAGCCGGCCACGCCGCCGAGGCTGCCGCGACGCCGGCGGCGGCGCTGCCGCCGCTCGGGAGGCCGAGCGGCGCCGGGACTCTCGCCGCTGCCGCGACGCCTGCGGCGATCCACGCCGGCGATCCGTTCCGGCTGGCCGACCGCCGCCTCTGGAAGCACGGGCGCGAGATCGTGCTGACGCCGACCGAGCGGTCGCTCGTCGAGCTGCTGCTGGAGCGGCGCGGCAAAAGCGTCAGCCGCGACGAGATTTTGAGCGAGGTATGGGGAAGGTACTACGTCGGCGATCTCAAGGTCGTCGACGTCAACATCCGGCGCCTCCGCCAAAAGGTCGAGGATGATCCGTCCGAGCCGGCGATCATCGAGACGGTATGGGGCTTCGGCTATCGGTGGAACAGGAGCGATCCGGAATGAGGAGCCTGCGGACCAAGATGGTGTTCAGCTACCTGCTGCTTATCTTCCTGACCGTCGTCGTGCTCGGCGGCGTGTTCCTGACGCTGATCTGGAACTACTACTACGGCAGCGCCTCGAGCGCGATGAAGCAGCGCGTCGTCACTTCGATGTCGCTGCATGCGCGCGCGATGCAGTGGATGTCGACCAACGAGCGGGCGAGCTACATGCTGCAGAGCATGGCCGAGGCGGACACCCGGATCCAGCTGCTGCAGCCCGACGGCATGATGTTCCTCGACTCGGACGGCTTCAGCGACAACCGCACGATCCGCACGCCCGATGTCGTAAAGGCTGCCGAGGGGGATACGAGCACCTGGATCGGCAAGGACGAGACGAGCGGCGAGCGCATCGTCGCCGCCTCCGCGCCGCTGCTGCGGGAGGGCCGCATCATCTCGGTCGTCCGCTATACGGCGGCGCTCGGCGAGGTCGACCGGATGGTGACGCTGCTCGTCCGCATGACGCTGCTTACCGGCGCGGCCGTCATCCTGCTGTTCCTGGCGCTCAGCATCTGGATGGCGAACCGCATCGTCCGGCCGCTGCGGGAGCTGACCCGCCGGGCGCGCCACATGGCGGACGGCGACTGGCAGCTCGGCGTAAGCGGCCGGCGGGGGCGGGACGAGATCGGCCAGCTGTCCGACACGCTGCATACGCTGGCCGTCGAGCTGAACAAGCGGGAGAAGCTCAAGAACGACTTCATCTCCTCCGTCTCGCATGAGCTGCGGACTCCGCTCACCTCCATCAAAGGCTGGAGCGAGACGTTGGCCGATCCGGGCTCCCGGCGCGAAGAGGTGCAGGAGGGACTCGGCATCATCGCGCGCGAGACGGAGCGGCTGACCGGGCTCGTGGAGGATCTGCTGGATTTCTCCAATCTCAGCTCCGGCAGCATGGATCTGCATGTGGAGGAGCTGGACCTGAACCTCCCTGTCCGCGAATGCGTCACGCAGCAGGCCGTCCGCCAGGAGGAGACCGGCGTGCGCCTGCTCAGCCTGCTGGAGCCCGCGCCGCTGCATGTGCGGGGCGACGCGAACCGGCTGCGCCAGGTGCTCATCAATCTGATCGACAACGCCTTCAAGTTCACGCCGGAGGGCGGATCGATCCGGGTCAGCGCCCATCGCGAGGGTGCCGAGGCGGTGCTGCTTGTCGCCGACAGCGGCGTCGGCATCGCCCCGGAGGATCTGCCCCATGTGACGGACAAGTTCTACAAGGGCTTGTCGGCGCGTCCCGGCAGCGGACTCGGACTGGCGATCTGCAAGGAGATCGCCGAGCAGCACGGTGGCTCGCTGCGCATCGGCAGCGAGCCGGGGGCCGGCACGACGGTCGAGCTGCGCCTGCCTTTGACGGGCGGATCCGACCTGCCCCCGGCAGGCTGACGCCGCCGTCATTGCTTGTAGAACAGTGCCTTCCGGTTGACCAGCACGAAGATGCAAGCGATGATGAGAGCGGCCGCGATCATCGCGGATACCCAGTGGCGCACGAGCCAGCTCAGCAGAGCTTCCATGAGGATGCCTCCTTCAACGTTCGATGTTCCATCTACTGCTAGTATGGACCGCCGCCGCCGATCCATGCGGGCGACGCGAAAAGGGCCGTCCTCCACGTCGTTGTCGACGCGGAGGACGGCCCTTTTCGGACTGGCGGAGGACGGCCGGGGAATCCCGCGACCTATGCCGGGACAACCCGTCCGGGCGAGGCCGCCTCTTCCGGCTCAAGTCTCGGCGGCCTCCGGAGGAGAGGCCGGCAGCCAGTCCTGCGACCAGCGGGCGATCTCGCTTACGATCGGCTCCAACGCGCGGCCTTTGTCCGTCAGCGAATATTCGATGCGCACGGGCATCTCCGGATAGACGGCCCGCAGCACGACCCCCTCGGCCTCCAGCTCCTTGAGCCGTTCGGCGAGCATCTTGCCGCTCAGATTGGGCAGCGAGTCCTCGATGCGGGCGAACCGCTGCGGCCCGGCGAGCAGCTTGAAGACGATCAGCGTCGTCCAGCGCTTGCTGAGCAGGTCGACGGCTTTTTCGAAGCGCGGGCAGAGCTCCATGTCCGGCCTTGACATTCCATCACCTCATTCGAATTCTTCTCATTATACTGCTGTTACACCGCCGTCACAAACGGCAAACAAGAAGATCGATTGACAACCGAACGGGAGGGATGGTAAGCTGAACTCATCTAAACCCGATTAAACAGGTTGGAATTATATAGGATTGAAATCGCGCTTGCAAAGGATGGATCGAACGATGGAAAAACAACTGATTCTGCGCCATGAAGGGCTGGAGCTCACCGCCACGCTGCACTATCCCGCCGCGTCTTCGGCGGTCGAGAGCGAGCGGCGGCCCGTCGTCGTCATCTGCCACGGCTTCATCGGCAGCCGGATCGGCGTCGACCGTCTGTTCGTGAAGACCGCCCGCGCGCTGGCCGCCCAAGGCTCGTTCGTCCTGCGCTTCGACTACGGCGGCTGCGGCGAGAGCAGCGGCAGCTACGGGGCGCTCGGCTTCGGCTCGATGATCGGCCAGACGCGCGCCGCGCTCGACTATGTGCTGGCGATGGATTGCGTCGACCCGCAGCGGGTGACGCTGCTCGGCCACAGCTTGGGCGGAGCGGTGGCGCTCCATACCGCCGTCAAGGACAAGCGCGTGAACCGGCTCATCCTCTGGTCGGCCGTCGGATATCCGTTCAACGACATCGTGCGGCTGGTCGGGCGCGGCGGGTACGACGAGGCCGTGCTCAAGGGCTCGACCGACCATGCGGGCTACACGCTGGAGCCTGCGTTTTTCGACTCGCTGCAGCAGCATCAGCCGTTCCAGGCGGCGGCGCGCTTCGGCGGGGACGTGCTGCTCGTGCACGGGACGAGCGACGACGTCATTCCGGCCGATTACAGCTTCCTCTACCAGAAGCTGTTCTGGACGCGCGGCGACGGCCTGTGCGACAAGGAGATCATTTTCCAGGCGGATCACACCTACTCGACCCGCTCGCATCAGGAGGAGGCGATCCGCGTCAGCGCCGACTGGCTCGCCAAGCTGGAGAAGCGGCATGAGCAGTGGCTCGACTGGAGCATCTGACCGTTCGTCAGGGCTTGTATTTCCCGGCGTTCTCCAGGTCGACCCGCACTTCGGCCAGCCGCAGCGACTCGGGCTTCAGCAGCAGCCGCTCGCCTTTGCCGGTCCGCTCCTCCCACTGGCGGGGATGCCTGCGGTAGATCATCTCTTCCAGCTCGAACAGGTCGATTCCCCGGCTCAGAGCGCTCCGATAAGCGGATGCGATCTGGGCCTCGATCATTTTTGCGGCCGCCGCTTCCACTTCCTTCATGGGAGCTTTCGTCTGGCGCGTCGACAGCACGCCCTTGAGCCGCACGCGGGCTTCGAAGATCGGCTCTCCCTGCGCGTCCGTCTTGTAGCGCAGCTTGACCTTCGTGCCCGTGAAATTGGCGAATCCGTAGTCGACGCCGTCCTGCACGATCTCGACCATGTAGCGCTTCATGCGCGGATTCATCCAATGCCAGCCTTCCAGCTCGCGGAACGGCAGCCTTGCCGAGTACTCGGACTTGCGGTAGAAGAACGCTCCGGCCAGCTTCATCTCCGGATGGGGCGTCTCGTCCTTCTCCCAGGCGCGCTCCTCGAGCGCGAGCTCCGGCACATAGGCGTTCATGGCGGGGTGCTGCAGCTCCCTCAGCAGCGTGAACAGGTAGACCGGCTCGATGTCGGATTTCTGGCCGTAGCTCGTCTCGGGCGAGTGCAGCAGCGTCGTCGTGTTGGACATGTTGAAGAACGATTTCGTGATGAAGATCCGGTCGAGCTTTTGGCGCGTCCCGAACACCCAGATGTTCATGCGGCTGTCCGGATAGCCGGCGATCAGCTCGGAGATGTCTTCGCTCGACAGGACACCGAGCGCCTTTTCCGTCAGGAGCAGAGCCGTCACATGGGAGTAGTCCAGATCCTGCTGCGAGCTGTCCATCAGTCTCGTGTTCGCCTCGCCGATGCTCCTGCCCGACCCGTGGCCGGTCCAGATCGGAACTTCCTTGCCGCCGCCAGAGCCCATCTCCGGCTTCGACTCGTTGGCAAAATCAAGCATCTGCACGTACATCGTATAGATGCCGTCGGCGTAGTCGATGCCGATCGCCTTGATGTAGATGCGGCTCGACGTCGTATCGCCGCGGCAGCCGGCGAGCAGCAGCAGCAGCATGAAGGCTGCGGCGAAGCGCGGGAAGCACATGGCAACGATCCCCTCATTTCAACGGTTTGCGCGTGCGGAGCGCCTCGGCGCGGCGAGGATGCTTGCGGAACGGCAGGATGAACAGCCCCGGCAGCAGGTCGCGGAACTGGATCGGCGCGATCGGAGCCAGGTACGGCATGCCGAACGACTGGATCCGGGTCAGGTACACGAGCACGCTGATGGCCGAAATCATGAAGCCGAAAAAGCCGAGCGCCGAGCAGGCCGCATACACGTAGAAGCGGATCAGCGTCACCGCTCCGGTCAGCGACTGGTTGACCAGCGTCGAGCCGGCGACGAACGTCATGGCCGCCATGACGATCATGACGGGCGAGATGAGGCCGGCCCGCACGGCCGCGTCGCCGATGATGAGGCCGCCGACGACCGTCAGCGTCTGGCCGATCGCTCCCGGCAGCCGGGCTCCCGCCTCTCGGAAGATTTCGATCAGCAGCAAGGCGAGGAACATCTCCTGGATGGTCGACAGCGGCAGCCCCTCGCGCGAGTTCAGGATCGTCGCGAGCAGGCTGAATGGAATCTGGTCGACGTGGAAGACGGCCAAGGCGACATAAAGCCCGGGCAGGAAGCAGGTGACGAGCAGGCAGATGTAGCGCAGCAGCCGCGTGAAATTCACGAAGAAGTAATTTTGCTGGGCGTCCTCGGCCGACTTCATCAGCAGGAACAGATTCGCCGGAGCGATGATGGCCGTCGGATTGCCGTCCAGCAGGATGACAACCCGCCCGCCGGCCAGGCACTGCGCGGCAAAATCCGGCCGGCCCGTATAAGAGGTCCGGGGCAGCAGCGACCAGGAGCGCCCGACGAGCAAGTCCTGCAGATGGCGGGTCGAAACGATGTCGTCCGCGCGGATGCGGGTCAGCTGGTCCCGGATCGTGTCCACAAGCTGCGGATCGGCGATGTCGGCCTCGTACAGAAGCGCGGCTTTCGTGCCCGAGCGTGTCCCGACGCACATCTGCTCGCAGCGCAGGCCGGGCGTGCGGAGCCGGTAGCGGATCAGCGCCGTGTTCGTCTGCAGCTGCTCGACGAAGCCGTCCTTCGGACCGCGCACCGACACCTCGGTCGCGGCCTCCGACGGCGATCGCCCCGGCACGACGCCGGCGGAGATCGACCACGCCTTCCGCTCGTTCTCGCAAAACAGGACGGCGTCGCCTTCGAAGATGAGGCGGAACACATAATCGCGCCAGGAGAGGAGCGGCGGATGCCGATCCGGCTCCTGCGGAAGCTTCAGCTCCTGCCATGCGCCCATGCCGGCCGGACGGTCGCCCGACGCATGGGCGGGCAGGCGGGCCGGCAGGCCGGCGCGGGCTTGGGGCAGGACGACCTTCTGCAGCAGCATCGGGTCCGCCATCGAGCTGGAGTAGACGAGAGTCAGCTCAGGCAAAGGCGCGTCGGGCGAGCCTTCCTGCGAGTCGTCCCGGCGCGCATCCGGCGCTTTCTGCGGCTCTTCGCCGCGCGCATCCGGCTCGTCCGAGCCGGATGGCCGTCCGGCTTCCTGCTGCTGCTTGGAGTCGGGGCTGAACCGAAGCACGGCCACGTCGTCGCTTCGCTCGAACCATTGGCGCAGCTCCTCCAGGGTCGGCAGACTGCGGGACGTTTCCTTCTCCGCTTCGCTTGCCGCAGAGGCGGAATTCGCCGGCTTCGGCCGGCCGTCGCGGGTTGGCTTCATCCTCGCCCCGCCTCCTTTCCGGAGGCCGGGACCGGTCCGCGCCAGCGCAGCAGCACCGCGATGACCGCCGTCAACGCCAGCACGACGCCGAGGAAGACGGGGTACTGGAACCGGATCAGGAACGTAATCAGCGCCGAATCGGTAATGGCTGAGCTGGAGAACGCCGTCACTGCGGCGGCCATGCCAACGAAAACAATCGTCAGTCCCCGCGCGCTGCGCGCCGGGCCGAGCTTAGCCGACAAGTAGAAAAGCAGCGAGATGCGAGCGAACGTGCTCGAAAGACGCTGGACGATCGCGAACAGATCGATATGCTCGATCGTTTTGCCGAGCGAGATCACCTTCCAGATTTCGAGCACCGGGCTCCGCAGCTTCTGCGCTTGCTCGGGCCCGAAGACGCTGATCGATACGGCGACGGGAATGAGCTGCAGCCAGCTGAGGAAAACGATCAGCAGAATGAGCTGATACAGCCGGATCTTCCCTTTGACCTCTTGCTGGACGAACAGGATGAGCCAGATTTCCAGCATTGCCGCGGCTGCGAGCGGAACGCCCCTCGCGGCGGGCCGAACTCCGTTCTCCAAAATCGGGAACAGCATGCGGATGTCGGCATTCGGCCAGTTCAGGACCAGCAGCAGCGAGTCCAGCAGGACTGCGATCGGCACGAGAAAGACGCAGGCATAGGCGATCGAGCGAAGTCCGCCGGAGGCGGTCCAGGCGCAGAGCGCCGCTGTCGATCCGGCGATGATCCAGATCGGCATGTGGCTCATGTAGCTGCGGACGGCGATATGCGCTGTTTCCCAGGACAAGGTGGAGGCCTGGACGAACAGCACGGCGATGACGAGCGCGCGCATCGTCCAGGAGGCGGCCCGGCCGAAGCGGTCGGCCAGCCATTGCTCGATCGGGACTCCGTTGAGCTTGCGAAGGATGTAGTAGAGGGCGCAGCACCAGAGCAGCACGGGCGGCAGCGCCAGCACGATCGCGACCCAGGCGTCGCTTCCCGACCGGGAAAAGATGAATGGCGGCGCGAGGATGTTCGCGACGCCTCCGCTGCTGAGCAGCAGCATGATGATGCAGACCCAGACGCTGATCCGGCTCGGGATCGGCATGTCCCGCCGCCTCCTTTCCGGTATGGTAGGGGCGACGACGCGAAAGCCGGCCCATGCCGGTAGTATGGATCGGCGCAGGCATCGCTATCCGTTGGAGGAAGGTTCTTGCAAGCCGAGGGGGGCGTCCGGCCGAGGCGAAAAAAGGTTTCCACGCGCTTCCTGCTGGTCTATGATGAAGTCGGGAGGGATGAACGCATGTCTGGAACCATGACCGGCAAAGGGCTTCTCTTGGCGGCGGCAGCGTCGATGCTGCTCTCCGCCTGCTCGCAAGCGGCCGACGCTCCGGCGGAGACGGCGGGGCCGCCGAGCGCGGTCGCATCGCCGACCGCATCGCCGAGCCCGACGCCGTCCGCGGCGCCCGCCTTCACGGCTCCTCTGACGGGAGAGGCGGCCCAGGGGCCGATCGACAGCCGTCCGTACCTCGTCATGATCAACAATCACGCCAAGGCGAGGCCGCAATCGGGGCTCGGCTCGGCGGACCTGGTGTACGAGGTGCTCGCAGAAGGCGAGATCACGCGTTTCCTGGCCGTATTCCAGAGCCGCGCCTTCGACGGAGCGATCGGACCGGTGCGCAGCATCCGGCCGTACTTCATCGACGTGGGCAAGAGCCTGGACGCGGTCCTGATCCACTCCGGCGGCAGCCCGGACGGATATGGGATGCTTTCGCGCGAGAAGCTCGACCATATGGACGAGATTACGAATGCGGGAGCGTATTTCTGGAGGGACAAGTCGAGGAAGGCGCCGCACAACCTCTATACCAGCCTGGAGAAGCTCGCCGCCGGCTCGGCCAAAAAGGGCTTCGAGACGACGCAGCGGGGCGCGGTCCGCACGCTGCCGTTCGTCTCTGATCCGGAGCAAGCGCCGCCGGGCCGTCCGTCCTCGGGGCTGGAGGTCACCTTCCTGCTGGAGTCGTACAAGGTGTCCTACGCCTACGACGCCGCGGCGCGGACGTACAAGCGGGCGATCAACGGGGAGCCGCATGTCGATCAGAACGACGGCAAGCAGCTGGAGGCGGCCAACGTCGTCGTGCTTGAGGCTCCGCATCGGGTGCTCGACGACGTCGGCCGGCGGGAGGTCGACCTGGACCAGGGCGGCCGGGCCGTGCTGTTCCAGCGCGGCTTGGCGCGGGACGTCGAGTGGAAGCGGGGCGGGGAGCAGGATCTGATCCGGTTTTACGAGTCGGAGACGGAGGTTCCGCTTTATCCCGGCCAGACGCATGTGCTGATCGTGCCGGAAAAGCCGGGGCTCGACCAGCGGCTTTCGGTTTTGCCTTGACGGTTGACGAAGATCGGCCCTGCCGCTTGCGGCAGGGTCTTTTCATGCCGTCTGGGCATAATGAGCCAGGACGAAAATTCGACAAAATTCGATCTTTTCACACGGTCCGCCTTTACAAAACCTTTACACCAAAAGGATGAACTGTGATAAGATAAGTGAGGCCTGAAAAGGGCTGTCTAACCATTTTTTTGAAAGCAAAGGGGACGAACATGGCTAAGAAGAATATCTTCTTCAAAACGCTGGAAGAAATGGCGGATTCGATTGTCGAAAGCGTAGAGTATTTCGCTCGCGGGGTGGACGACCTGTCGAATGTCGGCGAGTTCGCCAAGGCGATGAAAGAATATGAAAGCCAATGCGACCGCTATACCCATACGATCATCATCGAGCTCAACAAGACGTTCATCACGCCGATCGAGCGCGAGGACATCATGGCGCTGACGACCGCGCTCGACGACGTCGTCGACGAGATCGAGGCCTGCGCATCCCGCTTCGAGATGTACCAGGTGACGGACAAGGACGAGTACATCCGCCTGTTCGCGGACAACCTCGTGCGCAACGCCCACCAGGTCAAGAAGGCGATCTATCTGCTCACGCAGAAGAAGCTGCTGGCGATCCGCGAGCCGAACATCGCGATCAACGAGCTGGAGAACCAGGCGGACGACCTGCTGCGCGTCGGCATCAAGGCGCTGTTCGCGAACCAGAAGGATCCGATCGAGCTGATCAAGCGCAAAGAGCTGTACGAGATGCTTGAGAAGACGACGGACTACTTCGAGGACGTCGCCAACACGCTCGAGACGATCATCATGCGCAACAGCTAAAGACAGGAGACGACCTGAACGATGGATACAGTATTTATAATAATGGCGGTCGTCGTGTTCCTGGCGCTGGCGTTCGACTTCATCAACGGCTTCCACGATACGGCGAACGCCATCGCGACCTCGGTGTCGACGCGTGCGCTCAAGCCGCGCGTCGCCATCCTGCTGGCGGCCGTGATGAACTTCATCGGCGCGCTCAGCTTCACCGGTGTCGCCAAGATGATCGGGGGCGGCATCGCCGATCCGACCACGCTGCAGCATGGCGAGGAGATCGTCATCGCGGCGCTGCTCGGGGCGATCATCTGGAACCTCATCACCTGGTGGTTCGGCATCCCGTCCTCCTCGTCGCATGCGCTGATCGGCGGCCTCTCCGGTGCGGTCATCGCTTCGGCCGGACTCGGCGCCATCAACGGCAGCGGCTTCTCGGACATCATCAAGGCGCTCATCTTCTCGCCGATCATCGCCTTTGTCGTCGGCTATCTGCTGATGTCGCTGCTCAAGCTCATCTTCGCCAAGTCGAGCCCGCATCAGATCAACAAAGGCTTCCGCACCGGCCAGATCATGACCGCGGCGTTCCAGGCGTTCACGCACGGCACGAACGACGCGCAAAAGGCGATGGGCATCATCACCTTCGCGCTCGTGTCGGCCGGCCTCCAGGACAACATGGACGTGCCGCTTTGGGTCAAGCTGTCCGCGGCGACGGCGATGGCGCTCGGCACCTCGGTCGGCGGCTGGAAGATCATCAAGACGATGGGCACGAAAATTTTCAAGATCGAGCCGATCAACGGCTTCGCGGCCGATCTCGGCGCCGCCTCCGTCATCCTGACGGCGACGATGCTGCACTTCCCGGTCAGCACGACGCATACGATTACGTCCTCCCTGCTCGGCGTCGGCAGCGCGAAGCGCTTCTCCGGAGTCAAGTGGGGCATGGCCGGCCGGATCATCATTTCCTGGGTCATCACGATTCCGATCTCCATGGGTCTTGCCGCGCTGATCTACATGATCATCGACTGGCTGTTCCTGTAGCGTTCGTCCCCTTTTCATGACGAAGCCCGCTTTTCCCTCTGCGAGGGAAAAGCGGGCTTTTCGATTCAGCGCATCGGCGTTCCGAAGGAAGCGGGCTGGCTGCTGCTGAATCGCCATTTGGAGGAAGAGCGGTCCATTTGCTCGCTGCGGCGTCATTCCGAGAAAAGGGGGTTCCGTCTGCCTGCTGAGCCGCTTTATTCGTCTTGCGCCGGCCGGCGGCGCTTGGCGCCGGGACGCCGCTTGGTTCCCGTGCGGCGCCTGCGGCTGCGGCCGCCCTTGGCATAGCCGCCTCCGCCCGTGCGGCGCTTCTTCTTTTTCGTCCGCTTCTTCTTGGGCGGCGACCAGTCGTCATCCTCGAGGTCGACCATCTTGGAGTTGTCGGACTTCTTCTTGCTGCTGCTGAAGGAGCCCATCATCACCTTGACGAGCGGAGCCATCTGCTGCACGCTGCCGATGATCTTCTGCGCCTTGGTCATCGTGCCGAGGATGCCGTCGAGGCCGCCGATCCGGTCGACGAAGCCCTTGAGCTCGGTCAGCTTGTCGAGGGAGAACAGGCTGCTCTTTTTTTCTTCCGCTGCAGCCGCCGCGGCAGGCAGCGCCGCGCCTTCCAGCGTAGCGAGCGGGCCGATCGACGGCGCCGGGCTCGGCGGCATCAGCGAGGGCGGAGGCGCGAACAGCGACTGCGCAGGCAGATGGTTATAAGGGAACCCTTCGCCGAGACCGGGAAAAATGCTTCCCTGCGCCGCACCGGCAGGCGTATTGCGCTGCGGCGCAGGCGGGTAATAGGAAGGATAGTTCGGATTCACTTGGCTTTCACATCCTTGTGGGATTGCGGAGGGCGAACTCCGCGTTTGATCCAGTGTATGGCCTAGAGCGGCATTTGGGTTGGACGTTCGCCCGGTTTTTGCCGAAAAACCCAGATCGGGACAGGCACGGGCCGAGAGCGGACAGGGCGGCCTGCCGATCCTCCCCCGGCAGGCTGGGCGCAAGCGCCGGGCCGCAGGCTGTCGATCGAGGGGATGAACGCGGCTGCCTCGGGGAACCGATGGCGCCCAGACGGCTTACGGATTCGGGGGCGTCTGACGCGCGTATCCCAATGGGCTTGGGCTGCGCATGGGATCAGAACACAGGGACGGAAGGACCAGAAGAGAGGGCGCTCGGCCAAACGCGATGTACGCGAGGAGAGGACGATGACGGCCGACATGAATTTTAAGGTAGCGCAAAAGGCTTGACCGTAGTAAAATAGATGCGCGTCCTATACCGGACTCTCGTAAACTCATGTACGCGCCCAGTGGACACGGTTCCCGGCGAGCTTCGTTGAAGGAGGCTGAATCTCTTCGGCCGGGCTTTCGCCCGCCGTCCCGAGAGAGCGCTTGCAAAAAACATCGCTCCTCTAAAGCGTGAACACGGTGATAGTTGTATTCTCTAGCGCGGCACTATAAAATGAAATGTAGGATTCTTTCACAGGGGTGAAGTTGATGCAGCTCAAGAAGCTGAACGATAAAGCAATCGACCAATTATTCGAAGCGGTCCTCACGCTCAAGAGCGTCGAGGAATGTTATATTTTCTTTGATGATCTGTGCACGGTGAACGAGGTGCAATCCCTCTCCCAGCGTCTCGAGGTGGCGCGCATGCTCGGCAAGGGCAGCACGTACAACCAGATCGAGGCCGAGACGGGAGCGAGCACGGCGACGATCTCCCGCGTCAAGCGCTGCCTCAACTACGGCAACGACGGCTACAAGATGACGCTGGACCGACTGAACCGCTGATGGAGAGAGAGCCGCTCGTTCCCGGCATCCTAATCATCAGCCACGGCTCGCGCGACCCCGGATGGGTGGCGCTCGTCGACGAGGCCGTAGCGGCCGCAGCGCAAACGATTACGCAAGCGACCGGCCCTGTGCCGGTCCTTTCGTCGTTTCTGGAGATCGTGGAGGGAAGGCTGATCCAGGACGGCATCGACGAGCTGCTCGCGCTCGGCGTGACGGACCTGTACGTGCTGCCGCTGTTCGTCTCGTCGGGCAGCACGCATGTCGACGACATCATGCAAGCGTTCGGACAGCCCCCGGCCGGCCTGCGGGAGGGCGAGTTCGAGCCGTTCCGCACGGGGGAGGCACGCATCCATCCCGGCGTCCCGATCGACGACGAGCCGGAGATCGCGGAGCTGCTGCTGCGGCAGGCGCTGGACCTGTCCCGCGATCCCGCCCGGGAGGCGCTGCTCGTCGTCGGCCACGGCTCGATCGAGCCGGTGTTCCATGAGCGCTGGCGGGACAGCCTGCGGCGGCTCGGCGAGCGGCTGCGGGAGGGCGGCGGCTTCGCCCGCGCCGAGACCGCCATGCTGCTGCCGGACGAGGCGGCCGCCCGGCTGCGCGAGATGCGGCTTCGGCAGCCCGGGGAGACGGTAATCGTCGTGCCGGCGTTCCTTAGTCAAGGATATTTCACATCGACCGTGATTCCCGCGAGGCTCGGAGAGTTAGAATATGAATATGACGGCCGGGCGATGCTGCCGGACGCGGCGGTGCCGCGCTGGCTGGCGCGCCAGGCGCTGCAGTGGATGCGACAAGCAGGAGGATGAGAGAAGGCATGACGAGCGGATACAAGAGAGCGCGGCTGATCTACAACCCGACGTCCGGACGCGAGGAGATGAAGAGGCGGCTCGGCGAGATCCTGACGCTGCTCGAGCGGGGCGGCATCGAGACGAGCACGCATGCGACCTGCGGCGAGGGAGACGCGTCGGTGGCCGCCGCCGACGCGGCGGACCGCGGCTTCGACATGATTATCGCGGCCGGGGGCGACGGGACGCTGTACGAGGTCATCAACGGCCTCGGCGAGAAGCCGAACCGCCCGCCGCTCGGCATCCTGCCCGTCGGCACGACCAACGACTTCGCGCGGGCGCTCGGCATCCCGCGCAACCTGGAGTATGCGTGCGAGCTCATCACCCGCCAGTACGCCCGCCCGATCGACGTCGGCCGCGCCGGCAAGAAGTACTTCATTAATATTGCCGGCGGCGGCTCGCTCACCGAGCTCACCTACGAGGTGCCGAGCAAGCTCAAGACGATGATCGGCCAGCTCGCCTATTATATGAAGGGTCTGGAGAAGATGACCCGCCTGCGGCCGATGGAGCTGCGCATCGAGGGCAATGGCATCGAGGATATCCACGAGGAGATCATGCTGTTCCTCATCTGCAACAGCAATTCCGTCGGCGGCTTCGAGAAGCTGGCCCCGGCGGCGACGCTCGACGACGGCCTGTTCGAGGTGCTCGTGCTCAAGAAGTGCAACTTGGCCGAGTTCATCCGCATCGTCACGCTCGCGCTTCGCGGCGAGCATTTCAACGACTCGCATATCCTGCACTTCAAGACCGACCGCCTCACCGTCACGACGCCCGACTACGCCCAGCTCAACCTCGACGGCGAGTACGGCGGCACGCTCCCGTGCACGTTCACGATGCTGCCCTCGCATCTGAACATCTTCGTCGACGAGGAAGGGAAGACGCATTATTGAGGCGGCGAAGGGCGGCGATGAGGCGGCGATGGCCGCAGGCGCGGCAGCTAGGCGACCCCGCCGGTCTCTGCGGCGCTGATTGCGGGTGCGGCAGGAGGGCGGCACCGCCGGCTCTCAGCGGCGCTGATTGCGGGCGCGGCAGGAGGGCGACTCCGCCGGCTTTCAGCGGCGCTGATTGCGGGCGCGGCAGGAGGGCGGTACCGCTGGCTCCTGCGGCGACGGCTGCGGGCGCGGCAGGAGGGCGACACCGCCGGCTGTCGCTGTCCGCGTGCTCGGCAGGAGGCGTACCCCGCCGGCTCTCTGCGGCGCTGTCCGCGGGCGCGCTAGGCGACCCCGCTTCTCCTGCGGCGACGGCTGCGGGCGCAGGGGTCGGGTATTGCCTGTAGCCGCTTGAACCAGCGGTCTAACGACGAGTCAGCTCGTTAGAAGCCCCTTTTGAGGGAGCGCCGATTTCTAACGACTCCTGAGCTTGCTAGACGCGTGCGGAAGCCCGTTTATTCCAAAGTTGAACCGAATTGGGTACTCTAACAGCACCACTCGTCGTTAAATTCGGCAGACGGCGGAAAAAGGGCCGCTAACGACACCACGAATCATTAGAACCATGAAGCTCGAATCCAATTCCAACGGCTTGCACGCGTCCTCGCTTCCTTCCGGCGGCGGGCTGCCTGCAAGCCTTTACTACGAATAGAGAACGGATGAATGAATGATGAAACCTACCGTACCGGTCGGAAAAAACGATACCGTCACGCTCGACATCACCGGCCTGACGCATGAAGGCGAGGGCGTCGGCCGCGCCGACGGCTTCACCTTGTTCGTGCAGGGAGCGCTGCCGGGCGAGCGCGTGAAGGCCAAGGTGCTCAAGGTCAAAAAGACGTATGGTTACGCCAAGCCGATCGAATGGCTGCAGAGCAGTCCGGACCGTGTCGACGCTCCGTGCCCGATCTACAAGCAATGCGGCGGCTGCCAGCTGCAGCACTTCAGCTACGAGGCGCAGCTCGTCTGGAAGCGGCAGCATGTCGTCGATACGCTGGAGCGGATCGGCAAGCTGCAGGTGCGGGGCGAGGAAGCAGGGACGGGAGCAGGCGCGAGAAGCTCAGGCGACGGGGATGCCGATCGAGCGGTCGAAGCCACAGGTACGAGATTCGCGAGCGAAGCGGACGGCGACCGAGCGGTTTATGCGAGAGGCAAGGGACTCGCGAACGAAGCGGATGCCGATCGAGCGACTTCTGGCAACGGCGGCATCATCGTCCACCCGACGATTGGCATGGACGAGCCGTGGCGCTACCGCAACAAGGCCCAGGTTCCGATCGGCATGGCGATGGCGGACCTGGAAAACGGCGCGGCCGGCAGCCTGATCGGCGGCTTCTACGCCCGCGGCTCGCACCGCATCGTCGACATGGACGCCTGCCTCATCCAGCATGAGCATAACGACGAGGCGGTGCGGCAGGTCAAGGCGATCGGCAACCGCGTCGGCATCTCCGCTTATGATGAGGCGACCGGGCGCGGCATCCTGCGCCATGTCGTCGTGCGGACCGGCTTCGTCACCGGCGAGATGATGGTCGTGCTCGTCACCAACGGCCCGCGCATCCCGCGCGTCGAGGACTGGATCGCGGGCATCCGCGAGACGCTGCCGCAGGTGAAGAGCATCGTGCAGAACGTCAACAAGCGGCAGACGAATGTCATCTTCGGCGACGAGACGCGCACGCTGTGGGGCAGCGACGTTATCTACGACGAGCTTGACGGCATCCGCTTCGCCATCTCGGCGCGGTCGTTCTACCAGGTCAACCCGGCGCAGACGCTGCGTCTGTACCAGTCCGCGGTCGACTATGCCGGCCTGACCGGCCGCGAGAACGTCATCGACGCCTACTGCGGCATCGGCACGATCTCGCTGTTCCTGGCCCGCCGGGCGGGACATGTGTACGGCGTGGAGATCGTGCCGGAGGCGATCGAGGACGCGAAGCGCAACGCCGAGCTGAACGGCATCAGCAACGCCTCGTTCGAGGCGGGACCGGCCGAGGTCGTCATTCCTCGCTGGCGCTCGGAGGGCATCCGCCCCGATGTCATCGTCGTCGATCCTCCGCGCAAAGGCTGCGATGAGCAGCTGCTCGACACGATCCTGGCGATGCAACCGGAGCGCGTCGTGTACGTGTCCTGCAACCCGGCTACGCTGGCCCGGGATCTGCAGGTTCTGGAGGCGGGCGGGTATCGCACGGTGGAGGTTCAGCCGGTGGATATGTTCCCGCATACGAGTCATGTGGAGTCGGTTTGCTTGTTGGTCAAAGGATGATACAGTCTGCATGCAGAACAATGAAGCGAGAAAGGAAATTTAGGACAGTTTGAATCGGAATTTACCCGGTTTAAAAAAATCAAAGCCATTTACCCCCGACGGGGCTTTGTTTTACTTGTTAGAGATATAGACCACTTAAGCTGCTCAAACCGCTTGGTTGTAATCGTTAAATTATATATTGATTTGTGGAATAATCCTGCTATAATGAGTGTAACTTAATAAGGTATCAAGAGGTTAGCGTCAATCCACTTTGGGTTCGAGCGCTAACCTTTATTTTTTATCATGTCCATTACCATGAGAAGTCTTCTAAATGCGGTTGGCAATGACCTTGCTTTCTTTTCTTGGTAATAATCCAGATGCTCTCTTACATAATCTTCAAGTTCACTCAAACTAATTCGCTGCGCACTATAGGATACTACCTCAAATTCCTTTTCTTTATTGAAATTTTGTTGGCGAATATCAGACAGAGAATCTAGCCTAATTTTGTAAGAAGCATTAATGCTTTTAGTACAGTCTTCTAAATTAGTATAATTTGAAATTCTTTGTTTTAATTTATCCTTATCAAATTGGTGTAGATTTGTTTTATCGATATCAACGTCCTTTACATACTTTAGAAACGGTATTCTTGAACTTGATATTTGACTTGCGATAAATCGTAAAGCAATATCTGTGTGAATAAGCTCTGGTTCGAAGAAATAATTATTTATGTATCCCAGCAAATCTGGCATTTGGAAAATGTATGTGGCATCCCCTATTGCTACAATTAACTTCCCATCCCCAATTCTTTTCTCAATTTCCTCTAGCTGATTTGGAGCTATAAGAAGAGTATGCAAGCAGCCTTTTTTGCCGCTATCCACTATTAACTTTTTAATTACATGTTGGTATTTACGAACTTCCGAAGGAGCCACTCCTTGGTCAATCTTACTAATTGCATCAAAGACCATTTTATAATTATCTGTTTTGATTAATTTTAAATTGCATCCTAAATCCCGATCGTACATAATTTCTTCAATCAGCTCCTGCTCTCCTTCTTTCCATTCAATTAGAATAAGGCGTTCTTCCAACATTGCTATTTCAGAATCACCCAAGGAATTTATAAAATCTCGAATAATCTTCCTCATATTTACATCAGTGAGAGAATAACCGAGGAAGATGATAGGCGAAGTGAGCATTATTGATACAATCTTGGCAGTTATAAGGACTGAGTTTTTTTCAAATCTCTCATAGTCGCTTTTGGTTAAAATTATTTCTTCAGGGCTGTATATGCAACCATGGACTTTATATAACTCAGCAAAATTAAAAGATTCTTGAAAAAACCCCCGTTGACCTATAAATTTAGTGATTTCATTAATCCCGGAACTGTTGTAACTATCCTCAATAAAACTATCATAATTTGTAGTGAGAATTATTTGAGTTTTCATCAGCATTTTTATAAAATATTCATATTCTTCGGATTTTTCATTACATAGAGAATAATTATTGAATCTTTCAGATATTGCCTTTTTTAGAGGAGATAACTTATTCAAAAAAGCATCCCTCTGAGAGAAATTTTTAATGGTGATAAGTCCTTCGTTAAAACGACGGTTATATTCTGTTTCAAGTAATGAGCCTGTTCTTATATAGGCTGCATGTTCAACCTCTCTGTCATTATAGTCAGGGAATTCTCGTTTAATTTCTGTATGAAGATTATTGAGTTCTCCATAGAAATTTGTTAATCCGGACTCTAACCAGAGTTCTTCCAGTAATTGAGGCCAATTTGGGAAATTAATTAAAAACCTTTTGGGAATTCCTGACCCAATAAAAACAATGGGATATTCATTTTTTTGAAGAAGTTTATCTAAGATATTCAAGTTCAATCCCTCCTTAAATCTACAGGCCTAAGTACAACTAAATGATAGCAAAAAAATCTAATAATGTAAGCTCTAGTGTTGTCTTAAAGCTAATAGCTGCAGCTCTATCCTTGAGAAGTTCAATGCTTCGTGTTGACGTTGCGTGTGAGTAATGATGTTTAAAGGCGCCCGCTCGGCGCCTTTTTCTCGTTCCTAAGGAGCAGGTAAAAAGTCGCGGACTGGAGAAGTTATCCTCATCTGGTTGTAGAAGCAAGCAATGGGGGAACAACGATGAAGGCTTCACTGAGAGAAAGCATACGTTATTTTATCCGTTACGAAGATCATGCCCGGTTCATGGATGCATCCTTGAACAAAGTCGAGGGTCAGCAGCTGCCCGAGAAGCTGCTAGGGAGGCCGGATGAGCTGACCGAAAGAATACACGAGAAGGAGAGCGGCAAGCTTCTCGATGAGCTGCTCTCTATTTCCGACAGGAAAGCCTCCTCTTTGCCGGAACAACGCAAAGAATGGAAGGAAGCCATAGAGGAGGCTTTGAAGGGGGAGAAGAAAATCGAGGATGTCCTTCTCGACCTCCCGCTTCGCCACTCCGCCAAGCGCAAGGAATTCGCCGATAGGCTTCGAAAGCTGAAGAACCAAGACAGCTTCATCCTCTTCTATCCGCTGCTGCTGCAGCGGTTCAAGGGCAGCCGGGAGGATGCGGTGCAGCCCGTATTCACGTTCGAGTGCCGAATCGCAGACGCTCGGCTTCAGGTGCAGTCGTTTCAGATGAACAGCAAAGCGATGGACATCATCGTCGCCGAGGCGGAGGGATGCGCGCCGCAAGAGGTGAGAGGGCTGGCAAGAGAGACATTGGCCGGACTGGAGACGAGGCTGCACCATATCAAAGCCGAATCCATCGATACGGTGCTGGAGCTCGTCGATCAGAGCTTTCGCGAACAGCTCCCAACGTGGAAGCACGGCGGTTTGCTGGATTTTCGAGCTTACGACGGCTGGACCCTGACGCGCAAAGCCCTCCTCACCAAAAGTGACTACCAGGAAGTGGCCGACTCCCCTTTCCGCAAGGAATTGGCTCGGCTCATGGAGCGGTTGGAGCGGCATGAATCGCCCCTGCTTCAAGATTATGTGACGGGGCATGACGCCCCCACCGACTTCAAGGCGGAGCCGCTTCCGTTCACTTCGCATCGGGGCAGCTACACCTCGGACTATCCCGTGAACGAGAAGCAATGGCGATTGCTGCAAACGTACCGGGAGCTCTCGTTGATGGCGGTCAACGGACCCCCGGGCACCGGGAAGACGACCTTAATCAAGGAGATGATCGCCGACACGATGGTGCGGAAGGCTTGTCTGCTGCTAGAGCGCTGGGACGAGCCGTGGCAGCTGAAGCGAAGAGCGGAGGGCGTGGAGTCCAAAAAGGATTATTACGAGACGCCTTTCGCCGGAGCCAACCCCTTCTCCATGGTGCTGACGAGCACGAACAACAAAGCCGTCGACAATATCGGCGAGGACCTGCTGCGGGAAGTCAGGTTCATGAGCGGGGTTCTTGAAAGCGCCGGAGAAGCGGAGGCAACCGCCTTCTGCGCCCGGCTGGGACGAAAAGAGAATATGGACTCCTTCAAGCAGCAGAAGCTGCTTGGACTGCTGAAAGGGCTGCGGCTTCTTTCGGACGATTCCACAGCGCAGCAGGAGGACGCTCGACCGGCCTTTCAGCGATCCATGGCGGCACTGAAAGAAATAGAGCAGAACGTTCAAGCCTTCTGGACGCTTCAGCAGAGCTGCAGGGAGCAGGAGGAGTTCGCTTCCGAAGAGGAGCTTCGCGAGCTCACAATTCTCCGCCGTACCGCTTGGGAAGAGGCGGAGCAATCCTATGCGGATCAGAACGAGCAAGCGGAAGCGTTGCGTCTGCAAGCAGGGAAGCTGACTATGGCCTGCACGGCGCTGAAAGAAAAGCTTCGGAGCGTTGAGCGCGACCGAAGCGCAAGCGAATCCGCTCGGAAAGAGGCTTACCGGCATCTGGAGCGGCTGAAAGCGTGGAGGCGATTTCCTCAGTCGCTGCTCTCTTTTCTACCGAAAAGAAAAAAATTCCTCGAAGATCACCCGTCGGAGTCTTACCTTCAGGAAACCCGCATCGCTCCCTTGCACGCTGCTGTAGCACGGCTTGAAGAAGAGGCGACCCAGGCTGCAACGGAGCTCGAGATTGCAGCGCGGCAGGCGGCTGAGCTGCAGACGTCATTGTCCGACGCAGAGCAGCAGCTCCATGTCCTGGAAGCGGACAAAATCCTTAGGGACCAGCAAAAGCTGCGGCTGGAGCAGCTGATTGAGCACGAAGGGCGCGTACGCACGGAAATCGGCTCCAGCGCTTCGCTGATCGGAGCCTCGTTTTATGCGCTGGTCAACGCGCCGAAGCTGCTGAAGCTACGGAAAACGCTGTTCGATCAGGCGTTGGCTGTACAGGAGCAATACATCGTCCGCCATCGGGAGGCCATCCTCTTCAACCTCGAGAAAGTCGGAGAAGAACAGAAATGGTTCAAGTCTTTCTACAGCCCGAACGGAAGCCGGCTGGACGAGGACCAGAGCGGCATCCGGGCGGTCTGGGAATCGTTCTTCCTCTGTTTTCCTGTCGTCACGACGACGCTGCACTCGTTTACGGAAAATCTGTTCCACCTGCTTCCGCAGCTGATCGACACGCTGTTTGTCGACGAGGCGGGACAGATTCTTCCTCACTATCTGTGCGCGCCTCTTTTTCGATCCCGAAGGGCGGTCATCGTCGGCGATCCCCGGCAGCTCGAGCCGGTGCGTCCGTTCGCGCTGGATCTGGTGGCGTCGAGCGGAGTGCCGGAAGAACTGCAGGAGAGGATCTGCGTTCTGACCAACAGCGCTCAGGATTATGCCGACCGGGGAGGACGTTTCTATGAGTACATGGGAGACAGCAAGGCGGGGCTGATTCTAGACGAGCACCGCCGCTGCGAAGCGGCCATCATGCAGTTCTCCAACCAACATGTCTATCATGGATGGCTCAAGCTGATCCAGCCGGACGAGGGAGGCAAGCTCTTCGGAGCGAACGCAGTG
Source organism: Paenibacillus albicereus (assembly GCF_012676905.1). Classification (NCBI taxonomy): domain Bacteria; kingdom Bacillati; phylum Bacillota; class Bacilli; order Caryophanales; family Paenibacillaceae; genus Paenibacillus; species Paenibacillus albicereus. Next base: position 4,377,483 of record NZ_CP051428.1, on the reverse strand, counting down.
GCATTCGATATTCGCGGATTGAAGGATGCTACCCGGCACCAGAACGCTGCCGAAGCGGAAGCATGCCGCAAAGCGGTCGAGCTGCTGGCGGCTCGTCATGGGGAACAAGTGAAGGGGGACATCGGCATCATCGCTCCGTTCAAGCATCAGGTCGAGCTACTTCAAGCGCTGGTTCCGGGCGTGGACATCGGGACGGTGCATACGTTCCAAGGAAAGGAAAAGCGGTTCATCCTGCTCAGCCTCGTCCTCGACGGCTTGCATCGAAACCATGCGGGATTAGCGGCCTTTGTCGGCGGGAAGCCCAATCTGCTGAACGTGGCGTTCTCCCGGGCCAAGGAGCAATTCATCCTCATCGGGAATCTGGAAGCGGCTTCGACGAGCGGCAATTACCTTTCCAAGGCGCTTCAAACGATTCAGCAATATGGCGCTGTCTATAGCATGTTCAATGACGAGCTGGAATCGGAACGGAGCGAAGGGCATCGCCAAGAGGCTTATCGGATCTACGACAGCGGCGAAGAGCGCGGCGGTTCCTCTTTCCTCATGGAAGCAAAAGAGCTGCTTCAGGGAAATATCGTGCTTCAAGCGACGACGCATCGCGAGCTGCTGCTATTGGCGCTGGACCATGCTCGGCAGTCCTTGGGCATCGTATCACCTTGGATCAGCCGACGTGTGGTAGATGAGGACTTCTTTGAAAGGCTGGATCGGATGCAAGTCCGAAGAGCCTCCGTCCGAATTCGATACGGATATAGCGGCAAGATGGCTCTGAACGATGACTTGCATCAAATCTTGAAGCAAGACTACTATCAGCTGACGCCCGAGTCGAAAGGATTGCTCAAAGAAACGCTTCAAAAGCTCTACGAGAAGCTGAAGCAGGATATGGCCCATATGGCTCCTCTGCATGCGAAAATCCTGCTGATTGACGATGAAATCATGTTCATCGGCTCTCATAACTGGCTGGCCAACAAAGGGTATAAGAGAGAAGAAATCAGCTATCTGATCCGGGACCGACGAGCCATCGCTTACGTCAAAGAACGCTTTGCCCTCTGAAGCATAGCATCATGAGTTGTGCTTCAAGCACGAAGCCGCCGCGCCTAGCTTCAGGAAGGCTCTCCATACTTCCGCCCTGTCAACGAGGAGGGTTGTCCCGCATACTAACAAAAAGACGTAGAGAGAGAGGGAGGCGGAGAGGGTGAGCGATGGACGTAAAATCCGTTTATGGAAGCCCCGCGACGCCCGGCACCTAGCCCGCCGAAGCGGCGTTCGGTTCCGACATCCTTTGATACCCGGCCTGCAAGGGAAGAGCGTGTGACCTCCCCTCTTCGGCTCCCTTGCAGGCCGGGCCTTATCCGAAGGATGGGATGGAATGAGCCGCAAGCACGTCAACGGAAAGCGGAAACAGGCAGGCCGCCGCTGCAAGGGCTACTACCGGCATCACCGGGAGCGTGTCATTCGCCGGAAAGTCCGACTGGCCCGACGATTAGGATGGGTCGAAAAGCATCCCGGAGCTTTTTCCAAAGGCAAGGTTCATTGCTCCTGCCGCTATTGCCGCGAAAAGACCGGAGAGCTCGGGTGGAAGAAATCCGATCGGGTGAACCGCGCTCGGCTGGAAGAAGAGCGCTGAAGCGACTCGCAGCAACAAAGCAAACGCAAAAAAAGCCGCCCCGGCAGGGCGGCTTTTTTGCGCTCGCCAGGAGCGGCATCCGCTAATAGACGGCCCACGCCACGCGATCCGCCAGCTCGGGCGAAGCTTCATGCAGGTAGCCGAGCACGATGCTCTGCGTCTCGCTCGGCACCTTAGCGATGTCGCCGGCGAGGTTGTCGGCGAGATGCCCTGTCCGGTCTCGGACAGGGAGCGGTAGTACTCGCCGGCCTGGGCGAAGTCGTCCTGCTTCGGGATGTCGGACCGCGTGAGCCTGCCCTCGACGCGGCGGCCGTCGCCGCTCGTGACGAGGTCCGCTGGCGTCCAGTCCGCCTGCCTATTGACCGGCACGCTGCGGAAGTCCGGGCCGATGCGGCGTCGCTGTGAGTCGAAGTAGACGTTCGCCCGCCCCTGCAGCATCTTGTCGTCGGACAGCTCGGCGCCATCGAGCAGGTTGGTCGGGGAGAAGGCCAGCTTCTCCACCTGCTCCATGTAGTTGTCGGGATTGCGGTCCAGCACGAGCTTGCCGACGGGCAGCAGCGGGTACTGCCGCGGGTCCCATACCTTAGTGTCGTCGAGCGGATCGTACGGCAGCATGTCTTCGTCGGCCGGGTCCATCAGCTGCACGTACAGGATGTACTCGACGGGAGTGCCGGAGGCGATCGCGTCATGCAGGTCCTGACCCGCGATGTCCGGGTTCTCCCCGGCCAGCCGGGCCGCTTCCGCAGCGTCGATGTACTGCTCGCCCGCGACCGGCTTCCAGCTGTACTTCAGGTAGCGGCGGACGCCCTGCTCGTTGCGCCAGACGTATGTGTTGACGCTGTGGCCGGGGATGCGGCGCAAGCTCTTGACCGTGCCCTCGTCGGAGTAGAGCCGCACGACGAACGGCAGCGACTCCGGCGCGCGCGCCACGAACGCCCAGAAGCGGCCGGGGTCGAGCAGGTTGCTCGCCGGGGACGGCAGGAACGCCTTGATCGACTCCGGGAAGCGGATCGCGTCGCGCACGGAGAAGACGGGCAGATGGTTGCAGATAAGGTCGAAGACACCTTCATCGGTATAGAACTTCGTGGCGAAGCCGCGCACGTTGCGCGAGGTGTCCGGCGTCCCCTTGGTGCTGACTGCGAGCGAGAAGCGGACGGCGACGGGCACCTGCTGCCCCGGCTGCTGAAGGAAGCACAGCTTCGTATACGGCGTCATCGAGTGCAGCGTCTGAAAGTACCCGAACGCGCCGAAGCCTTTCACATGGACCGGGCGCTCGATGATCTTCTCGTGCACGAACGTCTCCAACGTCTCGTGCAGGACGGTGTCCTGCTCCAGCACCGGTCCTCGCGGGCCGACCGTCTGGGAGTAGAGCTCGGCCGGGACGTCCCCGGCCCACGGGCTAGCCTGCGCTGCCGACGCCTTCGCGGCGGACTTCCAGGGCCGATCTTCCGGTGGCGCTGCCGAATGGTAGACGGCCGGCGGCGCTGCCGGCGGCGCGGGAGACGCTGCGCCCAGCGACGGCCGGAGGCTGTCGTCCGGAGCGGCAGGCCCATCGGAAGGCGCCGCCGCTCCCGACGCCGCCGCTCCCGACGCAATCGTCCGGGCTGCCCCGACTCCCCCAGTGGAAGACCGGTTCTCGGCCCGAGCCGCATCTTTGGCCGTTTCCGCTCTTGGCCGAAGGTTCGGCGGCTTGTTTTTCAATGGAGCCTGCGACTCCAGCTGGAACCACCCGTTGCTGTCGCTCATGTGTCGCCTCCCGCAGATGGATTAGCCTGACAAGAAGGTGTATGCGGCACGGCCTGGACGTTATGCGGACGAGGAGGACCGGCGGCGGCGAGGCGGACGGGAAGCGGCCAGGCTCCTGCTGTCCCTTACGGTCCGACCTTGCCCTGCGGGTCGAGTACGGCGAAGTTGTAGTTGACCGAGCGCACGACCCGCTCGCCGCGAGCGTTCACGCCTTCCAGATCGAACGACAGGTTGTAGACGCCGGGCTCGTAAGGAGCGGTCAGCCGGACATCGGCGGTCGAGCCGGCGACGGTGGCGTCGGGCAGCGTGCGCAGCGAGGCGGCGGAGCGGCCCGGGATCGAGCGGGTCAGCGACGGCTGCTTGACGAGCCCTTGCACCGGCTTGCCGAGGTCGACCGACAAAGCGAAGGGCTCGCCCGGGCGATAAAGCTTCTTCGGCGCTGCGACCCGCATTCCGGAGGGACCGTCGAGGCGGGCGAGGGCGAAGTAGGCGTCGCCGCTGCCGCCGAGCTGCAGCTTCCACTCGCCCGGCTCGGGCTTCTCGACGCGGAACACGCGCCTCACGGCGCCGGCGAACACGTCAGCGGCAGCCGATTCCGCAGGCGCGGCCTCTGCGGCGTGCAGCTGTCCCGATGGAGACAGCAGCAGCGCCGTGCTGCCCGCTTGGGCGGTCATGACCTCGATGGACATCGACGCCAGACCGCTCTCGAGCGGGAAGAAGGCTTCCGCCGCCCCGTCCAGCGGCCCGCCGCGCAGGATGAGTCCGGCCTGCTCGGCCGCCGCCGGCTGACGGCTCGCGGCTGCCTGAGCCGCCGCCTGAGTTTCCGCCTGAGCCGCCGCCTGAGCCGCCGCCTGAGCTTCCGCCTGAGCCGCCGCCTGAGCTTCCGCCTGAGCTTCCGCCTGAGCTTCCGTCTGAGCCGCCGCCTGAGCTTCCGCTGCCTCCGGCATCGCTTCGCTTCCGACCGCGGCCGCTGCGCCGCCGGACGCCTGCAGCCCGCCGGCCAGCGAGGCGGTCGGGAGCGCGAGCTTCGGCCGCACGAGGCTCCACGTCTGCGACGCGCGCGCCATCGCGCTGTGAGAGATGTTTTTCGTGAAGCTCTGGATGCCGTACGGCAGGCCGAGCGCGGAGTACAGCGAGACGGCGCCGTCGTCCTCGCCGGGCAGCACCGCATGCGCGAACCAGTAGCTCGTGAAGACGCCGTCGTCGCCCATGCCGCCGGACATGTAAGTGCGGGTCGACTGAACCTCCGGACGCGTATCGGTCTGCGAGCGGAAGCCCGCCATGTACGACGTCTGCAGCGAGTAGACGGCATCGTCCTGCTGGCCGAGGATCGATCCGAGCCAGGAGGTCCAGCTGCCGTAGGCCATGTCGGCGAGCTCGGAGCCGAGGTTCGGCGTGGACAGCTGATGGACGACGTTCACATACGGCGCAGCCCCGTAATGGACGAGCGCCGCCTGCGTGTCGATGCCGCCCTTGGAGTGGGCGATGACGTTCAGCTTGGGCACGTTGTAGTAGGCGGCGACCTTGCGGATGACGGAGGCGAGCAGCGCGCCGTTGGTCCACATGCTGCCGCCGTCGCCGTCCGCGTCCTTCAGCTGCACGAAGGCGGTGCGGTAGCCGGCGTTGTAGGCGGCCTCGTAATAGCTGTCCTCGAGCGTCCAGCGGTCGACGGTGGAGTGCAGCCCTTGGACGAACAGCAGCACCGGCTTGGTCGAGGCTTGGGGCGGCACGGCCCCGGTGTACCAGTTGCCGGCTTGGCCGGCGGCGTTTTCCAGGTGGAGCTGGGGAGCGGGCGGAGCGGCGTGGACCGGAGCGGCGAGCAGCACGCTGAGGGCGAGCAGGGCGGCAGCGGAGGCGAGCGGCGCTTTGGAGCGGACGGAGGCGGAGAGGCGGCGAATGGACATCAAGGCGATTCCCCTTTCGTAGGAAGGATGCTTGCCTTTCCATATTCAGGGACCATCGTCAATACGGGATATGCGGCGGATGAAAAACAAGTAAAGACCCGTCCCCGATCTGTCGTGAACGCCGCGGCAAAAAATAAAGCGGAAAGTCGGCTCCCTAATATGTATCCGCTTACATAAACGAAAATGCCGAACAAGCCTGCTCCGCGCCAACGCGCTCGGAGCAGGCTTGTCGCCGCTGGATCGGAGAAGCCGCTCCGGCCGCCGGCTCCGGCAAGAGGCAGGTGCGGCTTGGCCCATCCGCGCATGAAATCGGGCAGCGGAGGAGGCAGGACATCTACTGCCTCGGCATCATCGTGCCGGCGGCGCGGTCGACTCCCGCTCGATGAGCCGCGTCGACAGGAGCGTCTCGGTGACGGGGCGCGCAGGATCGTCGAGCCGCCGAAGCAGCTGCTCGACCGCGCAGCTCGCATAGAGCGGCAGATCGACGTCGATCGTCGTGATCGGCGGCGTGGCGAGCCGCGACAGATAGCCGTTGTCGAAGCTGACGACCGACGCGTCGCCGGGCACGGACAGGCCGAGCTGCTGCAGGGCGGAGCTCGTCATGAAGCCGTAGCCGTCGTTGACGCAGAACCAGGCGGTCGCCAGGCGCGCCGCCGGCTCCAGCCGCCGCCTCACCTCGTCGCTGTCCTCGGCGGCGTCGGTCAGCAGGCACGCCTCCGGCAGCTCGAGGCCGAGCTCCCAAGCCGCCATGCGCACCCCTTCGAGCCGCTCGTAGTAGCTCGGGGAGAAGTCGATGCTGCCGACGAAGCCGATGCGGCGATGTCCGAGACCGTGCAGATGGCGCACCGCCTCGTAGGCGCTGAACCGGTTGTTGGTCAGGATCGAGTCGGCGGCGAGCTCCGGATGGTGATGATCGATCAGCACGGCAGGGATGCCGGTGCCGAGCACGGCCTTCAGATAGTCGTTGGTGATATGGGAGAGGATGAGCACGCCGTCGACGGTCTTCTGCTCCAGGAAAGCCGGCAGATCCAGCGCTTCGGCCTCCCTCGGGCTGACGGACTGGATGACGAGCTCGCAGCCGCTTCGCTTCAGCTCCCGGTCGATGCTCAGATAGATGTCGCCGAAGAAGCCTTTTTTGGAAAAGGCGAAATCGGAGGCGAGCAGCGCGATCGTGCGCGCCGCCGGCTCCGGCGCCGGAGCTGCTTGGCCGCGGCGGCTATACGTATAGCCCATCTCCTCCGCCGTCTGCTGGATGAGCTGCCGCGTCTCGTCGCTGACGCCGGCCTTGCCGGTCAGCGCTTGCGAGACGGAGTTTTTGGAAAGATTAAGCCTGTCGGCAATCGCTTGCATCGTTACTTTAGTCTTCACGTTCGTCAACCCCTGTTACGGACTAGCTTCATTGTTCCGGTTGCGCGCCGGCCTGTCAAGGCAAGACGGAGCTTGGACGCGGAACGGGCTGTCCTCCTTCTATTGTAACGTTACAAAAAGAAAAAGTAAATCCTGTAATTCCATTGAAATCATGCTGTTACATGAGTTTGTCACTTGACATTAACCGTTTTCAAGCCCATAATGGACCCCGTAACCCCTTACAAATTGCATTACTATATCTTTACAACTTTACAGAAAGCATGACAATTTAAGGGAGGCATAACAAAGATGAAGAAACGAGTCCCTATGGTCCTGTCCGTCGCGCTGATGGCCGGCCTGCTGTCCGCCTGCTCTACCGGCCAAGGCGGCCAGACGGCAAACGAAGGCGGAGGCGCAGCCGCGGACGGCGTGACGACGATCGAGTTTTGGGCGGCGCCGAATCCGACGCAGCAGGCGTTCTGGCAGGAGATGGCGGACGCCTACGAGGCGCAGAACGACAGCGTGAGGATCAACGTCAGCGCGATCAAGGAATCGCCGACCTCGGAGGCGAGCATCCAGTCCGCGCTGGCCGCCAAGAGCGCGCCGACGATGTCCGAGAACATCAACCGCGGCTTCGCCGCCCAGCTGTCGAACAGCCAGGCGCTCGTGGCGCTCGATACGCTGGAGGGCTTCGACGAGATCGTGCAGGGCCGCAGCATGAGCCAGACGATCGAGCCGTGGACGTTCGCGGACGGCCATCAGTACGTGCTGCCGATCTACTCCAATCCGATGCTGTTCGGCTGGCGCCTCGACATCATCCGGGACCTCGGCTACAGCGAGCCTCCGCAGACGTATGGCGAGATCATCGAGCTGACCAAGAAGCTCAAGGCCGAGCACGGCGACAAGAAGTACCTGTGGGCCAAGCCGGACTTGGCCGATCCGACCGCCTGGAAGCGCTGGTTCGACTTCTACATGCTGTATAATGCGGCGTCGGGCGGCAACAAGTTCATCGAAGGCGACGCCTTCACCGGCGACGAGAAGGCGGGCGTCGAGGCGCTGTCGTTCGTCGACGATCTCCGCAAGGAGAACGGCCTGCTCGCGCGCCAGGTGACCGATCCGTTCGAGACCGGCACGGGCGTCTTCACCGACGTCGGTCCGTGGACGTTCACGACCTGGGCGGAGAAGTATCCGGACCTGAAGTACAACGAGACGTATGCGCTGACGATGCCGCCGGTGCCGGACGGCATGGACCCGGCCCAGAGCAAGACGTTCGCGGATACGAAAGGCCTCGTCATCTACGCCTCGGCGACGAAGGAGCAGCAGGCGGCGGCGATCGACTTCATCAAGTGGGTGTACGGCGACGCCAAGAACGACGCGGCGTGGTTCGAGAAGACGAACCTGCCGCCGGCGCGCGACGACCTGTCGACCAACGAGTCGTTCCAGGCCGTCCTCGACAAGAGCCCGCAGCTGAAGCCGTATGCGGAAAACGTTCCGAACGCCGTGCCGCCGATGGACAACGCGAAGTACAACGACCTCCAGACGATCATCGGCACGGAGGCGTTCAACAAAGTCGTCAAGGGCGAAATCGCCCCTGCGGAGGGCTGGGCGGCGATGAAGGCCGCGCTGGAGAAAGCCCTGAACTAAGGGAGGTCTTCCGTCATGGACCAACGCAACAACAAGCTGGGCTGGCTGTTCGCCAGTCCTTACCTCATCTTTTCGATCCTGTTCTTCTTCATTCCGCTGATCTGGTCGATCTTCCTGTCCGTCACGGACTGGGACCTGATCGCACCAACGTTCAACCTGGTCGGCTTCGAGAACTTCCTCGAGGCGCTCCGCTCCCCGAGCGTGCACGCCGCGTTCTGGAACACGTACAAGTTCATGATGATCTTCGTACCTCTGGTGACGGCGCTGGCGATCGCGGTAGCCGTGCTCGTGCATGGGCTGCCCCGCTTCAAGGGACTGTTCCTGATCGGCTTTTTCCTGCCCTACTTGAGCTCGGGCGTCGTGTCGGCGCTGATCGTCAAAGGGCTGCTGTCGTACACGAGCCCGGTCAACGAGTTCCTGCGCGGCATCGGCCTGGACATCAACTGGCTCGGATCGCCGTTCTCGGCGCTGTTCGTCGTCGGCCTCATCCTCGCCTGGAAGTTCACCGGCTATTATGCCCTGATCCTCACGTCGGGCCTCGAGAGCATCGACAAGGAAGTGTACGAGGCCGCCGCGATCGACGGCGTCAAGGACGGCCAGCGGTTCTGGCGCATCACGCTGCCGCTGCTGTATCCGTCGCTGTACACGACGCTGATCCTGGCGTTCGGCGTCACGTTCGGCATCTTCACCGAGGTGTACCAGCTGACGGGCGGCGGACCGGGCAACGCGACGAACACGTGGCAGATGGAAATTTTCAAGCAGGCGTTCTCCAACATGCAGGTCGGCTATGCTTCGGCGGTCGCGCTGCTGGCATCCGTGGCGACGTTCATCTCGATCTTCGCCATCCGCAAAATTCTGGAGATATGGGGGAAGCGAAATGGTTGGGTCTAAAAGCCGCAGCGGCTCGAGGCGGGCCATCCGCTACACGCTCGCCGCCCTGCTCCTGCTCGTCATGGTGTATCCGTATCTGTACATGGTGCTGAGCTCGTTCGCGGACTGGACGCAGATCGACAAGCAGCTGTTCCCGACGAACTTCACGATGAAATCGTACGAATGGCTGTTCAGCGGCGGCGAGGCGGGCGTCACCCGGCCGTGGCTGAACGCGTTCCTGAACAGCGTCATCGTCTCGGCGGCCTCGACGGCGCTCATGATGCTGTTCGGCATCATGGTCGCCTACGCGCTGTCCAAGCTGAACTTCTTCGGCCGCCATGCGATCAACAACTTCGTCTTGTTCCATATGTTCTTCCCGGCCATTATCCTGCTGGTGCCGACGTTCCTCATCATCCAGCGGGCCGGGCTGTACGACACCTACCTCGGCCTGATCGTGCCGAAGGCGGTCAGCCTGTGGGCGATCTTCATGTACACGAACTTCTTCAAGGCGGTGCCGTCGGTGTTCATCGAGGCGGCCAAGCTCGACGGAGCCTCGGACCTGAAGATCATGTTCCGCATCATGCTGCCGATGTCGAAGTCGATCACGACGGTCATCTTCCTGTTCCTGCTCATGGAGCGGTGGACGGAGCTGCTGTGGGACATGATCGCCGTCAAGAGCGATTCGATGCTGACGCTGAACGTGCTGCTGTCGCAGATGTTCGGGCCGTACGGCTCGTATCCGGGTCCGCTCTATGCGGCCTCGACGATCCTGACGCTGCCGATCATCGTGCTGTTCCTCATCTTCAGCAAGAAGTTCCAGGAGGGCATGCAGTTCAGCCTGAAATAATCGGCCCGGCTCCGGCCGGGCTTCGCGGGAGGAAGAGGGAATCATGAGCCAGCTGCAACCGGCTCCGGCGCCATGCGCCGAGCTGCTGAGAGAGTACCGGACCTCCGGAAGCGCCGTGCGGGAGGCGCGCCGCATCCCGTTCGGAGGCGTCGGCGACAAGGATGTCTACAACATCGCGGCTCCGTTCGAGGATGAGGGCAGGACGGTTGTTGCCGGACGCGTCGAGTCGCGCGACAGCGAGCAGTCCGACATCGTCTTCTTCGCACAGACGGACGGCGTCTGGCTGCCAGCGGAAGGAACGCCTGTCCTGCGGCTGCAGGACCCGTTCCATGCCCGCATCGGCGGCGAGCTTGTCCTCGGCGGCGTGGAGGTGTTCCCGCATCCCGAGCGGGCCGACGCGCTGATGTGGCGTACCGTATTCTACCGGGGCCAGGGGCTGCGGGACCTGCGCCGCTTTTTCGAAGGACCGGACGGCATGAAGGACATCCGCCTCGCGGAGCTTGCGGACGGGGGCGTCGGCGTGTTCACGCGGCCCCAGGGCGAGAAGGGCGGCCGGGGCAAGATCGGCTACGTCCGCGTCGGCTCGCTGGACGGCCTGACGGTCGAGGCCATCCAAGGCGCTCCGCTGCTGGAGGGACAGTTCGCCGAGGGCGAATGGGGCGGGGCGAACGAGACCCATCCGCTGCCGGACGGCCGCATCGGCGTGCTCGGCCATATCGCCTGCTTCGATGAAGCGGGCGACCGCCACTATTATCCGATGGCGTTCGAGTTCGATCCGGCATCGCAGGCCTGGAGCGGGCTGCGCCTGATCGGCGAGCGCCGCGATTTCCTGCCGGGGCCGGCCAAGCGGCCCGATCTGGAGGATGTCGTCTTCAGCGGCGGCTTGATCCGCGGCGAGGACGGCCGAGCCGTCCTGTACGCGGGCATCAGCGATGCCGACGCGCAGGCGCTGGACATCCCCGATCCGTTCGCCGGGCGCTGAAGCCCGGCGGCATGCAGCGAGAGCCTGCACAGCTTAGACCACGAAGGAGCTGCTACGCATGAATGTTTACCGATATGAGCAAAATCCGCTGGTGACGCCGGCCGACGTGAAGCCGCACCGCGACGACTTCGAGGTGATCGGCGCCTTCAACGCCGGAGTGGCGGAATACGGCGGCGAGGTCATCCTGCTGCTGCGCGTGGCGGAGCGTCCGATCAGTCCGGACCCGTCCGTCGTGCTGGCCCCCGTCTACAACGTGGAGAAAGGCGAGCTCGAGCTCGTTCCGATCCGCAAGGACGACGAGAGCTACGACTTCTCCGACCCGCGCGTCATCGTGCGGCGCGACCAGGCTCCGGCGTTCGAGTACTTGACGTCGCTGTCTTACCTGCGCATCGCCCGCAGCCGCGACGGACGGACGTTCACGATCGACGACGAGCCGTTCGTCTACCCGTCGCAGCCGCTGGAGAGCTTCGGCATCGAGGATCCGCGCATCACGCAGATCGGCGATACGTACTACATCTACTTCTCGGCGGTGTCGCCGGTCGGCATCGGCGAGTCGCTCGTCTCGACCAAGGACTTCAAGACCGTGGAGCATCACGGCATGATTTTCGGACCGGACAACAAGGACGTGCTCATCTTCCCCGAGCGCATCGGCGGCAAGTACTACGCGCTGCACCGGCCGACGACCAAAAGCTGCGGCCGTCCGGAAATGTGGATCGCCGAGTCGGACAACCTGCTCTATTGGGGCAACCACCGGCATCTGATCGGGCTGCGCGACGGCATGTGGGACAGCGGCCGCATCGGCGGCGGCGCGGTGCCGATCCGCACGGAGCGCGGCTGGCTGGAGCTGTATCATGGCGCGACCAAGGACCACCGCTACTGCATGGGCGCGGTGCTGCTCGACCTGGACGATCCGTCCCGGGTCGTCGCCCGCTCGGGCCGGCCGATCCTGGAGCCGGATGCCGCCTACGAGGCGGACGGCTTCTTCGGCGGCGTCGTGTTCTCCTGCGGCGCGCTCGTCGACGGCGATGTCGTCCGCATGTATTACGGAGCGGCCGATACGTCGATGGCGTGCGCGGAGCTCAGCCTCGCCGAGATTCTGGACGGCCTCGAGCCGGTCTGAGACGGAGCGGGCTTGCGCGCCGTCCGGCCAGGGCGTCCGTCCGGAGCCGCGTCTTCGGGCGACGGGCAAGCGGCGGGCACGGGCGACGGGCAAGCGGCAGGCACGGGCGACGGGCAAGCGGCAGGCACGGGCGACGGGCAAGCCGAATCTGCAGGTAAATCGAACAGGCATGGTTCCCCCGAGGGGGAGCCATGCCTGTTTGAATTGCGCCGTCTCTTCGGGCGCTGCGCCTTGCCGCCGCGCCGGTCGGGCGGCTGGCGGCGCGCATCGATCGCGCCGGCCCTTGTCGGGCGGCGGCGCACGAGCAGCGCGCCCGTGCTTGCCGATCCGCAGGCGGCAGACGAGCAGGATCGGGCGCGCTCCTGCGAAGCTTGGCCCGGCCTACGTGCCGAAGCGCTTGCGGTAGCCGCATTTGCGGCACAGCTCCTCGACCGCCTCCCGGCGGGAGAAGCCGTCGTACAGCTTTTTCGCGCGCTCGCCCTCGATGATGTCGGAGAAGCTCGCCTGGTTGATGTTGCCGAGATTGATGATGCCTTCGCCGTCGAGGCAGCACGGGACGACGGTACCGTTGGCCAAGATGGCCGCCTGGTTGCGGAGGCCGTGGCAGAATCCTTTGCCGTCGTCCTCCTCGGCGTTCAGGTCGGGCCATTCGAACTCGTGGTCCTGGTTGAGATAGAACCGATCGGCCAGCTTGAGGCCGGAGCCGCGCTGGAACCTTTCCTCGATCGGCTCCGTCAGGCCGAGCTCCCGCTCGATGATCTCCAGCACCTGCCGGTTGCGCTTCAGCTCCAGGTTGGTGGCGTTGTCCTTGCGCAGGTTCCACAGCCGGAGGGAGAACAGGACGGACGTCGACGCCAGCGCCTCCCGGATGAACGACAGGATGGTCGTGACGTACGCGTCCTTGTCGGTCGAGCCGACATGCCCGTCGAAGCTGTGCAGCGAGAAGTTCATCTGCCGCAGCGCCGGCTTGCCGAGCAGCTTGGCCTTGTTTTTCTCGATCAGCGTGCCGTTGGTCGTGATGTTCACCTTGAAGCCCTTCTCGTGGCTGATGTCGAGCAGCTGGTCGAGCTTGGGATGGAGAAGCGGCTCCCCCTTCACATGAAGGTAGACGGAGTCCGTATACGGCTTGATCTCGTCGAGCCGCTTGGCGAAGTCCTCGGGCTTCAGGAAGCTTTTCTCCCGCAGCGTCGGGGGACAGAACGTGCAGGCGAGGTTGCACACGCTGGTGATCTCGATATAGAATTTCTGGAATTTCTTCATGGATGCGGGCCTCGATTCGGATAAGCGGAAGGATGGCGGGGCGGCTGCGGATGATGGAAAGGATGCAGAGCCCTCGTGTATCATACCACCTCGGGGCCGATCCGGCATCGGAATTCCGCTGCCAGCGGCGCGGCCGGGCTGCGTGGATGAGCCGGATACGTCCGGCGTCAGCGTCCGGGTCCCGCTGGGGGGTGAGACGGGTGCTGCCGGCGGCTCGGCAGCTTGCGCCTTTACGGCCGCCGGGCGATCAGCGTGCTCATCGCATGCTGATGCGGGATGCCGGAGGAGTCGCAGTCGAAGACGATTTCCGCGCTGTCCTCGACGAGCCAGTCGTGATACTGCGCGAGCAGCTCGCCCGAGCGCCACGGGAACGCGTACGGCTCCGGCTCCGGCGGGGGAGCGATGAACGGCTTTTCTACGAATACGTTCAGGACATGCAGGCCGCCGGGCGAGGTGCGGCGCTTGAGGCTGGAGAACAGCTCCTGCCGGACGTCGGGCTTGATGTAATGCAGCACGCCGCTGGAGAAGCAGATGTCGAAGTCCTCCTCGGGCCGGAAGTCGTTCACGTCCGCCTTGAAGGCGTTCACCCGCACGCCGGTCCGCTCGGCCAGGCGCCTCGTCTTCTCCACGCCGGCGTCGGTGACGTCGAAGGCGGACACCTCGTAGCCGTTGCGGGCGAAAAACACCGCGTCCTTGCCCTCGCCGCAGCCGATGTCGAGCAGCTTCAGCCTGCGGATGGGGGGCGCCAGGCGCAGCACCTTGAAGCAGGCTTCGTTCGGCTCCGTTCCCCAATAGTAGTCCTCGCTGGCGCGGTACGCCTCCTCGTAGAGGGTGACGCTGCGGTCCCCCGCGCCATAGCCGAGCAGCCGGTCGACGCTGACGTCCAGCAGCCGAGCCAGCTCGGGCAGCAGGGCGAGATCGGGCAGCGACTGCGCCGTCTCCCACTTCGACACGGCCTGATACGAGACGCCGAGACGCTGGGCGAGCCCGTCCTGGGTCAGTCCTTTTTCCTTGCGGTACGATTGGATGTTGCGGGCGACTTGCTCTTTCATGGCGTTCACGCTCCTTCTGGCTCCGATTGTAGAGGATGGCCTCCGCATGCGGCAATAACGCCGTCGTCGAGCCGGGAGAGCGGCTCTACCGCCGGTTGAGCGGGAGTGGACTGGGGCGCGGAGGCGAGTCAGTCATGGAGGCGCAAAACATAAGCGAAAAAAGCAACCTAATGGTTGCTTTTTTCGCTTATGTCCTTCTTTTTTCAGCGATGAATGCGGTAATAACGAAGGAGACGATTATTATTGCTGCAATAGCAATGATTTGAATGACATTCATTGTGGAATTTAGTCCATCAAACTGAGCGAATAAAAGACGAAGGAAAAAGAAAAGAATGAGGAAGGTTACGATAAAGACAAAACTGTTCATAAAAAAGTTTAAGATTTTAATAAAATCACCTACTGGGTTTGGTTATATCAATTGCTTGAAATGAAGAAAATGGGCTTTGCCTTACGGCTGCGGCAGCTCCCGCAGCCGCCGGTCCGCAGCCGCATGGATGTGCGCGACGCCTTCGCGGCACATGCCGTACGGCTCCCAGCGGCAGTCGCGGCAGAGTGTCGCGACGTCGTCCGGGCGCACCCGCGCGGCGACCGCCTCGCAGATCGCCGACCAGCTCCGCGTGTCGCCGGGAAGCATGCCGATGAGTCCGGCGATCTCGCTGTCCTTCCGATAGACGCTGGCATTCTCGCAGTGGGACGGCTGGTCGGAGGGGAAGGCCGCGCAGACGTCATCCGGTCCGACGATCAGCCGGATCTCCGTCTCCGGCTCCCGGCGCAGCCGTTCGTAGATGCCGGTCATGTTGGCGCAGAAGCCGTCCGAGTAGCCCTTGCCGCGATAGCCGAGCAGGCAGAGCAGATGATGGCCTCGGAGCTCAATGGACATGGGGGTCATGGGCAGTCCGCCTTTCTTCGTGCGAATAGTCAACTTCCATGATACCACGGATAGTTGACGAACGGTCAGGCGATCAGGGTTTGTTGAATTCCTAGTTGACAACTGGGATAACTTGTTTTATTCTTGCTTCAAGCTTCATTCAACCGCTGTTCATCTAATGGACGATCATTCAATGAACGTTCGTTATCTTATCTTTAAACTACTATCGGATGCCGACTGGACCGCCAGAGGCTCTCGCTCCTTCACCCGAACTCGGGGATGGAGCGGGAGCCTTTTTGCATCCGTCCGTCGGTGGAAAGGAGCGGCATGAGCGACCACGACACCTGCAACCATGCAGAAGGCGGAGGGCGGAGGCCCATCCCGGACCGCGAAGACGACACGCCGCTCGCAAGCCGCGGAATCTCTGCCGCCCCGGCTGGAATCCGCTCCGCCTCTGCCGATTCCCCCCGCGCACTGGACCGCGAGGAGCTCAAGCTTGAGGCCGACTGGCTGTTCCGCAAGCTCGTCCGGCGCTTCGTCAAGGAGCGGGACAAGATCGCGCTCGAGGGCGTATCGCTGCCGGGACTGCTCGTGCTCGGCACGATTCGGCGGGAGGGCGAGCAGCGGCTCGGCGAGCTGGCCGAGCGGCTCGACTTCACCTCCGGCGCCGTGACCGCGCTGTGCGACAAGCTCGAAAGCGCCGGCTACGCCGAGCGCCGGCGCAGTCCCTCCGACCGCCGCTCGGTGGCGCTCGGCATCACGCCGGCGGGCCGCGAGCTGCTGGAGCGCACCCGCTCGGCCGGCGCCTACACGGTCGAGCTGCTCTTCGGCGGCCTCGAGCCGGCCGAGCTGGAGAGCCGCATCGGGCTGTTCCGCGAGCTGCTGCAGCGGCTGGACGGCTTCGCCGAGCGGGTGACGGAGCGGCATGAGCAATCCGTCGCCATGCCGGTCGCCATGCCGGCCCCCCTGCAAGCCGTCGCCGAGCCGGCGGCCGTGCCGGAAGCCGCAGCGGCGCCCGACCCGCACGATCCCGATCCGCCGGCCAAGCCGGCCGCGCCGCAGCGGCGCAGTCCTTTCATCCACTACTGAAACGCACGCGCTTCAAAGGCAAAGGCATCGCCCCCACCCCCACACGACAAGGAGAATGAACATGGGACATCCGACGATCTATCCGACCGGCACGACGGTCTACCTGCCCGAGAAGGCCTGGAGCGGCTACACGATCTTCCAGGCGGCCGACACCGGCGCGCTGCTGATCGACATGAACGGCCGCGAGGTGCGGCTGTGGAAAGGGCTGCGGGGATTCCCGAACAAGCTGTTCCCCGGCGGCTATGTACTCGGCAGCACGGCGGAGCGCGATCCGCGCTACGGCTTCCAGGACGAGAAGAACCTCGTGCAGGTCGACTGGGACGGCAACGTCGTCTGGAAGTTCGACCGCTACGAGTTCATCGAGGACCCGGACAACGCGCCGCAGTGGATGGCCCGCCAGCATCACGACTACCAGCGCGAGGGCAATCCGGTCGGCTACTACGCGCCGGGGCTGGAGCCCAAGACGGACTCCGGCACGACGATCATCCTGGCGCACAAGAACGTGACCCGTCCGGAAATCTCCGACAAGGAGCTGCTCGACGACACGATCATCGAGGTCGACTGGGAGGGAAACATCGTCTGGGAGTGGGCGGTCAGCGACCACTTCGAGGCGCTCGGCTTCGACGAAGCGGCCCGCGAAGCCCTCTGCCGCGACCCGAACACGCGCGGCTTCGGCACGTTCGCCGGCGACTGGATGCACATCAACTCGGCGTCGGTGCTCGGCCCGAACAAGCACTATGACGCGGGGGACGAGCGGTTCCACCCGGACAACATCATCTGGGACGCGCGGGAGACGAACATCACGGCCATCATCGACAAGCAGACCGGCGGCATCGTGTGGAAGCTCGGTCCCGACTTCTCCGGCGAGCTGGCGCATATCGGCTGGATCATCGGCCAGCACCATGCCCATCTCATCCCGCAGGGGCTGCCCGGCGAAGGCAACATCCTGATCTTCGACAACGGCGGCTGGGGCGGCTACGGCGCGCCGAACGCCGAGGCGCCGGACGGCGTGAAGGTCGCCCGCCGCGACCACTCGCGTATCCTGGAGATCAACCCGGTCACGCTCGAGATCGAGTGGCAGTACACGCCGACCGAGGCCGGCTTCCAGGCTCCGCTCGACTCGTACCGGTTCTACAGCCCGTACATCAGCAGCGCGCAGCGGCTGCCCAACGGCAATACGCTCATCACCGAGGGCGCGGACGGCCGCATCTTCGAGGTGACGCGCGGGCATGAGCTCGTCTGGGAGTACATCTCCCCTTATAAAAACAAGCGCAACTCCAACATGGTCTACCGCGCCTACCGCGCGCCTTACGAATGGGCGCCGCAGGCGGAACGCCCCGTAGAGACGGCGATCGAGCCGCTCGACGTCGCGGACTTCCGGCTGCCGGGAGCGGCCGGACGCGGGCCGGCGGCCGTCGTCGAGGTCGACGGCACGGCCGAGTACGGGGAAGGCGCGCTGTGCGTCGCCCGCAGCGACGAGACGATCGCCAAGGAAGAGACGAAGGAGCAGCAGCCATGACGACAATCCGATGGAATCAATGGAACCGATCGAACCGATGGACCCGGATAGGGCTGCTCCTGCTCGGCGGGGCGCTGGCGGCGCTGCTGCTGGCAGGCTGCGGCGGGGAGGCGGAGGGCAGCGGCGGCGGGCAGGTGAAGCTCAAGATCGCCGACATCTCCACCAACATCACGTTCCGCGTGGCGCAGGAGAAGGGCTTCTTCGCCAAGCATGGCGTCGATGCCGAGCTCGTGACGTTCGCGACGCCGGCCGAAGGCGTGAACGCGCTGTTCATCAAGCAGGTGGACGTCGCCTTCGGCGCGGACTTCCCGCTGCTCAACGCGGCGAGCAAGGGCGACTACGCGATCTTCGCCTCCTCCGGCACGGCGACCGATCTCAGCGCCAGCGACTGGAAGCTGTTCGTGCGGCCGGACGTGAAGACCGGCGCCGATCTGAAGGGCAAGAACCTGAGCTTCCTGCGCGGCACGTTCCTGCCGTACCTGTGGGACGTTTACCTGGGAGAGCAGGGTCTCAAGCTGGATGACGTGAAGCTGATCGGCCAGGGCGGCCTCGACGAGGCGTATGTCGCGCTGCGCAAGGGCGAGATCGACGCAGTGTGGGTATTCGGCGCGATCAACCACGAGAAGTTCTCCGCCATCGACGGCGTGCATGAGCTGAGCGACATGTCCCGGACGCCGGTCCGGCTCGGCACCGGCCTGATCGCGGCCAGCGAGCTGCTGCAGCGGGAGCCCGAGGCGCTGACCGGATTCCTCCGCGCGCTCGACGAGGCTTCGGCGTATGCCCAGGCGAACCCGGACGAGGCGGCGGACATCCTGTACAAGACCGTCAAGCAGCCCAAGGAAGCGACGCTCAAGGACCTGCCGAAAAACCCGTGGAACATCGGCTTCACCGACAAGGCGTACGCGGGCCTGCAAGGCCAGAAGAAATACATGGTCGACAACGGCATCATCGAGAAGGACTTCAACCTGGACGACAAGCTGAAGCTCGACCTCGTGCGCAAGGCGTTTCCCGACCGCGTCATCGAGCTGGGGCAGAACTAGAGGAGGCGAAGGGCGATGGCAACAGCGACGAGGACAGCAAGCGGATCGGAGCCGGCAGCGGCGCAGCGGCCGCTCACGGCGGAGCCGAGCCATGAGATCGACATCCATCAGCTGAGCAAAAGCTTCCCGCATGCGGCGGGGGGAGAGGCGCAGCACATCCTCCGCGAGGTCGACCTGACGGTGCAGGGCGGGGAGTTCTTCATCCTGCTCGGTCCGAGCGGCTGCGGCAAGTCGACGCTGCTCGGCCTCATCGCCGGCTTCGTCTCCAAGACGAGCGGCCGGCTGCTTGTCGGAGGGCATGAGGTGGAGCGGCCGGGTCCGGACCGGGCGGTCGTATTCCAACAGGCGGACTCGTCGCTGTTCCCCTGGCTGACGGTGCGCGAGAACGTCGAGTTCGGGCTGCGGATGAAAAAGCGCAAGGCCGCCGAGCGCCGCGCCGTCTCGGACCGCTACATCGGGCTCGTCGGTCTGGCGGGCCACGAGGACAAGTTCCCGCGCGAGCTGTCCGGCGGCATGAAGCAGCGCGTGCAGCTGGCGCGCGTGCTGGCCAACGATCCCGCGATCCTGCTCATGGACGAGCCGTTCGGAGCGCTCGACGCGATGACGCGCCGCACGATGCAGCGCGAGCTCGTGCGCATCTGGCGGGATACGGGCAAGACGGTCATCTTCGTCACGCACGACATCCAGGAGGCGCTGCTGCTCGGCGGCCGCATCGGCATCATGTCGCCGGGACCGTCCTCGCGCATCAGCCATATCTACGACGTGCCGCTGGCGTACCCCCGGGACCTCGCCGATCCGGCTTTCCATGAGCTGTACGCCCGCGTCCAGGGGCATTTCGACGAATAGGGGGAGAGGACGATGATCGACAAGACCGCAGGCGGCAGGGCGGCGCAAGCGAGACGGACGCTGCAGGCCGAAAGGCGCAGCGGGCCGGCGGAGGCGGAGTCGCCCGGCGTACAGCCGCCGGCTGCCCGCACGGAGCCGCCCGACGTACAGGAGCTGGCTGCCGGGACGGAGCTCGTTGGCGTACAGGCGCCGGCTGCCGGGACGGAACTCGCTGGCATGCAGGCGCCGGCTGCCGGGACGGAGCTCGCTGGCGTACAGGCGCCGGCTGCCGGGACGGAGCTCGCTGGCGTACAGGCGCCGGCTGCCGGGACGGAGTTCGCTGGCATGCAGCCGCCGGCTGCCCGCACGGAGCCGCCCGACGTACAGGAGCTGGCTGCCGGGACGGAGCCGCTCGGCATGCAGGCGCAGACTGTCGGGACGGAGCCGCCTGCTGTGGGCAGGCGGAGCGGAAGCGACCTGCCGGAGAGCCGGACGGACGCAGCGAGGCGCTCCATCTGGACCGGACGGACGAAGCGGACCGTCCTGCAGGCGGCTTTCTGGGCGGCCTTGCTGACTCTGTGGCAGGGGCTGGCCTCGCTCTACGGCCCGGAAATCCTGCCGGGCCCAGGCCAGACGGCGCTCGGCGGCTGGGAGCTGCTGGCTGACGGCACGCTGCCGGGCTATGTCGGCATCAGCTTCACGCGCGTGCTGCTCGGCTGGAGCCTCGGCAGCATGATCGCGATTCCGCTCGGCCTGCTCATCGGCCGGGTCGAGACGATCCGCGTGTTCGCGGAGCCGTTCCTGAACTTCATCCGCTTCATCCCGCCGATCGCGTTCATCACGCTGTTCCTCATCTGGTTCGGCATCGGCGAGACGTCCAAGGTGATGCTCATCCTGTACGCGACGCTGTTCATCGTGCTGCTCAACACGCTCACCGGCGTGCTGTCGGTGGAGGAGGATCGGATCCGCTCGGCCCGCACGATGGGCGCCTCGAACTGGCAGATCGTACGCCATGTCGTCGTCCCGGCGACCGTGCCGTACATGTTCACCGGCATCCGGCTGGCGATGGGCACGTCGTTCATGGCCATCATCGGCGCGGAGATGATCGCCTCCAACGAAGGCGTCGGCTACCTCATCTGGAACTCGCGGCTGTTTTTCCGCACCGACTGGATCTTCGTCGGCCTTATCAGCCTCGGCCTCATGGGCTTCGTCACCGACCGCGTCGTGGCGCTGCTCGGGCGCAGGCTGCTCGGCCGGTACGGCGTCGTGAGCACGGGGAGCTTGCGGCGGTAGGGAGAGTCTGCAGCAAAAAAAGCGCACGGAGCTTCCATGCGCTTTTTTGCTGCGAGAGCTACTGCAGGCGAAAAGGACTTCGGCAATCAACGCCCGCGTTCGCGGATGCGCTCATGCGTGCCGAATGATCCCCATGGACGGAATTCAGCTGCCCATCCATCTTGGCCGTATGAGGCCCGCAGCCCGTTTAACGAACCTGAGCGACGCTATTTCGCTGCAATCGACGTTTAATTTAATCTAACGAACCCCACGAGCGTTATTCCGTCGCGGAGTCGGTCATTTCGTCGATTTATCGTCCCATAGCGCTTGTGAGGTTCGTTAGAGGTTTCATTTGCCCGATTTGGCGCTAATAGCGCTTGTGAGGTTCGTTAGCGCTTGATACCGGGGAAGGACCTGCCTCAAAATCAAGCAGCGGCGCTGCGCTTCCGTTCGGATGGTCGAAATTCTTGGTGTCATGGTGTATCAACTCATTGCTGGCGTATCAAGTCATCGACGGCGTGTCCGTCTGGAGCGACCCGACGCGTCGTGATGCAGCAGTCCAGCAGGAGGTGCTGGACGCCCATGCCGGCACGGTCGAGGTGCTGCACCGGCTGCGGCCGATCCGCGTCTGCATGCCCCGAGCCGACGAGCATGATCCGTATAAAGATTGAAATTCTCTCCAGATCTGCCGATAGAGAGGGAGGCCCGCCGCATCGCGGAGGGCCGAACACATCAGCCTGGAGGGTCTACGGAAATGAAAAGAACGATCGGAGCCGCAGCTGCGGCTCTGCTGCTAGCCGCGACAGCGGCATGCGGCGGCAATGGCGGCAATGCCGCGAACAAAGCGGCAAGTCCGGCGCCAAGCCCGGCTGCGTCTTCAGCGCCGGCCGCATCCCCGAGCAAAGGCGTCGAAGTCGACAAAGGGCTTCTGAACCACGAGATTACGCTGCCGGCTTCTTTTTTTGAAGGCCAGGATCTCGACGCGGTCATCGCGGAAGCGAAGAAAAGCGGCGTGACGGACGTCAAGCGCAACGAGGACGGCTCCGTCACCTACAAGATGCCGCGCAGCGTGCACGGCAAGATGATGGACGAGATGGAAAGCGGCCTGATGAAGTCGATCGAGGAGCTGAAGGCGGGAGAGACGTTCAAGTCGGTCAAGGACATCGAGCACAGCAAGGACTTCTCGGAATTCACGCTGATCGTCGACCAGGCGGCGTTCGAGGGCTCGTTCGACGCGTTCGCGGCGATGGGCGTGGCGCTGCCCGCGATGTACTACCGGCTGTTCGACGGCGTGCCGCAGGACCAGAACAAGGTGACGGTCAAGATGCAGGACCAGGCGTCGGGCGAAGTGTTCCAGACGGTCGTCTATCCGGACGCGATGGAAGCGATGGGACAATAGCGCGCTAGGCGCGAAGCAGAATCAAGGAAGCCGGGGCCGGCGCAGGCCTCGGCTTCCTTTTTCGCATCCTTGATCTCCTCTTGATGCCTGACAACGCCGCTGCAACCGGATACAATGAGGCCCGTAGGCATTCATCAGCATCCTCGGACGAGGACATCGGGAGGCGGAGCGGGATGGACAGCGGGCTGAAGTTCCGGGAAGACGGCACGTTCACGATCGTGCAGTTCACCGATTTGCATTGGCAAAATGGAGAAGAGGGAGACCTGCGGACGCGCGCGCTCATGGAGCGCGTGCTGGAGGCGGAGAGGCCGGACCTCATCGTGTTCACCGGCGATCTCATCTACAGCGAGGCTTGCGAGGCGCCGCTGGAGTCGATCCGGCAGGCGACAGCGGCCGCGAGCGCGAGCGGCATCCCGTGGGCGGCCGTGCTCGGCAACCACGACGCCGAAGCGGGCGTCACGCGCGCGGAGCTGCACCGGACGCTCCTGGCGCTGCCGGGCAGCCTCGTCGGCGATACGCCGGGCTTGACCGGCTGCGGCAACTATGCGCTGGAGCTCGCCGGGACGGACGGCCGCGCGGCGGCGACGCTTTATTTCCTCGACAGCGGCGACTACTCCCGGCATCCGGCCGTGCCCGGCTACAGCTGGTTCGCGCGCGACCAGGTCGAGTGGTACGCCTCGCATGCCCGCGAGGGGGCACGCCGGGCACGGGACATGCAGGAAATGCAGGAGGCGCGGGATACGCAGGCAGCGGATTGGCCGACAGGCGCGCCTCCCGCGATGATGTTCTTCCATATCCCGCTGCCGGAGCATGCGCAGGCGTGGGAGGCGCACGGCTGCTGCGGCGAGCGGCACGAGGCGGTCTGCTGCGCCCAAGTGAACGGCGGCCTGTTCGCGGCGCTGCTGGAGGGCGGCGACGTGGGCGGCGTCTTCGTCGGCCACGACCATATCAACGACTACGTCGGCGAGCTGCACGGCATCTTGCTCGGCTACGGCCGGGCGACCGGATATGCGACCTACGGCAAGGAAGGCTTTGCTCGCGGCGCGCGCGTCATCCGGCTGAACGAGGGCCGACGGGAGTTCGACACCTGGCTGCGGCTGGAGGGCGGGGAGCAGGTCCGGCAAGCGCCCGCGAAGCGGCAGGCTGAAGGCGAGGAGGCCTAAGCCGGCGAAGATGAAGACGCCCCAGACGCAAGCGGCAAGGCGGCGGACGTGGAGCGCGGAGCCGCCTGTTCCGTCTTCGGCGGCAGCTCTTTCGTCTAGAGAAGAAACCGTTATCATCGCGCTGCCGCTATGCTATACTGGCGCAGAACAAAGGCTCGGACGGCGCCGGATGCGCCAAACCGAGCCTAACTACTAGCACGCCAAGGGAGGAAACACCATGTCCAGCTTGCTCGGCACCAGCGTCATCGCCCAGATCGGCCTTCTCGTCCACGACATCGACAAGACGAGCCGCGTCTACGCGGACTTTTTCGGATTGGACGTCCCAACGCCGATCCTCACCGACGCGCCGGAAATCGCGCGCACCGAATTCGCAGGCGCGCCGAGTCCGGCTCGCGCCCGCCTGGCGTTCTTTAATATGGGCTCCCTGCAGCTGGAGCTGATCGAGCCGGACGCCCATCCGAGCACGTGGCGCAACCACCTCGACGAGCACGGGGAGGGCGTCCACCACATCGCGTTCCAGATCGAAGGCATGGCGGAGAAGATCCGCGTGCTGGAGGGCAAGGGATATCCGCTGCAGCAGAAGGGCGAATACACGGGCGGCCGGTATGCCTACATGGATACGGCGCCGGACCTGAAGGTGCTCGTCGAGCTGCTGGAGAACGACTAGATCGGAACCAAGGGAGGATCAAGCCATATGAACATCCTGATTACGGGCGCGGGCCGCGGGCTCGGGCTGGAGCTGGCGGCCGAGTGCCTGGAGCGCGGCCATCATGTGCTGGCCGGGCTGAGGCGGCCGGACGAGGCGGGGGAGGCGTTCCGAGCGCTGGCGTCCAAGCATGGCGAGCGGCTGGAGGCGGTCCGGCTCGACGTGTCGGACGAGCCCGGCATCGCCGAGCTGGCCGCGCGGCTGAGCGGACAGGGACGGCCGCTCGGCGCGATCGTCAACAACGCGGCGGTGCTGGAGGCGCGCGAGACGCCGATCGAGCGGCTCGACCTGGCCTTCATGGAGTCGACGATGGACATCAACCTGTACGGTCCGATGCGCGTCGCCAAGCATCTGCTGCCGCTGCTGACCGAGCTCGACGCGGCGCTCGTCAACATCTCCTCCGAGGCGGGCAGCCTGACGAACGCTTATCCCGGCGATTATCCCTACACGCTGTCCAAAGCCGCCATGAACCTGCTCACCGAGCAGCTGGCGCGCGTGCTGGCGGAGCGCGGGGCGATCGCGCTGAGCGTGCATCCGGGCTGGATGCGCACCGACATGGGCGGCGAGCAGGCCAAGCTCGATCCGCGCGAGAGCGCCCGCGGCATCGCCGACTTGATCGAGCGGCGGATCGTGGTGCCGGAGGGGTTCCGCTTCGTCGACTACAAGGGCAGGCCGATGGCGATCTGACGCGCAGGCAAGCGGAGCAGGAGAGCTTTCCAGGGGAGCACGGAAGGAGAGGACGAGCATGATCGGCAACGAGGAAGGACGGCGCCAGGCGCGGGAGCGCGGCGTCGCGAGCGTGCTGGAGACGATCGACGTCTCGACGGGGGAGCGGCGCGCGCTCGGCGAGTTCGAGGCGCTCATCGAGGCGCCCAACTGGACGCCGGACGGCAAGCGGCTGATCGTTAACTGCGGCGGGAGGCTGTATGCCTACGAGCTGGAAAGCGGCGCGGCCGAGGAAATTCCGAGCGGCGTCGCGGTCCGCTGCAACAACGACCATGTGCTGTCGCCGGACGGACGGAGCCTTGCGGTCAGCCATCATACGGAGGGCGACGGCCATTCGCGCGTGTACATCCTTCCGGCCGAGGGCGGGGAGCCGCGGCTCGTCACGCCGCTCGGGCCGAGCTATCTGCACGGCTGGTCGCCCGACGGTCGGACGCTCGCGTACTGCGCCGAGCGCGGCGGCACCTACGATGTGTACGTCATCGGCACGGAGGGCGGCGAGGAGCGGCGGCTCACCGATACGCCGGGACTCGACGACGGGCCGGAGTACGCGCCGGACGGCCGACTCTGGTTCAACAGCACGCGCACCGGACTCATGCAGCTGTGGCGCATGGAGCCGGACGGCAGCGGCCAGCGCCAGATGACGTTCGACGACGACCGCAACAGCTGGTTCCCGCATCCCTCGCCGGACGGGCGGCTCGTCGCCTATCTCGCCTACCGCCGGGGAGACGTCGAGCCGGCGGACCATCCGCCGAACCGGCAGGTCGAGCTGCGGCTGCTGCCGGCCGAGGGCGGCGAGTCCCGGCTGCTGGCGGAGCTGTTCGGCGGACAAGGGACGATCAACGTGCATTCGTGGTCGCCCGACAGCCGCGAGCTCGCCTTCGTCCGCTACCGTCCTTTGGGAGGCATCCGAACAGGAGGAGAGGCATGAGCGGACTTACGATCGGAGAGGCGATCCGGCGCATCCAGACCGCGTCGGGCGTCGAGCCGCAAGAAGACACCGTCGACACGCTCAAGGCCGGCGATCCGTCGCAGCCGCTGCGCGGCGTCCTCGTCTGCTTCACGGCGACGGCGGACGTCATCCGCGAGGCGGCGGCCTGCGGGGCGAACCTGATCGTCACCCACGAGCCGACCTGGTACAGCCATCTCGACGAGACGAAAGGACTGGAGGACGATCCGGTGTATCTCGCCAAGCGGGCGCTCGTCGACGGGCACGGCCTCGCCATCTGGCGCTTCCACGACGATTGGCATCGCCGACGGCCGGACGGCATCCAGGAAGGGATGCTGCGCCGGCTCGGCTGGCCGGCTCCGGCGGATGGCGGGCACGGCGCGGTCGTGCAGCTGCCGGAGCAGCCGCTGCGCGAGGTCGTCCGGCAGCTCAAGGAGCGGCTCGGCGTCTCGCATGTGCGCGTCGTCGGCGATTCCGAGTGGATCGTCTCGCGCATCGCGATGCAGGTCGGCGCTCCCGGAGGCGAGCGGCAGATGCAGGCGGCTATGCGGGACGACGTCGACGCCGTGCTGTGCGGCGAGACGGTGGAGTGGATGACCGCCGAGTACGTCCGCGACGCGGCGCTGCTCGGACGGCGGCGGGCGCTGCTCGTCGTCGGGCATTTCCACAGCGAGTCCGTCGGCATGGACTACTTGGCCGAATGGATCGCCCCGCTGCTCGGCGGCGCGCCCGTCGCGTATGCGGCGAGCGGCGATCCTTACCTGTACCTGTAAGCAGGCGAAGCCCGAAGCCCCCTTGGCAGGGGCTTCCGCATGAACAGGAGGCTGTCCCGAGGTCGAGTTCATCGACCGGCCGGGGCAGCCTCTTTTGGATTGGCGGAGGGAGCGGCGAGCGCCATCGAGCCGGGCACGACGACGGTCACGGCCGTGCCCGCGCCCGGAGCGCTCTCGATCTCCAGGCCGTAGCTGTCGCCGAAATAGTACCGGATCCGGTCCTGGACGTTGGGCAGCCCGATATGCTCCATGCCGAGCGTGACCGCCGGCCGCTCGAGCCGCTCCCTCTGCCGGGCCAGCTCCTCCGGCTCCATGCCGGCTCCGTCGTCGCGGATGACGACACGCAGCGCTCCGTCTCCGAAGGACGCCTCGACCTCCAGCCGGCCCGGCTGAGCGGCTCGAGGCCGTGGATGAAGGCGTTCTCGATGAGCGGCTGCAGCGAGAAATGAAGCACGGCCGCGTCCTCCGCGCCGGGAGCGAGCCGCTCCGTGTAGGCGATGCGGCCGCCGAAGCGCATCTGCTGGATCTGCACGTACAGGCGGATGTGCTGCAGCTCCTCGCGCAGCGGCACGATTTCCTTGCCCGTCTGGATATGCAGGCGGAACAGGCGGCCGAGCATGCCGATCGTCTCGGCGATGCCGCGCTGGCGGGCGACGATCGCCTGCATCTGGATCGACTCCAGCGCGTTGGCCAGGAAGTGCGGGTTGATCTGGCTCTTGAGCGCGCCGTACTGCGCCATCTTCTGCCGGGCCAGCATCGTCGAGGAATGCTCGACCTGCGCCTGCAGGTCCTCGGCCATGCGCCGGATGCCGTTGTACAGAACGCCGAGCTCGTCCTTGCGGTCGCTGCGCAGGTCCGTCGGCAACTTGCCGACGCCGACGGCCCGCACGTGGCGGCTGAGCACGATGATCGGCTTGGTGACCCGCTCGGACAGCAGGTAGTGGAACAGCAGCGCGGCTCCCGCCGTGGCGAAGGCGAAGCCGAGCAGCAGCAGGCGCAGCTGCTTGGCGTCCTGGGTCATCCGGTACTCCTCGATGGACTGGATGACCTTCCAGCCGGAGTAGGGAGAGGTGACGAAGTTGAGGTACGAGTCGCGGCCGGATACCGGCGCGTAGAAGTCGCCGCTGGCTTGCCCGAGCACCCGGTCGAGATCGACCGCCTCCATCCCGGAACCTTGCCTGCCTGCGGCTCCGTCCGAGGCGTAGACGAAGCCGCCTTCGCCGTCCACGATGAGGAAGCGGCGGTCGCTGTTCTCCGACAGGCTCAGAATCTCGCGCAGCGAGTCGAGCCGGATGTCGACGAGGATGAGGCCGAGCGGCGTCTTGGTGCCGGTCTTGTTGATGACGCGGGCGATCGAGATGACCTCCGCCGTCGTATCCGTCCGCAGGAAAGGACGGTGGGTGCCGAAGATGACGGGCGCTCCTTTGGCCGCGAGCGTGCGCCGATGCCACTCCTCCCCGGAGACGTCCGTGTCGCTGTAGCTCGAGCGGTTGAAGTCGGCCGAGTAGAAGATGCGCTGCCCGGCGTAGATTTGCACGCTGTCGACGTTCTTGATCGTCATCTCGATCGTACTGATGAACTGCTCGATGACCGGCCGGTAGAGCAGGCTGCGGTCCTCCTCCGGATGCGCGGCCGATTGCTCCAGCGCGCCCTGCAGCTGGGCGTCGAGCTGGGCGGAGTAGGTGCCCTTCTCGATGCTCTGCAAGTACTGGTCGATGTTGAAGCGCAGGTTGTTGAGGAGCAGGCCCGAGCTGTTCTGGTATTCATGCTTGGCGGCCTGCAGCGCGGCGTAATATACCGTGCCGGCCATCGCGACGAGCGGCAGCGTGACGAGCAGCAGCGCCAGCGCCAGAATCTGCCGGTTCACCTGATGGAGGCGCAGGACGCGCCCGATCGCGCCCGTCAGGGCGCTCAACCGCTCCACGCCCCCGTGCGCTTGCGGTATTCCGTCGGACTGAGGCCGCAGCCTTCGCGGAACGTCTTGGCGAAGTGCTTGTAGCTCTTGTAGCCGCACAGCTGGCCGACGTCGGCGACGAGATGGCGCGACTCCCGCAGCAGCTTCTGGGCGTGGCGGATGCGGATGCCGGTGACGAAGGCGAGGTAGTTCTGGTCGAGCTTGGCCTTGAACAGGCGGCTGAGGTAGGAAGGGTGGTAATAGAACCGCTCCGCCACCATCTGCAGCGTGACCTCCTGGGCGAGTCGCTCCAGGATGAACGCCTCGATCTGCTCGAACAGCGTCGGGCCTTCCGCCGGCAAGACGGCCGGCCCGTTCCCCAGCGCGGCCGGCTCTCGCACGCCTTGCCCCAGCGCGGCCTGCCCCTGCAGGGCTTGTTCCTCCGCCGAGGCCGGTTCGCGCAGACTCTGCGCCGCCGCCTCCTCCAATGCCGGTTCCCACGAGTCGGCGCCTTGCCGTCCTGCTTCCAGCAGTGCCCGCTCGTGCGCGCCCTGCTCCTGCCGCCGGCGCTCCACGCCCTCCAGACAGCGCGTGACGGCGGCGAGGCTTTCCTCGTAGAGCAGCGGCTTTAGCAGGTAGTCCTCGATGCAGCCGAGGCGGATCGCCCGCTGCGTATACGCGAAGTCCCCGTACCCCGTCAGCACGACAAAAGCCGTGTTCGGCAGCTCCGGACGCAGCCGCTCCAGCATCTCCAGCCCGTCCATCTCCGGCATGCGGATGTCCGTCACGATCAGATCGGGCCTGGCGGCGAGCGCCAGCTCCAGGCCCTCGCGGCCGTTCGCGGCCTCCCGGATGTCGGTCACGCCCAGCTCCGGCCAGTCCAGGTAATGCTTCAGTCCCTCGCGGATGACCGGCTCGTCCTCTACGATCAGCAGCTTGTACATCGGCTCATCCTCCATCGGTCAAGATGCGTTGTCGGCTTGGATGAGCCTATTATACGGCATGCGGGATGGAGAAAGGAGGAAAGAAAAGCCAAACGAAGGACGGCGGACCGAACAGGTCAAAAATGGACCCCAAAGGTCAAATCCGAGGGATTCCCTCGCACCGGCCGCCCGGGCTAAGCTGGGTAGCAGCAAGACAAGAGCCGGTCAGCGGCACAATCAGGGGGATGAGACGATGCAACGAAAAGCGAAGCGTGCCGGCGCTCTGCTGGCGGCGGTGGCGGCGATCAGCATGCTGGGAGCCTGCTCCGGCGGGAACGGCAATGGCGGCAATGCCGGCGCTCCGTCGGCGTCGCCGGCGCCGAGCGCCGCGACGAACAGCAGCGGCGGAGAGGCGGCTGCGGCCAAGCCGGTCGAGATCACGTGGTGGAACTTTCCGACGTACCAGCCGCTCGACGGCGAGGTCGGCAAGTACGAGAAGGGCATTCTCGAGGCGTTCAATCGGAAATACCCCGAGATCAAGGTCAACCTGGAGATGATTACCTTCGACGGCGGTCCGCAGAAGCTGAACGTGGCGATCGCCACGAACTCCGCGCCCGACCTGATCTACGACGCGCCGGGCCGTATCATCGACTGGGCCAAGAAGGACCTGCTCGCGCCGCTCGACGACATGATCCAGCCGGACGTCAGGTCCGACATCAACGAGGCGTTCTGGAAGCAGTCGACGGTCGACGGCAAGACCTACCTGTACCCGGTCAACACGGCTCCGTTCCTGATGGGCGTCAACAAGACCGTCTTCGAGAAGATCGGCGAGCTCGACCTGCTGCCCCTGGACCGGCCCGACCGCACCTGGACGGTGGACGAATTCAAGAAAGCGCTTCAAGCGGTCAAGGACAAGGCGCCGGACGTCACGCCGCTCGGCTTCTACGCCAAGAGCCAGGCGGGCGACCAGGGCACGCGCGCCTTCCTCGCCAACCTGGGCGGCTCGCGCTTCCTGAACGAAGACAACAGCGCGGTCGCGATCAACACCGACCCGGCCGGCCAGGCGCTGGACTGGATCGCGCAGGCAGCCAAGGACAAGACGATCGTGCAGGGCGCCGCCTCGCTGGCGGCGGCGGACGTGAACGACCTGTTCCTGCAGGGCAAGCTCGCCTTCACGATCAACTACTCCGCCGTGCTGCGCGCCCAGAACGCCACGCTCAAGAAGGCCGAGTTCGAGGACGTGCTGCTGCCGTATCCGACGGCGGACGGCTCCAAGCCGAAGCTCGAGCCGTACCTGGGCGGCATGGCGATCTTCAACAACGACAACCCGGACAAGATCGCCGCGGCCAAGAAGCTCATCGACTTCATCGCGAATGACGCGGAGTGGGGCAAGAAGAACCTGATCCAGACCGGCGGCCTGTCCGTGCGCAACTCCGTCACGGGACTGTACGACGACGCGGAGTACAAGTACGCGGAGACGGCGCGCGCCTTCATCACCGACCCGCCGACGATCGCCGACGGCTATGCCGAAGTGCGCACGTTCTGGTTCCCGGCGCTGCAGTCCGCGCTGCTCGGCTCCTCCAGCGGCAAGCAGGCGCTGGACGAGTTCGCCTCCAAGGCCGATGCGGCCATCGCTGCCGCCAAGTCGGGCTCCAAGTAAATTTCAACGGGCAGGAAGCCAGGAGCAGCGCGCCGCGGTGCGCTGCTCTTTCTTTTTGCCGGGAAAGGAAGTGCGGCCATGCAGGCTGTCCTCAACTCAAGAAGGATCTGGCGCGATTGGCTGACCAGCTATCTGTTCGTGCTGCCGGCGCTCGGGTTTTTCCTCCTGTTCGTCGCCTACCCGATGCTCAAGGGCATCTACATCAGCTTCTTCCATTATTCGCTCAGCCGCTTCGACTTCGCCGGCCTCGACAACTACCGGTTCCTGCTGCAGGACTCCGGCTTCCGCAAGTCGATGCTCAACACGATCCTGATCGTGCTCATCGCCGTGCCGGTCGTCATCGGCTTCAGCCTGTTCGTCTCCATGGCGGTGTACCGCAAGCAGGAGTGGGTGCGCTCGCTGTTCCGGGGCATCTTCTACCTGCCGGCCGTCTCCTCCGTCGTCAGCATCACGGTCGTGTGGGCGTCGATCTACCATCCGGTCTACGGCATCCTCAACTATGTGACGAGCCTGTTCGGCGCGGAGCCGGTCGTCTGGCTCGGCGATACGCGCACCGCGCTGCTCGCGCTCGTCGTCGTGCTCATCACGACGTCGGTCGGCCAGCCGATCATCCTTTACATCGCCTCGCTCGGCAACATCCCGACATCCTACCTCGAGGCGGCGCGCATCGACCGCGCGACGGAGGGGCAGATCTTCCGCAAGATCATCTGGCCGATGCTCATGCCGACCAACCTGTACATCATCGTCATCACGACCATCAACACGTTCCAGGTGTTCGCCATCGTGCAGCTGCTGACGTCGGGCGGGCCGATGTACGCCACCTCCACCGTCATGTACGGCGTCTACGAGCAGGCGTTCATGCTCGGCAGCTTCGGCATCGCCTCGGCGATGGGCGTGCTGCTGGCCGTCGTCATCGGCATCATCTCGTTCATCCAGTTCCGCTTCCTCGGCAGCGACGTGGAGTATTAGGAGGATCATCGCATGAGCAAAAACACCGAAACCATGCCGTCCGTCCGCCGTCCGGGGCTGACCCGGCGCGCGAGGCCCGAGGGAGCGGTCCGCAACGCCCGCCTCGGCATCGGAGGCATCCTGTCGCAGGCGCTGCTGCTCGTCCTGGCGCTGCTGTTCGTCTTTCCGTTCTACTGGATCGTGACCGGCGCCTTCAAGGTGCAGAACGTCGCCGTCGCCATCCCGCCGGAGTGGTTCCCGCTCGACCCGACGCTGGACAATTTCCGGGCGCTGTTCGCGAACCCGGTGTGGCGCTGGGGCTTCAACAGCTTCTTCGTCGCGGGCTCGGAGATGGCGCTCGTCTGCCTGACCGCCTCGATGGCGGGCTACGCGCTCGCCAAGCGGAGCTTCCCCGGCCGGCAGGCGATCTTCATCCTGTTCGTCGCCGCGATGGCGCTGCCCAAGCAGGTCATCCTCGTGCCGCTGTTCACGATGCTGGCCGACTTCGGCTGGATCGACACGTACCGCGGCCTCATCCTGCCGGCCGTCGGCTGGCCGTTCGGCGTCTTCCTGATGAAGCAGTTCGCCCAGACGCTTCCGTCCGAGCTGATCGAGGCGGCCAAGATCGACGGCTGCTCGGAGGCGAGGCTGTTTGTGCGCATCGTGCTGCCGCTGCTCAAGCCGGCGCTCGGCGCGCTCGCCATCTTCACGTTCATCAACGCCTGGAACGACTACTTCAGCCAGCTCATCCTGACGCGCTCGACGCCGATGATGACGCTTCCGCTCGGCATCGCGACCCTGCAGGGCGAGTACACGACCCCGTACGGGGTGCTGATGGCCGGCGCGGCGCTCGCGTCGCTGCCGATGATCGCGATCTTCCTGCTGTTCCAGAAGGCATTCACGCAAGGCATCACGATGGGCGCCGTCAAGGGCTGACCTGCCGAGGAGGAGAAAGGATATGGACACAGCTGGGCAAAGGAGAGCGGTCGGCATGGAGGGGAAGGCGCAGGCGCGGCCGGGGATGGGGCTGGGGATGGGGATGGAACTGGGGATGGAACTGGGGATGGAACTGGGGATGGAAGGAGCCGCGGCCGCTGACCGGCTGTCGCGGTTCCGGGGCGTCACCGTCGCGATGTACTCGGCCTACGGACCGGACGGAGAGGTCAGCGCCGAGGCGGCGCGCCGGCTGGCGCGGCATTATGCCGGCACCGGCGTGAGCGGCCTCTACGTCGGCGGCAGCTCCGGCGAGGGCATGCTGCAGACGGCCGAGGAGCGCAAGCTCGTGCTGGAGGCGGTGCTGGAGGAGGTCGGCGGCGAGCTCGCCGTCACCGCCCATGTCGGCGCGGCCTCGACGCGGGAGAGCGTCGAGCTCGCCCGCCATGCGGAGCGGGCCGGGGCGGACGCGGTGTCCGCCGTGCCGGCGATCTATTACCGGCTGTCCGAGGCGAGCGTCGAGGCGCACTGGCAGGCGATCGTGGACAGCACGGAGCTGCCGTTCCTGATCTACCACATCCCGCAGACGACCGGCTTCCAGCTCGGGCTGCCGCTGCTGGAGCGGATGGCGCGCCAGGACAAGGTGATCGGCGTCAAGATTTCCGCCGAGAGCACGTTCGAGCTCCAGCAGTTCAAGGCGGCGGGCGAGCGGGCGAAGCAGGAGGCTGTGGCGGAGGCCGAGGCTGCGGGCGAGGGCGGCGACGACGAGGCGAGGGGCGGGCGGCTCCTAGGCGCCGGGCGCTTCCTCGTGCTGAACGGTCCCGACGAGCAGTACCTGGCGGGCCGCAGCATCGGGGCGGACGGCGGCATCGGCGGCACGTACGGCGTCATGCCGGAGCTGTTCCTGGCGCTGGAGCGGTGCTATGCCGCCTGCAGGCTGGCGGAAGCCCGATTCTGGCAGGCGGAGATCAATGCGATCATCGCCGAGCTGCTGCGCTTCCCGTCGCTGTACGGCGGGTGCAAGGCGATGCTGCGCTTGCGCGGCATCGAGACCGGCCAGCCGCGGCGGCCGCTGCGGCCGGTCGAGAGCGAAGCCGATCTGGCCCGGGCGGCGAGCCTGAACGCCCGGATCGCCGAGCTGGCCGCGCGCGCCGCCTCGGGCGCTGCCGACGGCGCGCGGGAGGGGCGGAGATGAGCGGGGCAGGCTTTCTTATTCCGCCCCGCTCGCTCATCGTCTCCTGCCAGGCGCTGGAGGGCGAGCCGCTGCATGGCGGCGACGCCATGGTCAAGATGGCGCGGGCGGCCGTGCAGTCCGGCGCGGCGGGCATCCGCTGCAACGGAGCGTCCGACATCCGGGCGATCCGCGAGGCGG
Organism: Paenibacillus albicereus; assembly: GCF_012676905.1. Taxonomy (NCBI): domain Bacteria; kingdom Bacillati; phylum Bacillota; class Bacilli; order Caryophanales; family Paenibacillaceae; genus Paenibacillus; species Paenibacillus albicereus. The sequence goes on along the minus strand of NZ_CP051428.1, from coordinate 4,343,034 downwards.
TCGACGTACCGGTCATCGGGCTCATCAAGCGGACGATGCCGGGCTCGGACGTGTTCATCACGCCGACGGCCGAGGAGATCGGGCGCATCGCCGAGGCCGGCGCGGACATCGTCGCGCTCGACGTCACCGACCGGGAGGGCCGGCTGGAGCAGGCGCAGGCGCTGATCGCCCTGGCCCGGTCGCGCGGCCTGCTCGTCATGGCGGACGTGTCCACGCTGGAAGAAGGGCTGGCCGCCGCGCGGATGGGCGCCGACCTGGTCGGCACGACGCTGGCGGGCTACACGCCCTACAGCCGGCAGCTGCCGGGGCCGGACCTGCGGCTCGTCGAGGAGCTGGCTGCGGAAGTGACGGTGCCGATCATCGCCGAAGGGCGGATCTGGACGCCGGAGGAGGCCGCCGCCGCGCTCGCCTGCGGCGCGCATGCCGTCGTCGTCGGCAGCGCGATCACGCGGCCGCAGCGGATCGCGGCGCGCTTCGCTGCCGCGCTGGCGTCCGGCGCGAGCGCGCAGGGCCGGGCCGCAGGCGTCGATTCAAGCGATGCGGATACCTTCGCAGGAAGCGTGAGCTTCGTGAAGGCGGCCGACGAGAACGGCAAGCCGGAGGCAGACGCTGCGCAGGCAGCCGGCGCAGGAACGGGCTTGCCGGAGGCGATGGACGAGAACGGCAAGCCGGAGGCGGACGCTGCGCCAGCAGCCGGAGCGGTTCAGCCGCAGGAGCGGGGCGCGTCATGATCGTCCATGACGGCCGCTCCTCGCTCGCCGTCGGCGTGGACGTCGGCGGAACGAAGATTCTCGCAGGCTTGATCTCCGAGGCGGGCGAGGTGCTTCGGAGGATGGAGCTGCCGACGAGGGCCGGCGAAGCGGACCCATGCGCCCGCATCGTGGAGGCGATCGAGTCGCTGGGGGCCGAGGGAGCGCTGCCTCCGGTTCGCGGCATCGGGGTGGGCACGGCGGGGCAGGTCGAGTGGAGAAGCGGCTCGATCCGCCATTCCTCCGCTCTGCTGCCCGGATATACGGGAACGCCTCTGCGCCAGCTTCTGGAGGATCGCTTCGGGCTGCCCGCGCTCGTCGACAACGACGTGAACGCTCTGGCCGTGGCGGAGCTTCGGCTCGGCGCGGGAAGAGGCTGCCGCGACTTCATCTGCGTCGCGCTTGGCACCGGCGTCGGCGGAGCCGTCGTGTCCGGCGGCCGCCTGATGCGCGGGGCTTGGGGCGGCGCGGGCGAGCTCGGCCATCTGAGCGTGGACCGGCACGGACCGCGCTGCATCTGCGGCAGCCGCGGCTGCCTGGAGCTGTATGCCTCCGGCACGGGCATCGCCGCCGGGCTGAAGCGGCGGCTCGAGGCGGCCGGGCTGCCGGCGGACGGCGCGGATGCGCGCGCCGCCGTCTCCGGCTGGCTCGCCGGCGACGACGTGCATGCCGCATCGGCTGTCGAGGACGCGCTCGATGCGCTCGGCGCGGCCGCTGCTTCGCTCGCGCATGCGCTGAATCCGCAGCGCATCCTGATCGGCGGCGGCGTCGCCGATGCGGGCGAGCCGTTTTTCGCCGCGCTGCAGGCGCGGTTCCGCGAGCATGCGATGCCGTCGCTGGCGGCGGGAGTCGAGCTGCTGCCCGCTGTGCGCGGCCGCGACAGCGGCCTGATCGGGGCGGCGCTGCAGCTGTGGGAGGACGGGGCCATCGGCGTAGGCTCTCGCGAATTCAGCTAGGTGAGGGAGCCGGACATGCACTTAAAAGAATCAGCGAGGAGAAGGAGTCCGGAGCGCCTTGATCCATCCGCCTGCCCGACGGGCCGAAGGGGCGGAGCAGGGGCGGACGATCCCGAAAGGAGGCGAGGCCCGGCCGGCACAGCGCCGGCAGACCGAGTGAACGTTCCGACACGAAGCTTCATTCGTCAAGCAAGATGTCGGAAGGAAGGCCATCATCGACCTGAAAAAGGAGAGATCAAGATGAACCATCCCGGACAAGCGGGCGCCCGCCGAAAAATCCTGCCCTCCACTCCAGCCAGGCTTTCTCCAGCCTCGTCCGTCCCAGCGCGCGCTGCCTCCCGCAGGGCCATCCGTCCTCGCCGCCTCGCCCTGCTCCTGCTGGCGCTGGCGCTCCTGCTGCCGGTGCTGCTTCCTGCGGGAAGCGAGCCGGCCTACGCCGCCTCGCCGGACGGCCGCGTGCTGTACAGTACGCCGAACCGCTCGTACAACGGCGCGAGCGACTACACCGACCTGACCGCCAGCCTCCCGGCGGTCGCCTCGCTCGCCCAAGGCGCCATCTCGGTACGCTTCAAGACGAGCAGCGCGGCCCAGGCCAAGACGCTGCTCAGCACCTCGGACGTGCAGGACCCGTCGAGCAACTTCTCGCTCACGCTGAACGGCGGCACCGTCTATGCGGAAAACCGCGAGAACGGAACGTATGCCACGCAGATCAGCGCTTCCGGCAGCTGGAACGACAATGCCTGGCATACCGCCGTGCTGAACGTAGACGCCTCCGGCACGAAGCTGTACGTCGACGGCAGCCTGCGCGGCAGCAGCGCGTCCACGGCGTTCTTCTCGTCCGTCACTGGACTGGACGGGCTGTGGGCGGGCCGGAATGTCGACAACGGCGGCGGCCAATGGTTCTACGCCGGCGACATCGCCGAGCTGTCCGTGTACAGCCGTCCGCTGTCGCAGCTGGAGATTCAGGAGGACGGCGGGCAGCTGCCGGCTTCCGCGGCGCTGTTCCGCGAAGGACGCGCCTTCAACGGCACGAGCGACTACACCGACCGCACGGCCCAGCTGGGTCAGGTGTCGGGGCTGGCGCATGGGAGCATCGCCGCCCGCTTCCGCACGACGAGCGGCGCGGCCGCCAAGACGCTGCTCAGCGCATCGGACAGCGGCGACCCGTCCAGCAACGTCACCTTGTCGCTGAACGGCGGCACCGTCTATTATGAAGCGCGCGACAATGGAGCCTACTCGGCGCAGATCAGCGCGAGCGGCAGCTGGAACGACGGCGAGTGGCACACGGCCGTCGTCACCGCGGGAGCGGGCGGCACCCGCCTTTACGTCGACGGCGAGCTGCGGGGCTCATCCGCGAACGCGGCCTTTTTCGCCTCGGTGACCGAGCTCGACGGCCTCTGGACCGGTCGCAACGTCGACAGCGGCGGCGGCCAGTGGTACTTCGCCGGCGACATCGACGCCGTCGCCGTCTATCCGTCCGTGCTGACAGCCTCCCAGCTCGCGCTCGTCGGCGCGACGTTCTCCGAGACGATCCTGTTCGACACCTCGGACGGGCTCGGCTACGGCGAATACCGCATTCCGTCCATCGTCTCCACATCCAACGGCACGATCCTGGCCGTCGCGGAAGGCCGCCAGGGCGGCGACCAGACGCCGACCGACCTCGTCCTGCGCCGCAGCACCGACGGCGGCAAGACGTTCGGCGCCAACGTCATCCTCTCGCCGGGCAAGTCTCAGGGCTACGCCGAAATGAACCCGATGCTGCTCGCCGAATCCGGCAGCGGGCGCGTGCATCTGCTGTGGAGCCGCTGGAAATGGGGCGCCTGCCAGTTCTTCATCCGCACGAGCACCGACCATGGCGCCACCTGGGGCGCGGCCCGCGACATCACCTCTGTGCTGGATGCGTACAAGTCCGCTTCCAGCCCGAGCTACTTCGCCAACCTGGCCGGGGCCGGCATGGGCCCGGGCCATGCGATCCAGCTGGCCGACGGCAAGCTCGTCGTGCCGATCTACCTGACCGTGAGCGGCTGGTCGAACAGCACCGTCGCGGCGATCTACAGCTCCGACGGCGGCACCACCTGGTCGGCGGGCCCGCTCGTGCCTAATCCTTCCGGCTACGGGCGCATCCACGAGAACATGATGATCCAACTGTCCGACGGACGCCTCATGACCAACATGCGCAACCCGGGCAGCGATTACCGCGCCGTCTCCGTCAGCTCCGGCGTGACGGGAGCCTGGAGCACGCCGTACTCCGACCTGGCGCTGCCGGACCCGGTCTGCCAGGGCAGCCTGCAGCGCTACGACGCCTCGACGATCCTGTTCACCAATCCGGCGAACGTCTCCACGCGCACAAGCATGACGATCCGCATGAGCGCCGACGACGGGTCCACGTGGTACCGCTCCAAGGAAATTTATCCCGGCACCAACGGCTACTCCGACATCGCCGTCTCGCCGAATAAGTCGATTTTCGTCTTCTACGAGAAGCCGGCCGGGCAGAAGATCGCCCTCGCCAAGTTCAACAAGGCGTGGGTGGAGTCTCCCTAATTGAAGAGAGAGTCTTACCGTCTCGTAATCGACATAAAAGCGTCCAGCCCCGCAACGCGCGGAGCGGGACGCTTTTTTCTTTTCTGGCCTCAGGGTCGCGGACATAGAATCGCCTAAGCTAGGGGCATCCATTGAAAATGACAGAAGTAGCCTCACGAAAAAAAACGCGCCGAAAGGACGGCATCCCCATCCTCTCGTCGCGTTTCGGCGTCTAACCCGTCCTACTTCTCTTCTTCCTCGATCGCCTCTTGAACCGAGGCTTGGAATTCCTCCTCGTTCAGCGAAGCCAGCTTGTCTCCGTATTGGTCGAGGCGGCCCGGACTGCTGGACGGCCCGTCGTTTTTCGGCTTGCTGTTGCGTCCTGACATGGATCTCCCTCCTTTCGCGGCTCCTAGTGTCCCCGTCGCAATAGGGATTAATTCCTCTTCCGGCATCGGCAGGAAGGAATTCCGGTCTTTTTTTTCGAAAGGTATCCGAACGTGGCACGCATACCTTTTATCACGCGTATATCCAGTTGCATCCAGCTTGCCGAAAGGAAGGGTTCCATGCTGTTTTTCTACAACGCGTTCCGCAAGATCGCCAAGCTCGACGGCCGGACGCTCGCCGCGTTCGCGGCTCTTTTTTTCCTGCTCAGCCCATTCGTCATCCAGGCGCTGGAGCCGGAGAAGTTCACGAGCTGGTTCCGCTCGCTGTGGTGGGTGATCGTGACGGCGACGACGGTCGGCTACGGCGACTACTTCCCGGTGACGGCGCCGGGCATGGCGTTCGGCATCGTCGTCATTTTCATCGGATTGTTCCTGATCGGCTCCATCGTCGGCAAGACGACGGAGAACTTCGTCAGCTGGAAGAAGCAGAGGGAGGAAGGCAGATTGGCTTACCAAGGCAAGGATCATTACGTCGTCATCGGCTGGTCGGAGGAGAAAATTCGCGACATGATCGAGGAGCTGCTGCTCGCCGATCCGGCCCGCGAGGTCGTGCTCATCGCCAAGCTCGCGAAGACGCCGATGGCGGAGGAGCGCGTGCACTACATTCAGGGCGACGCCACGGAATACGCGACGCTGGACCGGGCGAACGTCTGCGCGTGCAAGGCGGTTGTCATCTTTTCCCCGGAGGGGGTGCCGAATGCCTCGCTGGCGGACGGCCATACGCTGCTGATCGCGACGACGCTGGAGAGCTACGCGGCCCGCCAGGGCAAGGAGATCTACACGATCGCGGAAATACTCAAGGAAAGCCACCGCCACAGCTTCCGCCATGCGAAGGTGGACGAGCTGATCCTGTCGCAGCAGTCGATCTCCCATCTCATCGCCAGCTCGACGGTGAACCAGGGCTCGTCGCGCCTGTTCATGAACCTGATGAGCAAGGACAGCGGGGACGAGCTGTACGGCATCGCCAAACGCCCGGAATGGCGCACGTACAACGACGCCTACGAATGGCTGAAGGCGCGCGGCGCGCTGCTCGTCGCGGACGGCGACGACACGGGCATCATCCGCCGGCTCGGCGACACGATCCCGGAGCAGGCCCGGCTGTTCGTCATCGCCGACTCCGTGACGTATGAGGCGCTGAGTCGGACGGGCGGCTAGAACGCCAGGCATCGGAACCGTCTTCAGCGAATGACGTCATCAGCTTTTCCGCATTTCATTCAGGCCCATCCTCTGCGGATGGGCCTTTTCCCTCTTTTCACCGCATTGCTTCATCGCGATAAAAGTGATCCGAGAGGGAAAAAACGGACGTTTTTGTAGAATAAGGGCCGACAGGAGCAAAGGGGGAGAAGGTGAAGGAGGACTAGGGAAATGAGCAGCGACAGCAATGGCGAGCGTCGGATGGAGCTGGATGTCCGAGAGGCGTTGGATCAGCTGGGGGTAGAGGAGGGGATTCGAGAGCCGCTGCTGAAGCGGCTGGAGGAAGCCGTCCGGAACCGAAGCAGGCGCAAGGGCGGTGAACGCCGTGATCGCCCGCAGGCGTAGCCGCCGCCCCGTCCTCTGCCCGACATCCGGCTCCGCCTGCGGGCCGATGTCCGGCATCCGGCCGCATGATAAGCTGAGTCCATACAAGACCAAGGAAGGGAGCATGTCCATTTGAAGAACGATACAGGCAAGGAAATCCGGCTGGCGGGCATCGGCACGGTAGAGGGCGGCAAGGTCGACCGCGCGATCATCGACGGCATGGGCAAGGTGACGGGCGATCTGGAAAGCGAGAAGGTGATCGTGAACGGCCAGGCGACCTTCAAGGGCTCCGTGCTGGCCGGACGCGCGGAGATCAACGGCTTGGCGGGCATCGAAGGCGGGCTGCGGACGGAGACGTGCCGCGTGGAGGGCAAGCTGACGGTAGAGGAATCGCTCGATGCGGAGGAGGCCAAGGTGAACGGCAGCCTCACGGTGCATGGGCCTTGCCGGATCGGCCGCCTGCTCTCGCACGGCAAGCTCCAGCTCGACGCGCTGAGCGGCGACGAGGCTAGGCTGGAGCTGCGAGGCAGCAGCAGCGTCCGCGAGCTGTCGGTCCGCTATCTGGAAGCATCGGCTCCAAGCGACGGCTTGCTGGGCTGGCAGAAGCTGCTGCCGCTGCCCGTCGTTCAGAACCGCCTGCTGGCGCAGACGATCGAGGGCGAGGACATCGTCCTGGAGGACACGACAGCGAGCCTCGTGCGCGGGGCGAGGGTGCGGATCGGCCCTGGCTGCGAGATCGGCCGGGTCGAATACACGGAGCGGTTCGAGCGGCATGCGGACGCACGCGTGGACAGCGAGGCCCGGATCGGCTGACAAAAGGAGGGATGCCGCATGGCGGCGAAAACCGAATCCGCTGCGCGTCGCCTGTCCCTGACCGGGACGGGCGTATCCGGCGGCGGCAGCTACGCGAAAGCTCGCGTGATTGGGGACGGCATCGTGCACGGGAGCCTGGACTGCGTGCAGCTCGCCGTCACCGGCTCGCTGCGCGTGCACGGAGAGCTGAACGCGCTCAACGCGAGAGTGACCGGCACCGTCTCGGCCGAGGGCCTGTCTGTCGGCCGGCTGCGGCTGACCGGAGAGCTGGTCTCTCGGGACGCCGCGACCGTGCGGGAGCTGCTTGGCTCCGGCTCGTTCGCGTCCCAGGAGTCGTTGCAAGCGGACTGCATCCGTCTAAGCGGCGAGCTGCAGGCGACGAGCTGCTCCGCTTCGGAGGTGCGGATCAAGGGCCGGGCCGCTGTGCCGGGCAAGCTCGACGCCGGCAGCATCATGCTGCAGCTGCATCGCGACTCGTCGATCGGCGAGCTGGTCGGACGGCGCGTCGAGGTGAGCCGGCCGGGCTGGCTCGCCCGGCTGTTCGGTACCGTCTTCCGATCGGTCCGCCCCGCCCGTCTTGACGCTCGCCGCATCGAGGGGGCCGTCGTCCGGCTGGAGCGCACGAGGGCCGACACGGTGCGCGGAGGCAGCGTGACGATCGGCGAAGGCTGCGAGATCGGACGGGTGGACTATACGGAGGAGCTGACCGTGCATCCCGGCGCGGTCGTGAAGGAGCGGCGGCGGATGTGACAGCCGACCGCTTTTTTGGCTTGCCTTCGTTCGCTCCCGCTCGGACCCTGCGGCCATGCGGACGTCCCGCTCCCGCACGGGCGGCCCGCAGCCGAGCATATACTGGCAGCAACCGATTTCTTCCATTGGAGGTGCGGACCCCATGGTCCACCAGCTCGTGAATACGATCCGCCAAGGCGGAGGCTCGGAGCGATGAAGCTGCTGCTCGTCTTTTCGACCCCGAGCGGGGGCATGGAGACGCTCAACCGTATCCGCTCCCGAGCGCTGGCCGCGAGCGGCGTCGACTGCCATGTGCTGTATACGAACGATGGCAGCGGCCTGCAGAACGCCGGCGGATACACCGTGCTCGTCTACCGCGAGATCGCGGACATCCTGGCGCTGATCCGACGGGAAGGATACGACGTGATCGTCGTCTGCTCGCATGTCGTCCTGCTGGAGCAGATCCGGCTCAGCGGGTACGCCGGACGCCTCGTCTTCGAGGTCCAAGGCCTCGGCACGCCGCAGCAGGCGGAGGAATTTCTACGCGATTACGGCAGCGTGCTGCGCCACTGCGCGGACGGCCTGCTCTATCCTGTGACGGACCATCTGCAGGCGATGCTCGGCGGCGCCTGTCCGGAGCTGCCGCAGTTCTGCTTCGACGATCCGCTCGACACGGACAGCTTCGGCTATTCGCGCTTTCCGATCGTGCCGTACCCGATTCTCGGGTGGATCGGCCGCATCGAGCCCAACAAGAACTGGCGCGAGTTCGTCGCGATCGCGGAAGCGCTCGTGCCGTCCTTCCCGGCGCTCGCGCTCTGGATGTTCGAGGACGCCACGCTGTACGATCCGGCCGAGCGTCAGGCGTTCGACGGCTGGCGGCAAGCGTCTCCCCTCGCCGGCCGGCTGACGCTCCGCTCCAACGTTCCCCATTCGCAGATGGCGGACTATTTGAGCCTCATCGGGGATTCGGGCGGAGCGCTCGTTTCTTGCTCGATCCGCGAGGGCTTCGGTTATGCGGTCGCCGAGGCGATGCTGTGCCGGTGTCCGGTGCTCGCGACCGACTCCGGCGGCGTGACGCGGTTCATCGAGCCGCTTCGGACGGGCGAGCTCTACCCGCTCGGCGATATCGGGGCCGCGGCCGCAGGCGCATACCGGCTCATGAAGGACACGGCGTATCGGGAGCTGATCCGCATCCAGGGCGAGCGCCATATCCGCGAGCGCTTTTCCGCATCCGCCTACGTCGACCATTTCCAAGCGATGCTGCAGGCGATGCAGGCGGTCCGGCCCAAGCGCCCTTGACGTTCGACAAAACGATGCGCCGCTCCGCCCTTGCGTCGCGGGCGCTTCGTTCGGTAGAATGGGTCGTAGTTTTTTTCGGCGGCTCGCCGCCAGGAACCGACCCGAGGTGATGGATCATGAAGCTTCCGGCTTCCTTTGAATCGCGCATGAAGGACCTTTTGCATACCGAATACGAGGCGTTTCGCCACAGCTGCGAGCAGCCGAGGGTACAAGCGCTGCGCGTCAACACGCTCAAGCTTGCGGCCGAGGAATTCCTGGCCGTCCAGCCGTTCGGGCTGGAGCCGGTGCCGTGGGCTCCGGCGGGCTTCTATTATGACGGCGAGGAAGACCGTCCCGGCCGCCATCCTTGGCATGAGGCCGGCCTCTACTACATCCAGGAGCCGAGCGCGATGGCGGTCGCCGAGCTGGCCGCGCCGCAGCCGGGCGAGCGCGTGCTCGATCTGTGCGCCGCGCCGGGAGGCAAGTCGACGCATCTGGCCCAGCTGATGCGGGGCGAGGGACTGCTCGTGGCGAACGAGCCGCATCCGGCGCGCGCGAAGATCCTGTCGCAGAACGTGGAGCGCATGGGCGTCCGCCATGCGGTCGTGACGAGCGAGCTGCCGGACCGGCTGTCGCCGCGCTTTCCGGCCTTTTTCGACCGGATCGTCGTCGACGCTCCGTGCTCCGGCGAGGGCATGTTCCGCAAGGACCCGGACGCCTGCGCGCAGTGGAGCCCGGATCACGTCCTCCTGTGCGCGGCGCGTCAGGACGACATCCTCCGGCATGCGGCGCTCATGCTGCGGCCGGGAGGCACGCTCGTCTACTCGACCTGCACGTTCGCCCCGGAGGAGAACGAAGGAGCGGTAAGCCGCTTCCTGCGGGAGCATCCCGAGTTCTCCATCGCGGCCGCGCATCTCAATGAGGGCTTCGGGAGCGGCCGGCCGGACTGGATCGCCGATCCTGCGCCCGGACTGGAGCGGACGGTCCGCATCTGGCCGCACCGGGTGCGCGGCGAAGGTCACTTTGCGGCCGTGCTGCGCAAGGCGGAGGATGCGTCCGCAGGCGGGCGCAAGCTGAAGCACGAGACGGGCCTGCGGCGGGACAAGCTGCCGGAGCCGTTCACGCGCTTCGCCGAGGAAGCTCTCGCCGAGCTGCCGCAGGGCATCCTGCTTCCGTTCGGCGACCAGCTGTACGCGCTGCCGGAGGGCATGCCGGAGCTTGCCGGGCTGAAGGTGCTGCGGCCCGGCCTGCATCTCGGCACGCTCAAGAAGAACCGCTTCGAGCCTTCGCACGCGCTGGCGCTCACGCTGAAGCCCGGGCAGGCGCGCCATGCCGTCGATCTGCCGCTCGGCTCTCCGGAGCTGGCCGCCTACTTGCGCGGCGAAGTCATCGCGGCGGGCGGCGCCAAGGGCTGGCAGCTCGTGCTCGCCTCGGGCCACTCGATCGGCTGGGGCAAGCTTGCCGACGGCCAGCTGAAGAACCACTTTCCGAAAGGCCTGCGCTGGACGGGGGTTCAGTCGGATTAGCTCGAATCTCGGTTCAAAAAGGGAACAAATGTTCGAAAAGCGACTGGTCATTTGCGCCTCCGCAGGTTATACTGGACACAGTCAGGCAATCGGGAGGGCGGAGCGATGGAGCAGATGCTGCAGCGGATCTTTTCGGCGCTGGAGGGCATGGACGAGCGGTTCGATCGAATCGACGGTCGTCTGGACAAAATGGACGGTCGTCTGGATAAAATGGACGAGCGCTTGGACAAAATGGACGGTCGTCTGGATAAAATGGACGAGCGCTTGGACAAAATGGACGGTCGTCTGGATAAAATGGACGAGCGTCTGGAAACGATCGACGGTCGTTTAGACAGAATGGACGAGCGTCTGGAAACGATCGACGGTCGTTTAGACAAAATGGACGAGCGTCTGGATACGTTCGAGCAGCGCCTGGACGTCGTGGACGAGCGGCTCGGCCGTCTGGAAGAAGTCGTCGATTCGGTCCAGACCCAGGTCACGGCCTTGAGTGGTCAAGTGTTCGACCTCCATGAAAAAGTAGACGCCTACCATCTGGAGAATATTTCTGCGGACGAAAAGTTGCTGAGCGAGATCATCAGCCTCCGCGGAACCGTGGAATTTCACGATCATAAGATCATGCAGGTGGAGAAGGAGATGTTCTTCCTCAAAAAGCAGCACGCTTGATCGGGCTTCAGCCTAGCCGAGGGCATCATTCCTGCCATTGCTTCCGCTGGCCTTCCGCCTCGATTGTCTCCTCGTGCCAAGCAGAAAAAGGCTGTTCCCCGTCCAGCAGACGGAAGGAACAGCCTTTTTCATCGTTCATCCGACGGCGAATCCTCGCAAATTGGCGCGGCCTTCTCAGCCCAGGCCAAGCCCTAGCTCCGCCAGCGGGATGTCGCGGACCGAGTCGACGATCCAATCGGCTTCGGACAGGTCCTGCTGGCCGGAGTTCGGGTTGCGCAGCCCGATCGCGCGCATGCCCGCCGCCTTGGCGGCACGCACGCCGTTGCGGGAGTCCTCCAGCACGACGCAGGCGTCCGGCGAGACGCCGAGCTGGCGGGCCGCCTCCAGGTACACGTCCGGCGCGGGCTTGCCCATCGGCACTTCCTCCCCGCTGACGATGCAGCCGAACTTGTCCAGCAGGCCGAACTGACCGAGCACCGCTTCGATGAAGACGCGGGGCGAGGACGAGGCGACGCCGATGCGCACGCCGGCGGCGAGCAGACGGTCGGTCAGCTCCGCGATGCCGTCCATCGCGGTCAGGCCGCTCGCCGCCAGCGCCTCCAGCTTGCGGTTCATCTGGAGCTCGATGATTTCGGCGATGGAAGGCTCGAAGCCGAACTGCTCCCGCAGCAGCTTCCACATCTCCGGGTTGGTCATGCCGACGTAAGGCTCGAGTCCATGCTGGTCGATCTCCGCGCCGAGCGCCTTGACCGTCTCGATGTCCACCTCGAAGTGCAGCGGCTCGCTGTCGATGATGACGCCGTCCATGTCGAACAAAAAGGCTTGCCGTGTCATAAGGGTCTCTCTCCTCTGTTAGTTGTGCGGGCCATCGCTCGCCGTTCCGTCTCCAGCCGTCCGCCCGACGATCGGGATCCACAGCTCGTTGCGTGACCTTTCGTTCTTCAAGCCTACCCTGCTCTCCGCGCCCGGCGCCTAGCCGTAGACGCGCGCCTGCGGCAAGCTTCCGGCCCGGCCTTCTCCTATTTTGCGCGCTCCGAGGGCATGGCCGCAACCTCCGGCTTTCCGCTTGACGCGTTTTATATATTAGATTATGATCTAATTAGATTTACATCTAATAATAAAAGGGGGAGCGTCATGCAGCTGGAAAAAGTCGTCGCCTACCATAAGGCGCTCGCCGATCCGACCCGCATCCGCATGCTGATCCTGCTGGCGGATGGGGAGCGCAACGGCCTGGCGCTGGCCGAGAGGCTGTCGCTCGCGCCGGCGACGATCACCCATCATGCCGCCAAGCTTCGGGAAGCCGGGCTGATCGGAGAGCGGCGGGAGAAGAACGCGATCTATTTTTCCCTGAACGAATACTTCCTGCGCGATGGCGCGGACGCCGCGATGGAGCTGATCCTGCGGTCGCGCGCAGGAGCGGAGAGAGAGGAGACGGACATGGACGAATCGAGGCCAGCCGAGGAGCAGGCGCGCCAGGAGGAGCTGGAGAAGTATCGGAGCGCCGTGCTGCGCAGCTTCTTCGACCGAGAGGGCAGGCTGAAGAGCATTCCCGCCCAGCTGAAGAAGAAGCTCGTCGTGCTGGAGCAGCTGGCGCGCAAGCTGGAGCCGGGACGCAAGTACCCGGAGAAGGAGATCAACGCCTTCATCCGCGAGGTCCATCCGGACTTCGCCACGCTTCGACGCGAGTTCATCATGCACCAGTTCCTGTTCCGCGAAAAGGAGGTCTACGAGCTCAACCCGGTCGAAATGTGGCCGCGCTGGGCGGAGCTGTCCTGACCCGGCCATGCAGCGGCCGCTTCGCCCGACGCGGCGAATGCGAAGCTTCGGCCAAGCGGAATCGAAAGCCGTTCAGCCCGCCCTCATCGGCGGGCTTTTCCGCTTGTCCGATCGATGGGCAGGCACATAATCCGTTTATTCGTCGGCCATACTAGGCCCTGAATCTGCCAAGCGAGGAAGAGGAGGGGGCGGCATGGCCGGAAGCTGGAGCCAGATCGACAAGCGCGTGCGCAAGCCCGCATCGGTGCCGGTCCTCGACGATGTCCTGGACCAGTACGGCAGCATGAAGGGCTCCCCGCGGCTGGACGAGATGCTGCGGATCGTCAAGGAGGTTTACGCCGAGACGGACGACCTCTCGATCCGCCAGCTGCGCTTGTTCGGGGAGTTCGATGCGGCGGCGGTTTTTCTGGATACGATGGTGGACAAGCAGGTGCTCAACGACCATCTCATGCGCCCGCTCATGGAGCAGCCTGCCCCCGCCAGGCTGGAGAAACTCCGCACCCGCCGCCTGATCGACATCGTGCTCAGCGAGGAGCTGCACGAGATCAACGCCTACGCCGAATCCAACGTCGTTCCGATGCTGCAGGCGATCTCCGCCGGCCGGACGCTGCTCTGCTTGGCCGGCTCCCATGACGCGATCATCCTGCAGACGCGGAAGGTGGAGAAGCGGGCGATCGAGCAGCCGCAGACCGAGCAGGTCATCCGCGGCCCGCGCGAGGGCTTCATCGAGGTGCTCGATACGAACCTGACGCTGCTGCGCAGCCGGCTGCAGACGACGGAACATGTGCATCAAGCTCGCGCCGCTCGGCCAGCGGGGCAAGACGCGGACGGCGGTCTGCTACCTGAAGAGCATCGCCGATCCGGCGGTCGTCGGCGAGGTGCTTCAGCGCGTCTCCAAGATCGATACGGACGCCATCCTAGACGCCGGCTATATCGAGCAGTTCATCGAGGACCAGCCGTTCTCGCCGTTTCCGCAAATTCAGAATACGGAGCGCCCGGACAAGACGGCTGCCGCCCTGCTGGAGGGACGAGTAGCGATCCTGGCGGAAGGCTCTCCGTTCGCGCTGATCGTGCCGACGTTCTTCACCCAGTTCTACCAGTCGCTCGACGACTATACGGAACGGTTCCTCATCGGCAGTCTGATCCGGATCGTGAGGCTGGTCGCGCTGATTTCCTCGCTCATCTTTCCCGCCCTCTACGTCTCGCTCATTTCGTTCAACCCGGAGCTGATTCCGACGGACTTCGCCGTGGCGGTCGCCGGAGGAAGGGCCGGGGTGCCCTTTCCTTCCTTCGTCGAGGTGCTCATCATCGAGGTCTCGATGGAGGTGCTGCGGGAAGCGACGATCCGCCTGCCGCAGCTGATCGGGGGAGCGCTCAGCATCGTCGGCGTGCTCGTCATCGGGCAGGCCGCCGTATCGGCGGGCTTCGCCAGCCCGATTACGATCGTCATCGTCGCGCTCACCACGATCGGCTCCTTCGCGACTCCCGCCTACAACTCGGCCACGGCGCTGCGGATGCTGCGCTTTCCGCTCATTGTTCTGGGAGGGACGTTCGGGCTGTTCGGCGTCATGATGGGCGTGCTGTTCATCGCCAACCACATGCTCGCGCTGGAATCGTTCGGAGCGCCGTACCTGTCGCCGTTCGTGCCGGGAAGCTGGCAGGGGATGAAGGACATGCTCGTCCGGGGGCCGATCTGGTGGTTGCGCAAGCGTCCGTCGCATCTGCATCCGCAGGATTCCGACCGGCTTCCGCCCGATTCCGCGCGCCTGCCGATGGAGCGGGTGCTTCGCTCCGGAGGAAGAAGGGGGCCGCAGCGGCATGAATGATTCCCGGGCCACGAGCGGCATGATCTCATCGTTCCAGCTGGGCGCCGTCGTCGCCAGCTCGATCGTCGGCATCGGCGTCCTGACGCTGCCCCGCCTGGCCGCGCGAGCGGTGGAGAGCGGGGCTCCGCTGCTCGTCTTTGCCGGCATGACATGCGGCATGCTCTTCCTTGCAGCTCTCGCTTATTTGATGAGCCGCCATCCGGGACAGAGCCTGTTCCGCTTCAGCGAGCAGCTGATCGGCAAGGGGGCGGCGCGCGTCCTCAACGGGCTGCTGATCCTTTATTTTCTGTTCGTCAGCGGCATGACCGCACGCCAGTTCGGAGAAGCGGTCGTGCAGGTGCTGCTGCAAAAGACGCCGATCGAGATCGTCGTATCGTTCCTGATCCTGCTGGCAGGACTGTCGTGCCGCCGGGATCGGCTCAAGTTCGTCTTCGTGCATCAATTCTACCTTCCGTTCATCCTGCTGCCCGGTATCGTCGTCGTAGCCGTATCGATGCAGAACGCAGAAATGGCGAATCTGCTGCCGGTCCTCGGCAACCGCTCGTTCGACTGGGGGGGCGAGCTGATCCAGATCGCAGCCGCCTCTCAGATCGCGTTCGTCATTGTCCTGCTCGGCCCGATCCTGCGGCGGCCTCGCCGGGCGGTGGCGGCGACGGCCCTCGGCGCCGTCTTGGTGACGCTGCTCTATACCGCGATCGTCGTCGCGACGATCGCCGTCTTCGGCGCCGAAGAGGTCAAGCTGCTGACC
Organism: Paenibacillus albicereus; assembly: GCF_012676905.1. NCBI lineage: Bacteria > Bacillati > Bacillota > Bacilli > Caryophanales > Paenibacillaceae > Paenibacillus > Paenibacillus albicereus. The sequence goes on along the minus strand of NZ_CP051428.1, from coordinate 4,327,486 downwards.
TACCCGACGCTGGAAACGGCCCGCAGCGCCTCGCTCGGCTCGGGCCAGCGCCTCGACGCGCTGTTCCTGATCGTGTGGGTCATCTCCATTTTCACCTCCGTCTACTCGACCTATTACTTCTGCGCGTACGGAACGAGGGAGCTGCTCGGCCTGCGCGACCAGAGGATGATCGCCACGTTCGGCATGCCCTTCGTCTACGCGGCGGCGCTTCTGCCGGCCAACATCTTCGAGCTGTACCGCTGGTCGGAACGGCTCAACCTGTACGGGGCCATCCTGTTCGCCGGGTATCCGGCGCTGCTGCTGCTCCTGTCCCTGATCCGGAGAAGCGGCCGGCGGACCGAGGAGGCGGAAGGCCATGCGTAGCCTGCTGCTGGCGGCGCTGGCGCTGGCGGGCGGGCTGCTGCTGGCGGGCTGCTGGGACCGGCAGGAGCTGGAGGACCGCGCGCTCATCCTCGGGATGGCGATCGACGAGGCGGATGGCGACGAGAAGGACGAGCATGCGACCCACTTGACCCCGCCGCCGACGGTGAAAGGCAAGAAGATCCGCATTACGGCGCAGATCGCCATACCGGGGAGAGTCCCGCTCGGACCGAGCGACAGCGGGGGCGGCGGCAAGGAGGGGGGCATGCCCGTCTGGGTCGTTCGCGTCACCGGATACTCGATCGACGACGCGCTGAACAACCTGCAGCAGGAGATTGCCGATCCGCGGAGCCTGATCCATCTGCGCGTCATCGTCATCAGCGAAAAGATCGCCCGGCGAGGCGTGGAGGACCTCAACGACTATTTCCGTCGAAACTCGGAGGTCCGCCGCTCCACCTGGCTGCTCGTCTCCGACATCGAAGCGGACAGGCTGATGGGCGTGGCCCCGCCGCTGGAACGGATCCCCAGTCTCTACCTGCTGTCGATGATCGAGAAATCGATGGAGATGGGCAAATTCCCCAAGGAGTACATCGGCAGCTTCTGGACCGCCGAGTCGAGCAAGGGGCAGGACGAGTTCCTGCCGTACATCTCCATCCGGCAAAAGGAGAACATCCTGCTCAAAGGAATCGCCCTGTTCAGCGGAGGCAGGATGGTCGGCCACACCGAGCCGATCGAGATCGGCGCCTACATGGCGCTCAAAGGAATGAATCCGGGCGGCTACTCGAACTTCATCCAAGTGCCGGACGTGGGAACGCTCATGCTCACTACGTTCCGCCGACAGGCCGAGACCGATATCAGGATCGAGGACGATGTCCCTCATATCCGCATCAAGGTGCGGCTCGACACCCGCATCGAGGAGCGGCTGGACAACGAGTCCGACGCCTACACCGCCTCCGACTACCGCAAGATCGAGGAGCACTTGGAGGAGAATGTGTCGCGGATCCTGCGCGGATTCATCCGGTCGACCCAGCAGCTGAAGTCGGACCCGTTCGGCTTCGGAGAAGCCCTGCGCGGGCAGTATCCGAGGTATTGGAACCGCCATATCGAGACAAAGAGCGATTGGGAGAGCCTCTATGCCCAGACGCGCTTCGATATCGGCTGCGAGATCTACATCCGCCGCGAAGGCTTGAAAACGAACTAGGAGGAATCGCGAGATGCTGATGACCCGCCTGCTGTCCCTGTCCCTGCTGCTGGTATGGATGTCGATGACGGGCTTGATCCTGATCGCCGTCGACGCGCCGATCTGCCGCTTCCTGCGGATGGAGAGGGAGCAGCGCGGCGCCCGAGCGCTCGGCTGGTCGCTGATCGCGGCCAGCTTGCTGGCGGGGATCGACTTGGGCGCCTGGCGCTTGTTCCGCTGAGGCATAGGCGTCGCCCCCCTGGCGAAGACTAGAGCCGTCGTTCGCGACGAGATCGAGAAGATGAATCGAGAAGAGAAGAGGGATGCGCATATGACAGGGAGCTCTAGGGACGCCTCGCGGCACGGACAGCATGAGGGCCGGGACATGCAGGAGATTCTGTCCGGCATGGTCGCGGTGCTGGACCAGTTCGTGCTGTTCCGGGAGGCTGCGCTCGATCCGGAGCTCAAGCAGCTTCTGGACCGCCAGCATCGCTTCATGCTGGAGCACTACCATCTGACGCTGGAAAGCTTCGCCGCCGGCCGCAAGCCCCATCGGGACACGCAGGCTTATCTCATTCCGAACCTGCCACCGGTGAAGTTCGGGACGTCTCCGGCGGCTCCTTCCGCCCCGATCGCCCAGCCTTCCGAGCTGACGGACAAGGGCATCGCGGGCTATGCGCTGGGCTTGCTGAAAAGCCAGGCCTCGCTGCTGGCGATGACCAGCCTCGAGCTGGCGCATCCGGTCTGCCGCCGCGTCGTGGCCGCGCAGGTGCCGGACTATATCGAGATGGCCTATGAAGCGTTCCTCTATCTGAACGGCCGGGGCTGGTACCAAGTTCCCGCGCTTCCGGACGCGGAGGCGCAGCGGATCGCCTCCTCCTTCGCGCCGCAGCCTCGGCCTGCGGGAGCTTCCGGCCGCTGACGCCCCGACTCCGGCCGCGCTGGAACGGTTACACTCATTCTTTCCCTTTCGTCTATGGCTGAAGCTGCGGTAAGCTAAGGCGGAGGAAAGAGGGAGATACATGGACATCTACGCCTATCCGCCGCTCCCGAAGAGCGGTATTCGAAAAGAACTGAACGCCCTGGGCGTAAGCGAAGGCATGACGCTGCTCGTCCACTCGTCGCTGAAATCGTTCGGCCGCTGGATTCCGGGCGGCAGCCAGGCGGTCGTCGAAGCGCTGGAGGAGGCGGTCGGGCCGACCGGCACGCTCGTCATGCCGACTCAGACGGCCGACCTTTCCGAGCCGTCCAACTGGATTCATCCGCCGGTGCCGGAATCGTGGTGGCCGATCATCCGCGAGGAGATGCCGCCGTTCCGCCCGGACCTGACGCCGACGCGGGCGATGGGAGCGGTCGTCGAGGCGTTCCGGCGCCGCGAGGGGGCGCGGAGGAGCGCTCATCCCCAGCTGAGCTTCGCGGCTCGCGGACCGCTCGCCGAAGCGATCGTCGGAGAGCATCCGCTCGTCCCTCCGCTCGGCGAATCGTCCCCGCTCGGAAGGCTGTACGAGCACGGGGCGCATGTGCTGCTGCTCGGCGTCGGCCATGTCAACAGCACCTCGCTCCATCTGGCGGAGCACCGGGCCGACTGGCCGGGCAAAAGGATGATCCGCCAGGGAGCGCCGATGCTCGAAGCGGGCGAGCGGCGCTGGGTCGAATACGAGGAGCTGGCTTATGACGACAGCGACTTCGAGGCGATCGGCGAAGCGTTCGAGGCCTCGCATCCGCAAGCGCGGCGGGCCACGATCGGGGCCTGTCTCGCCCGGCTCATGCCGATGCGGGCGCTCGTCGATTTCGCGGCGGAGAAGATGGCTCGGCGCCGCCCCGGCTTAGACCGATAATCGCAAGGCCGGAAGCGGTACGACCGCTCCCGGCCTCTTTTGGCTTCGGGCCAGGCATAGGAACGGCGGCACGGGGCTACCCTACCCGGGAAGGGAAGGGATCGAGATGGCAGAGCAGGAAGCAAAAGGCTTGCCCTGGTGGCAGCTGTCCTTGTTCGGAGCGGGCTGCACGATCGGCACCGCGTTTTTCCTCGGCTCGGGCATCGCGGTCCGCACGAGCGGCTGGCTGGCGCTGCCCGTATTCGCGGCCGTGGCCCTAGCCACTTATTTCGTCTACGAGGCGCTCGCCCGGATGACCGCGGAGCATCCGGACAAAGGCTCGTTCCGCACCTATGCCGGACAGGCCTACGGGCGCTGGGCCGCCTTCGGCACCGGCTGGATCTACTGGTTCTCGGAGCTGCTCATCCTCGGCGGCACGCTGACCGCGCTCGGGCTGTTCAGCCAGGCCTGGCTGCCCTCCGTGCCGCTGGGGGCGTTCGCCGGCGGCTATGCGGTGCTGGCGCTGCTCGTCGTCGTGCTCGGCTCCAAAGGCATCAACGCCGCCGAGAATCTGTTCGCCGTCGTCAAGATCGCCGCCGTCATCGGCTTCATCGGCGTGTGCGCCTGGTGGCTGCTGCGCGGCCTGGCCTCTCCCTCGGAAGCGCCGAACGGCTGGCGGGAAGCGGCCTCGCCGGGTTGGGGAGGCGTCTGGAGAGGGCTGCTGTACGGGTTCTATGCGTTCAGCGGCATCGAGGTGATGGGCTTCATGGCGGCGGGACTGCGCAAGCCCGAGCAAGCGCCCAAGGCCGGCGCGTTCATGCTCTCGCTGATCGCCGTGCTGTACATCGGCTCCATCGCCCTTGCCATGCTGCTCGTGCCGGCCGCCTCGATGAAGCCGGACGCGAGCCCCCTGATCCTGGCTCTGGACGGACTTCGCCTGACCGCGCTGCGCCATGCGCTGAACGGCGTGCTGATCGTATCGGGCTTCAGCATCCTCGTCGCCTCGCTGTACGGCGTCTCGACGATGCTCGTCACGCTCGCGCAAGGCGGAGACGCTCCCGCCTGGACCGGGCGCACCTGGGGCAAGCGCAAGCTGCCTGCGGCCGCGCTGCTCGTCAACGCCGCCGGGATGGGCGTATCCGTCGTGCTGGCGCTGCTGCTGCCGCGCAGCCTGTTCGAGCATCTGGCGACGGCGGGCGGCCTTGTCCTGCTTTACGTCTGGACGATCATCGTGCTGTCGTACCTCAAGCTGGGGCGTCCTGGAGCATGGGGGCGGATCAAATCCTGGACGGCGATCGTCCTGATGGCCGCCGCGGCGTCCGGAGCGCTGTCCGAGCCCGCCGGACGTCCCGGTTTTTACGCCAGCCTCGGCATCGCGGCCGCCGTCGCCGCCGCGACCTTCGTCATGCACCGGCGCTGGACGGCCGCCGCCGAGCGGCAGCGGCTTCGCGACGATGCCCGTAGCCGCCGCCGCTTTCCGGGCGGCCGGGCAGGAGGGGGAGCCCGGTGAGCAGGCATCGTCGTGGCCCGGGCTTTCGGACGGACGCGAAAAAAGCCGCTTCCGCCGTCCAAGAAGGACGGCGGGCGGCTTGTTCGGCTTGGCTCGGACGACGCTTGCCGAGACCCCGCGGGGGTTCATTTCTCGGCGTCAGGGGCGTCGGGGAGGAAGGAGCTGACCTTGGCGATCGGCCCAGTCGGAGCGGATGGACGATCAAGTCCGGATGCGCTTTGTTCCGCAGCGCCGCTCGCCGGAGCGGGAAGGTCGGGAGCGGACGACCCGGCGGCAGTCGACGCGGGAGCCCCCGCCTCTTCGCCGCGCCCCAGCCGCCCGCTCAGGAACGGGCAGCGGGAGAGCGCGCTGTCGTCGTCGCGCAGGAAGTACTGCTGCCACTCGTAGTTGTCGGTCTGGCCGTACCACTTCAGCGCCGGATGAGCGGGAATCTCATCGTAGTCGGCCAGGCGGGAGCGGATGAGCGTCTTCATCTTGCGGCCGAGCGACGTGCCGTCGTTGATCGCCTCGAACACCCAGCGCGGCTGGAACGCGGCGAGCATGACCGGGAACGACCGGCTGCGCCGCAGCCGATGCGCCGGGGTCGCGCAGAACGCGAAGTAAGGCTCGCCGCCGAAGCAGAATTCCCAGTCGTGGCGATGCGGATCGCGCGGTATGCCTTCGGGCCAAGGCTGGCGGTCCTGGAGCGAGACGCGCCTCATCAGCGACCAGAACAGCGACTCGAACCGCTTTACGGGAGCTCCCGCGAGCGCGGGCGGCGTATGGAAAAAGACGGCGAGCGAGGCATACTTGCCGGTAGCGCGCGACACGGGGCCGTACTGCTCCAGCAGCGAGGCGAGATCCCGCACGGCTTGCGGCGTGCGCGGATCGGCCGCGAAGCCGTAGCGCAGCTGGCCGCTCAAATACCCCTGGCGCCCCGGGACGCAGGGGTAGGTGTCGGCATCGTCGGCGACCATCTCGCCGAAGCTGCGCCAGGCGGCCAGCTGCCAGGGCTCCAGCCGGGGGCCGATCTCGTCGAGGGTGCGCTTGTCGTAAAGCGTCGTCATCTGTCCATGCTCCTCCTTCTTCCGTCCCGTCATCGTATGACGGGAGCGGAAGGGAGGTGTACGTCCGCCCGGATGCCGGCGCGCCGGCGAAGCACGGACGAAGCGCGTCGACCTGCTTACGCCGCTTGTCGCGATCGGTCTGCTCCCCCTCTTTCGACGGTGCTGAGGCGGAACGGCCGAGGACCCCGCTCAGGCGGCCAGCTCGGCGAGCGCTTTCCAGCCGAAGTACAGGCCGAATACGAGCAGCGACAATCCGGCCGCCGCCGAGATGCCCTGCAGCAGCCTTGCGCTCGCGAAGCGCTTCAAGGAGCTGGCGAGCGTCGCCATGACCGCGTCCCAGAGCAGGATGCCGGCGAAGATGCCGGTGCTGTGCAGCAGCAGCATCGACAGCCCGCCTTGCCCGGAGCTGCCGGCGATGATCGAGCCGTAGATGCCGAGCCAGAACAGGATGTTCAGCGGGTTGAGCAGCGCCATGAGGAAGCCGGAGCGCAGCGAGCCGAGGCGCGAGGCGACCTCCGAACCTCGGCCGGCCAGCGGCGCGGAGGAGGACCGCATCGTCTCGATGCCCGTGTAGACGAGCACGAAGAATCCGAACGACCAGAGCAGCGTGCGCATGAACGCCGTATCGAGAAAGTGGGCGACGCCGAAGTAGATCAGCAGCATGTAGAGCGCGTCCGCCGCCATCGCGCCGAGCCCGACGAGCCAGGCATGCAGGAACCCGAAGCGGGCTCCCCGGTCGAGCTGGGCCGCGTTGATCGGCCCGATCGGCGCGCTCAGCGACAAGCCCAGCACGACATACGTCAAGAAAGCATTCACCTTGCATCCCTCCCCGGAGTCGACCAGGCCTGCCTGGTCAAGCTCATTGTATTCCGGGGCTGTCCCTTCTCATGCCTGCTGCCGGAGGATCGTACACCTCGACCCGGATCGGCGTGCAGACGTAGCCGTTGCATTCGCTCTCGGAGCAGGGGCAGGCGGAGATGGCGCAGATGAGGTCCGCCTCTGCCCGCAGCTCGATCGCGTCTCCCGCGCGCGAGGTCGGACGCTTGACGGCGATGCTGCCGTCCGGACCGATGACCGTGTTCATGAACAGGTTGAACGGGTAGTGCTGGTCCGGCTCCGGCAGGCCGTAGGCGGCGAGCGCCCGGCTCAGGTTGTCGTGGCAGCTGGCGTGGTCCTTCTTGGCGTACAGCACCTCGTACATTTCCCGCCGGCAGGCGGCGTTGATGAAGTCATGCACGCCGCAGTCGTCGCTCAGCACGGTCAGGATCGGGCGGTACTTGTTGGAGTAGAGGATGTCTCCCGGGACGACCTTCATCTTGTGCAGGGCGTCCATCGTGACGTTGGGATCGATGCGCTCGGACGGGTCGTCGGCGCGGTAGACGACGAAGTCGGCCACCTGCTCGCCTTGCACGTCGGTGACGCGGATCGTCTGGCCTTGGCGGACGCGGAAGCCGAAGCCTTCCGTGGCGGGCACGAGCCGGTCGAGGGATTGCATGGGCGGGTTCGCCTCCATCTGGGAAAAGTAGGCCTTCCGCGCGAGCGAGGCGGCAGCGAAGGCCCCATCCTCTCAGTATGGCTGGCGCCGTCCCGCTCCATGCGGCCGGCGCGCCGGTTGTGCGGCGTGCCGGCCGCATGCTATCCTGCTTGATGACAAGTCCGATCGGCCTTGCGCCGACGGAAGCAAAGGAGACGTGCATCATGAGCAAGGGCGCATTCATGGGAGAGGACCGGCAAGCATGGCTGGACTCGTTTTCGTTTTCGATTCCGCTGAAGATCCGCTATTGCGAGACGGACATGCTGGGGCATGTCAATAATGTGAGCTATTTCATGTACTTCGAGCAGGGAAGGATCGAGTACTTCGAGAATTTGGAACTGACGGAAGATTTATTCAGCCAGAAGAACGTATCCGTCGTCGCCGACCTGGAGTGCCAATACCTGGATCAGATTTATCTCAAGGACGCCCTGCGCCTGCATGTCAAGACGGCGCGCCTCGGCCGCTCGTCGATCGACATCCACTACGCGCTGACGGTGGACGGCAAGCTCAAGGCCTCCGGCCGCGGCGCGATCGTCCTGATCGACACCGCAGGCGGCCGTCCGACGCCGATCCCCGAGCGGGCGCGCGAGGCGATCCGGCGCTTCGAGGGACCTCGGCTGGAGGAGTAGCCCGCCTTAGGTCCAGGTACAAGAACCGGCTGCGGCCCGAAGGCGGAGGCACGCCCGCCAAGGTAAGCTTTTCTTCAGGAACAATCGTACATCATGTGGCGGCGGAAAGCTTCGCAGACTATTTCTCGCCCTTGTCCCGTATGTATATCGTAGCGAGCCGCTCCAGGCTCCGGGGAAAGTCTCCGGCAGGGCGGCCGCAGCCAGAGGAGGAAGCGTACGTGCACGCGAGCAGCCAGCATCGAATTCTTGTCCTGACCGGGACGCTGGGCGAAGGCCACAACCAGGCCGCGCGGGCGATCGCGGAGGCGGCCGCGGGAGCCGCCCCCGGCGCCGAGGTGACGGTCGTGGACTATATGAAATGGACGCATCCGAAGCTCCATTCGGTCGGCCGCTTCTGCTACATGCAGGGCATCAAGGGAATGCCGTCGGCGTACGGCGTCCTGTACCGGGCGACGCGCGAGGACAATCGGCTGTCCCTGCTGTTCAAGCAGCTGCGCACGTTCCGCACGGAGCGCATGCTGCAGCTGCTCGAGCAGCTGCGGCCGACGGTCGTCGTCTGCACGTTCCCGGCTGCGGCAGCTGCGATGTCCCATCTGCGGCTCAGCCGTCTGACGCGCGTGCCGACCGTCACCGTGCTCACCGACTACGCCCGGCACAGCTACTGGATCCATCCCGGCACCGACCGCTACATCGTCGGCGCCGAGCCGATCCGCGAGGCGCTCATCGCAAGCGGGGTGTCGCCGTCGCGCGTCGTCGCGACGGGCATCCCCGTGCGCCGACAGTTCGGCCAGCGCCATGACCGCGCGGAGCTGCGGCGCAAGCACGGCCTCGACCCGCAGCTGCCGACGATCCTCGTCATGGGCGGCGGCGACGGCCTGATCGGACGCAGCGTCATGCGCCTCGTCGAGGAGCAGGGCGGACTGCCGAGCGCGCAGTTCGTCATCGTCTGCGGACGCAACGAGCGGCTGCGCCGCCAGCTGGAGGATCGGCTGCCGGGCGCCTGCGGCGGGCATCGCATCCTCGTGCTGGGCTACGTGCCGTACGTGCACGAGCTGATGGCGGCGGCCGACGTCATGGTCACCAAGCCGGGCGGACTGACGGTTTCCGAGGCGCTCTCGCAGGAGCTGCCGATGATCCTGTTCAAGCCGATTCCGGGGCAGGAGCAGGAGAACTCCGCTTATCTGGCCGGCCTCGGCGCGGCCTTGGAAGCGGGCAGCCGCGCGGAGCTGATGGATCAGTTGCGCGCGGTGCTCGTGCATGGGGCGCTGCGCGACCGGCTGCGCCGCAACGCCCAGCGCCATAAGCCGGTCGCCGGCGCTCGCCGCGCGCTCGAGGCGATCCTGGAGCTGCGGGATGCCCGCAGCGCTCCGACGGCTGCGGAGGCGCCCGCGCTGGACGCTGCGGTCGCCGCGGCCGTTGTCGGCGGCGCCGCGCTGCAAGCCTCCGCCGCTGCCGTGGCGCAGGCTTGAGGCGCGGCCGATGGCCGCGGCACTGCGCGGTGGCAACGACCGGAACGAAGGAGCAGGCCTAGCTTGCTCCTTTTTGCCGTTCGCCGGATGCGGCCTCATCGACCGGCTGCTGCGCTTGCGCGGAAGGGGTCCGGACTGCCTTCATGCTTCGCAGGGTGGCGTCCATCGCTAGTTGAACGAGTCCGGACTACCTTCATGCTTCACATGGGAGCGTCCATCGCTAGTTGAAGGGGTCCGGACTGCCTTCATGCCTCGCAGGGTGGCGTCCATCGCTAGTTGAAGGAGTCCGGACCGCCTTCATGCCTCGCAGGGAGGGTCCTTCGCTAGTTGAAGGGGTCCGGACTGCCTTCATGCCAATCGTCCGTCCCTTTCCCGCTGACAGCAAGCTAACGACGAATCAAACTGCTGCAGGTGGAAAATCAGCTTACCCGAAAATGTAACGACTCGGGAGAGGCTTAGAAGCGAAAAGAAGGCGCAACAGGGTCTATATCGCAAGAATTGGAGGTGTAAGAGTGTGAGGAGTCGTTAGCTTGAAAGAAAAGGGAGAATAGGGCTTTTAACCCTCGGAAGAGTCGTAAGCTTTTTGGAGCACGAGCACGAGCACGAGCACGAGCACGAGCATAGCACAGCATGAGCCAGCCTGAGCGCATCACAGAACTTGCAAGCGGCAAGCGTGGAGAAGCGCGAGGGTGGGACGAGGACGAGGAGAGGATGAGGCGGAGGATGAGGCGGAGGATGCGGCCGGGCCGGCGCCCTGATGAAGCAGCGCCCGCCAAAGCCATCCCCCGTACCCGATGCTAAGAGGGGATCCGACGCCCGGCCAGCCGCTTCCCCTTTCAACTTGAATGCGCTATCATAGGAAAAAAGAACGATCGGCATCTTCATTTCTTCAACCTGGAATTCGATGAAAATGAAGGAAATCATCATTCGGAGCAACCGATCCCGCTCAAAAAAAGACTGGATTCTATCCGCAACCTTCACTATCATGATAGAAAACATGCCATGAAGCTTATCCGCATCTTAGGTTTTCAGCAGGAGGCATCCCGATGGAAAATTGGCTCGGTCGCTCGCTCAAGCATAAGCTGTCGCTCCTTACGATTTTGGCGGTGCTCGTCCCCCTTTTTTCGCTCGGGCTTCTTTCCTATTCCATCGCGGAAGGCCTATCGGAAGAGAAGGCCAAGACCGAGGGCATGAAGACGCTGGATCTGCTCCAGGCTTACCTCGACAACATGGTCCGCGACGTGGAGAACATGTCCTTGTTTTTGATCGGCAACGAGAACGTGCAGCAGGACCTGCAGGCCCGGCAGTCCGACCTCCGCAAGCAGACCTCGATCATCAGCTTCCTGACCGACCTGGCTTTTTCCAAGCCGTACATCAGCAACATCGTCATTGAAAGCAACGACGGCCGCGCCGCCTACAGCATCCGTTCCGTCGTCAGCTCGGGGCTGGACGTGCTGCGGGCCGAGGACCCGGAGCACTACGATCCCGCCCGCAAGTTCTGGTCGACCGTCTACCGTCAGGACAGCTCCCTCGAAAGCCATCAGGTGCTCACGCTCTCGCGCCCGATCCGCAGCACGAAAAAATTCGACAAGCCGATCGGCATCCTCCGCATCAGCCTCGACCAGTCGATCATCGCCCGCCAGCTGCGGCAGTCGGAGCTGCAAGGCTCCGGCTCGGTCGTGCTGCTGGACGCCGACAACCGGATCATGGCCGGTCCTCCGCAGTGGGAGCTCAACCGCCCGATCACCGACTATCTGCCCGGCTTGCCGGCGATGGCGGGGGACGGGGGCTCGCTGACGTACGGCGAAGGAGACGGCCGCTCGACGATTCTCTATCGTTCCCTCAACAGCGCGGACTGGAAGCTCGCCGGCGTCATTCCGTTCGAGGAGTACCGTTCGCAAAACCGCTACTTCCTGACGCTGGCGGCGATCGCCGTCTGCATCGCGCTGCTGTTCGTCATCGTCGTCGTCGGCTTCATCGTGCGCAAGGTGACGGGGCCGCTCAGCTCGCTCACGCGCCAGCTCCGGCACGCCCATCCCGACGAGCCGCTGCCGGTGCTGCCGGTGACGACGATCGACGAGGTCGGACAGCTCGTCATCAGCTACAACCGGCTCAGCGCCAAGATCGCCAACCTGACGGAGGAGGTCAAGCGCAGCGAATCGCTCAAGAAGGAGGCGGACCTGCTGGCGCTGCAGGCGCAGATCAACCCGCATTTCCTCTATAATACGCTGTCGTCCGTGCAATGGATGGCGCTCATGAACCAGGACGGGCGTACGGCCGAGATGGTCGGCGCGCTCAGCGACTTCCTGCGGTTCAGCCTCAACAAGGGGCGCGAGTACTGCACGGTGGCGCAGGAATTCAGCCATGTGGACAGCTATGTCAAAGTGCAGTCGATCCGCTATCCGGACCGCTTCGAGCTCGCCGCCTCCGTGTCCGAGGAGCTGCTGGAGCGGCCGATGCTCAAGCTGCTGCTGCAGCCGCTCATCGAGAACGCGCTGCTGCACGGCATCCTCAAGCGGCCGGAGCTGGGCCGCATCGAGGTCGAGGCCGAGCCGGACGAAGGCGCGATCCGCTTCATCGTGCGCGACAACGGCGTCGGCATTCCGGAGGCCAAGCTGGACGCGCTCCGCACGCTGCTCGGCAGGCGCATGCTGCCGGGACTCGACGCCGACACCGGAGGCGACTACGGCAGCTACGGGCTGCGCAACGTGCACAACCGGCTGTTGCTGCACTACGGGCCGGAGGCGGGGCTGCATCTGGACAGCGCGCCGGGCATCGGGACGACCGTCAGCTTCCGGCTGCCGGAGCCAAGCAAGGAGGGAGAAGCATGAAGGTACTGATCGTCGACGACGAAGTCATCATCCGTACGGGCCTCAGCACCGTGCTGCCCTGGAAGGAGCGCGGCTTCGAGCTGCTGGAGCCGGCGGCGTCCGCGGAGGAGGCGCTGCTGCGCCTGCCGCTGGAGCGGCCCGACCTCATCCTGACGGACATCTGCATGACGGGGGCGTCAGGGCTGGAGCTCGCGGCCCAGGCGCTGCGCGACTATCCGGAGCTCGACATCATCGTGCTGTCCGGCTACGACGAGTTCGCGTACGCGCAGCAGGCGGTGCGGGAGGGCGTCAGCGAGTATCTGCTCAAGACGAGCCGCCCCGGCGAAATCCTCGAAGCAGCCGATCGCGCCCGGCTGCGCTGGCAGGAGCGCAAGCGGCGCGCGCAGACGAGCGCGCGGGAGTCGGCGGCTTACCGCGAGCAGCTGCTTTCGCGGCTGATGCTCGGCAGCGGCGAGCCGGACGAGGAGCTGCTGCGCCGGGCGATCGCGGCCTATCCGCAGCTCTCCGGAGTCGGACGCGGCCGGCAGCTGCAGCTATGGCGGCTGGCGGCGGCCGAGCTGCCCGCGCCGAGCGCGGACGGCGCGCTCGCGCCCGGCCGCGTCGAGGCGTCGGTGGCGCGCGCCGTAGCCGCCGCCCGTGCCGCAGCGGCGGGCGAGCGGACGCCTTCGCCGGCGGAAGAGCCGGCCGACGCCGTCGCGCTCGCGGCCTCGCTCGGCTGCCCCGTCGTGCCGGACGCGCGCGCCGGCTGGCTGGCGGCGGCCGCCGTCGAGACGCCGCAGCAGCTGCAGCCGCTGCTGCGGGCGGGGCTGCGCCGCCTGGCCGAGCGCGGCCGGCCGGCGTTCGCCGCCTGCGGCGAGGCGGCCGCGGATTGGAGCGGCCTCGGCCGGGCGCGGCAGACCGCGTTCCATGCGTTCGCCTTCCGCCATCTGGCGGCGCGCTCGGGTCTCGTCTGCCACGATGACGTCGCCGGACGGACCGGCATGCGCCCCGTCTGCACGCCGGAGGAGGAGCGCGGCCTGATCCGGCTGCTGCAGGCGGGCGGCGAAGACGAGCTGGAGCGCGGCGCCGACGCGCTGCTGGAGCTGGCGCAGGGCGACGCGCAAGCGACTCCGGCCACGATGACCGCGTGGCTGTACTCGCTGCTCGCGGCCGCTCGGCGCTCGCTCGAGCGCTCGGCCGCGTCCATCGGGCGGGAGCTGCCGCCGATGCCGGAAGGCGCGTCGCCCGCGGAGCTCGAGGAGCGCCCGCGCGAGGCGCTGATTGCCGAGCTGCGCCTGCTCTCGCGCCGCTGGGCGGAGCAGGGGCGCGGAGGCCACTCCGCCGTCCGCCAGGCGGCGGAGTACATTCGCGCCCATCTCGGCGAGAGCCTGACCTTGCAGCAGGTCGCCCGCAGCCTGCCGATGAACCCGACCTACCTGAGCGAGCTGTTCAAGCGCGAGACCGGGCAGACGTACCTCGAGTTCGTCACGCGCGAGCGGCTCGAGCGGGCCAGGGAGCTGCTGCTGCAGACGCCGGCCAAGGTCGCGAGCATCGCCTCGGAGGTCGGCTACGAGGACGCGAAGTATTTCAACAAGCTGTTCAAGGCGGACACGGGGCTGACGCCGACCGAATACCGCCAGCTTCACGAACGATGACCCCCCTCCTCCCGAAGGATCTCCCCTGCGGCGGGAGCGGGGGTTTTATTATACTGAAAGCAATTCAGGACAGGGGGATGCGAGCATGTACAAGAACAGATTCGGCAAGACGGCACTGGCTTCCGTAATGGCGATGGCGCTGCTGAGCGCGTGCGGCAACGGAGCGGAAGAAAATGGCGGCGCTTCCACGAACGATTCCGGATCCGGCGGCGGAGGCAAAGTCAAGCTGACGCTGTGGCACAACTTCGCCGGCGACGACGCCCGCGCCAAGACGGTTCGCGCCAAGATCGACGAATTCGCCGCGGCTCATCCGGAGATCGAGCTGGATGCCCAGGCCATTCCGGTCGACGGCTATCGCCAGCGGCTGAGCACCGTCGCTGCAGCCGACGAGATGCCGGACGTATTCCTTTCCTACGCGGGCAGCCATATCAAGGGCTTCCAGGAATCGGGCCTCGTGCAGCCGGTTCAAGAGCTGCTGGACGCCCAGCCGGAGTGGAAGGGAAGCTTCCTTCCGGGAGCGTTCGACGGCTCCACGTTCGAAGGCGCGACCTACACGGCGCCGCTCGCGATGTCGGCCACATCCTTCCTGTATTACAACACGGAGCTGTTCCAGCAGCATAACGTCTCCGTTCCGAAAACCTGGGACGAGCTGATGGCGGCCGTCGAGACGTTCAACAAAGCCGGCATCACGCCGATCGCGCTCGGCAACAAGGCGCCTTGGGTCGCGCAGTCGACGATTCTCGGCTCGCTCGCGGACCGCGTCACCGGCACCGACTGGTTCAAGAAAGCCGTCGCCCAGGACGGAGCGGCCTTCACCGATGCGCCGTTCGTCGAAGCGCTCGGCTACTTCAAGCAGCTCGTCGACGCGGAGGCGTTCGACAAAGGCGCCAACACGATCGACAACACGCAAGCGGAGCAGGTGTTCGTTCAAGGCAAGGCCGCGATGATGGTCAGCGGCGCATGGACGCTGACGAACCTGGCTACGACCCCGGAGGACACGCTCAAGAAGATCGAAGTGACCGTGCTGCCGGCTATCCCGAACGGCAAAGGCGATCCGAACACCATTTCCGGCGGCCCGGGCGCAGGCTTCGCGCTCAGCAAGAAGGTCGAGGGCGACCGCAAGCAGGCGGCATTCGATCTGATCTACGCGATCAGCGGTCCGGACGCGCAGAAGGCGATCGCCGAGAGCAACTCGATGGTCATGTACAAGACCGACGTCGATCAAGCGAAGGTCACTTCCCTCTATTACAAGGCGTTCGAGCTCGTCAAGACGGTCGGCATCACGCCGGTCTATGACGCGTACCTGTCCGCCGAAGCCGGCGAGGCGATCAACAACGGCCTGCAGGAAATCATGATGGGCGCAGCCCCGGACGCAGTCGCCAAAAACCTGCAGGACGCGCAAGCCCGCTCGCTCAACCCGTAAGCGCAAGACCAACGTCCGTCCCTCTGCCACATCCGGGAGATCCGCTCCGCGCTTCGCGGGGAGGGTCTCCTTCTCCTAAGGAGGCGAATCCGCCATGCCCTCATCGCTTCGCAGCAACCGCTTCATCCTGATCGCCCTGCTGCCCGCTTTGCTGATCTTCGTCCTATTCGCGGTCCTGCCGATCCTCTGGTCGATCTACTACGGCTTCTTCCAGTGGAAAGGCATGGGCGACGCCAAGTTCATCGGCCTCGGCAACTACCGGGAGATGCTGCAGGACCCCGTCTTCTGGCGGGCTCTGCGCAACAACCTGATCCTCGTCGTTTCCGCCATCGTCGGGCAGATCCCGATCGCGCTGGCCGGGGCGCTGCTCCTGACGGCGAACACCTGGTTCAACCGGCTGATCCGCTCCGCGCTGTTCATGCCGATGGTGCTGTCCACCGTCGTCATCGGCATGATCTGGGGCTATATCTACAACTATCAGTTCGGCCTGCTGAACCAGGCGCTCACCTTGCTCGGCCTCGAGAGCTGGACGCAGGCGTGGCTGTCCAATCCGAAGCTCAACATGTACGCCGTATCGATCCCGATCAACTGGAGCAACATCGGGCCGTACCTCATCATCTTCATCGCCGCGCTGCAGAACATCTCCTCGGAGATCCACGACGCCTCGGCCATCGACGGGGCGACCGGCTGGCGCAAGCTCGTCAGCGTCACGCTGCCGATGATCTGGGGCACCGTCGTCGTCACGATCGTGCTGTGCATCGCGGGCAGCCTCAAGGCATTCGACCACGTCATCGTCATGACCGGCGGCGGACCGGCCAAGTCGACCGAGCTGCTCGCCACCTATATGTACAACAGCACGTTCGCCGTCTACCGCTACGGCTATGGATCGGCCGTCTCCACGATGATCCTGCTCATCAGCCTGCTGCTGATCGGACTGAACATGGCGGTCACCCGCCGCAAATCGAGCTGACGAGAGGGGAGTGCCGACTGTGAAAACGACCACCGCGCCGCACGCCGACATCGCCGGCGGCCAGCGGAGCCGGCTGCGCCGCCTCATCGGCGGCGGAGCGCTCAAGCTGGTGCTGCTGCTCTACGCGGCAGGCACGCTGTATCCGCTGTACTGGCTGTTCATCAGCGCCATGAAGACAAATGAGGACTTCTTCGCCCGTCCGTACTCGCTGCCGAGCGAGTGGATCTTCACCAACATCACCCGCGCCTGGGACCTCGGCAACATGGGGAGAGCCATGCTCAACTCCGCCATTGTCACTTCGATTTCGGTCGCCCTGACGCTGCTGCTCGGGACGCTGGCCGCCTACGTGCTCTCGCGCTTCCAGTTCCGCCTGCACAAGCTGGCGCTGGGGCTGTTCGTCATCGGCATGCTCGTGCCGATCCACAGCACGCTCGTGCCGCTGTTCATCTTCATGAACAAGATCGGGATGCTCGACACGTACGCCGCGCTCATCCTGCCGTATACCGCCTTCGAGCTGCCGATCGCGATCTTCGTCGTCATCGCCTATCTGTCGTCCATCCCGCGGGAGATCGAGGAGGCGGCGCTGATCGACGGCAACGGCTGGTGGGGCGTCTTCTTCCGCATGATCCTGCCGCTGTGCAAGCCGGCGCTGGCGACCGTCGCCATCCTCGCCTTCCTGCGGTTCTGGAACGACTTCGCGTTCGCGCTCGTGTTCATCAACTCGCAAGCGCTCAAGACGCTCCCGCTCAGCCTGTCGCTGTTCTCCGACGGCTTCGGCACGGACTACAGCCTGACGATGGGCGCGATGGCCATCGCCGTGCTGCCGACGATCATCGCCTATCTCATCTTCCAGGAACAGATCATGAAAGGCATGACCGCCGGCGCCGTTAAGGGATGATTCGACCTTTTTCATCTGTTAGGAAATGGATTTAATCGCTTAGGCATTTTTAATGTGCCATGCGCTTAATCACATGACTTTGGGTCTTTCCGATCATAAATCAGCCGCTTTTTTCGACAAAAAGGCGGCTTTTTACGCTGAAGTCAATAGGACCATTGTGCAACTCTTCCTAGGATATGCTACTTAGATCATATTGACTAGGTTCATGAGCCCGTCTTATAATGACCGTGTGCAAATGTTGGTAATTGTAGATTTTTACTGGAATAATGATAATGCCGTCGAGAGGGAGCAAGGCGAATGGTATATGATGGGATCCTTCTAGGACTGATCGTCGGATTCATCCGCGCAGGGTGGAAGAATGGACTGATTGCGATCGGCAACCTTCGCATCAAGGGAGGATGGGTTTTCCCGGTCCTGCTCATCGTCCAGTTCCTGCTTTTCTTCCTGCAGGAAGACCTTCCATTCTTCGCTCAGTTCAATGGATACTTTTATATGATCATTTATGCGGTCGGGCTTTCTCTGCTCTGGATCAACCGGCATCAAAAAGGACTCGGAATCATCTTTGCCGGCGTGCTTTTGAATTTTCTCGTCATGCTGGTGAACGGAGGCCGAATGCCGGTCTCTATCGAAGCGGCATCCGTGCTGGACCCGATCTATCTGGAAATGCTTAAAAGTGGCGACGCCGTAAGCAAGCATTTCCTGATGGACGAGTCTACCCGGCTATACTTTCTAGGCGATATCATTCCGCTGTCGCCGCCCTATCCTCGGACGCAGGCAATCAGCATCGGAGACGTGGTAATCAATGTCGGGGCGTTCTTCTTTCTCTGCCAGTTGATGGGAAAGAAATCAAAGAATTTTGTCGCCTTGTCCCAAGAGTCTTCTTAATCAATTTTATACTCTAGGAAAGGGGGTGGGCAAACTATGAAGAAAGCGAATCTGAAAGTTATTTTCTTCAATATTTCCATTCTCGCATCCGTAGCCGTAGCTCTGACTTCGGGCTTTAGAGTAGGTTAATACAAACCGAACAATTAGGAGTCGGAAGAACAACTCTTCTGATTCCTTTTTTATATCTTTTTGGGGGAGTAACGACATGGGCGGTCAACAACGGTTAATTGGACTCCTAAAACCAAAAGAGTGGCTAGTCGTGGCGATTTGCCTCATGGGCACATTGCTGTTCTTGTCGTTCTTTTGGCCTGATGGATTTTCGCTGGATCGTAAGGACTGGGTCATCTTCTATGCAATGGTAGCAGGGGCTATAGTACTCGAATACTTTATGTACAAGCTGCCTCCAGAAGGTAATCATCAATCCATGGATTCGACGATCTTTCTTTCCTCCCTGTTTATTTATGGCGTGAAATTTTCCTTAATGGTATTACTCGTAAGTGCAATCATAATTGTTATTAATCGCAAAACTGTGGCATGGTGGAAGCATTATTATAATTTTATTACATACTCCGCGATGATTATAGGCGCTCATTTGGCTTTTCAATGGATGGGCGGGACCACGGGATCTTTTATCGTCGGCGAAATGTATGCTTTTGTCCTCGCTTTGGTCGCATATTTCTGTGTAAATATTCTCTTGGTGGCATCTTACTTTTTCTTGCTTTATCGCAACCAGTTGATTCCAGTCTTGGCTTTATTCGTTCGTGAATCGCTGTTTGCCTATATTGGAATCTTGCTGTTCTCCCTAGTGCTTGTCATTATGGTCTTGAAGACAGGTTTCTTCGGAATTCTTCTGTTCCTCATCATCGCCGTCCTGCTCTCCCACGTCTTCAAGCAGCTCTTCCTCATGTACCACGAAATCAACGACAAAGCCAATAAAGACCAGCGGACGGGGCTGTTCAACCACAGCTACCTCGAAGAGAAGCTGGATGAATATATTAAAAGCTATCGCGAAGAAGGCAAGCCGTTCTCCTTCGCCATGATCGACCTGGACGACTTCAAGAAATACAACGACATGTACGGCCACCCGCAGGGGGACAAGCTGCTCGGCTTCGTCGGCTCCATCATCAAGGAGGAGTGCGAGCCTCACGGCTACCTGTCCGCCCGCTACGGCGGCGAGGAATTCGCCATCATCATGCCGGAGCTGGACAAGAACAAGGCGAGGGCATTCGTCAACCATGTCCGCAAGCGGGTGAACAACGCGCCGTTCGACGGCGTCGACGTGCTGCCGCACGGCTGCGTCTCCTTCTCGGCCGGCATCATCGAGATGAGCGCGGACACCTACGAGAAGTCCCAGCTGGTCGGCTTGTCCGACCGGGCGATGTACATCTCCAAGTCCAAGGGCAAAAACGTCGTCACCGTCTACGGCGAGCAGACCTATCTGCCGCAGCAGTTCGAGCATGAGATCAACGAGCTGGAGCAGCAGATCCGCATCTTCCTCTCCAAGGACGTGTACACCTTCAAGCATTCCAAGCGGGTGTTCTCGTACGCGGTGGACATGGCCGGCATCCTGGAGCTCGGCGAGGAGGAGCGGCGCACGCTCATCCTCGGGGCGCTCATCCACGACATCGGCAAGCTGGAGGTGCCGCGCGAGGTGCTCACCAAGCGCTCGAAGCTCGACAAGGACGAATGGGATCTCATCAAGAAGCATGTCACGTTCGGCAAGGAGTTCCTGCTGGCGACCGGCAAGTATGCCGACCTGGTGCCGCTCGTCGAGCTGCACCACGAACGGTACGACGGCGGCGGCTACCCGCATGGGCTCAAAGGGACCGAGACTCCGAAGCTGGCCCGTATGCTCTGCATCATCGACTCGTTCGATGCGATGACGACGGAGCGGCCTTACCAGCGGACGAAATCGTTTGCAGAAGCGCTCGACGAGATGCACCGCTGCACCGGCACGCAGTTCGATCCGGAGCTCGTCGTGCCGTTCATCCGCTACATCGAGAGGCGGATCGAGCTGGGCGACATCCCGGACGAAGCGCTGGAGGCGATGGAGCAGCAGCGCAAGCTGGAGGCTTGACGATGCTTTCCTAACAAGAAAAAGAAAGGCGCTGCGGCTTCTGCAGCGCCTTTTCCATTCGCGGAGCGCTGCCGAGGGTTGACGAACCGCGCCTCGGAAGGCGATAATCAGGACACTTGTAAACGCTGTCTCATGAATTCGACACGAGAGGAG
The DNA here is from genome assembly GCF_012676905.1 of Paenibacillus albicereus. Classification (NCBI taxonomy): domain Bacteria; kingdom Bacillati; phylum Bacillota; class Bacilli; order Caryophanales; family Paenibacillaceae; genus Paenibacillus; species Paenibacillus albicereus. The sequence continues at coordinate 4,307,070 of NZ_CP051428.1, read as the reverse complement.
ATGGGAGAGATCGCCAAGCCGGACAAAGTGCTGTTGAAGCTGCAGGAAGTGGCGGACCGCCGCAGCATCCTCGGCCTCTCCTGCGCCTATCTCATCCGCGGCCGCGTCGTCTGGAAAGGCAGCCTCGGGCTGGCCGACCGGGAGCGGCGGATACCGGTGACGGAGCGCACCGTGTTCCGCATCGCTTCGATCTCCAAGACGGTCGGAGCGGCCGCGATCCTGCAGCTCGCGGAGCGCGGCCTGTGCTCGCTCGACGACGACGCGGGGCGCCTGCTCGGCCTGCCGCTGCGCCACCCGCTGCATCCGGAGCAGCCGATCAGGCTCCGCCATCTGCTGACGCACACGAGCGGCCTGCAGGACGAATATGCGTCGTTCGCGGCCGCCTCGCGCGAGGAGCCGATGCTGCCGCTGTCGGAACTGCTGCTGCCGGGAGGGGCCTATCATCCCCTCCGCTTATGGGGGGAGCTCGCTCCGGGCGATCCGGCCGGCTACGCGTACTCGAACCTCGGGGCGATCGTGCTCGCCACGATCGTGGAGCGGCTGAGCGGAGAGCGGTTCGACCGCTACTGCCGCAAGCAGCTGCTGCTGCCGCTCGGCATGAGCGACTCCAGCTTCCTGCTGCACGACATCGAAGACCCCGACCGGATCGCCGTGCTGTACGAGCGGGAGCGAGCGGACGGCGCGTGGACTCCGGCGATGGATGATTTTCGGGGCGTCCTGCCGCCGCCGAACGCCGCTTTGCGCGACTACGTGCCGGGCGTCAACGGCTCGCTGTTCTCGCCGCAGGGCGGACTGCGCACGACGATCGCCGACCTGTCCCGCTGGCTGGAGATGCTGGCCGCAGGCGGCGAGCGTAACGGCGTCCGCCTGCTGAAGGCGCGGACCGTGCGCGACATGATGGACAAGCATTGGGTCCGCGATCCGCAGGAGGGCTTTTACCGCGAGGGGGGACTGCAGCTGCAGCGGACGCGCGACCTGTTCCCCGGCCGCCTGATGCTCGGCCACGCGGGCGACGCCTACGGCCTCAAGAGCGGGATGTACGTCGAGCCGGAGACCGGCACGGGCTTCGTCTACGCGATGAACGGCCTCGACGACGCCAAGGACGGCCATGTGTTCACCGCTGCGGAGACGGAGCTGGCGCAGGCGATGACGGATATTTTCCGCAAAAGGTAGCCGCGCCGCTCGCGCCGGAAAACCGACGGATTTCGCGTGTTTTCCCCGTTTACAGAGGAGCTTGTCGATGTTAGAATGGTTTACATCAGACCGGATGGAAGAGACAAAGCTTACAAGGGGTTATCACGATGCCGTATGATCGCAGCACGCTTTACGTGATCGGCGACGCCCAGTCCTCGGTCAACAATCCGATTACCCAGCAGTACAGCGCCTTTTTCATCGGACTCGTCGTCGAGCCGGATACGGGCGTCATCGTCGATGCCGGCTGTTCCTCCACGATTCCGCTTACCTCGGAGTTCGTCAAGTCGATCTTCGTCGGCTGCAGCGTGCTCGATGTCGAAGCGGTGAGCGACGAGATCCGGCGGCGCTATCACGGCTCCTCGCAGAAAGCTCTCATCGTCGCGTTCAAGGACGCCTCCAAAAAATTCAAATCCACACGCAACGGCCGCGAAGAGCGGGAACAGCCCACTTCCGGCAGCGTGTAAGCTGCTTTATTTATCCGCTCGGGCGCTCCGGCGCCCGGCACGTAAATAAAACCCAGCCCTTGCCGCCACCTCGATGGCGAGCTTCGGCTGGGTTTTTTCGTCCTTGGAGGCTCCATATTCATGCAGGGGAGGAAGAAAGATGAAGCTGTACGTATCGGTAGACATGGAAGGAATCACGGGCATGGTGGACAGCTCGTTCGTCTTCCCGGGCAAGCACAACTACGCTCGCGGCCAGCAGATCATGACCGACGAGGCCAACCACGTGATCGCCTCGGCGTTCGACGAGGGCTGCGCCGAGGTGGTCGTCAACGACAGCCACTCCAAGATGAACAACCTGCTGATCGAGCGCCTCCATCCCGACGCGCAGCTCCTGTGCGGCGACGTGAAGCCGTACTCGATGGTGCAGGGACTCGACGGCTCGTTCGCGGGCGCGGCGTTCATCGGCTACCATACGATGGCGCCGACCCCGGGCGTGCTCAGCCACTCGATGATCTTCGGCGCGCACCGCATGTGGCTGAACGGCAAAGCGGTCGGCGAGCTCGGCCTGAACGCATATGTCGCGGGTTACTACGGCGTGCCCGTGCTGCTCGTCGCCGGCGACGATCGGACGGCGGTGGAGGCGGAGGCGCTGATCCCCGGCGTGACGACAGCGGTCGTCAAGACCTACGTCTCCCGCACGTCCGCGCTCTGCCTGACGCCGGACAAGAGCGGCCAGCTGCTGCGGGAGAAGACGCGGGAGGCGCTCGGCTCGCGCGGCCGCGTCCAGCCGCTCGCGCCGCCGGACAAGCCGGCGCTGTCGATCGAGTTCGCCAACTACGGCCAGGCCGAATGGGCGCATCTGATGCCGGGCACCGAGCTCGACAGCGGCAGCCCGGTCGTCACCTTCGCCGCCGCCGACATGCTCGAGGCGTACCGCGCCATGCTCGTCATGACCGAGCTGGCCTCGCGCGCCGAGTTCTGCTGACCGATCCCCCAGCCTTCGAAAGGAGCGTCGCACGGCTATGGCTTCCTACATCCTGAAACGGTTCATTTCCATGGCGGTCACGCTGTGGCTCATCATTACGGTCACCTTCTTCCTCATGCACTCCGTGCCCGGCAGCCCGTTCGACAAGGAGGGCCGGAACACGAACCAGACGGCGGTCGACAACATGATGGCGTACTATCACCTGGACGAGCCGCTCGGCGTGCAGTACGTGCTCTACCTCAAATCGCTGCTGACGTTCGATCTCGGCCCGTCGATCGGACATTTCCCGACGACGGTGAACGACATGATCGGCCGCGGCTTCCCGGTGTCGTTCCAGCTCGGCCTGCTGGCGCTGTCGATCTCGATCGTCTGCGGCATCGCGCTCGGCACGGTCGCCGCGCTGCGCAAGAACCGGCTCATCGACCAGCTCGCGATGGTGCTCGCGGTCATCGGCATCGCGGTGCCGAACTTCGTCGTCGCCACGCTGCTCATCAAGTACGTCGCCGTCGAGTGGCGGCTGCTGCCGGTCGCGACCTGGGGCACGTGGCGGCATGCGGTGCTGCCGGCGCTGGCGCTGTCGACCGGTCCGCTCGCCATCATCGCCCGCATGACGCGGGCGAACATGGTCGAGGTGCTGACCGCCGACTATATCGAGACGGCCCGCGCCAAGGGGCTGCATCCGGCCGTCATCGTCTTCAAGCATGCGCTGCGCAACGCGGTGCTGCCGGTCGTCACGCTGCTCGGCGCGCTCGTCGCCAACGTGCTGACGGGCAGCTTCGTCATCGAGAAGATTTTCGCCATCCCGGGCATGGGCAAGTACTTCGTCGACGGCATCAACAACCGCGACTACTCGGTCATCATGGGCACGACCGTGTTCTACAGCGCGCTGCTGCTCGTCATGATGCTGCTCGTCGACATCGTCTACGGCTTGATCGATCCCCGCATCAAGCTGCATCGGAAGGAGGGACGGCCGTGAGCGTGCCCGATTCCCTGTTCGTCCCGATGAACCGCGACGCCGTCGACGCGGAGGCGATCGTGCGGCCGCGTCTCAGCTTCGCCCAGGAGGCGTGGCGGCGGCTCAAGCAAAACCGCCTCGCCTTCGCCGGGGCATTCCTCATCGTGCTGCTGGCGCTGCTGGCGACGGTCGGCCCGTACCTGCCGGTGCAGAGCTACGACAAGCAGGTGCTGGAGGACATCAACCTCGCGCCGTCGGCGCAGCACTGGTTCGGCACGGATGAGCTCGGCCGCGACGTGTTCGCCCGCATCGTCTACGGGGCGCGCATCTCGCTGTTCATCGGCCTGGCGGCGACGCTCATCGATGTCGTCATCGGCATCGTCTACGGCGGCATCGCCGGCTATGTCGGCGGCCGCGCGGACAACGTCATGATGCGCTTCGTCGACATGCTGTACGGCGTGCCGTACCTGCTCATCGTCATCCTGCTCATGGTCGTCATGGGGCCGGGCCTCGCCACGATCATCGTCGCGCTGAGCGCGACCGGCTGGATCGGCATGGCGCGCGTCGTGCGCGGGCAGGTGCTCACGCTCAAGTCGTCGGAATACGTGCTGGCGGCGCGCTCGATGGGCTCGGGCGGCTGGCGCATCATCCGCAAGCATCTGGTGCCCAACGCGATGGGCGTCATCCTGGTGCAGATCTCGTTCTCCGTGCCGTCGGCGATCTTCGCCGAGGCGTTCCTCAGTTTCCTCGGCCTCGGCATCCAGCCGCCGCTCGCGAGCTGGGGCGTCATGGCGAGCGACGGCCTGTCGGTCATCCTGTCGGGGCAGTGGTGGCGGCTGTTCTTCCCGGCTCTCTTCATCTCCGTGACGATGCTGGCGTTCAACCTGCTCGGCGACGGGCTGCAGGACATCTTCAATCCGAGACAGAGGAGGTCGTGACGATGTGGGGACGCAGCAGGAGGCAAAAGGCGGAGCTGTCGGCCGCGGCCGCGCCGCCCGCTCCGGTACGCGAAGACGCGCTGCCGGAGCGGGCCGGCGGGATCGGCGCCTCGGGCCGGACCGGTACGTTGCCGGAGCGTGCCGACAGCGGCAGTCCGGCGCAGCGGGACGAGTTGTCGGGGCGCCCGGTCCGGCCTCCGGGCGAGGTCATCCTGGAGGTCGACGACCTCCGGGTGAGCTTCCGCACGCACGGCGGGCAAGTGCAGGCGGTGCGCGGCGTGAGCTTCTCGCTGCGGCAAGGCGAGACGCTCGCTGTCGTCGGCGAGTCCGGCTGCGGCAAGAGCGTCACCGCCCGCAGCCTGATGCGGCTGCTGCCGGAGCATTCGTCCGAGCTGGGAGCCGGCTCCAGCATCCGCTGGAAGGGGCGCGAGCTGACCAGGCTCAAGGAAAAGGAGCTGCGCAAGCTGCGCGGAGCGGAGATCGCGATGATCTTCCAGGACGCGATGACGGCGCTCAATCCGACGCTCACGATCGGCGAGCAGCTGATCGAGGGCATCGCGCTGCACCGCAAGGTGCCGCGCTCCGAGGCGCGGCGGCTCGCCGTCGACATGCTGGAGCTCGTCGGCATCCCGAGCCCGGAGGCGCGGATGAAGCAGTACCTCGGCGAGTTCAGCGGCGGAATGCGCCAGCGCATCATGATCGCGATCGCGGCCTCGTGCAGCCCGTCGCTGCTCATCGCCGACGAGCCGACGACAGCGCTCGACGTGACGATCCAGGCGCAGATTCTCGACCTGTTCCGGATGCTGCAGGAGCGCACCGGAGCGGCGATCGTGCTCATCACGCATGATCTCGGCGTCGTCGCCGAGACGGCCGACCGCGTCTGCGTCATGTACGCGGGCGAGATCGTGGAGTCGGGCACGGTCACCGAGCTGTTCCGGCGCCCGCAGCATCCGTACACGCAAGGCCTGCTCGCGGCGCTGCCTCGGCTCGACCGGGAGCGCGGGCGCTCGCTCGTGCCGATCCCCGGCACGCCGCCCGATCTGTTCGCGCCGCCGCCGGGCTGCGCGTTCGCGGCCCGCTGCCCGCATGCGATGGAGGTATGCCGGCTGCATCGGCCGCAGATGGCAGAGCTTGGCGGCACGCATGCGGTCGCGTGCTGGCTGCAGGACCCGCGCGCGGCGAGGCCGCCGGCCTCCGGCGCCGGAGCGGGGACCGGTACGCCGGGCGAGCCGGCGCGCACGGCCATCGGATAGAGGGCCCGGCGCTGTCCGCCCCTTTGCGGGCGGAGAGCCGTTTCCACATAGAAGCTACCGAAAACGAAGCGAAGGGGAGAGCGGACAAATGGGGATGAAGAAGCTTTCGATGCTGCTGATGAGCGTGCTGCTGGCGGGAGGCGTGCTGGCGGCTTGCGGCAATGACACATCCAACGGGGAGGGCGGCGACGGGGAGGCGTCCGGCAAGATTCTCCGCTACAACAACAGCAAGGAGCCGACATCGCTCGATCCGCCGATCGGCTTCGACCAGATTTCCTATGACATCGTGAACAACGCGTTCGAGGGGCTGACCCGCCTCGGCAAGGACGACAAGCCGGAGCCGGCGATGGCGGCGGAATGGAAAGCTTCGGACGATGGGCTGATCTACACGTTCACGCTGCGCGACGGGGTGAAATGGTCGAACGGCGATCCCGTCAAGGCGTCCGACTTCGAGTTCGCCTGGAAGCGGCTGCTGAATCCCGAGACGGCGTCCGACGCGGCGTTCCTCGCCTACCCGATCGTCGGCGCGGAGGACTACAATTCCGGCAAAGGCTCGGCCGACGCCGTCGGCATCAAGGCGAAGGACGACAAGACGCTCGAGATCACGCTGCGCCATCCGGCGGCATGGCTCGTGCAGATGACGGCCAGCCCGGCGTTCTTCCCGGTGCATCCGGCGACGGTGGAAGGGAACGCCCAGTGGGCGGGCGAGGCGTCGACGATCGTCAGCAACGGTCCGTTCACGATCACGGAGTGGAAGCACGAGGAAGAGCTCAAGATGGTCAAGAACAAGGACTACTGGGATGCCGATACGGTGAAGCTCGGCGGCGTCACATACAAGATGGTCAACGATACGAATACGGCCTATCAGCTGTTCTCGACCGGCGAGCTCGACACGACCGGCAGCATCCCGGCCGACATGGCCGACCAGCTGTTCGCGGACAATAAGGTCAAGGTCGAGGAATCGGCCGGAACGGCGTTCTACCGCTTCAACACGACGATGGAGCCGTTCACCAACAAGAGCATCCGCCAGGCGTTCGTCGCCGCGGTCGACCGCCAGCAGCTCGTCGATCTCGTCCTGCGCCAGAAGCACCAGCCGGCGGTCGGCTTCGTCTCGCCGGGACTCGAGGACGCGGCAGGCGGCGACTTCCGCGATGTCGGCGGCGACCTGATCGGCTTCGACGCGGCCAAGGCCAAGGAGCTGCTCGCGGCTGGCATGAAGGAAGCAGGCTACTCGGCGCTGCCGCCGATCACGCTGACGTACAGCACCAACGACGTGAACCAGAAGGTCGCTCAGGCGATGCAGGCGATGTTCAAGGACAACCTCGGCGTCGACGTCAAGCTCGAGAGCAAGGAGAGCAAGGTGATGGTCTCCGAGCAGAAGGCGCTGCAGCTGCAGCTGTCCCGCTCGTCGTTCCTGCCGGACTTTGCCGACCCGATCAACTTCCTCGACGGCTTCCAGTCCGACAATCCGTTCAGCCGTACCGGCTGGAAGAACGCCAAGTTCGACGAGCTGATTCAGGGCGCGTACGAGCAGGCCGACGAGAAGAAGCGCTACGAGATGATGCACGAAGCGGAGAAGATCCTCATGGACGACGCGCCGATCCTGCCGCTCTACTACTATAATAGCGTCAACCTCGAGAGCGACAAGCTGTCCGGCGTCGTGCGCCATGCGTTCGGATTCATCGACTTCAAGTGGGCGGAGCTGAAATGATGCTGCGTCCCCGGGCGCTGAAGCCCGGCGACACGGTGGGCATCCCCGCGCTCGCCAGTCCCGGCGATCCGGAGCAGATCGAGGCGGCCTCGCGGCAGCTGGAGCGGCTCGGGCTGCAGGTACGGCTCGGCCGCACTGTATCGCTGCGCCGGGGCTACCTCGCCGGCCGCGACGAGGAGCGCGCGGACGAGCTGATGGAGATGTTCGTTGATCCGTCGATCGCCGGCATCGTCTGCGCCCGCGGCGGCTACGGCACGGCGCGCATCGCCGACCGGCTCGACTACGGCGTCATCCGCGCCAACGCCAAGGCGTTCTGGGGCTACAGCGACATCACGTTCCTGCACGCGGCGATCGGCCGGCTCGCCGGGCTGGTCACCTTTCACGGGCCGATGATGATCGACCTGCGGGAGCAGCCGGCCGGCAGCGGCGGCTTCGACCATGCGCGGCCGCATCCGGTGACGCTGGAGGCGTATCGGCAGCTGCTGGAGCCTCATGCGCCGAGCTATGGCGAAGAGCACGGACCGCTGCGGCCGATCGTGCCGGGAGAGGCGAGCGGTCCGGTCGTCGGCGGCAACCTGTCGCTCCTCGTCAGCACGCTCGGCACGCGCTATGAGCTCGACACGCGCGGCCGGCTGCTGCTGCTGGAGGACGTCGACGAGGAGCCGTACCGCGTCGACCGCATGCTCATGCAGCTGCGGCAGGCGGGCAAGCTGGACGACGCCGCAGGCGTCATCGTCGGCGATTTCCACAACTGCGGCCCGGCCAAGCGCAAGGCGTCGCTCACGCTGGACGAGGTGCTGCAGGAGCATCTCGGCGCGGCGGGCAAGCCGGCGCTGGCCGGCTTCCGCATCGGCCACGGCTCGCCGCAGCTCGTCGTGCCGCTCGGCGTAGAGGCGCGGCTGAGCACGGCGGAGCGCCGGCTGGTTTTTACGGACCCGGGCTGGGCAGAGGACGAGACGGGGAGCGGATCGGTGACGGACAGCGAGAGAGGCTAGGTTGAGGAGGACATCCGGCATGATTATAGAGAGCATCAAGGCGATGCGGCAGTCGACCCCGATGGCGAAGCCTTTTCGGACCGCGCTGCGCACCGTGCGCGAGGCGGAGTCGATCATCGTGCGCGTCCGCGACCGGGACGGGCGGATCGGCTGGGGCGAGGCTCCGTCCACTGTCGTCATTACCGGCGACAGCCTGGAGAGCATCCAGGCGGCCATCGAGCATACGCTCGCGCCGCCGCTGATCGGGCAGAGCCTGCTCGGCTACGAGCGGCTGCTGCAGACGGTGCACGGCGCGATGGTCGGCAGTCCGAGCGCCAAGGCGGCGCTCGACATGGCCATCTACGACCTCGTCGCCCAGCATTGCGGCTTGCCGCTGTACCAATTTCTCGGCGGATACAAGGACGTGCTGGAGACCGACTTCACGGTGAGCGTCGGCGAGCCGGAGGAGATGGCGCGCGATGCGGAGGCGAGCGTGCGCGGCGGGTTCGACGTGCTCAAGGTCAAGGTCGGCAAGGACGAGGCCGATCTCGACGTGCGGCGGATCGAGGGAATCCGGGCGCGCGTCGGTCCGGACGTGCGCATCCGGCTCGACGCCAACCAGGGCTGGAGCGTCAAGGAGGCGGTGCGCGCCATCCGGAGGATGGAGGATCTCGGGCTGGACGTCGAGCTCGTCGAGCAGCCGGTGCGGGCCCATGACGTCGAGGGGCTCAAGGCCGTCACCGACGCCGTGCAGACGCCGATCATGGCGGACGAGAGCGTCTTTTCGCCGGCGGAGGCGCTGCGCGTGCTGCAGCTGCGGGCGGCCGACCTCATCAACATCAAGCTGATGAAGTCGGGTGGCATCTACAAGGCGCAGCAGATCAACGCGCTCGCGGAGCAGCACGGCGTCGAGTGCATGGTCGGGAGCATGATCGAGTCGCGCGTCGCCGTCACGGCGGCGGCCCATCTGGCAGCGAGCAAGAAGAACATCACGCGCTTCGACTTCGACGCGCCGCTGCTCATCGGCAGCGACATCGTCGACGGCGGCGTCCGCTACGACGGCCGCGTCATGACGTTCCCCGACGCGCCGGGCCTCGGCATCCGCGGCGTGCGCATCATCCGTCCGGGAGCGGGCGTTGCGGTTTCGTAGGTTTTTGGTGAAGCCAGAGCTGGATTCGAAGGTGAATCCGGCTCTGGTTTTTTTCCATTTTGTGCTGATAGATAAATTAGGTATAAGTGTATAAATCGGGTATAAATGGATGAAAAGGAGTTTGATTTCATATGATGAAAAGGATGATCTCGATTCGTGCTGTTGGCTTCTTCTTGGCAGCGATCTTGGTTTTGGGAAGTGTCGGCGCAGGCTTTGCTCCGGCCGTGCGTGCAGACAGCTAGACGTACAAAGCGGAATTAGCTTTGGTTAGTGATTTAATGGGCCAATTGATAAAAATGCAGATCTGCCCTCCAAAACACAAGGTGTAACCGCGGCTGCAGATCTAACGGAGGGCGGTCTCGGTTTCTACTATCCTGTCACAGAAGATGTTGATACCACGGCTAAAGTTTTTGTCAAAGCAAAAGTAATTTACTTGTGCTATGTCGATAGCTCCCCGGTATTTTTTGTCACTCCTAAAGTGGAGACTTATTTTAATCAAAATTTCTGAAATTGAAACGAGGACTAAAATGATCAGGAAAATTATTCAAATAGTGGTCTCTGTTGTTCTTATAGGATTAGTTTTTGCTCTTGTTGTGACAATTAAGGACAAGAACGATTGGGAGCGAAAATCTGGAACAGACCTTTTTAGTGTCAATTCCACACTGGCGAGAGGATCTGCTCTCGAATTAAGGGAGTTATTCAAGGCGACGAAAGAGGGAAACATCGTTTCCTTTGAGGCGATGCGTTTGATGCTGATTAAATATGAGAATGAGTCCACCATTTTAAGAGAAATGACGGATGACAGAATCACCGATTTTCATGTGGGCGGCAGGATGCTGGACTATTTGGTCCACCATCAGCTGGACCGCAATCCTCTGACGGCCGAACAAGCCGTGTTCATGCAAGAGGCCGCTGCGCTATTTCATGAAATTGCCCTTCAGCATGCCATGCTGATGGAGCAGGACGGCACGCTGCACCCAGAGAACGTAAACAAACTGGCTGCATTTCAGCGGCAGCTGAGCCAAAAAGCCGATTTCGTCGGCTCGTGAATTGTCATTCCCGATCATGCACGATGATCGGGTTTTTTGTTCGATGCAAAGGATCGGAGACTGTTGGTGGAGAAGGTAGAAGCAGAACTCTGGAATGCAAGTCAACGCATGGCGAATTCAATCGTTGAAGGAGGCATGGCGGCATGAAGCAGGCGAGCGGAAAGGAAGCGCGCGTGGCGGTCAGCGTGGCCGGCGTATGGACGAGCCCGGCGCATGCGCGGGAGCAGGACGCGCCGGCGCTGGCGTCCCCGGCGGACGTGAGGGGCTGGCTCGGCAGCATGGGCTTCGAGCAGCGGCTTGACCTGTGCGAGGGCAACCGGCTGCAGACGCAGCTGCTGCTGGGCGAGCGGGTGCTCGTCGCGGAGGAAAAGGACGGCTGGGCGCGCATCCATGCGCCCGCCCAGACGACGGCCAAGGAGGCGGGCGGCTATCCGGGCTGGATGCCGCTCGTGCAGCTCGTGTTTGACGGCACGGTGAGCGTTCCGGAGCGCGGCGATGCGGCTCTGCGCGCGGTCGTCACGGCCGAGAGCGCGTGGCTTCATCGCGGAGGCATCCCCGTCGGGAGCGCGGCGGATCAGGCCGCGTCCGCGCCTGCCTGGACCGGCGGGTCAGGCCCGGCAGCGGCAGAGGCCGCCGCGCCAGCGGCAGCCTTCAGTTGCGAAACAAGCGACATAGCGGCAGAGGCCGCCGAGCCTGGCGCCGCCTGCGAGCCGCAGCCATGGATCGAGCTCAGCTTTCTCACCGAGCTGCCTGCCGTCGCCGAGCGGGGTGAGTGGGTCGAGGTCTCCCTGCCCCACGGGGGAGGCGGGCTGCTGCGACGGAGCGACATCCGGCTGATCGGGCCGGAAAAAGGGGCGGCAGGATCCGGAGAAGGCCGGCATGCCGGCCGGATCATCGTCGAGCAGGCCAAGCGCTACCTCGGCCTTCCTTATCTATGGGGCGGCATCTCCTCCTTCGGCTACGACTGCTCCGGGCTCGCCTATGCGATGCACCGCGCGGCCGGCTTCGCCATCCCCCGCGATGCTTCGGATCAGGCGCGGAACGGCCTGCCGGTGGACAGGGAGGAGCTCACGCCGGGCGACTTGCTGTTTTTCGCCTATGAGGAGGGCCTGGGCCGGGTCCACCACGTCGGCATCTACGCGGGCGGCGGACGGATGATCCACTCGCCCCGGACAGGCCGCTGCGTCGAGCTCGTCAAGTTCGACGAGAGCTATGAGCTGTACCGCGAGCATTGCGCCAGCCGCCGGTACTGGAGCTAGGGCGCTTTTGCCTATGGCCTCCACGCATGGCGGCGGTACCGGCCCGATCCGCATCCCATGCAGATCGGGCCGGCTGGCGTTGTCCGGAGATCCGAAGCGCCTTTGCTCGTCTCGTCCAGGGGAAGCGCTCAAGGAGTCGATCGTCCTTGCCGCGGCCAACCGGCCCTGTGAGCTTTCCGCCGAATGCTTGTCCAAATGATTCCAATGCTTTATGATAGACGGAGAATAGAACATGCGTTCGAACCGGAGGAACGACGATGACGACAGCCATTTTTTTTTCCTCACCTCGCTTAGGCGAGACGAACGGCGAGCAGCTGCAGCGCATGCTGGATCGGCACGGACTCGGCCGGCTGCTTGCCTGGAGCCGGACCGGCCAAGGCGCGATGAACCAGACGCTGCGGATCGAGACGGACACAGGCGCATACATTTTCAAAGGAAACCCGCTCTACCCGGGGCAGCTGGAAGAGGAGCGCTGGTTCTCCGAGCAGCTCGCCACCCGGACGAAGCTGCCCCTTCCGGTTCCCTATGTCATGGACGAGCGGACGGATCTGTTCGGCTGGAGCTACGCGATCATGCCTTGCCTGCCGGGACGGCATCTCGGCGACCTGCCGGATGACGGCGGCGAGGCTGGAGCGCAGGCGGCCGCCGAGGCGCTGCGCCAGATCCATGCCTGGACGGAGCCGGCATTCGGCGAGTACGATCCGCGGAACGGCCGGATCGTTCCGTTCGAGGGCGGCTATTTCAGCTGGCTCTCCCATCGGGTGCTTTACTGGCTCAAGGACGCCGCGCGCTTCTCCGACATCGGAGCGGAGGACGAGGCGTGGGCGGAGGGCGTGCTGCGTCAGGCGGAGCTCGGCTTCGCCAAGCTGCAGCGCGCCTCCATGTGCATGGGCGACTTCAAGCCGGGCAACTTCCTGCTGGAGGACGAGCCGGGCGGGATGCGCCTGAGCGGGCTGTTCGACCTGACGAACGGCTACTTCGGCGATCCGCTGGCCGATCTGCCCAAGCTGCTCGTCTATTACCGCAGCCGCGGCCGGCATGATCGGGCGGCGCGGTTCCTCCGCGCCTGCACGGAGGGCATGGAGGCCGATCGCGGTTGGGAAGCCCGCCTCGCCGTCCATCTGCTGCATCAGAACGTGCTCGATTGGGGCTGCCTCAAGGCGATGGGAGCAGCCGATTGGCCCGAGGAGCGGACGTTCCGGGATTGGGCGGCCGACTGGCAGGCGGACCTGGCCGGCTGGCTGGCGGCAGCGAGAGGAGAGACGCCATGACCGACCGTCAGGCGGTGCTGGCCCAGGCCCGGGAGGTGGCCGAGCTCGCCGCCCGCGAGGCGGCGGCGCTGGCGCGGGAGTATTTCACGCGGGACAAGCAGGTGCAGGACAAGGGAGACAGCGGCGATCTCGTCACCGTCGCCGATACGCTCGCCGAGGAGATCATCCTGGGCCATATCCGCGCGGCATTCCCCGACCATGAGATCCGCAGCGAGGAGACGGGCTGGCACGGAGCGCCGGGCGACTGGCTGTGGCTCGTCGATCCGCTCGACGGGACGAACAACTACGCGATCGGCTTGCCGGTGTACGGCGTGTCGATCACGCTGCTTTATCGGCGAGAGCCGCTGCTCGGCGTCATCTGCGACTCTCATCTGGATCGGCTGTACGTGGCCCAAAAGGGGAAAGGAGCCTTCGTCGACGGTTCTCCGATCTCGATCGGCCGCTGCCCGTCCGTGCCGCGCATGACCGTCGGCTGGATTCAGGGGCATGCCGTCGGCAAGGACGAGCGCGTGCTCGCGCTCAAGGCCCGGCTGGAGGGCAGCTTCAAGCGGGTCCTCCGCCTGTGGGCGCCGGCGGTGCAGTGGTGCATGCTCGCGCGCGGCGACTTGGACGCGATGGTGCTGTACAATTCGGAGGGAGACGATCTGTACGCCGGGCTGCTGCTCGCCCGCGAGGCGGGAGCGGCGGTCGTCGATTTCAACGGCGGGCCTTTCCAAGGGATGAGTGCCGAGCCGTACCTGATCGCCGCACATCCCGAGCATCTGCCGGAGCTGATCGGCATCGTGCGCGGCGGGCTTGGACTCTAGCGGCCGGCTTCAGCGAATGCCTAGCCGGTTCAGCTCCTGCTCGACCCGGTTCAGCTCCTCGTGCAAGGAATCCCATTCGTCCAAAACGACGTTGGAGATGACGGCGATCGAACGGCCCAGCGCGAGCAGCGTTCCTCCTGACAAGGGAAGCACGAATCTCCATGTGCCGACCAGCCAGAACAACGGGCATTGCGGATCGTGCAGGTGGGAAATCGGCAGCCAAAGCAAGGCTCCGGCGCACAGCATGGCGGCTCCGATCGCGGAGCAGCGGGCGGCCAGTCGGCCGAGGGCGACAGGGGGAGGCTGCATCGGGTTTCTCCTCTCCGGAACGAGATTTTACGGTTTCTATATGGTTCTCCGCGACCCTCATTCCTTCCTTTACTTTTCTTGGATTAACTTAAAAGAAAAGGATAGAGAGGGCCGCTTGGGAGGGACGTCGGAGAGCGAGCAGTTGTCAAAGGGACCAAGCTGCATGCGGTGGGGGAGAATGCGGGGGCGGCCAGCGCGCGGTGCCGCAGCTCGGCTGCGATGCCTGCAGCGGATCGAGCGAGGCGGAAGCGACTCGGCGCGGGGAGCCGTTCGACCTCGCACGTAGTGGGAGATTTGATGAGGGAGGCGGCGACGATGCGCGGAGAAGCGGACATGATGGCCTTGTTTCTGAATATCGCGAGGAGGGACGAGAGGATTCGGGCGGTTACGCTGGAAGGATCGCGGACCGATTCGAACGCTTCCCGGGATCTGTTTCAGGACTATGACATTTCGTATCTCGTCTCGGAGATGGATTCCTTCCGAAACGATCCGGACTGGATCGATTGCTTCGGATCGCGGCTATGGCTTCAGACGCCGGAGTCGATGGAGCTGTTCCCGGCGGAGCTGGGCGACCGTTTCTCGTACCTGATCTTGTTCGAGGACGGCAACAAGCTCGACCTGACGCTCATTCCGCTGGAGGAGGCGCAAGCGTATTCGGAGGAGGACAAGCTGCTGCAGGTGCTGCTCGACAAGGACGGCCTGCTGACGGACGTCCAGCCGCCTACAGACGAGGAGTACCGGGTGCGTCCGCCGAGCGAGGCTTCGTTCCACGACTGCCGCAATGAATTCTGGATGGTCTCGACCTACGTCGCCAAAGGGCTATGGCGGCGGGAAATCCTGTTCGCGATGGACCATCTGAACGGCATCCTGCGGCCGATGCTGCTGCAGATGCTGGAGTGGCAGGTCGGCTATCGGACAGGCTTCTCCGTCAGCGTCGGCAAGAACCGCAAGCGGATCCGGCGGTGGCTGGAGGTCGACGAATGGGAAGGACTGCTGCAGACCTTTCCTGGCGGCAGCGAGGAGGAAGTTTGGGAATCGCTTTTCGCGGCGGTCGGCTTGTTCCGGCGCTCAGGAGAACAAGTGGCGACCCGGCTCGGCTGCCGCTATCCGGCGGAGGAGGACGAGCGCATGACGTCCTACTTGCGCCAGGTGCAGTCGCTCCCCGCAGATGCGACGCGGTTTTGAAGCGGACCCTGGCGCGACGAGCGGAATCTGACCTCTTGATGCGCCATACGCAGCAATCAAACGGCACCGAGAGCGCGCCAAGAAACCCGTCGGACACCGTTCCGGCGGGTTTCGTTTTTTAAGCGTTCTTTTTCCTGGACTTGCTCACTCCGGACGCATCTCCAGCTCGATCGGATGCAGCGCGTAGCCCGGGTAGCCCTCCACGTCAAAGGTGAGCGGCTGCGGGAGCTTCTTCGCCGGAAGCTTTACATAATAAGTCTGGCCTTCGGACGTCATGGACGAGCGAATCATACGATCCGTGCCAACCTCCTCCCATTTCTTCCCGGACCCGTCCGTGAACGTGCTGGAAACGAGATTGTACCCGTATTTGCTCTCCCGCTCATCGAGGCCCGAAAGGCGGAAGGCGAGCACGTTGGACACGTCGAGCTGTCCGTGATGAAGCGACGTCTCCGGCGCTGTCAGCGAGAGCCGATCGTCCGGCGCTTTCAGCACGAGGCGCTTTTCCGAGTCGACGACGATCTTCTGTCCCTTGGCGAACATCACGAAGCCGTCCGCCCGCAGCGTCAGCGACTTCGGCTTCTGGAAGTAGCCGTTCTGATAGAACAGGACCGGCTCGTCGCCGAGAAAGCCGCCGGTGCTGCGCCACTCGCGCCCGGATTCGTCCGTCAGGCGGAGATTCAGCAAATTACGAATATCCATCGTATTGGCGGAATCCTTGTGCAGCCGCAGCTCCAGCTGCAGCGGCGTCTGGCGGGCCGAAACGACGGTCAGCTTCTGTCCGTCGACTTCCAGCGTCCGATTCATGGGGAACTCGCGCACGAGGCCCGCCGTCTTGCCCAGATCGATGTCGAGCGGCACCTGCAGCACGACGCCGTCCTGCTCGGCCTCGATGAGGACCCGCTCCGGCAGGCTCTCGTCCGGGCTCATCTGCACGTCGATCATATCCGGTCGGGCGCCGGCTTCGTCTGCCGGCCCATCTTGCGCATCGGGGGAAAAATGGCCGTAGGAAGCCGAGATCAGCTTGCCTTGCGCATCCTTGACGTCGAGCCGAGTCGGCTCAAGCCCTTCCATCCGCAAGTTCGTCCGGTAGAACACGACCAGCCGCCGCTCATCCGCGACGAGCGCCTCGACGGTCAGCCGCTTGCCGTCCTTTTCGGCGGTGCGGCCGACGACCTGCAGCAGGTCGCGGTCGATTGAGCTGAGCAGCGCGGGACTTTCTCCGATCAGCCGCAAGAAACCGGAGAGGGCCGGCACGCTGCGCAGCGCGGCGGCGAAGGCCGGGCTGACCTTGGCGGCTCCGGCGGTCATGGCCAGCAGCGAGACCAGCGCAGCCGCAAGGGCAAGCCCGAGCCGGCGTCTGCGGCGCGGCCGGGAACGGCGCTTGCCTCGCTCCAGTCCCGCCCGGATCGCGGCATGCAGCCGCGCGTCCGCTGCAAGCTCCGCCGGCTCCGAACCCGGCATCGGCCCGCTCGCCGCGGACACCGCCGACCCGGCTCCAGTCCGAAGCTCGCCGCCCGCCGCAGACACCGCCGACCCGGCTCCAGTCCGAAGCTCGCCGCCCGCCGCAGACACCGCCGACCCGGCTCCAGTCAGCCGTTCGCCCGCCGCAGATTCCGTCGACCCGGCTGCAGTCCGAAGCTCGCCGCGCGCCGCAGACTGCGCCGACCCGGCTCCAGTCCGAAGCTCGCCGCCCGCCGCAGACACCGCCGACCCGGCTCCAGTCAGCCGTTCGCCCGCTGCGGGCTCCTTTAGATTTGCGACGGTCATCCGTTCGCTCCATTTGTCGCCCCTGGTCGAGTCGCCCGCCTCCATCGGCTTTTGCCCGACAGCCTCTTGTTCTTCCGCTTTTCGGCCTCTAGCCCTTCCATCATCCGCCATGCTTGCCCTCCTCTCCTTTGCCCTGCAGCTGTCCGCGCAGCTGTCCGAGCGCCTTGTGCAGCCACGTCTTCACCGTGCCCGGCGGCTTCTCCAGCGCGCGGGCAATTTCGGCCAGCGTCATGTCGCGGTGGTATTTCATGCGCACGACATCCCGATAGGGCGGCTCCAGCGAATCGACGACCGCCGCCAAGTCGAGCCGCAGAGCGGCCTCCTGGACTTCGTCCGTCTGGGGGCCGGCCTCCTGGCTGTGCCGCTCCAGTAGCTCCGACGTTTCCGCGCGCGCCGGCTGCCTCCGGCTGCGCTTCAGCTCGTCGGCGCAGACGCGCAGCAGGATACGCACCAGCCAGGTGCCCATGTGATCCGGGTGACTCAGCTCGCGACGCTTGAGCCAGGCCCGGCACACCGTTTCCTGCACGGCTTCGAGCACGTCGTGCTCTCCGGGCAGGCAGGCCGAGGCGATGCGCCGCAGCCGGTGCCGCTCGGCATCCATCACCGCGAGGAAGGCCTCCTCATCGCCGGCGGCGGCCCGTCGTGCGAGCTTCCTTTTTTCTTCCGAGTCTAGTGCAATCATAAGCGCTCCTTATCCGGGGCTTCCCGTTCGGCGGCCCCTTGCCGTTAGTCAGGGGCTCCTATCTATTAGACCCGCGAGAGGGGCGAACGGTTTTCCTTCCCGAGCCATTCGATGAGAGTTTATTCATGGACGGCCTTTCGGCTGGCTCTAGCAAGTCCGCCTTTGTTATACTATCTTCGAATCTAGCAAATACTAGTAGCATGATTGCCGGGCAAACGGGAGGCAAGTCCCCGCGCGGTAAGGAAGGAGCACGGGACATGAGACTGGTCGTAGAGCCGGAAGCGGCTCGCTGGTATAAGCGGGAGCTGGGCCTGGATGATGGGGAGCAGCTGCGCGTCTTCGTGCGGCTCGGAGGCTGCGGAAGCGTGCAGCCGGGGCTGTCGCTCGGCATCATGAAGGACGAGTCGCGTTCACCGGGCCTTCGGGAGGAGCGGGAAGGGCTCGTGTTCTTCATGGAGGAGGACCAGCTGTGGTATCTCGACGCCAAGGAGCTTCATCTCGTCTACGACGAGGCGGAGCGCGAAGCGGTGATCGAGGTGCGGGACGCTCGGATGAAAGGAGGAGCCGAATGATTCGCAGGCTGACGCTGCCGTTGCTGGCGCTGCTGCTCGCGCTTCCGTTCTGGAGCGCGGAAGCGGCGACGGCGGCCGGCAAGAGCTACAAGGTCGGCACGAATTCGCTTGCCGTGCGCGAGGATGCCGACAGCGGCTCCGCTTTGAAGGGGTATTTGAAGCAGGGAACGACGGTGCAGGTGACGGAGGAGAAGTACGGTTGGGCGAAGCTGAGCGGCGGCGGGCTGAAGGGCTGGGCGGCCGCGCATTTTCTGGTGGCGGCTTCCGGCTCCGCCAGCTCGTCTGGCTCCGGCGCGTCCGTAACGACGGCTTCCACATCCAAGGACAGCGGCTGGAAATCGATCTCCGGCAGCGGCGTGCGGCTGCGGAGCGGCCCGGGAACGGGCTATGGCATCCTCGGCAGCGTGACGACCGGCGATCGCGTCAAGGTCCTGAAGCAAGAGGGCGGCTGGACCCGCGTCACGACCGAGAGCGGCCAGACGGCCTGGATGAGCAGCCAGTACATCGGAGGCAGCGTCGCGGTCAGCTCCGGCAGCGGGCTCGGTCCGACGGCGGGTTCTTCCCGCGGCAGCCTTCAAGGCAAGCTCATCGCCATCGACCCGGGGCACGGAGGCAACGACCCAGGCATGATCGGCACGACGCATGGCACCGAGGAGAAGGACCTTACGCTCAGCACGTCCCAGCTGCTGGCCGAGGAGCTCCGCTCGCTCGGCGCGCGCGTCGTCCTGACGCGCGTCAAGGACGGCGAGAAGCCGGCGCTGGCCGAACGGGTCCGTACGGCAGCCGCAGCGGCGGCCGACGCGTTCGTGAGCGTGCATTACAATTCCGCCAAGAACCAGGCGTCGGGCACGCTGGTGTTCTATTATTCCAAGAGCAAGGACGCTCCGCTCGCTCATGCGGTGGAGGAGCGGCTGCAAGGATTGAGCCTCCGCAGCAACGGTATCGCTTTCGGCGATTATCACGTGCTGCGGGAGAACCGCTTGCCGGCCGTCCTGCTGGAGCTCGGCTTCCTCAGCAACGCCACGGACGAAAAGGAGACCCGTACGGCTTCCTACCAAAAGGCCGCGGCCAGGGCGATCGCCGAGGGGCTGCAGGATTATTTCGCCCGCAAGTCCAGCTGAGCGCCGTCCGGCGCGGCTGATTACAGAAGGTAGGTCGGACCGATGGATATGAACACGATCCTCATCGCGGCGCTGCAGCTGCTCGTGCTGGCCGGCATCGCCCTGCTGCTGCTTCGGCGCCCGAACAGCGGCCGGGGCGGGCAGGAGGCTCTCCTCCGCGAGCTGCGCGCGGAGCTGGAGCGGCTGCGGGCGGAGCTGCGCCGGGAGAGCTTGGAGCAGGCGGCGCAGGCGCGCCAGGAAGCTTCCGCCTCGGCCCGGCAGAGCCGCGAGGAGCTGGCCGCCGCGCTGAATGCGACGAACCGCATGCTCATGGCCAATATGAACGACATGGCCCAGCAGCAGAAGCATCTGCTGGATCACTTTTCCGAACGGCTCTCCGAGCTGACCCGCGTCAGCGAGACCAAGCTGGAGCTCGTGCGCGGCACGGTGGAGGAGAAGCTGCGCCAGCTGCAGGAGGACAACGGACGCAAGCTCGAGCAGATGCGCGCGACCGTGGACGAGAAGCTGCACGCGACGCTGGAGCAGCGGCTCGGCGAGTCGTTCAAGCTCGTCAGCGACCGGCTGGAGCTCGTGCATCAGGGGCTCGGCGAGATGAAGAGCCTGGCGAGCGGCGTCGGCGACTTGCGCAAGGTGCTGACGAACGTCAAGACGCGCGGCACGCTCGGCGAGATTCAGCTCGGCAACCTGCTGGAGCAGACGCTGACCGTGGAGCAGTACGAGCGCAACGCCGCCACGCGGCGCGGCAGCAGCGAGCGGGTGGAGTTCGCGGTGCGCATCCCGGACAAGCACAACCCCAAGCAGTGGCTGTACCTGCCGATCGACTCGAAGTTCCCGATCGAGGACTACCAGCGGCTGCTCGACGCGCTGGACGCCGACGACCACGCGGCAGCGGCCGAATGCTCCAAGCTGCTCGACGCCCGCATCAAGGCGGAGGCCAAGAGCATCCAGGCCAAATATCTCGATCCGCCGAACACGACCGACTTCGGCATCATGTTCCTTCCCGTGGAAGGGCTGTTCGCGGAGGTGCTGCGGCGGCCGGGCCTGTGGGAATACGTCCAGCGCGAGCATCGCGTCGTCATCGCCGGTCCGACGACGCTCACGGCGCTGCTCAACAGCCTGCAGATGGGCTTCCAGACGCTGGCGATCCAGCAGCGCTCGAGCGAGGTGTGGCAGGTGCTCGGCGCGGTCAAGACGGAATTCGGCAAGTTCGGCGACCTGCTCGACAAGACGCAGAAGAAGCTGCAGGAGGCGAGCAATTCGATCGATGCCGCCTCGGTGCGTTCGCGCGCGATCGAGCGCAAGCTGCGCAAGGTGCAGGAGCTGCCGGCCGGCGAAGCGCCGGATCTGCTGCTCGAGGCGGCCGGTGATTAGCGGGCGGCATGCCGCGGTTGCGGCGTTCAGCCCGCCTAGGTTCAGCTGGCGGCCGGCGATGAGCCGACGCCCGGGCAGGCCGGAGATGAGGGGGCGCTGCGCATGGGCGGCATCGTGAATCTGCTCGCGACCGGGTATCGGGCGCATGAGCTGAACATTTTCAACCAGAAGCATGAGGCGATCCCTTACATCAAGGCGGCGGCGGCGAGCCGGCTCGTGCCGCTGCTGGAGGACGGCCTCGAGTGGCTGCTGTCGCCGGGAGGCTACGGCTTCGACCTGTGGGCGGTCGAAGCGGCGCTGGAGCTGAAGCGGGATTATCCGCAGCTCAAGATATCGATTCTGACCGCCTACGCGAACGTCGACGAGAAGTGGAAGGACGACCGCAAGCTGTATTACGAGGAGCTTCTGCGGCGGGTGGACCACCATGCCAGCGTCAGCAAGCAGCCGTATGAGGGCGTTTGGCAGCTGACCGCCCGCGACAGCCTGCTCGTGCGCAAGAGCGACGCCATGCTGCTCTTTTACGACGAGGAGATGGGCGAGGGCAGTCCGCGCTACTTCAAGGAGCGCGCGCTGAAGCGCCAGGAGGCGGGCGACGAGTATCCGCTGCTCACGATTTCGGCGGAGACGGTGCAGAGCATCGCCGACGACGCGCGGAGCGCGGCGTTCGACTAGAGGACGCGCTGCGCCGTTCCGTCGACGCTGCGAATTCAAGGCAGTTCTCTGCCTTGGAGGTTGAATGTCAGGCCGAATCTACGAATCCAAGGCAGTCATGTGCCTTGGATTTTCATTTTTCAAGATCAACTAGTCTACCTGGTTGCAAGCTACGGCTATTTAAGCGTCCTCCCTCTCGGCACTCGTAGCTTAGAGATGGTTAACCTGCGGGCAGTGCTCGTCGCAAAAGGTCAGTCGACTTAGACTTTGACTTTGATAGCGACCCGTTCCCGAGCGTTGAAGGAGTCCGGACTGCCTTCATTGGGAGAGT
This sequence comes from Paenibacillus albicereus, assembly GCF_012676905.1. Lineage (NCBI taxonomy): Bacteria > Bacillati > Bacillota > Bacilli > Caryophanales > Paenibacillaceae > Paenibacillus > Paenibacillus albicereus. The sequence goes on along the minus strand of NZ_CP051428.1, from coordinate 4,285,093 downwards.
AGAGCAGGCGGGCGAGCGTTGAAGGAGTCCGGACTGCCTTCATTCGGAGAGTAGAGCAGGCGGGCGAGCGTTAAAGGAGTCCGGACTGCCTTCATTCGCAGAGTAGAGCAGGCGGGCGAGTGTTGAAGGGGTCCGGACTACCTTCATTGGGAGAGTAGAGCAGGCAGGCGAGCGTTGAAGGAGTCCGGACTGCCTTCATTGGGAGAGTAGAGCAGGCGGGCGAGCGTTGAAGGGGTCCGGACTGCCTTCATTCGCAAAGTAGAGCAGGTGGGCGATCGTTGAAGGGGTCCGGACTGCCTTCATTGGGAGAGTAGAGCAGGCAGTCGAACGTTGAAGGAGTCCGGACTACCTTCATTCGCAGAGTAGAGCAGGCGGGAGAGCGTTGAAGGGGTCCGGACTACCTTCATTCGCAGAGTAGAGCAGGCGGGCGAGCGTTGAAGGAGTCCGGACTGCCTTCATTCAGCGAAAGGAGCAGGCATTCCGCCAACCGCACAAAGGCTCGCCTCCCGGTATTCCAGTCATCCCGACATTCCAATCCTCCCGGCATTCCCCGGCCCCCTATGACTTGCGTCGATCTCTAAAACGCCTCTAAACGGAGCGTCGCAGTCCTTCACCTCGGCCCAAGCGCCTCGCGAGATGAAGCGCTCGCAGTCCTTCACCTCGGTCCAGGCGCCTCGAAACGAAGCGCTCGCAGTCCTGCATCTCGGCCCAAGCGCCTCGCAAGACGAAGCGCTCGCAGTCCTTCACCTTGCCCAAGCCGGTCGGCATACAGTAAGGCCAGAATCCATTTCACCCGGGGCAGGTGCAGGGCCGTGCAAAGCGAAATTGATACATCCGGTCAGCCGGCGGACGGCTGGCATCATCCCACGAGCACGGAGCGTCCGCTGCTGTCCCGTCTCATGAACCGCAAGGGCAAGGCCAGGACGGAGAAGCCGCCCAAATACGTGCCCAAGCAGCTGGTCGGAGCGGAGGCGCTCAGTCCGGTGTCGCTGCAGCTCAGCTTCAGCAAGCCGCTCGCGCCGGAGGAGCTGGAAGAAGCCGCGGCATATCTCAAGCTGAGCGGGGGGCTTCGGGTGACAGGCTGCCCGAGGCTCAAGCACGGCTCCCGCGCAACCTACATCGTGCCGACGGCTCTCCAGCAGCCGGGCAAGCGCTACGCCTGCTCGTTCCGGGGCGGCGACAAGCTCGGCTTCCGCGCCGGCGTCGATCGGATCTTTTTCCGCCGTGCCGTCGCCTGCGCCTACGATACGGTCGAGCTGACCTGTTCCTTCGGCGATGCCGTGGTCGACGTAGGAAGAGTGGCGGCGGCGCTCCAGCCGGAACTCGCCGGGAGCGGCTTCGAGCTGAGCGCCGACAACGTGTTCGAAGGACGCTATTATCAGATCGTGCCGCCGCTTGAAGGGCTGTCCGTGCGCATCTCGCCCGAGCGCGGCCGGACGCTCGAAGCAGCGTATATTCCGGGCACGCAGCTCGTCTCCGCCCGCCAGGCGCCGCGCTTCCGGCTTCCGCCCGGCTTCGCTTTCACGCCCGGCTTGCGATATACGGTAAGCGCGGACTGGGCCCGGATCGGGCAGGACGAATTCACTGCCTCGGCCTATCGGCTGCCCGCGCCGCTCCTGCCTGCACCGCCCAAGCTGCCATCGCCTATGCGGCCTGCACTTGCGCCGAAGCCGCTCAAGGCCGTACTGCCCGCGCCATCACCCGCGCCATGAGCTGCGCTATCACTTGCGCCATCACCCGCGCTATCACCCGCGACCGGGTGTTACTTCAGGTTTGACGTTTGTTTTTTCAAGAATGTGCCGGAGGAGCATTCCCCTTCGGCACATCCTTGTCCTATACTTGGCTTGCGATCGCTGGCATGGGAGCGGCATCCTGGCGCAGGCAGCACGACTCTAAGCATGCTTTTCTGTAAACGATTACAGAAAAGCGTCTCCGCATGCTCGGTCATGGTATCGATTACATTCATAGAGGAGGCTTCATGGAGTGATGAAACCGAGTATTCCTTCTCCGCAGCAGCGCCGATCCGGAGCCGGCAGCGCCAGGCCGCCGGAAGAAAGAAGAGGCAAGGCGAAGCGCTGGCTGTCGGCGCTTACGGCGGCGACGCTGGCAGCGGGAATGCTGCCGGCGTATGCGTCGGCGGCTCCGGAAGCGAGCTCGCTTCCGGCCTATTTCAACCCGGCGCTGACACCGGAGAAGCGCGCCGAGGATCTGCTCGCCCGCATGACGGTCGAGGAGAAGGTCGGCCAGATGGTGCAGGCGGAGCGCGCCTCGGTGACGCCGGAGGACGTGCGCACGTACCATCTCGGCTCCGTGCTGAGCGGCGGCGGTTCGTTCCCGGGCGGCAAGCAGGCCGACAGCACGCTGGAGAAGTGGACGGAGCTGTACGAGAGCTACCAGAACGGCGCGCTGTCGACGCGTCTGGGCATTCCGCTGCTCTACGGCGTGGATGCGGTGCATGGCCATAACAACGTCAAGGGAGCGACGCTGTTTCCGCATAACATCGGATTGGCGGCGGCGGGCGACGTCAAGCTGGCCGAGCAGGTCGGCGAAGCGGCCGCGACTGAGATTCGCGCGACAGGCGTCAACTGGACGTTCGCGCCGGCGCTCGCCGTCGTGCAGGATATCCGCTGGGGCCGCACCTACGAAGGCTTCGGCGATGATCCGGCGCTTGCCGCCCGGCTTGGAGCGGCTTACATCAAGGGGCTGCAGGGCGAGAAGCCGGAGCAGCTTGCCGACCGGGAGCATGTCGTCGCCACCGCCAAGCATTTTGTGGGGGAAGGCTACACGGCAGGCGGCGTCAACCAAGGCAACGTCACCGCTTACAGCGAGGAAGAAATCTGGCAGCGGGAGAAGTCGGTCTATGAAGCGGCCGTCCAAGCCGGCGTCGGCACCGTCATGGCTTCCTACCACAGCATCCAAGGGCTCAAGATGCATGCCAACAAGCGGCTGCTGCAGGACAAGCTCAAGGGCGAGCTTGGCTTCAAGGGCTTCGTCATCTCCGACTACAACGCCATCGACCAGATTACGCGGGATTCCTCGGGAGCAGCGGTCAGCGGGCTGAAGGCCCAGGTGCGCACGGCCGTGAACGCCGGCGTCGACATGATTATGGAGCCGGATAAATGGAAGCAGGTCTACACGGAACTGAAAGCGCTTGCCGAAGAAGGCGCCGTGCCGATGTCCCGCATCGACGACGCCGTCACGCGCATTTTGACGGTGAAGTTCCGCTCCGGCGTGTTCGAGCAGCCTTACGCCGACCGCGACATGCAGCAGGCGTTCGGCTCGGAGGCGAGCCGCGCCGTGGCGCGCGAGGCGGTGTCGCGCTCGCTCGTCCTGCTCAAGAACGATTTCGTACGCGGGGCGGACGGGGGCGAGGCGCCGATCCTGTCGCTGCTCCCGACAATGAAGAACCTGCTCGTCGCCGGCAAGAACGCCAGCGACATCGGCCGCCAGTCCGGCGGCTGGTCGATTACCTGGCAGGGTTCGTCGGGCGCGATCACGCCCGGCACGACGATCCTCGAGGGGCTGCAGGCGGCGGCCAAGGCAACCGGAGCGGCCGTCACGTTCAATGAGCACGGACGCGGCGCTGCCGGCAAGGACGCCGCCATCGTCGTGCTCGGCGAGAAGCCGTATGCGGAGGGTAGCGGGGACGCCTCCAGCCTCGACCTGGACGTGGAAGACCAGGCGACGCTGGACAACATCCGTGCGGCCGATCCGGATCTTCCGATCGTGCTCGTCCTCGTCAGCGGACGTCCGATGACGGTCACGAAGCAGCTGGACCAGGTGCAGGGCTTGGTCGCAGCCTGGCTGCCCGGCACGGAAGGCGCGGGCGTAGCCGATGTGCTGCTCGGCTCGCGCGAGTTCGAGGGCAAGCTGCCGATCCGCTGGCCGTTCGAGCTGAGCGCGTACGCCAAGCCCGATCCGGGAGCGGAAGCGTTTCTTTTCCAAACCGGATATGGTCTCCAAAAATCTCAAGCTACGCCGCAGCTGCCGGAAGCTCCGCAGCCGGAGACGCCGGAAAATCCGGGCTACCTGCAGATCGAGGCGGAATCGTTCGTCGCCCAGTCCGGCATCCAGACGGAGAAGACGCAGGATGCGGGCGGCGGCGACAACATCGGCTACATCGACGATGGCGACTGGACCGAGTATGAGGTCGAGCTGGAAGGCGGCCTGTATGACGTCGAGGTCCGCTACGCCAGCTGGGGAGACAGCTCCGGCCTTCGGATCGTCGACGGCAACAAGCAGGCGAGCGCGACGATTCCGCTGCCGCGCATCAACAGCTACCAGGACTGGGGCTCGGCTGCGGCCAAGGATGTCGAGCTGCCGGGGGGACCCTGCAAGCAGAAGCTGCGCCTCTCGTTCCTCGGCGGCAGCCTCAACCTCAACTGGGTGAAGCTGACCCGCACCGGCGACGCGCCGGCGCCGACGGCCGTGGCTTGCACGGAGGAGCCGGGCAACCCGGGCACGCCGATCGAGCCGGAAGTCGTGCAGGAGGACGCCGTGCAGAGCTGGATCAGCCGCGAGCGCGATCCGGGCAACATCCGCTGGTACTACGCTCCGCGCTGGCAGGAAGGCGACAAGAAGCTGGACCCCCAGGCTCCGCTTGACGTCGTGAAGCCCAACGAAGCGAAGGGCGAGGTCATCGAGCTGGACGCGGACACCGCTTACCAGTCCATTTTCGGCATCGGCTCCTCCATGGAGGAATCGACGGTCGGCAATCTGATGAAGATGTCTCCGGAAAAGCGGCATGAGCTGCTCGTCCAGCTGTTCGACAAGGAGCAGGGAGCCGGCATGAGCCTCGTGCGCGTCACGATCGGCACGGCGGACTTCACGGGCCAGCCGTTCTATTCCTACAATGACCTGCCGCCGGGCGAGACCGACCCTGAGCTCAAGAAGTTCTCGATCCAGAAGGACCGCGATCTCGGCATCATCTCCACGCTCAAGGAGATTCAGGCGATCAACCCCGACGTCAAGTTCTTCGGCTCGCCGTGGAGCGCGCCGGGCTGGATGAAGACGACGGGCAGCATGATCAAGGGCGAGGTGATGGAGCCTTACCTGCCGGTCTATGCCGATTATCTGGTGAAATTCGTGCAGGCGTATGGCGACGAAGGCATTCCGATCGAGATGCTGACGATGCAGAACGAGCCGCTGCTCGAGATCGAGTATCCGAGCACCAAGATGAGCTGGCAGCAGCAGGGCCGTCTGGCCGCGCTGCTGCGGACGAAGCTCGACGCCGCCGGCTTCGGCGGAGTGAAGATCCTGACCTTCGACCACAACCCGGGCGACACGATGGCGTATCCGGCGCAGCTGCTGCGCGATCCGGCCGCCTACGAGGCCGTCGACGGCACCGCTTTCCACGACTATGGCGGAGAGCTGAGCGAGATGACCCGGCTCAAGGAGCTGTTCCCGGAAAAGAACGTCTACCTGACGGAGCGCGCCGTATGGGGCACGCAGGGAGCGGACCGCATCGCGCAGTACTTCCGCAACTGGGCGCGCAGCTACAACTCGTGGGTCGTCATGCTCGACAGCGACATCCGCGCCCACCAGTGGACGGGCGTGCCGGATCCGACGCCGGTCATCCAGGACTCCGCGGACCGCGACCGCTACTGGCTCGCGCCGGAGACGTACCTGATGGCGCAGTTCTCCAAGTTCGTCCTGCCGGGCTATGAGCGCATCGACAGCAATTACGGCAGCAAGGACACCGTCACGAACGTCGCCTTCCGCAGTCCGGACGGCAAGACGATCGTCGCGGTGATCGTCAACCAGACGGCGTCCGACCAGCCGGTCAAGCTGCTCAGCGACGGCACGCAGATCAGCGCGGTCGTGCCGGCCAAGTCCGTCGCCACCTACCGCTGGACCCGTCCGGAGCTGGGCCGCACCGCCCCGGGCCGCTTCGCGGCCGCGAGCTTCGACCAGGCCGAAGGGTCGTACGCCGCCGATGCGGCGACGGGCGTCGTCGACGGCCTGAACGCCGACCCGGCGCAAGGCCAGGCCGCCTTCGACTACGGCGTGAACGTGCGCAAGGCCGGGCGCTACACGCTCGACCTGAGCTACGCGGGCCAGCCTGCGGACGCCTCGGTCACGGTGAAGGCTGGCGGCGCGACGGCTGCCCATGTGCCGGTGACGCGGGACACGTACGGCGAATATGCCGCCGTCCGCGTCCGGCTTGACCTGCCGGCCGGGAACCAGCAGCTGCGCCTCGAAGCCGCAGGCACCGGCTACCGGCTGCGCGAGCTGCGCCTGCAGCCAGCGGCGGGCGAGACGGCGCTGCCGCAGCGCGTCGAGGCCGAAGCGGCCTCCAGCACGGCGCATGCGCTGCTGCTCGAGGCTCCGGCAGGCGCATCCAAGGACGCGGTCAGCCTGCACGGCGGCAGCGAGCTGAATATCCGCATCGCCGCCCCGGAAACCGGCCTGTACCAGCTGCAGTACCGTTATCGTACGGAGTCCGAGGCCGGCGCCACGGTAGCCTGGTCTGTCTACGGCGGCAGCCCGATCCGGAGCGACGCGCTGCTCGCCTCGTCCGAGTGGACGACGGCATCGGGCACGATCCAGCTGAGCCAGGGTTCCCAGCAGCTGCGGCTGACCGCGGCGGATGGGCCGCTCGCGCTGGATTGGGTGCAGCTCGGTCCGGTGCTTCAGGTGAAGAACAACCCTCGCCTCATCGCCGTGCCGGGAACGGCCTCCGCCGATGACTACGCCGCGATGTCCGGCTTCAAGCCGGGAGCCGGCGGATCGGCCGACGGCCGCCAGCTCGGGGAGTCGGATGCGGGAGACTGGGCGGACTATCGCTTGTCCGTGCCGGAGGCCGGACGCTATACGGTGACGCTGGAGCTCCAGTCGCAAAGCGGCGGCATCGGCGCGTTCCGCCTGAAGCTCGGCGAAACCGTGCTGGCGACGTACGACGTGCCGCAGATTTACAACAACTGGGTTGCGGTGCGCAAGACGATCGATCTGCCGGCGGGCGAGCAGACGCTCCGTCTCGCCGCGAACGCCAGCGGCTTCAACGTCGGCTCGCTGGCGATCGAGCCGTTCCGCCTCCAGGCGGCGGGAGCGGACGGAGCGCTGCAGCTCGAGGCGGAGAGCTACTTCGACGGCGACCGCAACGCCATTGAGACGAACCGCAGCGCCGGCACCGCCAATGTCGGCTACACCAATGCGGGCAACAAGCTTCATTATGGAGTGGACGTGCCGCAGGCCGGACGCTACAAAGTCACGTACCGCTATGCGACGCAGCAGCCGGGCGTATCCGCGGCGCTGCTCGCGGACGGCCAAGCCGTCGGCACGGCATCGCTTCCGTCCACCGGCGGCTGGGGCAATTACCGCGAGGCATCGGGCATCGTCGCCCTCGCGGCCGGACCGCAGCAGCTGTCGGTGCTGATTCAGGGCGACGGCTTCAACCTCGACTGGCTGCGCCTCGCGCCGACGGACGAGGAGCCGGTCGCCGAGCTGAGGCGGGCGGATATCGCCAAAGCCACGCTCAAAGCCGGCAAGTATGCCAAGCCGCAAGCGGTGACGCTGGCCGGCGGAACGACGGATGCCGCCGTCTACTACACGCTGGACGGCAGCCTGCCGACCGCCGAAAGCGGCAAGCGCGCCGACGGTCCGATTCTCGTGGAGGGCACGGCCGTCATCCGCGCGATCGCCGTCAAGGACGGCATGGACGCCAGCTACGTGTCCGCATTCACTTATGTGACCGGCCCGGCCGATCCGCAGCCGAGCACGAATCCGAGCGCATCGCCACAACCGAGCGAGTCGCCGGGCTCGTCGCCGACGCCGAGCGCCGGCCCTACGGCCACGCCGATGCCGACCTATGGTCCGATCGCGACGCCTGCGCCAAGCGCGTCTCCAAGCGCCGCGCCGACCGCGTCTCCCGGAGGCAATCTGACCTCCGGCGTGCCGAAGCTCGACGTTCCGTCCGGCATCGCCTCCGTCACGGTCAGCCGGGCCGAGCTCGACCAGGCCGGGGCAGCGGGCGGCAACATCACGATCAACGTCCCATCCGCCGCAGGGGCGTCAGGCTACGCGGTCATCTTGCCGGCCGAAGCGCTGCGCAGCGGCGCCTCCCGCCTGGAGCTTCGCTTGCCGAACGGCACGCTGCTGCTGCCGGCCGGCTGGCTCAAGGGCGCGGAGCTTGCCGGAGACGACGTCCGCCTGACGCTGGCGGAAGCGGACCGCAGCGGCCTCGCCGCGGCGCAGCAAGCCGCCTCCGCAGGCCTCCCGGTCTACCGCATCGGCCTGGAAAGCGGCGGCAAGCCGGTCGTGCCGGCCGCCTCGCATCCTGCGGCACGCGTCTCCGTGCCGGCCAAGCTGGACGGCAAGATGATCCCCGCCTCCCACCGCATCGGAGTGCGGCTGCTGGACGCCAGCCGGTCCATCCCGGTTCCGAGCGGCCGCTACGCCGCCGGGGCCGTCGCCGGCAGCGGCAGCATGGAATTCGATGTCCGGGCGTCCGGAACGTATGCGGCCGTCTTCTCCGCGACCGAGTTCCGCGACCTGACTAAGCACGCCTGGGCGCTGCGGGCGATCGAAGCGCTGGCTGCCCGCGGCATCGTCCAGGGCGTGGACGAGCAGCGCTTCCAGCCGGCGGCTGAACTCCGCCGCGGCGATCTGCTGCTGCTGCTCGTGCGCGCGTTCGAGTTCTCCGCCGACGGAGAGGCATCCTTCCGCGACATCCCGGCGGGAGCCTACTATGAGGAGGCGGCGCGCATCGCCAAGCTTCTGGGGCTGGCCCAAGGACGCGAGGACGGACGCTTCGATCCGCTCGCTCCCGTCAGCCGCCAGGAGCTGATGACGCTCATCGCCCGCGCGGCCTCCCTGGCCGGAGAGCCGCTTGAGCAGGCTCCGCTCTCCAGCCTGTCGGCCTTCCGCGACAGCGGCTCCGTCGCTCCGTACGCGGCCGATAGCGCGGCGGCTCTCGTCCAGGCCGGCATCGTCGGCGGCGACAGCGGCGCGCTGAAGCCGCAAGGCACGGCCAGCCGCGCGGAGACGGCGGCGATGCTCCATCGCCTGCTCGGCCGCATCGGCTGACCGCAACGCCAAGAGCCCATTCCCGTTGGTTCGGGAATGGGCTCTTTTTTATGGCCGCGTCAGACTCGGCATCGAGCGGGCGAACCGCTTAGACTCGCTTGGAGGAAAGGCGCTTGCGCTTGGGGGGCGCCGGCTTGCTTCCGGCCCGCTTCCCTTTCCGCTGGCTCGAGCGGGACGGGGCTCCCGCCCGCGAGGGGCGCGTCGCGGCCGGTGCGGCCGCTTCGTCGCGTCGCGGCTCGCTCCAAGCCTCGCTTTCCCCGCCGGCGGCCTCGGCGTCGATTTCCGAGCGGACGTCGTCGGCGATCGCGCCTTCCGCAGCTCCCTCATCCGGGTCCAGTTCCGCTTCCGCCTCGTTCGCTGCGGCTGCGGCAGCCGCCATCATCGGCTCCATGGGACCCGGATACAGGAACGGCTCATCGCTCCCTCCGCGAATCGGGAACCGAAGCTCCTCGACGTAGGAGGGCTCCTCCATCGGCTGAACGGCGAGCCACTGCATTTCGTCCTCGGATACTTCCTGCTTGACGACGATCAGGTGCATCATGAAGTGATGGGCGACGTTCATCTGGCTTTGCCGCAGCAGCGACAGCTCATGCGGCTCATACATGCCTTCATACTGCGGGAAGTAGAAGAACTCCAGCCGCACGAGCCGCAGGTCGAGACCGCCCCCGGCATCCAGCGACCAGCTCCGCTCCGCGCAGAAGCGGTATTCTTCGCGGTCTACGTAACAGGCCGGATGGGACGTCCAGTAGCGGGGGGACTGCTCGCTCAGCAGCGAGCGATAGGACGGGTTGGCCAGATGCGCCGAGGCGTGCGCGTAGGGAGCCGACACGCAGATGACAGCTCCGTGGCGGCAGACGCGGTACAGCTCTTCCATCAGCCGCGACGGATTTGACGAATATTGCAGGCTGTCCGACAGCATCGCGAATTCGACGGAATTGTCTTGGAAGGGCAGCGGAGCGTCGAAGTCGTGCACGAGATCGACGTCCGGCAGCTCCAGCCTGTCGATTCCCCGGCAGCCCGGGTGCTTGGCCTCGCCGCAGCCCAGATCGATCCTCACATCATCTCATCC